>NZ_JBIUYI010000004.1:0-255920 GCF_044744425.1 Streptomyces sp. NPDC087300
CAACGCTCCGCGTTGCCGCCCTCCTCCGCCTTGCGATCGCACGCACCAGACCCCGCTCCCTGATCCGGCCTGATCCAAACGAAAGACCCTAGGGCGCGGTCAGGATGTCGGCGGACTGCGGGACGGCCACGTCGTCCAGGACGTCGGTCCCCGGCTCGACGGTCGGGGCGATCTCCTCGGCCGACGGGGTGACGGTGGCGTCCAGCAGGTTGCTGGTCACGGTCCCCCCGAGGTCGCGGCACCGCTGCGCGGTGACCGGGTGGGGGATCGAGGTGACCGAGACGTAGCGGCCCTGGTCGGCGGTGTAGCCGGTGATCCGGCAGGACTGGGTGCCCGCGGTGTCGGTGGCGGTGTCCGTATCCACGTCCGCTCGCGCGGTGGCGACGGGGCTCAGTGTGAGCGTGACGAGGGTGAGCGCGGCGAGGGCGCGGCGGCGGGACATGGGATTCCTTTCACTGGAGGCAGTTGCAGCCAGCGTGCGGGCGTCCCGGCCCGCCCGCCATTCGCCGGGGCGCGGAAGAGGGGGGATTCGTCAGTACGGAGGCATGAAGATGCGTTGTCCCCGTGGCGGGTGCAGGGTCGGGAGAGGCGGAGGTCGGCCGACTCCGCCGGCCCTGTTCGGCGGGGCCTTCTGCCACGGCCGGTACATCCCCGAAAGGAACCGCATCAAGATGCGCAGCATTGCCAAGTACGTCGCCGTCGGTGCCCTCGTGACCCCCCTCGTGATCGGCAGCGCCGGCTTCGCGTCCGCCGACGACGGCGGCCCGGCCTACAAGAAGTCGCAGAACTCCGCGAACGTCGGTGGCGGCACGCGGTCGGAGACCGTCAGCGGCTTCACCCCCGACGGCAAGGCGTACTTCCTGACCTCGACGAAGAAGGCCGGTCCCACCGGCGCGACCGGCAGCTGCACGGGTTCGCACTCCTGATGCGCTGACTGCGCGAAGGCCCCCTGCCCGTTCCGACGGGCAGGGGGCCTTCGTGTGTACGGGGCCGGGGGCGCGGGTCAGGCCCTGGCGCGCAGCGTGACGGTGGCGCGGGCGTCGGCGGTGGGGAACACCTGCGGCTCGGGCCCGACGCCGAGGCTGGCGGTGACGACGGCCTCGGCGTCGGCGGCCGCCACGGGACCCGCGCCGCGCGCGGTGGAGACCACCGCCTTGCGCCAAGTGCCGTCACAGGTCGGCATGGTGGCGGCGGTGTAGACGCCCCCGGCACGGGTGTCGGCGAGGGAGACGGCCAGCGTGTCGGTGCCGAGCTCCGCCTCGCACCGGTAGCGGACGGTCACGTCGACGTGGTCGCCCGCCGCGGTGGCTTCGACGATGGTGAGGCGGTCGACCGCGGCGGCGGTCCCAGGGGCGAGCGCCCATGCGCTCGCGCCGATGGCGACGACGGACAGGGCGCGGACACAGCGCGTGCGGGCGGACCGGGTGCGGACGTGCGACATGGACCCTCCGGGAAGGTCGTGGGGGCTGGGCTCACACCCAGGGACAGATCGAGTCTGTGCCGGTTCCGGCCACCCCGCAAAGGCAGTACGAGCGATGCCCCTGACCACCCGGACGCACCACCCGGATGCACCACTCGGAGCCGAACGGGCGAGCGATCCGACAGGGCATCAGTACTGGTCAACTGCCATATGGCGTGCGGCGGGACGGATGTCCCTCACTGTGCGTCACCGTCCCGGATGCGGGCTCAGGGGGACCCGGGCAAGATCGCTCACAGCGGGATGTGGCCGAATCCGCCGACCCCTGCGAAGGGGTCTCCCGAGGCCGGCGAACTCTGAAAGGACCGCATCAAGATGCGCAGCATTGCCAAGTACGTCGCTGTCGGTGCTCTCGTCACCCCCCTCGTCATCGGCAGCGCGGGCTTCGCGTCCGCCAACGACGGCCCCGCCTACAAGAAGTCGCAGGACTCCGCGAACTCCAGCGGCGGCATGACGTCGAGCACGGTCAGCGGCTTCACCCCTGACGGCAAGGCCTACTTCAAGACCGCCACGAAGCAGGCCGGCCCCTCGGGCGCCACCGGCCACATGACGGGCTCGCACTCCTGACGCGCCCCCCCCGGCTGCCCGGCCCCGAGCCGGATCGCCTCGTGAGCCCCGAAGCACGTGCTTCGGGGCTCACGCCCGTGTACGGCGCCGGACCAGGGTCAGGAGTGGGACGCGGTCGTCGTGTAGCTGATGTGTTCCGGCCCGCCGACCGTCAGCAGGGTCCGCTCGAAGTAGGCGGTCCCGTCGGTCTCGAAGCCGGACGCCGTCTCCCGGTACGTGAGGACGTCACCGGTGAAGTCCACGCTCTCCTGGTGCCAGGAAGGACCACCCGCGTCGAGGGTGGCGGCGGCCGGGACGGCGTCGTCGGTGGGACCCCGCTGCTGTGCCGCGACGGCGGCGCCGCCCGGGGCCAGGCAGAGACCCGAGGACAGGGCGAGGGCGCAGAGGGTGAGGCGGAACGGTCGGTGGGTGATGAGCGCAGTCATACCTTCGACACTGTGCCCTCACGGCGGCCCTTCCCGGGCGACGCACCGGCGGGCACCGGCTTTCGACCCTAGTGGGCGTCAGACGGCCGGCGTCCGCGCGCCGTCGGCGGGCGACGGAACCACCGCGGGGGTGGCGGCGGCCTCGGCCGGGGCCGGGGTCGTAGCGGAGGGCGTCGGTGTGGCGGCGGGCGTCTCGGCAGGCGTCACGGCAGGCGTCTCGGCGGGTGTCACGGCCGCCGGGGTGGGCGTCGCGGCGACGGCGGAGGAGACGCGCGTGGTCGCCGTTCCCGGCGCGAACACGGCGTTGCCGCGGAAGGTGACGGTGGCCTCGGCCGTGTCGTGCGCGGCGACCTCGAAGGCACAGGTGAAGCGGCCCTCGCGGGTGGTCGTGGTGTTGCACTCCTGTGCGGCGCCGGCCGCGCCGGTGATCCGTACGGAGACCGCGAGCTGCGGCAGCGGGAACAGGAGCGTGTCGCCGTCCACCAGACGGCCGCTCACGTGCAGGGTCGTCCCCTCGCCGAGGGAGGTCTCCCGGGCGCTGAGCTCGGTGACGACGGTGGCCGCGCGCGCCGAGTCGGCCTGGCCGGCTTCGGGGAGCAGCGAGGGAGCGGGCGGCAGGGGCTCGGCACCGGCGGGCAGCGCGCTCACACCGAGGGCCAGGGGTACGGCTGCCAAGAACAGCAGATGTCTGCGGACACCCATCACACAACACTCCAGAGTCTGACGTTCGCGATTCCGGCGTTCGCTCCTGCGACGCATGGAGGGTTATGCCACCGGAGCGCCGACGGATAACAGACCCCGGGGCCACCGGGCAGATAGCCCCGCCAACCGGGTGAAGCGGCGCGATCGTGCCGCTGGAAGTGCTGAGGGAAGTGCTGGGAGAAGTACTGCGGTACGCACTTCGGTACGTGCCGTGGAACGACCGTGCCGGCCCCCTTTCGCACCTGAAGGGGACCGGCAGGGCCGCTGGTGGAGGCACCGGCGTGCGGACGGTGCGCTCCTGGCCTGCGGTGGACGGGCCGATCCCTACTGGCGACCCGTTCCACCGCGAGCGCGCACAGGTCAGCTGTTGCCCGCGCCGTTGCCCGAGAGGACCGGGATGCTGTCCAGGATGTGCGACAGCGGCTCGTCGCCCTTGGCCTGGGTCGAGTTCTCGGTGCACTGCTGGTTCTGCGGGGCGGAGAGGACGTTGATGTCCTGGACCGCGACCGGCACGACACCGACGAGCGAGCCGATGTTGGCCTTGGCCGGCAGGCCGATGCAGGGCTTGTTCAGCGAACCCTGGACCAGCGACATCTGCGGGCTCATGTCGCCGTGCGTGGCGGAGTTGCCGAAGGTCTGCGTCGCGCCGTTGCCGCTGGACGAGGTGGTGCCCGAGTCGTCACCGATGGCCATGGCCTGGGGGGCGGTGACGGCGGACATACCGGCGACGGACGCGGCGAGCGCGGCCGTGGCAAGCAGCTTCTTCATGGTGTGAGGTTTCCCTTCGAAGACAGGCTCCGTTGTGGAGTCGCATGCCTATCAACTGAGTGGCAGCCGGGGAGTTGCGGTAGGTAGCCCGTTCAGCGGAGCGCAATGCCACTCTCAGTTACATGCGACCTTGTCCCCGCGGAAGATTTCCCTGCTCGCGAGGCGGGGCGGATCGGCGGGCGCGGAGGCCGACTTGCGGCCGCCGAGCGCCCGGTCCGCGGTCAGTGCGCCGAAGACTTTCGCGGCCCGCTGCTGATCCCACTCCAGCGTGGCGCCGAGCCCGTCCTGCGGTGCGCTGAACCCGCGGATGGGGACGGTGGTGAACTCGATCGCGGAGGGCGTGAGCCGGCGCAGGGCCGTGGCGAGCGAGACGAGCTGATCGACGGTGAACCCCTGGTCGACGCGGGAGGAGCCGAGGACGGTGCGGGCCAGCTCCGCCGTACGGACGGGGTCGGCGAAGGCGCGGTCCGACGAGAGGGCGCGCAGGACCCCCACCAGGAAGCGCTGCTGCCGCTGGATGCGGCCGAAGTCCGCGCTGTTGTCCACGTGCCGGGACCGGACGTACTGAAGCGACTCGCCACCCGACAGGTGATGCGTGCCCGGCGGCATGTCGATCCGGGTCGCGAAGTCCTTGAGGGGGCGCGGGGTGCACACGCGCACGCCGCCGACCCGGTCCACGCTGTCGATGAACCGCCTGAAGTCGATCTCCAGATAGCGGTCGACGCGCACCTTCGTCATCCGCTCGATCGTGCGCACCGCGAGCCGGGGACCGCCCTCGGCGTAGGCCGCGTTGATCTTGGCGGGATGGGCGGCGCGTTCGGCGCCGGTCGCCTCGTCCCGGTGGGTGGGGATGACGGCGCGGGAGTCACGGGGCAGCCCGACGACGCTGACCCGGTCCTTCTTCGGCGACACATGGATGAGCATGATCGTGTCGGAACAATTGCAGCCCACGCTGCCGGTGGAGAACCGTTCCTTCTCTTTCTTGGTGATGCCGTCGCGGCTGTCCGTGCCCAACAGCAGGATGTTCGTGCCGGGACCGTTCTTGGGGCGGTTCTTCATGCCGTCGAAAACCGGGACCCGCTCGATGGGATGCGGCATCGCGACGGCGGTGAGTCCGGTCAGGGAAGCGGCGAGCGCGATCCCCAGGGTGATGACACCGAGGCGTTTTCCGCCTCTCCTGCGAGACGGCGCGCGGGGGATCGTCCTCATGCTGTTCTCCGCTGGCTGAATGAGGGGGAGGAAGTCTCCCGTCACCGTAATCGCGATGACGTGTCATTCCGCCGCCGTTCTTGCGCGGCGCCCAGGAACAACTCTTTCGCCACAGCGGGCCGTTTTGGTGGGGAGCCGCGTTGGAACAAAAGCAGCGACGCTCCCACCCAGGACGAGGAACCCATGGCTGATGGCGCAGGAAGCTGGCAAAGGCGCGGAGTGATCCCGGCGAGCAGGAAACCCTCGGAATGCCGTACGGATCCCATCTACGAATCCCTGTTCACCCTGTGGCGCGAAGAGGGCAGAACGCTCCCGGGGCGGCCCGACCCCGAATGGAACAGGATCGTCGAACAGGATCCGTGGCCCCGGAATTGAACACAGCAGCGGGCCGCCACGGGAAGTGGCGGCCCGCTGAATGCGTGGAACGTCAGTTGTTGCCGACGCCGTTGCCGGAGAGGACCGGGATGTCCTCCAGGAGGTGCGACAGCGGCTCGTCGCCCTTCGCCTGGGTCGAGTTCTCGGTGCACTGCTGGTTCTGCGGGGCCGACAGGACCGGAATGTCCTGGACCGCCACCGGCACCAGGCCGACGACGGAGCCCACGTTGGCCTTGGCGGGCAGGCCGATGCAGGGCTTGTTCAGCGAGCCCTGGATGAGCGCCATCTGCGGGCTCATGTTGCCGTACGTGGCGGAGTTGCCGAACTCCTGCATGGCGTCGTTGCCGCTCATCGTGTCGGTGCCGCCGTCGTTGCCGATGGCGAGCGCCGTGGGAGCCGCGACAGCCGACATGCCGACGACGGAAGCCGTGACCGCCGCGGCGGCCATAACCTTCTTGAGCACAGGTTTTCCCTTCTGACTGAGCCCCGTCCTCGGAGCACTCTGAGCAACTCCCCCGGCTGCGAGGAGTTGCTCAGATTCACTCCGATGGCCCAATGCGGAAGGGGTCTGACGCGCTCTCAGGGGGCCGGGGCTAATCCGATCGGTATTTAAATACGGGAGGTGCGGACGGCGCATTGTTCGAGGTGCGCCGTTCGGAGGGCGATCCGATGGAGTGAATGGGCGGAACCAAAACCTCCGGAGCGAGTTGAACAGCCCGCAGTACCCTGTGGTCGGTCCAGAAAAGGAACAGCAATGTACAAGAAGGCAATGGCCGCCGCCGCGGTCGCCGTCTCGGTTGTGGGCGTCTCTGCCGCCGCTTCGCCCGCGATGGCCATCGGTGACGATGGCGGCACGACGTCGATGAGCGGCAACGGCGCCAAGCAGGCATTCGGCAACTCCGTCACCAAGGGCAACATGAGCCCGCAGCTGTCCCTGGTGCAGGGCTCGCTGAACAAGCCCTGCATCGGCCTCCCGGTCAAGGGCAACGCCGGCGCCCTCGTCGGCCTGGTGCCGGTCGCGGTCCAGGACATCCCCGTCCTCTCCGCGCCGCAGAACCAGCAGTGCACCGAGAACTCGACCCAGGCGAAGGGCGACGAGCCGCTGTCGCACATCCTGGACGACATCCCGGTCCTGTCCGGCAATGGCGAGCACAACGGCTGATCCGCCGAGCCGCGGAGACTGCTCGGACCGTCCCGACTCACCTCGGGCGGTCCGAGCTTTTTCATGCCCGTGACAACGGGGGTGTGAAAGCCCGTGACGCCGAAGGTACGAAATCGGCAACTCCAGCCCCTGGATGCGCTCTTGATGACCGTTCCGCGTTCGAGTGAACTTCCGAAAGGTGTCGGTATTACGGTTTCCTCGCCCGTGAACGCTCGTTGAGTAGGACTCAGGTCACGGTGCGGGAAGGGGAACTCCCCGCCCGGTCTACGGCCGCCGTCGAGGCGTGACCCGAAAGAAGGGAATACCTGTGAAGCTCAAGAAGAGCGCAACGATCGTGGCCGGTGCCCTCATGGCGCTGAGCATGGGCGCTCCGGCCTTCGCCGACTCCGGCGCCGAGGCCGCGGCCAGCAACTCCCCGGGAGTCCTCTCCGGCAACGTCGTTCAGGTGCCGGTCCACGTTCCCGTCAACGTGTGCGGCAACAGCGTCAACGTGATCGCTCTCCTGAACCCGGCGTTCGGTAACGAGTGCGTCAACGACTGACATAGCGGCCAGCCTTCCCAGCTGCGTCGAAGCCGGCCCCAGCGCTCCCCGAGTCGCTGGGGCCGGCCCCCTCCATCGCACAGAGAGACCACGTACATTGCGCCAGGCCCTCAGCAAGGGAATGCTCTCCGCCGCGGCCGCCACGAGCATCCTGTCCTTGTCCGGCACCGGCGCCTACGCGGCGACCGCGTCAGGTGGACAGGACATGGATGCCGGTCTCCTGTCCGGCAACCGCGTGGCGGCCCCGCTCGACGTGCCGTTGGCACTGTGCGGCAACACCGCGGACGGCGCCGCGGCGCTCAACCCGGCCTCCGGCAACACCTGCGCCACCGAGACGCACACCACTGAGACGGGCACCGCCGAGACCGGAACCGCCACCGCGAGCGGCGAGACGGCGCACTCCCCGGGCCTGCTGTCCGGCAACAACGTGCAGGTGCCGATCACCGCTCCGGTCAACGTCTGCGGCGACGCCGTCGACGTGGTCGCACTCGCCTCCGGCACCACGGGAAACCGGTGCGGGAGCGGTGCTTCTCATGAGCAGCACGAGCGAAGTCACGTGCCGGATAAGCCCGTTGACCGTACCTCCCCTCCCGCCCCTGTCGAGGCGGCGCCGGAGCGGGCCGTCCCGTCGACCCGGACGGGGGAGCTGCCCGAGCCGCTCGCTCCGCACGCTTCGACGGCGTCCTCACCGACCGCACCGAAGACCACAGTCGCCGAACCGGGGCGTACGCAGGGCGAACAGCACGCCCCGAAGCCGGTCGGCGACGTCGCGCCCAGGGCCCAGCTCGCCGAGACGGGAGCGGACGGTTCCGCGCTGGGCGCGGGGGCGGCGGCTGCGGGACTGGTGCTGGGCGGCGCGATCCTGTACCGCCGTGGGCGGACGGCCGCGAGCGTCTGAAGCTGCCGGCAGGGAAGCCAGATGCGCGTAGCTTCCCTGCCGGCCCTGGAGGGCGGCACACCAGGCCGTAGGGGGATGTCGCACATCCACGGCATTGGTGCCGACGGCTGGCGGATGGCGACCCGGCCTGTTCCATGAAGCACGTCCAGTGCATCACCCGGCGACTCCACCGGGGGACGAGGTTCACCCGTTCGCCCGATGCGTCACCCATAAGAGGGCGGCCGCCCGAGCGGCCGCCCGTGTCCATGTCCGGTCAGCGCACCGGCTGTTGGGCGCGGCGTGGCACTTCGCCGCCGGCCTGCGGGGGTAGCGAGGCGAGGGTCCTGCGGCGCAGATGGCGCTCGACGCCTCGTACGAGCCGTGCGGCGGTGAACGAGGCCCCGTACACGAAGCGCATGGCGGGTCCGAAGCTCGAAGCCGTGGTCAGTCCGGCGAGGAAGAGCCCGGGGCGGCTGGTCTCGAACGCGGTGCTGACGTAGGGGCTCTCGTCCGCCAACGAGGCGAGATCCAGGCGCAGTTCACGGTCGAGCACGTCGATGCGCCGGGTCGTCGCCCGGAACCCCGTGGCGGCGATGATGTGGTCGGTCGTGAAGGACGGGCCCGCGCCGTCGGTCCCGCTGGTCGTCACGTGGATCCGGCCGCCCACGGCCTCGGCGGTGCGCACCTGCCGCCCGACGAGCGTCTCGACGCCCGACTCCACGCGCTCCCTGATCCACCACGCCCCTGCCGGGCCGAGCGCGGACGCGGCGACCTGGGCGCGGACCTCCTCGGGCAGCCGGCGGAAGAGGTGGGGGGTCCGCGCGTAGAACCAGTTGTGCCATCCGCAGCCGAGACCGGTGTGCGGGGCGCGCAGCGACTGCCACCACGGCCGCTGCCAGGGCGGCGGCATGGTGTTCCAGTCGACCTGCGGAGAGCGGGCCAGGACGCGGACGCGGGTGCCCTGTTCGGCCAGCAGCGCGGCGGTCTCCAGCGCGGCCTGGCCCGCGCCGAGCACGGTCACGTCCTGGTCGCGGAAGCGGGACAGATCTGCGTGATGGCTGCTGTGCGAGGCGTGTTCGGGGCCCAGGCCCTGAAGGGCCGGGGGCGTCTGCGTGAACGGCATGACGCCGACGGCCAGGGCCACGGCCCGCGCGCGGTGGACCTCGCCGTCCTCGGTACGGGCCTCGAAGCCGTCGGCGTCCGCACGGACCGAGGCGATGAGCCGCTCGTCCACGGGCGGGGCCGCCTGCTCGGCGAACCAGAGGCCGTAGGCGGAGAAGTGGCCGATGGGCAGCGGGTGTCCGTGCTCGGCGCGCAGCCCCTCGCGGGCGCAGAAGGCGGCCAGGCCGTAACGCCCCGCGGGGTCGGACAGATCGGAGGCCCAGGGCTCCGACTTCAGGAACATGCCCTGCGCCATGTGGTCCCGCCAGGAGGCCATGGGGCGGCCGAAGATCCGTACGTCGAGCCCTGCCGCCGCTGCGTGCGAGGCGATCGACAGGCCGTAGGGGCCCGCTCCGACAATCAGCAGGTCATGCATCGGTGGCTGCTCGCTCTCTGTTCGGGGTGGGCAGGACGGCCGGGGCGGGCGCCGGGGCCCTGCGGGACAGCGGGGTGAGGAACAGCTGCGAGCGGCGGCCGACACCGGCCCGCAGGCGCTGGCCCATGTGCCGGCGCCACAGGCGGCGCAGGGCCGCGCCGGGCGCGGGGTCGTCGTCGGCGTGCCAGGCGAGTTCACCGGCCGGCGACGGCTCGCCGGACCGGGGCCTCGGCAGCGAGCGCAGGGCCGTGAACGGGGCGTAGTTCTCCACCACGAACGTGCGGCCGGGTGAGGGCTGCGGGGGTGGTACGGGCCGGTGCGTCAGGCCCAGGTGCAGGGCGCGTACGACGTCGGTGCCCGCCGCGTCGGCGAAGAGGCGGAACTGGGCGCCCGGACGCGGGTTGAAGTCGATGAGGAAGAAGGCGCCTGTCGCGGTGTCCCTGCGGAAGTCCAGGTCGAAGATGCCCCGGTAGCCCAGGGCCGCGACCAGCCGCCCCGCCGTGGCCCACAGTCGCGGGTTGGCGGTCCACTCGCCGCTCACCGTCAGGCCCGCGGCCCGTGGCCAGGAGCGGTGCTTGCGGCCCGTGCCGCCCCCGCGCACGGTCCCGTCGGGACCGGCGCAGCCGTGCACGAACCAGTCCGCGTCCCGTACGCCGGGCACGAAGGCCTGGAGCAGCAGCCGGCTGCCCGCCTCCGCCCGGCGCGCGAAGAGCTGCTCGGCCTCGCGCGGGGAGCCGATCACCGTCGTGCTGCGCAGCCCGACGCCCTGCGGCAGTGTCCAGGGGCGGCTCCACTTGGCCACGGTGGGCGTGCCAAGGAGCGCCAGGGCGCCCGCCGCCTCGGCCGCCGACTCCGGCACCAGGGTCACCGGGTGGTCCACCCCCGCCTGCGCGCAGACCTCCGCCAGGGTCGCCTTGTCCGCGACCCGCTCCGCCACCCCGCCGGACGGTCCCGGCAGCAGATAGCGGCTGCTCAGTTCCTCGTGCAGGGCGCTGATGGCCAGGGCGCTGATGTCGTCCATGGGGATCAGGACGGCCGGGGCGCTCACGCGCGTGGCGACCGAGCGCAGCACGGCGGCGACCTCGGGGAGCGAGGCGCCCGGCGGGGGCGGGGGGTGCATCTGGTGCAGGTAGCGGGACTGCTCGACGGGGCTTCCGCGGTCGTCGGCCACGAGGTGGACCTGCACGCCCGCGCGCCCCAGCGAGCGCACGGCGCCCAGCGTTCCGTGGTGAAAAGGATTCCTGTCGATCCGCAGGAGGACAGCAGGAGTTCGCGTGTCCAGAGGCTGCAAAGTCGGCCTTACTGTTCGATCACCCATGCGGGCGATAAGGGGGAGCGGGGAGATTAGAAACTCGATTGGCGTAATAGATATAAATATGACGGCCCATTAGGTACCGGAGATTCGGGAACGAGGAGAAGTCATGGCCCCAGAGCGCCGCCGGCGCAGCAAACGGCTTGCATTCATCGCCGGCGGAATCATCTCGTCGGTGGCCCTGGCCTGTGCGCCGGGATACACGGTGGGCATCGTGCGGGACGGCGAGCCGCCGCCCGTCGCCGCCACGCCAGCCGCCCCCGAGGTTCCCGCGGTGCCCACGCCGGCCGTCCCCGAGGTGCCGTCGACCGTGGCGGATCCGCTGACGCCGACCGACTCGTCGACCCCGGCCGACCCGGTGGTGCCCCCGACCGTGCCGGAACCGTCGGCCTCCGCGTCGCCGACCACCCCGCCCGCCCCGCTCAAGGCGCCCGCCATCGGCGCGTACCTGGACTTCGGTCCGCGCGGTGTCCGGCGCATCGAGCAGCTGAGCGAATGGCTGGACGGCACCGAGCTGCGGGTCGGGCACACGTACCTGCCCGGCGACCGGTGGGCCAACATCGAGGGGACGCCGACGTTCCTTGAGGACTGGGCGAAATGGCGCCAGGAGAAGGACGACAGGCTCTTCGTCCTCAATGTGCCGATGCTCGAGAAGAACGAGGAAGGCGTCGGTGACACGGAAGTCGCCGCGCTTTTGAAAGAGGGCGCCGCCGGTGATTTCGACGCCCACTTCAAGAAGCTGGGCGAACGCCTCGTCGCTCTCGGCGTGCCCGACACGGTGATCGTGCTGGGCTGGGAGATGAACGGCACGACCTACACCCATCGTTGTGGCCCGGACCCGGAGTCCTGGAAGAAGTACTGGAACAAGATCGTCACCACGATGCGCGCGGTTCCCGGCCAGAAATTCAAGTTCGACTTCACGCCGAGCAGGGGCCGCGACGCCGTCCCGTGGACCGACTGCTACCCGGGTGACGACGTCGTCGACATCGTGGGCATGGACTCCTACGACCAGCCCCGCGGCATGTCGTTCGACCAGCAGGTCAAGGAGCCCTACGGGCTTCAGGAGCACGTGGATTTCGCCGCGGCCCACAACAAGCCCATCTCCTACCCCGAGTGGGGCCTCTTCCGTAACGGCGACAACGAGGAGTACATGCGCCGGATGCTGGAGTGGATGGACGAGAAGAAGCCGCTGTACAACACGGTCACCGACTACTGCCCGCACGGCGTGTGGCAGTGCAAGGACAACCCGGACGCCTCCGAGGTGTACCGGGAACTGCTCTCCGGCCGTACGGACAACCCGACTCCCGAGCCGACCGAGCCGGTGACACCGCCGACGTGCTCGCCGCTGGATCTCGGCGACTGGGTCGAGTACTGGCTGGGCGGCAAGCTGTGTGTGCGGTTCGACTGGTGGAAGGACGAGCGGCGCTCGTGAATCCCCCTGGCACCGCGACGGCGTGGGTCCTCATGACGAGGCCCCGCCTTCGCGGTGCTCGCCGCGCCGCCGGCGCTGCGTGCGCAGCCACTGGCGGGCGGACGCGTCACCGCACGCGGCGGACAGCAGCGGAGCCGTCCGTCGGCGGGCGAGGAGGAACCGCTGGTTGGTGACCGGCTCCGGCCGCCAGTGCTGCTTGTAGGGCTCCGTGCCGCGCAACAGGCTGAGCGTACGGGGGCGTTCGCCGCCGGTGTGCCGGGTGCACGCCTCCAGGAGCATCGTGGCGACGTCCACCTTGCGCTCCCTGAGCTGGGGATCGGCGCCGTACAGATAACCGCCCGCCAGCGTGTCCGACAGGAGGGTCAGGTCCGCCGCCACCACCTGCCCGTCGAGGCGGAACTCGGTCACGACCGCCTCCCCGGCCGCCACCATCGGCCGCATCGACCGCAGCAGGTGCTCGTGGAAGCGCGGCTGGAGGTGCTCGGAGGTCACCTTGCGGCCGCGCCACTGGAGTTGATGCAGATGCAGCAGGGTCCGCACCGACTCCTCGACGTCCGTGCACGGCACGATGCGGCTCTCCACGCCGAGCGCGGCGAGCTTGCGCATCTTGGCCCGGGTGCGCTGCGCCCGTGGCGTGGGCAGCCGCTTGAGCAGATCCTCCATCGGCATGGCGGGCAGCTCCAGGCACGAGGAGTCGGCCAGCATCCTCTTGGGGCCAGGCCAGTCCCGGTAGACGTCCTCGACGCAGGCGCCGGGACGGGCCTCGCGGAAGTCGAGCAGCGCGGTGCGGGCCAGGCCGTACAGGGCTTCACCGAGCGCCCGCAGCCCGGCCTCGCGCCGTGCGTCGTCCACCAGGACGTCGGCGAAGTCCGAGATCGCCCCGCCCAGCGGCTTCAGCGCCGGGATCGGCCGGTGCACCCGCATCAGCGGCGCCGCCGCGACCAGGTGGTCCGCCGCGTCACGGATCAGCAGCACCCGCAGCCTGCCGCGCCTGCCGTAGGAGTGCCACCACGAGGACAGCCACGCGTGACTCTGGAACGGCGTCGCCGCCCCGCACGCCCGGTACAGGCGCCCCCACGGTTCGGCGAGCGCCGCGAACGCGTCGGTGTCGACGCACAGTTCCGCCCGCAGGACGGGTCCGGAAGCCGCGCTCACGCGTTGCTCCGGACCAGGCCGGAGGCCGGTCCGGGGACGGCGGCCGCGCCCGTGGGCTCCTCGCGCCGGCGCGGGCGGACCAGCAGCGTCAGACCGCCGAGCAGACCGCCGGCGCAGCCGCCCACCAGGACGCTCACCCCGGTGGACAGCGAGGTGGGCTCGGTGGGCTTCACCGCCCGGGAGAACGCGAGGAGTTTGACGCGGGTGCTGTCCTTGGCGTGGTTGGCGCTGCTCGCCAGCGAGCGGGCCACCGCGTTGGCGGTGATCGCGGCCTCCGCGGGCCGGTCGGCGGACGCGGAGACGGCGATCATCGGGGCGTCGGGAGAGGTCGCCACCTGCACGCTGTCCTGGAGCTCGGCGGCCGACATGCCCGCGGCGACCTGGGCGTCGCTCAGCACCGCGAGCTGCGTCGCCACCCTGCCGTACGCCTGCGCGAACCCCAGCGCGGTGGCGGGGTCCGACCGCTCCTGCGGCACGGCGATGACGTAACTGGTGGCCGTGTACTGGGGCGTGTGCAGCACGCCGTACCCGGCACCGGCGAGGGCGCCGAGGGCCGCGCAGGCGGGCAGGGCCCACCAGCGGGGCAGCCGGGCGGCGCGGGTGCGCAGGGCGCCGAGGCGGGGGCGCTCGGTTGCGGAGTCGTTCATCAAGGACTCACCTTCAGGGTCAAGCCGGAGACAACTGAGGCGTATACGTCCATCAGCTGGTCGGCGCTGCGGGTGATGCTGTAGTGCCGCACGGCGGGGGCGGCCGCGCGGTGCGCGAGGTCCTGGCCGCGGAGGCGGAAGAGGACCTGCGCGAAGGCGTCCGGATCGCTCGGGCAGTGTGCGGCGTTGGTCTGCCGGTCGAGGGGCAGGCCCTCGACGGCGGGACACGACGTGTAGACCACGGGCAGGCCGTTGGCCAGCCCTTCGACCAGCGCGAGCCCGAAGGCCTCCTCGGGGGAGGGCGAGGCCAGCGCGTCCATCGCCGCGAGCAGCGACGGCAGGTCGGGGCCGCGGCCGGCCGCGGGTCCGTCCTCGTGCGCGGCCTCACCGGCGAAGAGCACCCGGTCGGTCAGGGCGAGCCGGTCGGCGAGCCCGCGCAGTTCCTGTTCCTGCTCGCCGGCTCCCACCAGCAGGACCATGACGTCGTCGGGCAGTTGGGAGACGGCCCGCAGCAGGACGTCGAAACGCTTGCCGCGGGCCAGCCGGCCCACGCCGCCGACGAGGAACGCGCCCTCGGGCACGCCCAGTTGGCGGCGGATCTGGGCACGGGCGTCCGGGGCGAACCGGAAGCGGTCCACGTCGATGCCGTTGGGCACCACCCGGATCCGCTGCTGCGGCACGCCCCAGCGCCGCAGCCGCTGCCCGACGGCCGGGGAGACGGCGACGGTCATCCGCCCCAGCCGCTCGCCGGTCAGATAGAGCCCGCGGACGCCCGCCGTCAGGCGGCGGCCCTCCATCTGGGTCTCCCCGAGGGAGTGTTCGGTGGCCACGACGGCACGGACCCCGGCGAGGCGCGCCGCGATGCGCCCGTACAGGCAGGCCCGGAAGAGGTGGGTGTGGACCAGGTCGTACTGCCCGCCCTTGATCATCTTGGTCAGCCGGGGGAGTGCCGCCACGTCCCGGTTGCCGGACATGCCGAGGTCGCTCACCCGCGCGGCACCGTCGGCGACGATCCCCTCCGCGACCGTGCCCGCGTTGGTCAGCGTGACGACGTCGCAGTGCGCGGGCTGATGGCGCAGCAGCAGCCGCAGTTGCTGCTCGGCGCCGCCCACGCCGAGCCCGGTGATGACGTGCAGGACCCTCACCCGGTCACCGCCGCCGGGGTGAGGGCGCGGCCCCTGAGCCGGTTCGTCCACAGCTTCAGGGCGAGGCGCGGCGACGAGTCGTTCTGCCCGATGTGGATCCGGGGCAGGGCGAGGGGGCCGCGGAGCGGGCCGGGGTCGATGGCGCAGCCGTAGCCGTAGCCGGCCGCGCGCACGGCGGACACCACCCGCTCGTCCACGTGCCCGTAGGGGTAGCAGAAGCCCTGTACGTCCTCGCCGACCAGGTCGCTCAGCACGGCCCGGCTGCCGCTGACCTCGCGCTCCAGGAGCCGGTCGTCGGCCTCGGTCAGGTCGACGTGGGTCAGCCCGTGCGAGGCGATCTCCATGCCGTACTCCGCGATGTGCCGGATGCCGTCGGCGCCGAGCAGCGGCTTGCGCGGGCCCAGCGGATCCCAGGCGTTGTCGCCGTCGAGGCGGCCCGGCAGGACGAACACGGTGGCCGTGCAGCCGTGGTGGCGCAGCACGGGGAGCGCCCCTTCGACGAAGTCGCGGTACCCGTCGTCGAAGGTGAGCCCCACGAGACCGCGCTCCTCGCCCCGGGCGCGCGCCTCCACGAGCTGCCGCATCGACACGCCGCGCAGCCCCCGGCGGCGCAGCCACCGCAGCTGCTCGGCGAGGCGTTCGGGGGAGACGGTGATCCGGTACGGGTCCTCGGACGCGTGCTCGACGGAGTGGTACATCGCCACCCACGCGGGGGTGCTCGGCGGTCGGCGCAGCAGGAAGGGCTCGGCCCCCGGCTGCGCGTTCGGTCTGAGGTCAACGGGCATGGCGGAGTCTTCCTGTGACGGAGCGGAGGACGGAAGGCCAGGGCTGCGCCCGCAGGGCAAGCCCGATGAGTACGAAGGAGACGGCGACCACCCCGCCGCCGGCCACGACGGCGAGCAGCGGGCTCGCCATCCGCCGGGCGACCAGGGCGCCGAGGACCGCCGCGACGGCCGCGGCCAGCACGAGCCGGGCCAGCTGCCCCACCACCGCCCGCGTCCTGATGGGCACGGTGTCGGGGCCGAGCCCCCGCAGCAGCAGCGCCGCGGTCACGCAGATGCCGGTCGCGTTGGCCCCCGCGATGCCGTACACGCCCCACGTGCCCACGGTCAGGAAGCCGATCCCGGCCGTGGCGACGACCCCGATGAACATGGAGAACAGCGGGATCCAGGTGGTGCGTGCCACGGAGAAGTAGGCGCGGGCCAGCGCGCCCACCATCGTGTGCCCGAGCAGACCGAGCGTGTACACGCGCATGACGCCCGCCGTGGCCGCGGTGTCCCTGGCCCCGAACGCACCACGCTGGAAGAGCAGTTCGATGAGCGCGGGCGCGGCGGCGATGACCGCGGCCGCCCCGAACATGACCATGCAGCCCGCCAGGACGAGATCACGTTCGACGCGGTCGCGGGCCCGCTCGATCTCGCCGTCGGCGAGCGCACGGGCGACCACGGGGAAGGTGACGGTGCACAGCATGAGGGAGAGCACCATCGGCATCTGCGCCACCTTCTGGGCGTAGTTCAGATGCGAGATGGCCCCGGCGGGCAGCGACGACGCGAGGAAGCGTTCGATGAGGACCTGCGACTGGCGGCAGAGCGCGAACAGCAGGACCGTCCAGATGATCGCCGTCTGCATGGTCGGCGGGGTCGGCTTGGCCGGCTGGGCGGGGCGCGGGATGGACACCGTGCGGCCGCCGCGCCGCAGTTGCCGCCACAGGGACGGCGCCTGCGCGAGCACCATGAGCACGCCGCCCACCGCGACCCCGGCCGCGGCCGACCGGATGCCCCAGCGCCCGGACAGGACGAACAGCGCCACGATGATGGCGGTGTTGTAGGCGACGTAGACCGTGGCGGGGGCGACGAACCTGCGGTGCGCCCGCAGCGCGGCGGAGCAGTACCCCGCGAGCCCGAACGTCAGGGCGCTGGTCGCGGTCAGCCGGGTGCAGTCGACGGCCAGTTGCGGGTCGGGCAGGCCGGGGGCGAGCAGCGCGACGATGTACGGCGCCGCGGCCACCAGCCCCAGGGCCGTCACCGCGAAGCACAGCGCCATCCGCGGCAACGACGTCCGTACGAGGGCGCGCACCGGGTCCCCGTCCCCGCCGTCCGCGCGGCGGGCGAGCGCCAGGCTGAAGGCGGGGACGAGGAAGAAGGCGAGACCGTCCTCGATGAGCAGCGTCGCCGCCAGTTCCGGGAGCGTCCAGGCGACCAGGAACGCGTCGGTGTCGGTGCTGGCACCGAAGTAGTGCGCGAGCGCCTGGTCACGGACGAGCCCGAGGAGCGAGCCGGCCACCGAGAGCGCGGCGGTGACGAGGGCGGCCTTGGCGAGGAACGAGCCGCTGCTCGTCCTGTCCTTCGTGGGGGGCGGTGGCGGCGTCGCGAGGTCCGTCGCCACCGTCTCGGGCCCGGCCGTCACCGCGCCGCCGCCTCTTCCCGCAGCGCGCGGGCGCCCACGGCCCACCAGGACACGAGGCCGAACGCGATCGCGGTCAGCACCGTGGAGGGCCCGCCGATGTCCGCGTACACGAAGTCGACCAGCTGCCAGACGAGCAGCCCGCACGCGAGGAGCGCGCAGTCCAGCTCCGGGCCGCCCGCACCCGAGCGGCCCGGCCGCTGCCGCGCCCACCGGCGCAGCCCGCACACCAGGACGGCCAGCCAGCTCCCGGCCAGCGCGACCAGGCCGATGAGCCCCTGCTCGCCCAGGACGAGCAGATACATGTTGTGCGGAGAGAGCAGCGGCTGCCGTACGAAACCGGCGCCCGCGCCCGCGGTGTCGCTGCCGGACGACAGGGCGAGCGAGGCATGGCCGTCACGGTGCTCGGGGAATCCCTTGAGCCCCACGCCGGTCATCGGCTGCGCGCGCCACATGTCCACCGACGCCGCCCACATCGTGTACCGGTCGGTGACCGACTGGTCGGGCGTGTCCGTGACCTGCGTGATGCTGCTCAGCCGCTCCTGGAGCATGTCGGAGCCCACGCCGAGCCCGGCCACCAGGACCACCCCGGCCGCGCCCGCGGCCAGCAGCGCCCGGCTCGCCCTGCGCGCTCCCGCGAGGAAGAGGACGAAGAGGCAGGCCACCGCGGTGGCGATCCACGCGCCGCGGCTGAAGGACAGCGCGAGCGGCACGGCGAGCAGGGCCGCGCAGATCAGCGCGGCCGTGCGCTGCCGGGGCGCGCCGGGCCGGAAGGCGAGCGCCAGGGAGCTGACGAGGCCGTAGGAGACGACGGTGGCCATTCCCATGACGTCCGTCGAACCGAACGTGCCCACCGCGCGGATGTCCTCGCCCATGTACGAGGCGCCGGTCCCGGTCAGGTACTGGTGGACGCCCAAGGTGCCCTGCCACAGCGCGAGCCCGACGAACGACCAGGCGAGCAGGCGGAAGTGGTGCGCGTCCCTGATGAGGATCAGCACCGCGGCCGGGACGAGGACGAAGATCTGCAGGTAGCGCGCGGCGCCGGGCACGCCGAGCGCGGCGGACGCGGCGCCGCAGGCGGCCACGGTGATGCCGACGACGGGAAGTCCCAGCAGTACGGCGGCGGTGCGCGTCAGCGGACGCTGCCCGCGGCGCAGCACGAGCACCAGGCAGTAGCCGACGACGAGCGCCGAGACCGCGTCGGCGACGGTGCCCGCGCCGGAGGTCTCGGCGGCGGGCGGCGGCGGCACGGTGAGGAGCGCGACCAGGACGACGACGGGCAGCACCGTCGCGTACCTGGCCAGCGCGCGCCGGACCGCGGCGAGCGGCTCGGTCCGGTGCGCGGCGGGTGCCGGGGCCGTGTCGGGCCAGGGGCGGAGCGCGGAGTGGGTCACGCCTTCAACTCCCCGTACGGCGCACGAGGCAGCCCAGGGTGCGCAGCAGGATGGCCAGGTCCTGCCAGAAGGACCAGCTGTCGATGTAGGCGTTGTCGAAGCGGCACCGGTCCTCGATGGAGGTGTCACCGCGCAGCCCGTGGATCTGGGCGAGCCCGGTGATCCCGGTCGGCATCCGGTGCCGCTGCGCGTAGTTCGGATACGTCTGGCTGAACTGGGCCACGAAGAAGGGGCGTTCGGGACGCGGGCCCACCAGACTTATGTCACCGCACAGCACGTTCCACAGCTGCGGCAGCTCGTCCAGCGACGTGCTGCGCAGGAAGCGGCAGAACGGGCCCATCCGCCGCTCGTCGGCGACGCTCCAACGCGTCGCCGCCTCCTGCGGGTTGGCGGGCCGGTGGGTGCGGAACTTCAGCAGCGTGAACAGCCTGCCGTCCTTGCCGACCCGCTCCTGACGGAAGATCACCCCGGGCCCCTCGACCACCCGGAGCACCAGGGCGCAGCCGAGCAGCACCGGCGCGGCGAGCAGCAGCAGGACGGTCGACACCGCGATGTCCAGCGTCCGCTTGCCCGCGCTGGTCCCCCGGGCCCCGACGAGCAGCGGCCGGCAGGCGAAGCCCGCGACGTGGTGCCTGCGGCCCCGCTCGGGCGGCGGGACCGGTCCCGGGCAGCAGGCGTCGAGTTCCCACAGGTCGCAGCCCAGGTCGTTGAGCGCGGTCCTGCCGACCGGCGATTCGATGCCGTGGCCCGCGAGGATGAGGACGCTGCGGACGTCGTTCTGGATCACGGCCCGGTGCAGTTCGTCCTCGGTCGAGAGCACGGGCAGCACGGGCAGGCCGTCCGGCGCGGGCTCACCCCGGTCGGACGCCTCGTCGGACGAGGCGCTGACCACGCCGACCGGCCGCATGCCGCAGCCGGGCCTGCGCAGCAGCGCCGCGGCGACGCCCCTGGCAGGACCCGTGGGCCCGAGCACCAGGACCGGGCTCGGCCTGCGCTGGACGCCCGCGCGCTGGTACCAGTGCACGAGCGCGCGGCCGCACACGCACAGCACGGTCTGCGCCGCGACGACCGTGCCCAGCGTCGCCGGGCTCAGCCGGACGGCGGGCGGCAGGACGGTGGCGACGACGGCCAGGACGCACCAGCTGAGCGCGATCCGCCCGGCGAGCGCGGGCGCCTCGTCGAGCGCGGCGGGCAGCACGGCACGCTGGTAGAGCCTGCCGCGTACGTTCAGGAACAGCACCCCGGCGAGCAGCAGGCCCGCGAGGGCCGCGTGCCGCTGGGGAGCGTCGAGGAACAGGACACCGGCGAGCGCGGCCGCCGCGTCGACCGTGACCAGGGCCGCCGTCCAGCGGCGGGTGCGCACCGGCTGACGTACCCGGGCCCCGGTGCGGCGGCCCGTCGCCGTGCGCGGGGCGACGACGAAGGTCCCGGACGCGCTCTGCTCGTCCAGCCGTTGCTGCGCCGACGAGGCGGCAACAGTTCGTTCGGCACTCACGTTGTGGTGCACTCCCTGTTCTTGAGGGGCACCGTGCCCAGAAGTTCGCGGTACACCGCGGTGACGGCCTCGGCGGACCGCTCCGCGTCGTGCCGCGTCAGGACGTGGCGACGGCCCCGGGCGCCCAGCTCGTCGCGCAGCCCGCCGTCCGCCAGGAGCGCGATCAGCGACCGGGCAAGCGCGCGCGGATTCTCCGGCGGGACGAGGCACCGCTCGCGGTCGACGAGGGGCAGGCTCTCCCGCGCCCCGTTCACATCGGTGATCACGACCGGTCTGGCACAGGCCATCGCCTCAAGGGGCGCCAGGGCCATGCCCTCCCAGCGGGACGGCAGGACGACCACGTCGGCCGCCTGGTACCAGGGGCCCGCGTCGGCGACCGCCCCCGCGAAGGTCACCGGGCGGCCCGCCCTGGCACGCAGCGGCGCCGCCTCGGGACCGTCTCCCACCAGGACGAGCTGGGCGTCGGCGAACCGGTCGGTCACCGAGGGCCAGGCCTCCAGGAGCAGGTCCTGGCCCTTCTGCCGGCACAGCCTGCCCACGCAGACCACCAGCGGAGCGCCGTTCCTCGCGGGATGGCCGGGCGGCAGCAGCCGCTCGCGGGCCGCGGCCCGGTCGGCGGGGGCGAAGCGCTCGGGGTCGACGCCGTTGGGGACCACCGTGTAGCGGCCGTCGATCCCGGCCCGGCGTCCGGTCACCCACTCCGCCTCGCTGACGCAGACGATGCGGGCCGACCAGCGCGCCGCGGCCCGTTCCCAGCGGCGGGCGAGCAGACCGGTCACGCCGTCGGCGGCCTCGAAGGACCAGGCGTGCGGCTGGAAGACGGTGGGGACGGCGCCGCGCAGGGCGAGCCGCGCGGCGAGACCCGCCTTCGCGCTGTGGGCGTGCACCAGATCGGGCGCCACCGCGTCGACGACGCGCCGCACGCCCCGTACTTCGGACGGGAGCGTACGACCGGGTGACCGGGACGCCGTCCAGGGACGCACCCGTACGCCGGGCAGCGCGTCGAGCGACCGGGCCAGCGGGCTCTCCGGCGGGCAGGCCACGTGCACACGCAGTCCGGCCGCGGCCTGCGCGGCGGCGAGCTCGGCGACGACGCGCGCCACTCCGCCGTCCACGGGTTGACAGATATGCAGGACCCGCACGGGAGGGGAGGCTGGAGATGGATACATTTGCGACTCCCTTGAGTCGATGCGGAGCGACGCGGGCTAGCGCCTCACGTCGACGGCGGCGAAGACCACGCCGATCCAGGCCGGGTCCTGCGAGGCGAGGTGGACGGTCAGATCGCCGCGCCGCGTGCCGGGACTCCCGGTGACGGGCAGCACGTCCGAGTCGTAGCCCAGGGTGTTGGCGTACGCGGGTTCCCTGCGGGCCGGCTCGCCGGGGCCGCTGATGGTCGAGTTCAGTGCGTCGCCCTCGGGGTTGGCGGCGTCCGACAGCGGCACAGGACCGCGCCCTCCGGCGGAGACGCTCAGGGTGTCGCCGCGGCGGCCGCGGTCGCCGTCGTAGGCCACCACACCGGCCACGCCTCGCGCGCCCGGTGCGAGCGGCACGCCGCGCAGCCGCACCGCGTGGCGGGGGTCGCCCGCGCCGATCCGGTCGAAGCCGTCCCACACGGCGATGCCGCGGCGCGGCTCGGCCGCGTTCTCGTAGGCCACGACCAGCGTCCAGCCGCCCCACGCGCCGGCCCTGGAGTGCCCCATCGCGACGTTGACCTGGGCGACCGTGTACGAGCCCGCCCCCGCGCCCCGTACCAGGTCGGTGACGTCGGCGGACGCCTGGAAGGCGTCCGTGCCGTCGGCGACGCGGTGGCCCACCAGGGTGTCGGCGAGGACGGCCTTGTAGTTGCCGCCCGGCTCGGCGACCAGGACGCGTCCGTTGTCCTTGGGCGGCTTCTGCTCGCCGACCCGGAGATTGCCTCCCCAGTACAGGCGGGCGTAGGAGACCCGGGAGTGCGGGGGCAGGCGCACTTCGCCGGTGCTGGAGTTGTAGGTGTTCGGGTCGTTGTCGACGTCGATGTAGAACATGTCGAAGTCGCTGTTCGTCCCGGCGCCGCCGCCGCGCACGTCGGCGCAGGACGCGGCGGTGCGCACCAGGGGACGGCGGCAGGTGATGGCCGAGTTGGCCGCCCGTACGACGCCGCCGTGCTGCACCGCGTGGAAGCGCTGGGTGAACTCGATACGGCTTCGCTCGTTGCCGGGCGGACCGGGTGGGGCCGCTGCCCCGGTGCCCTGCGCGGTCAGGCACGTGGTGAGTGCGAGCAGCGGTACGAACACACGGCGCAGGCCCAGAGAATGACGCATGACGGCATTGGCCTTCCGGGGTGTGACGACCTGGGAACCACAGCGGAGATGAGAACTTCGCATGTAATGCGCTCTTCTGTGGGCTTATGGGTGTAATTCACCCAAGGGGAAGCGCAACTGTAGCGGCTTGGGCGAGCCGCATCCGTCAACTCCGCGACGTATGTCGGAATTGTGAAGAGTGCGGAGGCTCCGTACCTCTACGGCCGGCCCCCGCACCCCCGAAGCCGTGCGGCGACACTGCTCAACGCGTTCGCGCCACTTTCGTCACCATGGGGGACACGCGGCACGGATCACCCGTCTGGGCGCACAACTTGGCACCCGGATCGGCCGTTCACACACAGGACGGGCAACCGCCCATCCACCGCAACACCCAGCAAGGAGCAGTACCCCATGTCGCGTACGACCAAGGCCCTCGCCCTCTCCGCCGTCGCCGCCGCCGCCATGGCGGGGACCGCCGGCGTCGCCGCCGCCGACTCCGGCGCGCAGGGCGCGTCCAGCAACTCCCCGGGCGTCATCTCCGGCAACACCGCCCAGGTGCCGGTCCACGTTCCCGTCAACGTGTGCGGCAACAGCGTCAACGTCATCGGCCTGCTGAACCCGGCGTTCGGCAACCAGTGCGCCAACGACTAAGTGTCACGTCTGCACCGCGACGGCCGTCCCTGCTCCCGCAGGGGCGGCCGTTGTGCGTGGTGGGGGTCGGCCCGGTCGGCCGAGCGGGGCATACCCCGAATGGCGGGCGCGGCGCGGGCCGCTGACCATCCACCACATCAGCGCACTCACCTGCATGGATGTCGCGCCGGTCGGGTGACGGCCGACATGTTCCGCAGGCGCTCGGTTGCGGCGGGCCCTGGTCGCTTTCACGGTGATCACAAGATCCGACGCATCACCGAAAGGGAACACATCATGCGCGCTCTGCCCGTACGGCGTATCGCCACCACCACCCTGTGCGCGACGCTGCTTCTCGGCACGGCGGGACCCGCCTTCGCCGCCACCGGCGACGCCAGTCACGACGAGACCCAGTCCGCCCCCCGCGCGCCTGCCCCCGCCCCGGACGCCCTGCTGGCCCAGACCAAGCAGCTCGCCGATGTCGGAGGTGTCCTCACCCCGGTCACCGCACTCCTCGACGCCGTGCTCAAGGCCGACGGCAACAAGCTCTCCGCCGACGAGGCCAAGAAGCACGCCGACGCAGTGAAGGCGGCGATCGACGCGGCGGCCAAGAAGGCCCCCGCCACCCCCGCGACCCCCGAGGCCCCGGCCGCCAAGCCGCCCGCCACGCCGGCGCTGCCCAAGCTCCCGACCGGTGGCTCCCAGAGCGACCGCAGGGCGCCGCTCGACGTCAAGGGCGACGCGCTGGCCGCACTCCAGTCCGCGGTGGACGCCTTCGTCAAGGCCGCCACCGCCGGTGACGCCAAGACGGTCCTCACGCAGGCCCCCGTGGTGCTCACCAGCCTGGTCAACGTGGCCGTCGCCACGCTGCTCAGCGGTGGCCTGCCCGCGCCGAGCCTGCCGGGCCTCCCGGCGCTGCCGAAGCTGCCCACGGGCGCGCTGCCGCAGGCACCGGGCCTGCCGACCGGGGCCCTGCCCCAGACGCCCTCGCTCCCCGTCGCCCCCTGAGGCGGGGGCGGCCGCGGCCGCCCCGTGCCACCCGCCCGCCACGCCGGACCCCGGCGTGGCGGGCTCTTGCGTGCCGGGGGCAACGCTGACCCCATATAGGCCAGTTGATATGAGAGGGGGTGCGCTCGCATTCGGTCGTGTTCATGGAATTCCTGATGCCGAGAGTTTCCTCATCGGCTTGCGCTCGTTAGTCCCGGTGCACGAGACGACAGGTAATCAATGCCTGAACGGTGCCCCCATAGGCGGCAAATAGTCGCCGAGGAAAGGAACATGATGAAGTCGCTGAAGGCTGCCGCTGTCCTCGCAGGATCGATCGCTCTCGCCGCTTCCGCCGCGCCGGCTTTCGCCAGCGACCTGACGCCCACCAGCCTGAACGGCGGCCTGGAGACCATCGCCAGCCAGGACCTGCTCGCCACGAAGCCGCTCAGCACCAACATGCTCGACACCGAGAACGGCGAGTCCGTCGTCAACACGGTCAAGGACGCCGCGGACGGTCTGAACGCCGCCGGTGGTCCCGCTCAGGTTCTCGGCGGACTTCCCCTCGCCAAGTAATAGACCCCCGATTTCCGTGCCCTGTCCGTGTATTGGCCCGGACGGGGAGTGGGGTCATCGGCGTGTTGTTGCGGGGGAACTCGCAGGCAAATCCATAGGGTGACGTAAACCCCCAAGGGAAGGTTTCGATTATGAAGACTGCTAAGAAGGCCGCTCTCGTTCTCGCCGTTGCCGGTCTCGCCGCGGGTGCCGCCTCCGGCAGCGCCTTCGCCGGCGAGGACGGCGCCAGCGCCCAGGGTGCCGCCGTGAACTCCCCCGGTGTCGCCTCCGGCAACGTCGGCCAGGTTCCCGTGCACGTTCCGGTGAACGTCTCGGGCAACACCGGCACGCTCATCGGTGGTCTGAACCCGGCCTTCGGCAACGAGGCCGTCAACGACTGAACGACCACCCCTCGGGGACGCCTCGGGCACGCACCGGAGGCACCAGGGCCGGCTCACCTCTTCCACGGGGCCGGCCCTTCGGTCTGTCCGGGACGGGCCGATACCTGTCGCTCCATCGTGTGACGCGGAAGCAGGGCTCGCCCACACGGGTGAACGGCGGCCCGAAACGGGGCCGTTGCCTCTATACGGTTCCCCCATGACCTCAACCACCAGCGAACAGCGCCCCTTCCACGCGGCAGATCTGGGCACCCTCGCGGTCCTCGCCTGGAGCGGCGAACACCCCGAGGACCAGAAGGACATGCCCTTCCTGCTGGCCTACTCGCTCGGGGACACCGAGGGCGGCCCGGAGTCGACCGCCCAGGCGCTGACCACGCTGCTCCAGGACGCGGGCCTGCCCATCGGCGGCCCGCTCGTCGACGGCGCGCGCGCCCCTTCGCTGCCGGTCAGCCTCCTCGTCGAGGCCGACCAGGCGGTCGTCAACATGCCCCACGTCAACGCGCAGTGCGCGGTGCCGCCGGAGTGGCTCGCCGCCGTGAAGCAGCGCGGGCACGCCTACTTCATGGTCACCACCCGGGCCTGGCCCGACGCCAAGCCGGGCGAGACGGTCACCGACGAGGTGCTCAGCCAGTTCGCCGGTGACGAGGAGACGCTGCTCAACGCCGCGCACTGTCTGCTGCCGGCCCGCAGCCTGCGTTCCTGATGCGCACCACCTCTGTGCCCGGCCGGGTGCCGCCGCAGGTCGTCGGCGACGACGCCCTCGCCCTCGGTGAGGGCGCCGCCCCCGCGCCGGGCTCAGAGTGGGTCCCGCGCGGCGGGGCGAACCGTATGTCCGGGCTGTACCTGGTGATCACGGGTGCGATGGGCCTGCTGGCGGCGTGGGTCATCACGCTCGACGAGCTGAAGCTCCTCAAGGACCCGGACTTCGTCCCCGGGTGCAGCCTCAATCCCGTGGTGGCCTGCGGCACCATCATGAAGAGCGAACAGGCCACGGTATTCGGATTTCCCCATCCGATGCTGGGCCTGGTCGCTTATCCGGTGGTGATCCGCGTCGTATTCTGCGGCTGGCTCCAGTTCCAGTCCCTGTACCGCATCAATTCGCTCCGCCTTTGGTGCAGTCGGGCGAAATCTGCACTGATCACACAGCCGAGTCGTTGAGTGGGTTACGGACCGTGTGATCGGTACAGCGAAAGGACGAATCGAGCGATGAAGAAGTCAACCAGAGGTGCCCTCGCGGTAGCCCTCGCCTGCGCGGCGGCCGCCGGCGCCGGAGCGACGGCCCAGGCGGCTGAGCAGCCCTCGGTGACGGTCCCGCTGAACGGGCTCGAGTACGCCCTCGACACGGAGGCCCCCGAACTGACGACGGGCGTCCCCGTCCCCCTCGGCGAGGGCCTCGACGGACCGCGGTACGCCCAGGACAGCCTGCTGCCCGAGCGGGCGGTCCCGCGCTTCCCGGTCGGCGGCGTCCTGCCCGACACGCAGATGTCGGCGCCGCTCGCGGAGACGCTGGGCGAGGACACCGTGGAGTCCGTCGGCGCCGAGGCCGACGCGTCGGCCGTCCAGGCGGTCACCCCCACCCCTCATCTGGACCTCCCCCTGACGGCACCACGGCCCGACCTGTGGGGCCTGCCCGCGCCGAAGCTGCCCAGCGCCGGCGTCGAAGCCCCGGAGCTGCGCGCCCAGCCCGCGGCCAACCTCGGGCTCGGCTGACGATGGCGCCCCAGTCGACGTGCGAGGGCCGGGCCGCGGGCCGGGCCCTCGCGGCGCCCTCCGTACCCGCGCCCCTGTCCCCGCCATTGCCCGATCCGGAGACGAAGAGAAGGCCGTTCGTCGACCGTCTCTCCCGCCGCCATCTGCTGGGCGTGGCCGTCACCTCGCTGCTCGGCGCCGCGGGGATCTTCCGTACGGCACGGACCGGGACCGAGTCCGACGCGCACCCGGCACGCGATCCGCTGTTCGACGAGATGTACCGGGGCCGCCGCATCGTGGGGGCCCCGGTGGCCGGCCGGGCCGCCGGGGCCGAGGGGGACTGGCAGGTCACGGTGGACGGGAAGCCGCTCGGCCTGATGCGCCGCGCGGACGGCAGTTACCTCAGCATGGTGGACCACTACCAGTCGCACGCGACCCCGCTGGCCGCCGCCCGGGGAGCCGTCGACGAGCTCGGAAGCCACCTCTCATTGAGCGGTCGTCACCACTGAGTGAGGCCGCCCGCCCGGCGAACGGATGGACATGGCTCACACGCGCAAGAACCAGAGCAGCCTCAGCCGAGCCGAGCGCCGCAGATTCGTCGACGCGACGCTCAAGGTCAAGCGCTCGGGGGAGTACGACGAGTTCGTGCGCATGCACATCGACTACTACGTGTCGGACGGGGAGCCCAGTCTGCGGGTGGCCCACATGACGCCGTCCTTCTTCCCCTGGCACCGCCGCTTCGTGCTCGAGTTCGAGCGGGCCTTACAACGCGTCGACGCGGGCGTGACCGTGCCGTACTGGGACTGGACGAAGGACCGTACGCCCGCCGTGTCGCTGTGGGGCGCCGATCTGATGGGCGGGAACGGGCGGCCCTCCGACGGAAAGGTCATGACCGGCCCCTTCGCCTACGCGAGCGGGCACTGGGCCATCAAGGAGGGCGTCACCGACGGCGAGTACCTCACCCGCAACCTGGGCCGGGCCCAGGACCCCATCGACCTGCCCACCGCGCAGGACGTGGCCGGGGCCATGACGGAGGCCGAGTACGACGCGAAACCGTGGGACTCCACGGCGGACCGGGGCTTCCGCAACGCCCTGGAGGGCTGGACGTCCGCGGGCGGGTCGGAGCGGTGGCGCAACCACAACCGCGTGCACCGCTGGGTGGGCGGACACATGCTGGGCGGTGCCTCGGTGAACGACCCGGTCTTCTGGCTGCACCACGCGTTCGTGGACCTGCTGTGGGACCGCTGGCAGCGCCGCCACCCGGACTCCGCGCCCTATCTGCCCGAGCAGCCTCCCCGCCTCGGGCAGGCCCAGTACCAGCGCATCGTCGCCCGGCACGAGCTGATGCCGCCCTGGAACGTCAAACCGAACGAGCTCCTCGGGCACAAGAATCTCTACCGCTACGGCGATTGACCGGTGGTCTCGCCCGGCGGCGGGCGAAGGGCCCTGTCATGCGAAACGCTCGACCGGGAGTCCCGGCCGAGCGCCTCACCTAGCGACCGCGGAGGGGTCAGCCGCCGTAGCCGGCGCCGCCGCCCGTGTTGGCGCACTGGTTGCCGAAGGCCGGGTTGAGAGCGCCGATGCCGTTCACGGTGTTACCGCAGACGTTCACCGGGACGTGGACCGGGACCTGGAGCAGGTTGCCCGAGAGCACGCCGGGGGAGCCGACAGCTTCACCGTGCGCGCCGGCGTCCGCCATGGCCAGACCAGCGCCGCCGAGCACGACGGCTCCCGTGCCGAGGGTGACGGCAGCAGCCTTTGCGATGCGAGACATCACGTTCTCCTTTGACTCAGAAAGAGCGGCTGCATAGGTGCAGTCGCACCTTCTGTAACGTCGGCCGTCATCCTGAGGTCACGGTGTGATTTTCCAACTTGGCGGATCGCGACGGCGGTGCGGAAACGCGAATCGGTGTGCCCGGGATTTATCGAGGGCACACCGAAGTCCCGGCGAAGTCGATATCGCCGGGAAAATAACCTGTGGTCAATGGGCCCCTCGAATGAGAACGTCCGCGGGGCCGTGTCTTCCCCCGGGCTCAGCCGTTTCTGAAAACGTGACAACTCCACGACGAATCATCGCCGCCGTATCGCTCGCCGCTGGAGCAGCCGCTCTGCTCGCGCCGGCAGCCCAAGCCTCCGACCGCGCCGACGCGACGGGTTCCCCGTCCGTGGTGAGCGCCATCGACAAACTCGGCAGCACCTCGCTCCCGGAAGACCGTCAGGGCCAGGTGCCCACCGTGGAAAGCCAGCTGGGCGGGCTCCAGCGGCTGAACGAGCTGCACCAGCTCACGGATCTGGTGGCGCCGGTCACCAACGCCCTTCCCGCGGTTCAGTAGCGGACGAGATGGCCGCCACGACTGCCGTGGCGGCCATCCGCATGTCAGATGTCAGAGCAGGACGCCCAGACCGACACCCAGACCCACCCCGACGCCCGGGTGGTAGTAGTGGTGGTGGTGGTGCGGCCAGTCGTCGTCCCAGTCGTGGGCCGACGCGCTCTGGGTGGTAGCGGTCGCGGGTGCGGTGGCCGCCGTCGCGACACCGACGGCGGGAAGGCTCAGAGCCGCCGTGAGGCAGACGAACGTCAGGGCACGGGCTGTGCGCTTCATCCGGAAATCCTTCGATGGAGGCGTACACACGCCGATGTTGGCGTGCAGGGACATGCCTCACGCTGCCCGACGCCGGACGCGGCAGCGCGTCGAGCGCGGCCAAGCGAGTGAACGCGGATGAGTAACGACCTCGGTGTTCCAGGTGTCTTGGGGATACCGGAACCCCCCTAGGGGGTGTCCGCGCACGCCTCCCGTTCCGCCCGCACCGGGTCGTTCGGGAAGCGGAAGGACGTGCGTTCCACCGCACCCGTCAGGTTCCGCCAGAACCGGCCCGCGGTCAGCGGCTCCCGGGTGGCGGCCCGCAGTTCGGCGAACGGACCGCAGCGCAGCGCGCGCCGGGCCGCGTCGACCCGGGCGGGATCGAGCCCGGCGGGTGGCGCCGCGGCGCTGCCCCGGTCGGCGACGATCCACTCGTCGGGCAGTCTTTTGTCGTGCCCCACACGGCCGTTGATGCCTTCGGAGTGCGCGGCGAGCGGGTAGGCGAGGCCGATCGGGTCGAGCGCGGCGCCGTTCAGCGGTACGACGGTGCCGCTGAAGCCGAGGGTGTTGTAGATCCCCGTCACGCCCGGCGCCCCGGCCGCCGCGGGTGTCCTGCCGAGCAGCAGGGCGGGCGCGTCGCCGTCCGCCGCTTCGTGCACCAGACGCGCGTACGCCCGGTTGCCGGGGAAGCCCGCGAAGCCGTGGTGCAGGGGATGGGGTTCGGCGTTCTGCCGTACGTAGACGCCTCGTTCGTCGGCGACGCCCGAGGGACCGATCCGTCCCTCGTAGGGAATCCGGAGCACGGTCGCGCACGCCAGTGCCCACACGCCGACGCCGATCGCGGCGATGGTCCACGCGTGCGTGAGCGGCACCAGGAAGACGGGGAGCAGCATCAGGAGAAGCCCCGGCAGGAACATCCGCGCGTGCATGAAGTCGCCGCCCACCTTGATGACGTACACCCAGCACAGCAGGCCCGCGACGACCGGCGCGAGCGCGGGGATCAGGGGCACTTGGCGGCGCCCGCGTCCCGAGGGCAGTGCGACGGCGGCGAGGAACAGCAGGGGCACCCACAGCAGATAGGGCCCCGCGAAGTCCGCGAGATAGGCGAGCCCGCGCGTCCACAGGCTGCGCGACGCCTCCTTGGTGACGCCGGGCAGCGGCATCAGATGTCCGTAGTAGCCCATGCGGAAGATCTCGTACGCGACGGGCAGCGCGCCCGCGGCCGCCGCGCCCGCGAGCGTCCGGCGCCACGAGGGGCGCGCGATGAGCCACTGCGCGGCCAGGAAGACGAGCGAGACGAGCGCCAAGTCCGGGCGGACCAGCGGGCCGAGGCCCAGGACGGCACACGTCGTCCATGCCCGCGGCCGGTCGACGAGCGCGAGCCAGGCGCCCGCGAGCCAGCAGGTGGCGAGCCCGGTCTCCAGGCCCGACGTGGCGAAGTCCCAGACGGGCGGCAGCCCGAGGAGCACGAGCGCGCCGCAGGGGAGCAGCGCGCCGCGCCGTCCCGCGCCGCCGTGCAGGCGCAGCGCGCCCAGGCCCGCGAGCGCGAACCCGGCGGCGGTGAGCAGCAGTCCGCCGTACATCGCGGCGGTGGCGATGTCGGCGCCGGTCGCGCCCGCGGCCACCAGGAGCCACTGCCAGAGGGTTCCGGTGGACGACTCGGCGCGTTCGCCCGCGTTGAAGACGGGGCCGTTGCCCGCGAGGATCTGCCGGACCGTGCGTACGTAGATGTGTCCGTCGTCCGACATCCAGCGCCGCTGGAACCCGGCGACGAGGATCACCAGGGCGGGCGCGAGCGCGAGGGGGAGCCGCCAGCGGTCCCACCGGCCGCCGCGCGCGGCCGGCAGGAGCCCGACGACGGCTTCGGGGGGACGGCCTCGGGCGGGGGAGTGCGTAGACGTCATGATCGTTACATCGGTCCGGCCGGGGAGGCGCTTGAACGCTCCCGGCCGGGCCCGGCGGGGTTCAGCGGATCTGCCGCCCGGATATCGCCCGCGCGATCACCAGGCGCTGGATCTCGCTGGTCCCCTCGAAGATCGTGTAGATCTTCGCGTCCCGGTACATCCGCTCCACCGGGTGCTCCCTGCTGTACCCGGCGCCGCCGAGGATCTGGACGGCCTTCTCGCTTGCCGCGACCGCCAGTTCACCGGCGCGCAGCTTGGCCATCGAGCCCTGTCCCGCGTCGAAGGACTTGTCGTTCCTCGCCATCCAGGACGCCTGCCAGATCAGCAGCCTGACCGCCTCGATCTCGGTGCGCAGATCGGCGAGGGCGAAGGCGATCGACTGGTTCTCGACGATGGGGCGGCCGAAGGCGACGCGGCCGTCCGCGTACTCCAGGGCGTACTCGTAGGCGGCGCGGGCGATGCCGAGGGCCTGGGCGCCGACCGTGGGCCTGCTCACCTCGAAGGTGGCCATCGCGGCCTGGCTCTTTCCGCCGCCGCGCGCGGTCCTGCCCGCGCCGCCGCCCGCCGCCTCGCGGGCCCGCGCGAGCCGGGCGTCGAGCCGGTCCTTGCCGCCGAGCAGGCAGTGCCCGGGGACGCGTACGCCGGACAGGAAGACGTCCGCCGTGTGGCTGGCCCGCAGCCCCAACTTCTTTATCTTGCGGCCCTGTTCGAGCCCCTCGGTGCCCGGTGGCACGATGAAGGCGGCCTGGCCGCGGGCGCCGAGCGAGGGGTCGACCGACGCCACCACGACGTGCACGTCCGCGATGCCGCCGTTGGTGATCCACGCCTTCTGGCCGTTCAGCACCCATTCGTCGCGCGCCTCGTCGTAGAGGGCGCGGGTCCGCATCGCCGAGACGTCCGAGCCCGCGTCGGGTTCCGAGACGCAGAACGCCGCCACCTTGGGCGTCTCCTCGTCGCCGAAGCACTGCGGCACCCACTCGGCGAGCTGGTCGGGGGTGCCCGCGGAGAAGATCCCGGCGACCGCGAGCGAGGTGCCGAAGAGGGCCATGCCGATGCCCGCGTCGCCCCAGAACAGCTCTTCGTTGGCGATCTGGAGGGAGAGCCCGCTGGGATCGCCGAACAGGTCGGCGAGGGACTCGAATCCGTACAGGCCGATCTTCGCGGCCTCCTGGATGACGGGCCAGGGCGTCTCCTCGCGCTCGTCCCACTCGGCGGCCGCCGGGCGCACCACCGAGGTGGCGAAGCCGTGCACCCAGTCGCGCAGGTCCCGCTGCTCCTCGGTCAGTTCGAGGGAGAAGGCCACGGCGTGCTCACGCCTTCGGGATGTCGAAGTAGCGGGTGAGGCCCGCCGCGAGGGCGACATCGCCGGCGATCTTCACCTTGCGCATCATGAACATCGTGACCGGACTCGCGTTCCCCGATACCAGTTTGAGGAACTCGGCGTCGGCCAGGATCAGGGTGACGCGCGGGTCGGCATCGGAGCGGCCCGCGCGGACGGTGCAGGTGCCGTCGGCGATGTCCGTCTCGTACACCGTCTCTTCGTCCCCGCTGCCGGTGACCTTCCAGCGGATGAGTGCCTTGAGGGAGCCCGCCGTGTCCGGCTTGAACTGCCGCTCCATCCGCGTGAAGACCTCGGCGAGCACCCGGGCGCGCAGCTCGCCGTCCTTGGCGATCTCCGCGATCTCCTTGCCGGAGAGGCCCTTCACGATCTGCGCGAACTCCTCGGGGGTGACGCTCGCGAAGTCGAGTTCGGCGAGGCCCTTGACGCCGCCGAGATCCTCGATGCCGCCGGTCCCGTCCGCCATGGCAATCTCCTGACTCAGAAGTAAACTTACTAGTTAGTAAGGTAGAGCGAACCGAGGAGGCTGACAAGGGTGACCGGCAGGCGGCGCGTCCCGCGGCAGGAGCGCGAACAGCAGATCATCGATGTGGCGGTCCAGGTATTCGCCAAGCGTGGCTATCACGCGGCGTCGGTGGACGAGATCGCCGAACTCGCGGGAATCTCCAAGCCGATGGTGTACCTCTATCTCGATTCCAAGGAGGGCCTCTTCCTCGCCTGTCTGCGCCGCGAGGCGGACCGCCTGGTCGCGGCGTTCCAGGGCGCGGCCGCGTCGGGCGGCGCGGCGCCCGAACTCCGCCTGCACGCCGCCCTCCTGGCATTCTTCGCCTTCGTCGCCGAGCACCGCGACAGCTGGGTGGTGCTGCACCGCCAGGCGTCCGAGCTCAGCGAGGCCATCGCGGCCGCCGTCGCCGAGGCGCGCCGCGCGGTGATGGCCGAGGTGGCGGGCCTGGTCATGGCCGGTATCTCGGAGAGCGAAGGCGGCTCCCAACTGGGCGACGAGGACGCCGACTTCGTCGCCCACGCGCTGGTCGGCGCGGCGGACTCGCTGACCGACTGGATGGCGAACCACCCGGATCAGTCACCCGAAGGTGTGACGCTGCGACTGATGAACATGGTGTGGGTGGGGATGGGGCGGGTTCTTGAGGGGGAGGTCTGGGGTCCGGCACAGGAGGTGGCGGCTCGGGGGCGGGGTAAGGGGCGCGGTTGAGAGGACCTGGGTCCGCGCCGAGGATTTCGCCGTCGGGCCCATTGAATTTTCCTTACGTGTCGGTAAGTTGACCCATGAGTAAGTACGCGCGCCGATCGCCTGCACATCAGCTGGGAACGGGAAGCCGGGGAGCCGTCATGGGCGTACGCAAGGATCTGAAGAGGGCACGGCGGCACAGCGGTCTCGCCGGGCGCGCCGAGACCGAGCTCGTCAGGGACGAACACGGCACCGTGCGCGAGGCGCGCACCGCCCCGCTCGTGCCGCGCGCCACCACGGGCAGCACCGCCGACATCCCCTTCACCAATGCCACCGAAGCACCCGACGCCGTGGTGCTTCGCCGCAAGGAGGGCGGGCAGTGGCGGCCGGTCACCGCCACTGCCTTCGCCCGGGAGGTCACCGACACCGCGAAGGGGCTGATCGCGGCGGGGCTCGAACCGGGCGGCCGGGTCGCGCTGATGTCCCGTACCCGCTACGAGTGGGCCGTCCTCGACTTCGCCGTCTGGGCGGCGGGCGGCCAGAGCGTCCCCATCTACGCGACGTCGTCCGCCGAGCAGATCGAGTGGATCGTCAGGGACTCCGGCACCAGCATCCTGATCGCCGAGACGGCCGAGAACGCCGCGACGGTCCAGGAGGCCCTGCGCGACCACGCCGAGCCGCCGAGCGTGCGGCACATCGACGGCGGCGCCATGGCCGAACTGGCGGCGCTGGGCGCCGACTTGTCGGACGAAGAGGTCGCCAAACGGCGGGCCGCGCTCACCCCCGACTCCATCGCCACCCTCTGCTACACCTCCGGCACCACCGGCAGGCCCAAGGGCTGCGTCCTCACGCACGGCAATCTGCACGCCGAGGCCGCCAACACCGTCGACCTGCTGCACCCGATCTTCAAGGAGATCACCGGCCAGGTCGCCGCCACCCTGCTCTTCCTGCCGCTCGCCCACATCCTGGGCCGCACCATCCAGATCTCCTGCATGCTCGCCCGCATCGAGCTCGGCCACTGCCCGAGCATCAAGCCCGACGAACTCCGGCCGGAACTGCGCTCGTTCAAGCCCACCTTCGTCATCGGCGTGCCCTACCTCTTCGAGAAGATCCACGAGACCGGGCGGGCCACCGCGGAGAAGATCGGCCGGGGTGCCTCGTTCGACCGCGCGGAGCGGATCGCGGTGCGCTTCGCCGAGGCGTACCTCGACAAGTTCCTCGGCAACGGCCGCCCCGGCCCCTCGCCCGGCCTCCGCCTCGGCTGGGCGCTCTACGAACTCCTCGTCTACCGCCGCATCCGCAAGGAGGTCGGCGGCCGGCTGCGCTACGCGATCAGCGGCGGATCGCCCCTGGACCGCGACCTCAACCTCTTCTTCTACGCCGCGGGAATCATCATCTACGAGGGGTACGGCCTCACCGAGACCACGGCGGCCGCGACCATCATCCCGCCGCTCGCGCCCCGGCCCGGCACGGTCGGGCTGCCCGTCCCCGGCACGGCCGTGCGCATCGCGGACGACGGGGAGGTGCTGATCAAGGGCGGCATCGTCTTCGGCTCGTACTGGAACAACCCGGCGGCGACGGACGCCGTGCTGACCGGCGACTGGTTCGCCACCGGTGACATCGGGGCCCTCGACGACGACGGCTACCTCACCATCACCGGGCGCAAGAAGGACATCCTCGTCACCTCCGGCGGCAAGAACGTCTCGCCCGCCGTACTGGAGGACCGGCTGCGCAGCCGCGCGCCCGTCGGCCAGTGCATCGTCGTCGGCGACAACCGCTCCTACATCGCCGCGCTGATCACCCTGGACCCCGAGGCCGTCGCCCACTGGCTCGCGGTCCGCAAGCGCCCCGCGGACACGCCGCTCGCCGACCTCGCCCGCGACCCGCAGATGCTCGCCGCGGTCCAGAAGGCCGTGGACCACGCCAACGCGGCGGTCTCCAGGGCCGAGTCCATACGGAAATTCGCCTTGGTGGAGGGCGAGTTCACGGAGGACAACGGGCTGCTCACGCCCTCGCTGAAGATCAAACGGCATGCCGTGACGGCGGCGTACGCGCGGGAGATCGAGGCGCTCTACGGCGACTGAGGGGTGTGCTTCGGCGACGGACGGGAGGCGGGGGTTGGTGAGGCCAGTGGCGCCGCTGGCTTCATCGGTTCAACGGCCGGGCGGGCCGGTGAAGTTCCCGATGCGTGCTTCGGAGAGGCCGCGCCGGCGGTGGGCGCTCCTGAGGGTGGCGGTGTGCGTGGCCTCGCAGGCGGCCGCGCTCGTCACCAGCCGGTCAGCAGCAGGTGGTTGAGGAGTAGTGCGACGGTCGCCTGGGCGGCGAGCCACGGGCGGGGGCGGTCGAGGAACGCGCAGGCGGGCAGCAGCCACATCGCGAACGGCAGCCAGATGCGTTCCGTCTCCGCCTTGCTCATTCCGGACAGGTCGGCGACGAGCAGCATGAGCAGGGCGGCGAGCACGAGCAGCGCGAGCCGGGACCGGTCCGTGGCGGGGGCGCCCACGGTGGTCACGGCGCGGCGCAGGCCCGCCGCCGTCGCCAGGCCCACCACGAGCACGGTGCACGCGAGGTTGGCCCAGACCCAGTAGCCGTACGGCCTGATTCCGCCCGCCCCTTGGAAGTAGCGCTCGACGAGCAGGTGGTACGCCTCCCACCAGTCGAAGCCCGCGAGCGTGAAGAGGAGGGGGACGACGGCGAGGCCGACGAGGAGGAAGGGGAGGGCGGGGAGGAGGGGGAGGCTGGTGTGGAGGCGGCGGTTGGGGGTGGCTTTGCTCTCAGTACCGGTACCGGTGGTGCCGGTACCGGTGGTGCTGGTGTCGGCGGCGGCAGCGGCACCGGCGCTCCACACCTTCGCGCTTCCCAGGATCACCACCGCCGCCGCGACGATCGCGAACAGTGTGAGCCCGTACGACAGATAGCAGGTGAGCCCGAAGAGCAGCCCCGAGCCGAGCGCCGCGGTCCGTGGCCTGCGGCCCGTCGCCGCGAGGGCGAGCAGGGCGACGGCCCAGGCGGCGACCGCCGCGAAGTACCCGTCGGCCGACGTGCCCATCCACACCGCGGCGGGCGCGAGGACCAGGAACGGCGCGGCTCGGCGGGCCAGCTCCTCGCCGGCCAGCGCCCGCACCGTCACCAGGACGCCGAGGCAGGCCGTGGCGCCGACGGTGATGCACCAGACCCCGGCCCAGGCGCCGCCGCCCAGACCGATCCGGTCGAGCAGCACGAAGGTGAGGGGCGCGGCGGGCGGGTGGCCCGCGACATGGGCGGGCCAGTGGTCGGGCGAGTCGATCAGGATGTGCCCCGTGAAGCCGCGCAGGGTGCCGGGGATGTCCTGGAAACGGTCGATGACCTGGAGATACTCGTACTTCGTGGTCAGCCGACCCGCGATGCCCCGCTGCCAGCCGTCGATCAGGGCGAGCGACCACGTCCAGGCCGCCGCGGTGCCCCAGGCGGCGGCGAGCAGCGCGCGCCACGGCAGCCGGGCCGCGACGCGCGGCCCGTAGCCGACGACGGCCACGGCGACGGCGAGCGCGGCCGGGGTGCCGGGGCCGATGTGCGGGTCCCAGTGGGCGTACAGCGGGGGCCAGTCGACGTGCAGGGTGCCGTCCGCGTGTTCGATGGCGGTGCCGACGACGACGGCCGTCACGACGAGGAGGGCGGCGGCAAGGGCGGCACCCAGGTCACGCAGAAGATCGCGGTTCACACCGGGAACGCTAGGCGCGAACAGGGCGAACGGGGCCGATCACGCCCCGGACGTCAGAGTTTCGTCATGAGTCGCAGCGCCCTTCGCGGGGTGGTTCCGGCCTAGCGTCGGGGCATGAGCGACCCACGGCTCCCTTCATCGCCCGGCTTCTGGCGCAGTCCCGTGCGCGGCCCCTGGTTCACCTCCGTGCTCGGACTCGTCCTGCTGGTCGGGATCACCGTGCTGTTCGTGACGGGCCTGCTGTCGTACGCCGCGTACAACCCGAACCTCGCACCGGTGAACGACAAGACCCCGGACAAGGGGCTGCTCGGCTTCTACCTGTTCTCCTGGCCGACCGACCCGCCGTGGCTGTACCGGCTGACCCAGGGTGTCCATGTGACGCTCGGGATCACCCTGATCCCCGTACTGCTCGCGAAGCTGTGGTCGGTCGTGCCGAAGCTGTTCGCGCTGCCGCCCGCACGGTCGTTCGCCCATGCGCTGGAGCGGATCACGCTGCTCCTGCTGGTCGGCGGGGCGCTCTTCGAGTTCGTGACCGGCGTCCTGAACGTGCAGCTCGACTACCTCTTCCCCGGCTCGTTCTACCCGCTGCACTTCTACGGGGCGTGGGTCTTCTTCGCCGCGTTCGTCACGCACGCGGTGCTGAGGGTGCCTTTGGCGTTGCGCAATCTGCGGGAGATGCGGAGTCCGGCGGAAGCGGATGTGGGGGCGGGTGCGGGCCCGGGTTCGGGTTCCGGTTCGGATTCGCTCGTCTCGCCGCGGCCCGCCGCGCCCACGGTCTCCCGGCGCGGCGCGCTCGGCGTGGTCGGTGGGGGCTCGCTCCTCCTGTTCGGTACGACGTTCGGGCGCGGCTTCGACGGTCCGCTGCGCCGGACCGCCGTGCTCGCCCCGCACGGCGGGCCCGAACCGGGCGAAGGCCCTGGCGGGTTCCAGATCAACAAGACGGCCGCGTACGCCGGGATCCAGGAGCGCGAGACGCGCGCCGACGCCTGGCGCCTGGTCGTCGTGGGGCGCACGAGGACGGTCCGGCTCAGCCGGGCGGACCTGCTGCAACTCCCGCTCCACAGTGCGGCGTTGCCGATCGCCTGTGTGGAGGGCTGGTCGACGTCCGACCAGTGGTGGCGCGGCGTACGGCTGCGTGATCTCGCGGCGCTCGTCGGCCACGAGGACCCGACGGACGTCCTGGTGGAGTCGCTCCAGCGGCACGGCGCGTTCCGCAGGGCGGCGTTGCGGGCCAACCAGGTCGGCGACGGGCGCTCGTTGCTGGCCCTTGAGGTCAACGGCGCCGACCTGACCCCCGACCACGGCCACCCGGCGCGGATCATCGTGCCCGCCGCGCCCGGTGTGCTCAACACCAAGTGGGTGGCCCGGATGACGTTCGGAGAACTGTGATGGCTCCTCGCCCCGTCGTACGGTCCCCTCGCTCCGTCGTACGGTCCCTCCGCTCCGCCGGGCGGTCCCCTCGCCAAGTCGCTCGGTCCTTGCGCCCGATGCTGGGCAGTCCGCTCCAACTGCTGCTGTTCGCCTGCACGTTCGCCCTCGCCGGATACGCGGGGGTGCGGCTGCTCGCGGGGGACTGGTTCGGGGTGGCCCTGTGGTTCGTGGGGGCGGCACTGCTGCACGATCTCGTGCTGCTGCCCCTGTACGCGGGGCTCGACCGCGTGCTCGTACGGGCGGCGGGCCGGCGTCGGGAGCTCGTCGGGTACGTCCGCGTACCCGCCGTGCTCTCCTGTCTGCTCCTGCTCGTGTGGTTCCCGCTCATCAGCGGTCAGGCGGCGGGGCGTTACGCGTCGGCCACCGGCCTGCCGGGGGACGGCTTCGCGGCGCGCTGGCTGCTGATCACGGCCGTGCTGTTCGGGGGTTCGGCGCTGCTGTTGGTGGGGCGGTCGGTGTGGCCGCCGCGCAGGCCGAAGTCGTGGCGTGCGTGGTGGCCGTCGCGTGCGCGGCGGGTGTCGCGCAGGGCGACGAACGAGCGGCCGCCCGCGCGCCACTGAGCGGCCGCGCGCCAGCCCGCGTGCCCGGCGTGCCGGAGCAGGGCGGGGGTGCCGAGGCGGGCCCAGGGGAAGGGGGTTCCGGCGGTGCCGTGACCGTCGTCCGCGTGACTCTCCTGGGCCTGGGTCTGGGCCTGGGCGTCGGCGTGGCCGTCGGCGGCGTGTACGAGGTGGACGTCGACGCGCTCGTCGATGTCCACCGGCGCCGTCTCGGCGATCAACAGGCCGCCGGGGGTGATGAGTTGAGCCACCCTCGCGAGCAGGGCGTACGGGTCGCCGCCGATGCCGAGATTGCCGTCCATGAGCAGGGCGGTGCCCCAGCGGCCCTCGCCGGGCAGCGGCTCGAAGACGGAGCGGTGCAGCGCCTGACCGCCGAGCCGCACGGTGTGCGCGACGGCGGCCTCGCTGACGTCGATGCCCAGGGCGCGGCCGCCGCGGGCGCCGAGCGCGGCGACGATCCTGCCGGGCCCGCACCCGATGTCGAGCACGGCGCCCTCGCAGCGCGCGAGCACTCCCAGATCGGCCTCGTCGGCCTGCGCGCACCAGCGCTCCACTTCGAGCGGCAGCAGCCAGCCGTCGGCGCGGCGCAGGTAGAGCGGGCCGCGTCCGGTGCGCAGGGCGTCGGCGTAGGGGTCGGCGGACCAGGAGGGCGGGGTGTTGCTCTCCGTGGGCGTGGGCGTGGGCGTGGGTGCGGGTGCTTGTGCCTGGGCCTGGGGCGGGGCCTGCGCCGGTCGCTGTGCGGGGCGGAGGGCGGGCCGGTGCGCGGTGCTCATCGGCCGGTGACCGCCCCGAGCCGGCCGAGCTCGGCCGCGAACCTGCCGTGCGGCGCCACGGCGGCGACCGCTGCGGCGTCGGCCGCGGTGTCCACGTCCCGCAGGCGCGGCAGATCGCGTACGCGCAGTCCGGCGGCGACCAGCCGGGCGCGCTGCACGGCGCCTGTCGTGGGCGTCGACATCGGTACGCCGCGCAGCAGTTCGGGTTCGGGGCGGGCGAGACCGAGCGCCCAGAAGCCGCCGTCTTCGGCGGGCCCGAAACAGGCGTCGCAGGAGCCGCCGTCACCACTTCCGTCCAGACCGTCCAGACCGTCCAGACCGTCCAGGCCGGCGAGGCCCGTCGCGAGCAGCTCCGGTGTCACCTGGGGGGTGTCCATGCCGATGAGCAGGGCCGGTCCCGTACAGCCCGCGAAGGCCGCGGCGAGCCGTTCGTCCAGACCGCCCGTGACCTGCGGTACGACGGTGAAGCCGGGCGGCAGCCAGGGGCCGGGCGTCCCGTCGAGTACCAGCACACGGCGCCGTACCGGAGTCGCCGCCACCGCCCGCAGCGTGTCGACGAGCGAGGCCTCGGCGAGCCGCGCGGCCTCGGCGGGTGTGAAGGGCGGGGTGAGCCGCGTCTTCACGCGTCCGGGCAGCGGTTCCTTGGCGATGACGAGGAGCGTGGTCACGGGGTGTTTCCTCCTGGGGGAGCGGTGAGGGGGCGGCGGGCGGGCCCGTCGTGCGCGGGCGGCTCGGCCAGGACACGGCTCATGTCGCGTACCGCCTGCCAGGTGCCGCGCCAGGTGCCGGTCACCTTCGACGCGCCGGAACGCGGCAGATAGGGCACGTCGTGTTCGGTGACCCGCCAGCCCGCGTCGGCGGCGCGGACGACCATCTGGAGCGGGTAGCCGCTGCGGCGGTCGGTGAGGCCGAGCCCGACGAGCGGCGCGCGGCGTGCGGCGCGCAGCGGGCCGAGGTCGTGCAGGCGCAGCCCGGTGCGGCGCCGCAGCATCCGCGCGAGCGCGAAGTTCCCGGCGCGGGCGTGCGCGGGCCAGGCGCCACGGCCCTGTGGCCTGCGCCGCCCGAGCACCAGGTCGGCGTCGCCGTCCCGGACCTCCCGTACGAAGGGCACGAGGAGGGACGGGTCGAGCGAGGCGTCGCAGTCGCAGAAGCAGACGATGTCGGCGGTGGCGGCGAGCAGCCCGGCGTGGCAGGCCGCGCCGAAGCCGCGGCGGCTCTCCCGGACGACGGTCGCGCCGAGCGCGCGGGCGATCTCGGGCGACCCGTCCGTGGACCCGTTGTCCACGACGAGGGCGCGCCAGCCCGGCGGAACGCGTTCGAGCACCCAGGGGAGGGCGTCGGCCTCGTCGAGGCACGGGAGGACGACGTCCACTTCGGCGGGGCCGGGGGGCGTGGGGGTGGGATCCGCTGGATCCGGTGGAGGGGATGTCACGGCTTTCACCCTACGAGCGCGAAAGGTGCATATCGGACTTCAGATCCTTACGAAACACGGACGTCGGGGCGGGGGCGCCGCTCGGGTACGGCGCGGAGGGCGACGCGGTGGGAGGGTGGCGGCATGGACGGGAAATTGCGGGGCTCGGCGGCGACGGAGGGGGCGGGGACCGGTGTGTCCGCTGCCGCTGCCGCTGCCGCGGGGGCGGGGGGCTTGGGCGCGGGGGATGTGTCCGGCTTGCCCGTGGTGGCTGGAGACGGGTCGGTCTCAGCGATGGAGCCGATGGCGGAGCGGGCGACTCCGCACCCGCAGCCGGTTGCATCGGTCGCCGGCGCGGGGGATGAGTCCGTCGCGCCCGCGCCAGCCGCGCCCGCGTCGGCCGCAACCGCGTCCGCGCCCTCCGCGCACGCCCCCGCGCCGGGCCCCGCCGTCACGCCTCCGCCGGCCCCCACCTCCGGCGCCGCCGAACGGATCCTCGTCGTCGACGACGATCCGACCGTCGCCGAGGTCGTCGCCGGGTATCTCCAGCGGGCCGGGTACGTCGTGGATCGCGCGGCGGACGGCCCCGCCGCGCTCGCGCGGGCCGCCGCGCACCGGCCCGACCTGGTCGTCCTCGACCTCATGCTGCCGGGCATCGATGGACTGGAGGTGTGCCGACGGCTGCGCGAGCGCGGCCCCGTACCGGTCATCATGCTCACCGCGCGCGGCGACGAGGACGACCGCATCCTGGGCCTCGAAGTGGGAGCGGACGACTACGTCACCAAGCCGTTCAGCCCCAGGGAGCTGGTCCTGCGGGTCGGCTCGGTACTGCGCCGCACCCGCCCCGGCGCCCCGGCCCGCCCTCTGGCGGCAGCGGGCCTGACCGCCGACCCGGCGTCCCGCCGCGCGACCAAGGACGGTGCCGAACTGTCCCTCACCCTGCGCGAGTTCGACCTGCTCGCCTTCTTCCTGGCCCACCCCGGTCACGCGTACGGCCGCGAGGACCTGATGCGAGAGGTCTGGGGCTGGGACTTCGGCGACCTGTCGACGGTCACGGTCCACGTCCGCCGCCTACGCGGCAAGATCGAGACGGACCCGGCCCGCCCGCGGTTGATCCAGACGGTGTGGGGGGTGGGGTATCGATTTGACGCGGGGGGTGGGGTGGAGGGGGACACCGGCTCGGCGGGCAGCACTGGTCAGGCGGGCGGCACCGGCGCGGTGGGCCACGTCGAGTCGGCAGGTGGCACTGAGTTGGGGAGCCGCACTGGCCCGGCGGGTGCGGCCGGATCGGCGGGTCGCGCTGGCCCGGTGGGCGGCACCGAATCCTGGAACCGCACCGGCCAAGCAGCCGACGCCGAATCGGCGAGCCGCACCGGCCAAGCGGACCGGCAACCCGCCCCCCGAACCGACGCCACACCACCCCCACCCTCACCTCCGTCCCCCTCCACCCCACCCGCCGCCCCCACCGGAGCCTGACCGTGCGCGACATACTCCTCATCGCCCTGTTCGCCGCCCTCGGCGCGACCGGCGCAGGGCTGCTCGGCGCCGTCGCGCTGCGCCTGCTGCGGCGCCGCTCGCTCACCACGTCGATCGCGGTCGTGGCGTCCGTGGCCGTGGGCGCGATGCTCGCCGGGACGCTGGCCGTGGCCTGGGCGATGTTCCTGTCCTCGCACGACCTGACCGTGGTCACCACGGTCGTCGCGATGGCCGCCGTCGTCTCGCTGGCGACGGCCCTGCTGCTGGGCCGCTGGGTCGTCGCGCGGAGCCGTGAACTCGCCGTCGCCGCACGCTCCTTCGGCGACGGCGGTGACTTCGCCGCCCCCGCCGTACCGGCGACCGCCGAACTGGAGGCCCTCAGCAGGGAACTCGCAACGACCAGCGCCCGACTCGCCGAGTCCAGGGACCGGGAGCGCGCCCTGGAGACCTCCCGGCGCGAACTCGTCGCCTGGATCTCCCACGACCTGCGCACACCGCTCGCGGGCCTGCGCGCGATGTCCGAGGCACTGGAGGACGGCGTCGCCGCCGACCCCGACCGCTACCTGCGCCAGATCCGTACCGAGGTCGAACGACTCAACGGCATGGTGGGCGATCTCTTCGAACTCTCCCGCATCCACGTGGGCGCCCTCGCGCTCTCCCCGTCCCGGATGTCCCTGTACGACCTGGTCGGCGACGCCCTGGCAGGCGCGGACCCGCTGGCCCGCGAACTCGGCGTACGTCTGGTCGGCGACCAGGTCGACCCTGTGCCGGTGGAGGTCGACGGCAAGGAGATGAGCAGGGTCCTCGGCAACCTGCTGGTCAACGCGATCCGCAGGACCCCGGCCGACGGCACGGTCGCGGTGACGGCCGAACGTTCGCCCGAAGGCGTGGTCCTGTCCGTCACGGACGGCTGCGGAGGCATCCCCGAGGAGGACCTCCCGCGCGTCTTCGACACGGGCTGGCGCGGCACACACGCGCGTACACCCCCGGCGGGCGCGGGCCTCGGCCTGGCGATCGTCCGTGGCATCGTCGAGGCGCACAAGGGCCGGGCGGCCGTACGCAACATCCCCGGAGGCTGCCGTTTCGAGGTGACGTTGCCGGCGGTGGAGGGGTAGCGCGGCGGCAGGGGAGATGGGGCGGTGGGGCAAGCGGGGTGGCAGGGGAGTCGGGGTGGCTGGGGAGTCGGGGTGGCGGGGGAGTCGGGGTGGCTGGGGAGTCGGGGTGGCGGGGGAGTCGGGGGAGGCCGACACGGCAACTGCCCCGCTCCCACAAGCCCTCACATCGCACGCACGCCTCACGCCCCCGCCCCGCACGCCCCACGAGCCCCCCGCACACCTCGCGCGCCCGCCGCCCCCTCACCCCTCACGCAGCGGCGCCCCCGCGAACTCCTTCATCCCCTCCTCGAAGCCGACTTCGGCGTGCCACCCCAACTCGGCCCGCAGCCGGGACGAGTCCGCCGTGATGTGGCGTACGTCGCCGAGCCGGTACTCGCCGGTGACGACGGGATCGGGCCCGCCGTACGCGTCGGCGAGGGTCCGTGCCATCTCGCCGACGGTGTGCGGATCGCCGCTGCCGGTGTTGTACACGGCGAGTGAGCCCTCCCCGAGCCCTCCGAGCCTCCCGGCCCCCTCCTCCCCGTAACCCGCCTCCAGCGCCGCGACGTTGGCGGCGGCCACATCCCGTACGTGGACGAAGTCCCTGCGCTGTGCCCCGTCTTCGAACACGCGTGGGGCCTCGCCGCGGGCCAGCGCGGAGCGGAAGAAGGAGGCGACGCCCGCGTACGGGGTGTCGCGGGGCATCCGGGGCCCGTACACGTTGTGGTAGCGCAGCGACACCGCCGTACCGCCCGTCGACCTGGCCCAGGCGGCCGCGAGGTGCTCCTGGGCGAGTTTGGTCGTGGCGTACACGTTCCGCGGGTCCACGGGGGCGTCCTCGCCGACGAGGCCGGGCCGCAGGGGCGCGCCGCAGGAGGGGCAGGTGGGCTCGAAGCGACCGGCCGTCAGATCGCTGACGGCGCGCGGCCCCGGCCGCACCACACCGTGCCGCTCGCAGGCGTAACGCCCCTCTCCGTAGACGACCATCGACCCGGCGAGCACGAGCCGCCGCACACCGGCATCGGCCATCGCGCCGAGCAGGACGGCGGTGCCGAGGTCGTTGCGGGACACGTACTCGGCGGCGTCGGTGAAGCCGTTCCCCAGCCCCACCATCGCCGCCTGATGGCAGACGGCGTCCACGCCGGAGAGCGCGCGGGAGACCGCGTCGCCGTCCCGGACGTCGCGCCCGGGACGTTCTCGGCCCTCCTCTTGGAGGTCGAACACCACGGGGTCGTGCCCGCGCGCGGCGAGCGCCTCGACGACATGGGACCCGATGAACCCGGCTCCGCCGGTGACCAGTACACGCATGCTCCGCACGCTAGGTGCCGCCACGCCTGCGCCCCAGCGCCACGCCCCGCACGTCACCGGTCCGTAAGACCTCGCGGCTCACTGGACCGCGTTGTGGGTCACTTCACGACGCGGCCACCGGCGTGTCACGAACGCGTCTTGAGGCCGATCAAGATGCAACGTGGGCAACCAATCTGACTCTCTGAAAGGACGGAAAGCCACACGGGCGATCAGTCGCCCGGTTCACTCACCAGCCCGCTCCCCACGAGCGGCAGCCCCACGCAGAGGAACAGGGACCAGCATGCGCACTCGGAAGATCTCGGTACTGACCATGACCGCGGTGGCCCTCGGCCTGGCACTGACGGCATGCAACAACGACGACGGCGGAAACGGCTCCTCTTCCGCCTCCTCTTCCGCGAGCAGTTCATCGGCGGCCAAGTCCGACAAGAAGTGCACGGACCAGATCGACTACGCGGGTGACTCGCGGTCCAACGCCGAGATCAACTCGATCGGCGAGGAGACGGGCAAGTGCCCGCCGGTCAAGAAGTCCGACAAGCCCTCGGGAACGCCGAAGGACCCCGACAAGAAGTGCACGGACCAGATCAACTACGCCGACGACACCCGTTCCAACGCCGAGATCAACTCCATCGGCGAGGACACGGGCACGTGCCCGCCCGTCCAGAAGAAGTAACTGACTGCTGAGCCGCAAGTGAGCCGCCCGCGCATCCGTGGTGCCGAACACGGCGCCGGGATGTCCCGGTCCAGCGCTTACGCGTCCGCTACGCCCGGCTCGCTACGCGCCGGGAATTGGGCGGCTCATCATGGGTCGAGCGGCTACGCATGTGCGGTGCTACCGGTCGTGCGGGATCTCGGGCCTGGTTACGGGCACGATGGTGATCAAGTCGTCGAGGCCCTTGAAGTCGTCGGGGTTGGTGGTGAAGAGGGGGAGCTCCTCGGCGGCAGCGGTGGCGGCGATCATCAGGTCGCCCACACGGCGACGGGGCTTGCGGCCTGCGGAGACGACGGCGGCGCAGATTCTGCCGTAGATGCGGGCCGCCTCCACGTCGAAGGGGATCGGGTCGAATTCGTTCTCGGCGCGCTGCAGGACGTCCATGCGGCGGGCCCGCTCGGCGTGTTCGTCGTACTCGCTCTGCTCGTCGCTGCCGCGTACCTGATGGGGGCCTGCGGAGAGTTCCGCGAGGGTGATGGCGCTGATGGCCATCTCGGCGGGCAACTCGTCGGGGTCGATCCACTTGCGCAGGATCATGATGTTGGTATCGAGCAGTCCCTGCTCGTGCTCAACGGGCATACGGGTCGTCCAGCTCCCGCTCGACGACGGCGTCCTGGTCGTCACGGAAGGCGTCCGCGGAAATGTCAGGGGCGCTGCGTGACATGGCCGCGAACTCGGCACGGGGAACGAACCGGCGACGGCGGCGGAGCGGGATCAGCTCGCCGAGACGGTGCCCGTCGCGGGTGACGGTGAACGCCTGTCCTCCCTGGACGGCATCCATGATCTCTTTGGAGCGGGTGCGCAGATCGCGCTGAGTGATCTCCGGCTGCGCAGTCATGCTGTCCACGATAGCGAAGGTGTGCTACCCGGTGCTACATCGTGTTTCTGCTGTCGATTCGCCGAGGGGGTGCTGTCGCCATGGCGTGGGGTTTGTCTGTGCCCGCGATCGCGAACAGGCGAAGGCGCTTGCTCATGGAGCGATGTGCCTCCGGACATGAAAGAGCCTCTCACGCGTTTCTGCAGGTGAGAGGCTATATGCGCCCCCGGCAGGACTCGAACCTGCGGCCAAGCGCTTAGAAGAGGCTTGGCCTCTCGGTCTCTTGTGGGCTCTGACCTGGCCTTACTCGCACTACTGATGGGTAATCGGGTGTTTTGTGGGACGTATGTGGGCTGGGCTGTGCGTGACGTCCCGTGGAGCGGCACAAGCGGAACCACGTCTGGGTACGACAAGCCCCATGTCACAGAGTGCGTTGCAAGCGGGGTTGCGATGCCTCTGGGGTTTATGAGGGTGAGTGGGATCATAGATATTGAGAGGCAGAAGAAAGCCCCGTGTGCCTCCCGCAATGTGTGGCTCTGTAGCCGGGGTGCTCGATCGAGGTGTGGCATGGGATGGAAGCCACTTACGACGTCAGGATCTGGCAGATAGAGGTCCGCGAAGGGCGCCGCGGCACTTCGTACGGAGTGCGCTGGGCTGTCGAGGGACGGAAGTACCGTAGAACGTTTCAGACGTTTGCCTTGGCTGACGGGTTCCGCGCGGAGTTGGTGACCGCGACGCACCATGGGGTTCCGTTCAGCATGGCGACAGGTCTGCCGGATCAAGACTCGCCGACAGCCTCGTCGACATGCTGGTACGACTTTGCCGTCCAGTTTGTCGACGCTCAGTGGCCCAGGGTTTCCGCGAACCACCGCAAGAACACCGCCCGGACACTCATGATCACGACGACTGCGCTGCTGGGCGGATCCCCTCCTGGCGTCAGCGCGCGACACCTCCGTACCGCGCTGCGAGAGTGGGCATTCAACACCAACCGCCGGGGCAAGGCGCCGACCGAGGCCATGGCGGTTCTCAAGTGGGTAGAACGCCGTAGCCCCACCATGGATGTCTGGGCCGACCCTGCGGCGGTAGTCGACGTACTCGTGGCGCTCGGCACGTTGCTGGACGGATCAGCTGCTGCGGCCTCGTCGGTCCGACGACATCGCCGCATCTTGAACGTGGCGATGGAGTATGCGGTCCAGCGGAAGATCCTCCCGCGTAACCCTTTGCCCAAGGGACGCGGAAGCGTTCCCCAAGAACGCATGGCAGTGGACCGGCGTCGCCTGCTGAGTCCCGGCATGGCCGCAGGTCTCCTGACCTGGATCGGCCACCGGCCGCGCATGGGCCGCTGCTACCGCGCCTACTTCGCCAGCCTCTACTACGCCGGGCTGCGCCCCGAGGAAGCCGTCGCCCTGCTCGTTCGTGATGCCGTTCTTCCTGAACGTGGCTGGGGTGAGTTGCTCGTGCACGCCTCGCGACCCGAAGCGGGGCGGCACTGGACGGACACCGGGCAGGTCCATGACGAGCGGAGCCTCAAGGGCCGCGGCGAGGGGGATACCCGCGTCGTACCGGCCCACCCTGTACTTGTCGCGATCCTGCGTGACCTGATCGAGGAATACGACCTTTTCAGCGACGACATCCTGTTCCAAGGGGAACGAGGCGGACTGCTCGCAGGCTCGGTCTATCGCAGGGTCTGGGCCAAGGCCCGCAGAGCGATTCTCCCTGAGGCGGAGTGCGACTCCCTGACCGGAAAACGCGTCTACGACCTGCGCCACACCTGCCTGACCACCTGGCTGAACAACGGCGTCCCTCCGGCGCAGGTCGCCGAGTGGGCCGGTACCAGCGTGGCCATGCTCTACGCCACCTACGCCCGCTGCATCGTCGGCCAGACCAAGGAGTTGGAGGCCCGCATCGAGGCAGCACAAGACCTTTCGGGGCTTGAAGCCGCGGCAGCGTAGCGCGACTCAGTGGCGGCAGGAGCGTGCCAGGTCATTGAGTACGTCGGTAGGGATCCGCGTACGGCTCCATGGACTGACGGATCTCTTCCCGGACCGGATCCATGAGGGGGCCGGGGGCGTAGTAGCGGGCCCGGGCCTTGCCGTGAGGAACGAGCCAGCCACGGGCCACGAGCTCACGGATGTCGCGAATGGCTTGCTGATCGCTGAGGTCCGCGTCCTGCTGGTACACGGTGCGGCGGACCTTCGCGTCCGAGAAGGCGGGGAGCAGGGCGTAGACGACCCGCTCGTCCAGGCCGGCTGCTTCGACGCCTTCGACCAGGCGGGTCCAGGCCCGGGACATGACATCGAAGCGCCGCTGGGCCTGCTGGGCCTGGCGGTGGTGCGCGGTCAGGCAGAACCGGATCCAGGGGCGAGTGTCCCGCTCCGGACTCCAGTGCGGGCCGCCTACGTCTTCCAAGACCTGGTAGTAGGCGTACGTGTTCTGCCCCCGGCCGAGCCATTCCTCGATGGAGGAGAACTCGGGCGGCATCAGGGCCTCGCGGGAGAACACGAGGGTGGACAGGGCGCGGGACATGCGCCCGTTTCCGTCCTTCCACGGGTGGATCTTGACGAGATTGAGGTGCGCCATGGAAGCGCGGACGTGGACCGGGGCGTCGAGGTCGCCCTCGTTGAGCCAGTCGATGAACTCCGACATCAGAGCGGGAACGTCCGCCTGGTCGGGTGCGGTGTAGGCGGGGACCAGGGGGTCGTCGGGGCTGGTGACGTAGACGGGGCCGTCGCGCCAGCGGCCTGGGCGCTTGTCAAGGTGGTGGCCCTGGAGCATGAAGTGCAGGCCGTTGAGCAGGCCGGCGTCGTACTGGAAGTCGTCACCGGCGTCGGCGAGGGCCTGGATGTAGGTCATGCCGCGCTGGTAGCCCTCCAGCTCGGCGCGGGTCCTCTCCCCGGTCTCCAGGGGCTCCTCGCCGGACATGAGCGCTTCCACGTCGTCGACCGTCGCGGCGTATCCCTCGATGGTGTTCGATCCGGCGATCGCGCGGGCGGTGAGGTTGCGGCGCAGCTGGTGGGTCCAGCGTGGGGTGGCGCGGAGCATGTGGCGCATGGATCGGCGCATGCTCTCGATCTCGTCGAGGGCCCGTCGGTCATCGGAGGTCAAGCGTGGGGTCGCGTACATCACGAGTCAATGACACTATAATTGTGTCATCTAGTCAAGTGCTGAAGTGGGAGAACCCGTCTCCGGACCGGTTGAGCCTTCCGATCGCGACCGGCGGGCACTCATGTACCTGCTCCATCCGGGGCGTGAAGTTTGGGTGAGGCACCGTAGATTTTGCGCTACATCACTCGCTGCGTGTGCCTGGCCGCAGATATCCAAGCTCACACGTGCCGCAGCTGCCCGCGTAGGCTGAGGGGCCATTCGTACGGCAACCGCACCTCGGGGGAGAAGAGCAGGATGGACGACCGGCTTCGCGATTTCGCGAAGGGCTCACCGAACTTCGCGGTGCTGTATCAGCACCAGCCTCTGTTGGCTCTGTACGGAGCGTCGGCCGAGGCGACAGTCTTCAGCAACCCCAATTCGTCCTTGGTGCAAGCGGGCCAGTTCGGAGAGGTTCTCGCCGAGGAACTAGTCGCCCGGATCGGGATGCGTATTGAGGGCGACCGCCAGATTGACCGGCTGACCGCGCTCACGCGCGCCGGAGTCCTCGTCCCCGAGATTCGTGACGACTTCGACAGGTTGCGCCGAGACCGGAACAGGGCAGCTCACAGTCATCTTTTCGACACCTCGCGGGCTCTTGCCGCCGTCCGCGTCTGCTACAAGCTCGGGCTGTGGTTCCATGACGCCATCGACGGACGCCGGACCGTGGCGGAGTTCGTGCCGCCCACGGATCCCGGTGCGACCGCCGAGGTCACAGACCCGGCCGAGCTGGCCGAGCTGCGGGAGGCCCTGGACGGCCACCGCCAGGCGCTTACTCAGGCCCGAACCCGGCTCGCCGAGTCCAGCGATGCTCTGGAGGCTGAGCGCAAGGCGCGCGCCGAGGCTGAGCGCCTGATCGCCAGCGCCGATACCAACAGGCGCGAACTGCTCGCCCGTGTGGAGAAGTTGAGCACCGAGATTGAGGGGCTGCGCAGCGCCCAGCAGTCGAAATACGACGCCACTCGTAAGCAGCCGCGCCAGGTGGACGCGGGCAGTCGCGATGCCATCATCCACCGTGCCCAACGGCCGGCCCCGCTCAACGAGGTACAGGCCCGCGACACCATCGACGCGATGCTTCGAGCCTCCGGCTGGCAGGTCCAGGACCGGGACCAGCTCAACCCGCAGGCCGGACAGGGCGTGGCCGTTCGCGAGTTCACGCTGGCCACGGGCCGCGCCGACTATATGCTGTACGTCGACGGGCGCATCGTCGGCGTCATCGAGGCGAAGCGCGAGGGCGACCATCTTTCCAGTGCCGTCGAGCAGAACGACCGGTATGCGACCGGCGTGCTCAAGGAGCACCGGCTCGCGGTGTGGCGCGAAGCCGAGCCCTTCGCTTTCCGCTACGCGACCACTGGCGCGGAGACATACTTCGTCAACCGGCTCGACCCGGATGCCCGCTCCCGCGAGGTCTTCTCCTTCCACCGTCCGGAGACGATCGCAGCCTGGATGCGGCGGGCGGACGAGTCCCCTAGCTGCCCGACCTTCCGGGCAGCCTTGCGACAGCTGCCTGTGCTGGAGCCGAACGGGCTGCGTCTTGCCCAGATCGACGCGATCTCCGGCCTGGAGGAGTCCTTGGGCGCGGACCGCGCGCGAGCGCTGATCCAGATGGCGACCGGTGCGGGCAAGACGTTCACGGCTGTGGCACAGACGTACCGCCTGCTCAAGCACGCCAAGGCCCGCCGGATCCTGTTCCTCGTCGACCGCAACAACCTGGGCAAGCAAGCGCTCGACGAGTTCCGGAAGTTCACTACGCCCGACGATGGCCGCAAGCTCTCTGATATCTACAACGTAGATCGGCTCGGCGCCTCCGGCCTTCAGGACACCTCGTCCGTCGTGATCTGCACGATCCAGAAGATGTACTCGCTGCTACGGGGCGAGACACTGACGGACGACGAGCAGGCGGACGCGGCGGCGGACAGCGCGGCGTACGAGGACACCTACGAGACCACCGCGCCCATCGAGGTGTCGTACAGCCCGGATGTACCGATCGAGTCGTTCGACCTGATCATCGTCGACGAGTGCCACCGCTCTATCTACGGCCTATGGCGGGGAGTGCTGGAGTACTTCGACGCTCACCTCGTCGGCCTCACCGCCACCCCGAAGCCCCAGACGCTGGGCTTTTTCCACCGCAACCTGGTCTCCGAGTACACGTATCCGCAGGCGGTTGCAGACGGCGTGAACGTCGACTTCGACGTCGTACGCATCCGCTCCGACCTGCGCGAGAACGGCGTCGCCACCATCGAGTCGGGTACGACGATCAGGGTTCGGGACCGCAAGACGCGGCGGCAGCGTTACCAGGAGCTGGACGACGACTTCACTTACACGACCGGGCAGATAGGCCGGTCCGTGGTGACGGTCGACGAGATCCGGGCCGTGCTGACCGCTTACCGGGACAACTGGCGGAGCTGGTTCCCGGGACGGAGCGAAGTTCCCAAGACCCTGATCTTCGCGGTTGGAGAGGACCACTCAGAGGATGTCCTGGCGCAGACGAAGGAGATCTTCGGCCGCGGCGATGACTTCGCGAAGAAGATCACGTACAAGAGTCGGCAGGCCGGGGAGGACCCCGACGAGCTGATCCGCGCGTTGCGGACGTCACCAAGGCTGCGGATCGCGGTCACCGTTGACATGATCGCGACGGGTACGGACGTGAAGGCCCTGGAGTGCGTGATTTTCCTGCGCGAGGTGCGCAGCGCTGTGCTCTTCGAGCAGATGAAGGGGCGTGGGGCCCGGACGATCGACGCGACCGAGCTCCAGGAGATCACCCCGGACTCAGATGCGTCGGTGCGTAAGGACCGGTTCGTGCTGGTGGACGCGGTGGGTGTGACGGACTCGCCGCTGGTCGATGCGCGGCCGCTCGTGCCGGCGAGCGAGCGGCAGGTGTCGCTGGCGAAGCTGCTGGACAAGGCAGGCACGAAGTCGATCAGCGCGAGCGAAGCTGAGACCCTGGCAGGGCGCTTGGCGCGCCTCAACCAGCAGCTGACGGACGACGAGCGCGAGCAACTGGAGCGGGCGGCGGGTGGCCGGACACTGTCACAGATCGCGGGCGCGATCGTCGCGGCCGTTGACCCGGACCGGCAGGAGCGGGTGCGTGATGAGCAGGGGGCGCGAGCGGCGCGTCAGCTGGTCGAGGACGCGATCGCGCCACTGACGGCCAGCCCCGAGCTGCGACGGCAGATCATCGAGATCCGGCGGGACAAGGACTACGTCTTCGACGAGACGACTGCCGTGAACGTCAACCTGGAGGAGATCCCCCGGGAGGCACGGGCGCGGGAGGAGATCGGCCGCTGGAGTCGCTTGCTGAAGGAAGAGCGAGACCGCATCGCGGCGGTGTCGCTGGCGTTGAGTAGCCCTCGGACGATGTCGCCCTCGGAGGCGTACGCAGCGCTGCGGGAGCTGGCCACGGAGATCCACCGCCCGCAGTTCGCTTGGACGCCGCATGTGCTGTGGACGTACTACGAGGACCTGGGCGCTGCGGCACACCGGCCGGGACGCGAGGCGGGCGTCCCGGATCTGATCTCGCTCATCCGGTATGAGTTGGGCGTGGATGAGGAGCTTCGTCCGTATCGGGATACGGTGGAGGAGCGCTTCGAGGCGTGGCTGCTGAAGCAGCGGCAGGCCGGGGCGGATTTCTCGGGCGAGCAGCTGTGGTGGCTGCGGGCCATACGAGATGTGGTCGCGAGCGATGTCGGGATCGGCACGCAGGAATTCAACGCCGAGCCGTTCAAGGGGCGCGGCGGGGGGCGTGGGTTCCAGCACGCGTTTCCGGGGCGGGATGTTCGGGCTTTGTTGGGCGAGTTGAACCGGGAGTTGGCTTGAGTAACTTCGATCATGCCCGAAAGGCTCTGCGATGGCTTTGACAGTCGACCCTGTGGAACTCGTAGCTGATGCGGAACGTGCGGGAGAGCCCGGACTGCTCGGCCGTCATGCCACATGGGAGCGGGTTGATCTCGGCAGCATTGCCTCCGTGCTGAATGGGTTTGCCTTCAAGTCGCACTACTTCAATCGTGACGGCGAAGGTATCCCGATTATTCGTATTCGCGATGTCGGGCGTGAGTCAACGGGAACGTACTATGCCGGACCTTACGAAGATCAATATCTGATCGATCGGGGCGATGTCATTGTAGGGATGGACGGCGATTTTAGAGTTGCGACCTGGCGCGGACCCTCGGCCCTCCTGAATCAGCGAGTCTGTAAGATCTCCATTCGAGATGAGTCTCTTTATGATCGACGGTTCCTTGTCTACGTACTACAGGGGTATCTCGATGCCATCTGGTCATCCACATCTTCGGTGACGGTGAAGCATCTGTCATCCCGCAGTGTGCAACAAATCCCCTTGCCCCTTCCGCCGCTCGCGGAGCAGCACCGCATCGTCGAGGCCCTCGAAGGCCACCTCTCCCGCCTCGACGCGGCTCGCGTCGATCTGCAGCAGAGCGTTTCTCGGCTTGCAGCGCTTCGAGGAGGGGTGCGCAATGTTGTGGCGCACGCTCACCGGCCCGAGGTGGAGCTACCTGATGGCTGGGCATGGGGGCAATTGAGTGATGTGCTTGAGCGTATTGAGGCCGGAAAGTCCTTCCGCTGTGAACCCCGTCCTGCCACTGAACGGGAATGGGGCGTGATCAAGGTCAGTGCCATGACTTGGGGTGAATTTCGAGCCGATGAGCAGAAGGCAGTGCCAGTTGGTAGGGAATTTGATTCGCGACATGAAATCAAGCCCGGCGATATTCTCGTAAGCCGAGCGAATACTCCCTCTTATGTTGGCGCTCCGGTTCTCGTTGGAAGATGTCGACCTCGGCTGCTGTTGAGTGACAAGAGCTTGCGCTTGGTGCCTGGGGTAGGGGTTGATAGAGGGTGGCTAATTCAAATTCTTTCCTCTCCGTATGTGCGTCATCAAATCTCGGCCAAGGCAACGGGGACGAAGGATTCGATGAGGAATATCTCGCAGCGTGAGCTTTCAGCCGTTCGTATCCCAATTCCTCCGATTGTGTCTCAAGGGCTGATTGCAGAGGTTTTGGATACCGAGGTTCAGCGGGTAAATTCTCTAGAATCCAGCCTCAACCTTGCTCAGATTCGAGCAAAGCACCTGCGCCAAGCACTCCTTAATCGCGCGTTCGCCGGTGCCCTCGTTCCCCAAGACCCCACGGACGAAGCCGCCTCCGCGCTCCTCGACCGCATCCGCGCCGAGTGCGAGGCGCGGAGCAGCAGCAAGAGCGCCAAACGCACCCCCCGTCGCCCCCGTAAGGCGACAGCCGCCGCAGACGGCCCGCCGCCCCCGCCCCCCTCAACCCCTGCCTCCGCCATCGTCGTTCAGCAGGAGCTCCCCCTGTGACCCCCGCCACCACCGCTCAGGCAAACGCCCAGACCAGCACTCTGGTCGCCAAGCTCTGGAACTACTGCAACGTCCTGCGGGACAACGGCCTGTCGACCATCGAGTACGTCGAGCAGCTCTCCTACCTGCTCTTCCTTAAGATGGCCGACGAGATCGCCTCTGACCCTTTTACCGAGGAGGAGGCCAAGACCGTCGTACCCGCCGCGTACGACTGGAAGTCGCTCGCCCGACTCAAGGGCATCGAACTCGAAGTCCACTACCGCGAGATCCTCGCTGCCCTTGCCAAGAACCCGGGCACCACCCTTGGCACGATCTTCGCCAAGTCCCAGAACCGGATCACCGAACCCGCCCTCCTCGAAAAGCTGGTCGTCGACCTGATCGGCAAGGAAGACTGGACGATTCAGGGGGCCGACCTCAAGGGCGACGCCTACGAGGGGCTGCTCGCCAGAGGGGCCGAGGACACCAAGACTGGGGCCGGGCAGTACTTCACGCCCCGCGCGCTCATCGACGCGATGGTCGACGTGATGCAGCCCCGCCCCGAGGACACCATCACTGACCCCGCCTGCGGCACCGGCGGCTTCCTCATCGCCGCACACAGCTACATCCGCAAGCACCACATGCAGAACCTCTCGCGCGAGCAGCGGCTCGCCCTCGGCAGCGGGAAGATCTGGGGCAACGAGCTGGTGACCGGTACTGCGCGGCTCGCAGCCATGAACATGCTGCTCCACGGTATCGGTGACGCCGATGGGCCGTCGCTCATCACCGAAGGTGATGCGCTCGCCGAGCAGCCCGCTCGACACGCCTCCCTCGTCCTCGCCAACCCGCCCTTCGGTAAGAAGTCGGCGATCACCGTCATCGGCACGGACGGCAAGGCCGAGAAGGAGGACATCTCCTACGAGCGTGACGACTTCCGCGCCACCACCACCAACAAGCAGCTCAACTTCCTCCAGCACATCATGTCGCTGATGGAGATGAACGGACGTGCCGCCGTCGTCCTGCCCGACAACGTCCTCTTCGAAGGCGGGGCTGGCGAGAAGGTACGAAGGCGGCTGCTCGAAGACTTCGACCTGCACACCATCCTTCGACTGCCCACCGGCATTTTCTACGCGGGCGGCGTCAAGGCCAATGTCCTGTTCTTCGAGAAGCGGCCGCCTCGCAGCGAAGGGGCTAACACCTCCAAGCTTTGGGTGTATGACTTCCGCACCGGCAAGCACTTCACTCTGAAGCAGCACCCGTTGCGGCGGGCCGACTTGGACGAGTTCGTCGAGGCGTACCTGCCGGACAAGCCGCGCAGCGAACGCGTCGAGAGCCAGCGGTTCAAAGCCTTCGACTACGACGAACTCATCGCCCGTGACAAGGTCAACCTCGACATCACCTGGATGAAGGACCCGGCTCTCGACGACGCCGACAGTCTCCTCCCACCCGAGGTGATCGCCCAGGAGATCGTCGAGGACCTGCAAGCGGCCCTCAGCGAGTTCGCAGCCATCGCCGAAGCTCTCGGTGGTGAAGTCCCAGCTGACACCGACGAGATCCAGCCAACTGGAACTGACTGATCCACAAGTGAGTTGCCCTCCTCCCCGCTCTGGCCGGATTCTGTTTCGTGAGGTCCAGCGAGACGGGGAGAAAAGTTCCATGCCGGTGGCAGCACATCCACAGACGCGCGAGTTCCGGGCGTTCCTGACCAACCTTGAGTACGCCCGGAAGATGGTCGTCGCCGGCCAAAGCCTGGCCGCGTTCCAGTCCCCGGTCATCGACATCGGCGATTTCTATCGTGCTGCCTGGGTGCAGGCTGTCAGCGCCATCGACCACTGGTTCCACGAGGAGCTGTACCGGCGCGTCGCCGAGCTGGCTGCCGAGGACAGCCCTGGCATGCCGTACCAACTGACTAGATTCGAGCTGCCGTTGGTCAAGGTCGAGGAGGTGCGGCGGGGTGCGACCACTCTCGCCGATGCCGTCTCAGAGCACGTCAAGGCGAAATGGGGCAACGCCGCTCTCCAGAACCCTCGAAAGATCAGCGAGGCGCTGAAGCTGGTCACCGAAGAGGACATCTGGGCCAAGGCCGCCGTCCAGCTCAACCACTGGAATCACGACCGTACGTCGTTCAACGCGCAGTCCCTCAAGCAGCAGTACATCTCCATCACCGACCGCCGCAATCGCATCGCCCATGACGCGGACCTGCTCGACGGTGACCTCAAGCGCCGCCGCGCGATCTCCGACGCTGAGGTCACGGATGCGATCGACTGGGTCGAGCGGATCGCTCTCGCCATCGCAGCAGTACTGGGCTGATCTCGGTAAGTTGAGAAGAACTGGGGCCGATGGCATCGCTCCGCGCTGGTTGACCAGCGCGGAGCGATGCCATCGGCCCTGATCAGGGCCGTGGGTCGTGGTCGATCAGCTTCAGCAGGCTCAGCAGCTGCTTGGTCTCCGTCAGGGCCTCAGTTTTCGTCTCTGGGGCGTCCATGTCCCAGTGAGCCAGTTCGTTCCGGTAGTCCTTGACGGCGGTGACGCGCCGGACGAGATCGTCCTGTTCATACGGCCACGCCAGCCTCGCCCAACACGCGTCGTCCTTGAGGACTTCCGGGTACTGGCCGAGGGTGAGGTACTTGCCCGCGGCGCGCGTCTTGCGCACTCCCGAACCCGTGGGCAGCTCGTCCACGGGCAGCCGATCGGTGAGGCGACGCAGTCTCCGCTCCGCCTCGCCGAGGAGGATGAACGGCTCGACCCGGAGCTTGAGCTGATCGGCCAAGTCCGATGCAGTGAGGATGCCGATCACGAGATTGTCACCGTCGGTGACGATGAGGAAGCCGTGGCGCTGGACGTCGTCGATGCGGACGAACAGCTCTTCCTGCTCCTGAGCGGTGAGCGGATGCGGATCCAGGGCTGCGGCTATGGTGGCGCCGCGGTGCCCCAACTGGGCACGGGCGATGCTCTCCCAAGTGACGACCCCACGCAGCACGTTGTTCCGGTTCACCACCGGAAGCTGCGAAAAATCTCCCTGGACCATGCGTGTGATGGCGCGGCTGAGCGGCTCGTCGAAACCGACCGTGACCACGTCCCGGGCGAAGGGGAGGCTGCCGATGCGCCAGTGGCGACTCAGATCCTCGCCCGCGATTCTTGTGGGTGTATGGCCAAGGTCTGTCCCCGACGACTCATGGGTCGTCTCTCCCGTCAGCGTGGTTTCTTCCGCAGAGACCGTGATCAGGCCGTCGAGCTGGACTTCCGTGAAGTGCGGGGCCACCTGCAGACCGCGAGCCGCGAGCTCCCGGTCGACGAGGTCGATCACGTCGCCGGTGCGCCTCTGCCAGCCCCACAGGCCGATCAGATCCCGGGCAGTCAGCTGTCGGGTGCCCTCGTCGCGCACATCCTGCTCCAGCGCATCGGGGTCCGTAGGCGGCTCCACGGCACCCTTGTAGCCCGGGTCGACTCCGGTCTGCGCGAGGGTCTCGACACGGTGTGCCGCGTCGCGGCGGCGCAGCTCGCTCACGGTCAGGAACGCGCCGATGCTGTCGCGGAGGTCGCCACCGATCGCGGCGCGCTCGACCTGGGTGCGCACCCACTCCACCTTGCGCGTGTGCCGGAAGCCGGGGGCGGCCTCGCTCCGGTACTCGTACCCGCCGGTCAGCCGCCCGATGGCGACGACTCCCAGGAACTTGCGGGGCATCACGACCAGATCTCCGGTCTCCATCGTGATGAAGCGCCACAGCTGATGCTTCCAGTTGTCCACTCTGCCGGGCAGTTCATCCGGATAGGCCCGTGCCAGAACATCCCCCACATCGGAGATCGACGCGCAGCCGCTCAGATCGCCAACCTCCTCCCAGCCGGCAATCACCACACCTTCGTCAAGCGCCTGCTCTTCGCGCTCTCCGTACTGGCCCCCGCGGACCGTCCAAGCTCTGACCATGGTTCCCCGCCCCGTGTAGCCCTCCAGCCGCATCCACATCGGGCGGCTCGCGTCGGGGCTGAATCTACGTGCGTGTGGCGACGCAAGGGTAGGCGTGGAGCTGATTGAGCCAGCAGTCGAGAACAGGGCAGGCGCCGCTTTGGCGCACGCTCCATGCCGACCCGATGAACCATGAGAATGGCTCTGACCAGGAGTTACTCGTCCGCGGATGGCGGCGATCCGTGGGATGACCCCCAAACCGGGGGACGTATGTGGGACGAGGTCCTCAATGCTGGGGTGTAAATCAGGGCAAAACTCCATCCGAAGCAATGGAAAAACCCTCCACGAGTGATCCCGTGAAGGGCTGGAAAGCGCCTCTGACCTGCATAAATGTGCGCCCCCGGCAGGACTCGAACCTGCGGCCAAGCGCTTAGAAGGCGCCTGCTCTATCCACTGAGCTACGGGGGCCGGGTGTGGCCGGGTGGCATGGAGTCCGGATGTGGGGGAGATCCGTGACCTTGCCGGGGACAAGGATAGGGCTCCCGGGGCCCTGTCCCTGGTGCTTCGCCTCCGCGCCGTGATGTGGAGGTTCGGTGAAGCGGTCCTGATAATCGCAGGCAGGTGCGAATCTCGCATCGCTTTTGGCGTCTCACGCCCCGGGTGTTGTGCACTCGTTATGCCTGCGCCCCAGTCGCCCCTTCCATCCCCTGTGTCCGATCGGCGCGCAGAGGCGTCCATATGCTTCAGAAAGCCGCCAAAATTGGGCATTCTTCGCATGTGGTGACCTTGGACGTACGGCCTCAATTGCTTGACGCACTCTCCGCCCTGCGCGAGCGTGTCGCCGCCGCACGCTTTCCGCTCCCCCTGCCGGGGGCGCCACGCGCGCGTGCCAACCGGGACGAGCTTCTCGCGCAGCTCGACGACTATCTCGTGCCCCGGCTGAGGGCGCCCGAAGCGCCCCTTCTCGCCGTCGTGGGCGGGTCCACCGGAGCGGGCAAGTCCACTCTCGTGAACTCCCTGGTGGGGCGACAGGTCAGCGAGGCGGGGGTGCTGCGCCCCACGACGCGTACGCCGGTGCTCGTCTGCCATCCGGATGATCACCACTGGTTCGCGGGGATGCGCGTCCTGCCGGACCTCACGCGCGTGTGGATGCCCCAGGAGCAGCTTTCGGAGGGGGAGGGCGAGGAGGAGGGCGACGATGATCTGTTGGGGATCGACGGCGTGGGCGGGGCCGACGGTGAGCGTGCGCTGCGGATCGAGACCGCGGAGAGCCTGCCCCAGGGGCTCGCTCTCCTCGACGCCCCGGACGTCGACTCGCTCGTCGCGGACAACCGGGTCCTGGCCGCCGAGCTGATCTCCGCCGCCGACGTATGGGTGATGGTCACCACCGCGTCCCGGTACGCCGACGCCGTGCCCTGGCACCTGCTGCGTAGCGCCAAGGAGCACGACGCCACCCTCGTCACGGTCCTCGACCGGGTCCCCCACCAGGTGGTCACCGAGGTGTCGCGGCAGTACGGGGCGCTGCTCAGCAAGGCGGGCCTCGGCGACGTCCCGCGCTTCACCGTGCCCGAGCTGCCCGAGTCCGCGGGCGGCGGCGGGCTGCTCCCCGCCACCGCCGTCGCGCCGCTGCGCGCCTGGCTCACCCACCGCGCCCAGGAGCCCGCAGCCCGCTCCCAGGCCGTCGCCCGCACCGCGCACGGCGTCATCGGCTCGCTCAACGCCCGGATGCCGGAGCTCGCGAGCGCCGTCGCCGCGCAGTACGCGGCCGCGCTGCGGCTCACCGCCGCCGTCGACGAGGCGTACGAGAACGAGCACGCGCGCGTACGGGGCCGTCTCCAGGCGGGCGGCGTGCTCGCCGGAGGCGCCCTGAAGCGCTGGCGCAGCTTCCCGCTCGACTGCGGCGCGGGGGAACTGCTCGACGCCATCGCCGAGAGCCTGGAGGCGCTGCTGCTGTGCGCCGTCACGGCCGCCGACGAGCGGATCGACGAGGCGTGGCGCCGCGAACCCGCGGCGGGCGCCCAGGGGCTCGCCGACCGCGACCCGCACGTCGAGAGCGCCGAGCACCGCATCGGGATGGCCGTCCGCAGGTGGCGACGGGTCCTGGAGGAGTACGCGGAGGACGAGGTGCGCGGCATCGAGAGGATCGACAAGAGCCCGCTGCCGGACCCCGAAGTCGTCGCCGCGCTCCTTGCCACCGCGTTGCTCGGCGGGCGCAGGGCCCGTTCGGCGGGCGAGATCCTCGCCGAGCGGATCGGCGCCCAGGGCGCGGTCCGGCTGCGTGACCGGGGCGGGCGCCTGCTGACCGACTACCTGGAGAAGGTCCTCGCCGCCGAGCGGGAGCGCAGGCTCGCCCCCCTGGACGCCCTCGAAGTCCACCCCGAACCCCAGGCCGAGCTGATCGCCGCCCTGTCCGTACTGCAGAAGGAGAGGTGACCGCATGACCGCCGTCACTGATCACGCCGACCACACCGAGCAGGACGAGCGCCCCGAGCGGCCCGGCCGTCCGGACGGCGGCTCCGAAGGCGCCTGGGACGACGGACTCATCGCGCGGCGCGTGGCGGGCGGGGCGCGGGACACCGCCACCGGCACGCACGCGTACCTGCCGTCCGCGCCACCCACCTCCTACGAAGGGCCGCTGCGCACCCGGCTCGACGCGCTGCGCGAGCTCGTCGGGCTCTCCCGCGCCCGGCTCGACGGCGACACGCTCGCCGAGGCGGGCCGCGTCCTCGACGAGGCCGCCGCCCGGCGCAGGCTCTCCGAACGGCACACCGTCGTCGCCATCGCGGGCGCCACGGGCAGCGGGAAATCGACGCTCTTCAACGCGCTCGCCGGGGTGATGATCTCCGAGACGGGCGTGCGCAGGCCGACCACCGCGGCGCCCATCGGGTGCAGCTGGACGGACGGCGCGGCGGGCCTCCTCGACCGGCTCGGCATCCCCGGACGGCTGCGCCGCCGCCCGCTCCAGGGATCCGCGGCCGACGGCCTCCAGGGGCTCGTCCTGGTCGATCTGCCCGACCACGACTCGGCGGTCGGCGAGCACCGCGAGCAGGTCGACCGGATCCTGGCCCTCGTCGACGCGGTCATCTGGGTCGTCGACCCGGAGAAGTACGCCGACGCGATGCTCCACGAGCGCTATCTGCGGCCCATGGCGGGCCACGCGGAGGTCACCTTCGTGGTGCTCAACCAGATCGACCGGCTCCCCGGGGACGCCGCCGACCAGGTGCTCGACGACCTGCGGCGGCTCCTCGACGAGGACGGCATCGCGCTCGGCGAACACGGCGAGCCGGGTGCCACCGTGCTCGCGCTCTCCGCGCTGACCGGCGACGGACTCGGCGAACTCCGCGAGGCCCTGGGCCAGTTCACCCAGGAGCGCAGCGCAGCGGCCCGCCGCATCTCGGCCGACCTGGACGCGGCCGCGGCCCGGCTGCGCCCCGTGTACGTCGACGGGGCGACGTCGGCTCCGGGGCGGGGGCGCGGGCGGATCGGGCTCAGCGAGGAGGCGCGCGAGGAGTTCGCCGACCGGCTCGCGGACGCCGTGGGGGCGGCCGCCGCGGGGGACGCGGCGGAGCGGTCCTGGCGCAGGAACGCGGGCAAGGCGTGCGGCGACCCCTGGCTCAGGCTGTGGCGGTGGTACGAGCTGCGGCGCGCGCCGCAGCTCGGTACGGGACCGGTCGCGCAGCCGCCCACGGACGAGGAGGCGACGGCCCGCCAGCGCGTCGAGCACGCCGTGCGCACGGTGGCCGACGAGGCGGCGAGCGGACTGCCCGCTCCCTGGGGGCTGGCGGTACGGGAGGCGGCGGTACGCGGCGCCGAGGGGCTGCCCGAGGCGCTCGACGAGCTCGCGGTGACCGCGGGCGTGCCCGCGGGGCGGCCGCCGCGGCCCGGCTGGTGGCCGGTCGCGGTCCTCGCGCAGGCGGCGATGACGATGCTCCAGGTCGTCGGCGGGCTCTGGCTGATCGGGCAGATCATCGGCATCGCCCAGCCGAACCTGGGGGTGCCGGTGCTGCTGATGCTGGCGGGCATCGTGGGCGGTCCGTGCGTGGAGTGGGCGAGCCGGATGGCGGCGCGGGGGCCCGCACGCCGCTACGGCCTCGACGCGGAACGGCGGCTGCGCGAGGCGGCCGCCGGGTGCGGGCGGGCCCGGGTCCTCGATCCGGTGGCGGCGGAACTGCTGCGGTACCGCGAGGTCAGGGAGCAGTACGTGCGGGTGGCCGGGGCCCCGGGAGGCGCCGCGCTGGCCGGTGGCTCCTCCATCGGGTGACGGAGATATCCACAACTGGGCGGTCGTACACAGGGCTCAGCGGGCTCGGCCGAACCGGTGCAATCTGAGATCGCGGTCGCGGAGGGCGCGGCGGCGGAAGCGGACGCACGGGAGGGGTTCGGCATGAACGAGACGATGGTGACGGTGGTGGGGAACGTCGCGACGACGCCGGTGTACCGGGAGTTGCCGACGGGACCGGTGGCGCGGTTCCGGCTCGCGGTGCCCACGCGGAAGTACGACCGCGTGCAGAACGCGTGGTCCGACGGGCACACCAACTTCTTCACGGTGTGGGCCTGGCGGGCGCTCGGCACCAATGTCCAGGGATCGGTCTCGGTGGGTGAACCGGTCATCGTGCAGGGGCGGTTGAAGGTCCGCGACGAGGAGCGGGGCGGGCAGCACTGGACGTCGGCGGACATCGAGGCGGTCGTCGTCGGACACGATCTGTCGCGGGGCACCGCGGCATTCCGCCGCGTGCTCAAGGCGAACCCGACACTGACGGAACCGGCGGACGAGCGGGAAGCGAAACGCGGCGCGGGGCGGGACGGAGAGCCGGCCTCGGTGGGGTGATGAGCCGTCAGGTCGGGCCCGCGCCCCGGCGACCGATGTGTGGCTTATCGGCGAATGAATGCCGTTGATTTGTCGATAAGCCCAGCTCGGAGAGGGTGTTGGGGATAACGATTCCGAGTCGGATCGGTTATCCGACGGTATGACTGGGGGCCGTGGTGTGCCGCTTCCTTAGGATGCCGGGGGTAACTCACGGGGCAGTTGGCAGGCACGGCCAAACAAGTGGCGGATGATCCTGCCCTTTTCAATCTGCTGGCGGGACCACCCCCCTCATGCGAACGGGTCCCGCCCGGAGGGGAATTCAGTGTTTTCAGCGTTTACTGCGCGTAGTGCGTCGTCCATGGGCGGCCGTGGCATCGGGGCCCGCCTCGCCGCCGTCGCCGCGGTCTCCGGGTTCCTCGCGGCGGGCGCGATAGCCGGCGCGGGTGCGGCCGCGGCGGAAGAGGCGCCGCAGCACCGGGGCGGAGCGGTCGCGACGCTGAACGGGTTGCAGACGTACGGGCAGGCGGTCGTCAGAGACGGCGGCGGCGCGGAGCGGGTGCCCGCGGGACTCTTCGAGATGTCCGTGGAGAACGGCGGCACGCTGCAGACGTACTGCATCGACATCAACAACCCCACGCAGAAGGACGCCAAGTACCAGGAGACCCCCTGGAGCGGCACCTCGCTGAACGGCAATCGCCACGCGGGCAAGATCCGCTGGATCCTCCAGCACTCCTATCCGCAGGTGAACGATCTCGCCGAGCTCGCGCGCAAGGCCGGAGCGAGCTCCCTGACCGAGGAGACCGCGGCGGCCGGCACCCAGGTGGCGATCTGGCGGTACTCGGACGGCGCGAAGGTCGACGCGGTCGACCCGCAGGCCGAGAAGCTCGCCGACTATCTGCACAAGAGCGCGCGCGACAGCGCGGAGCCCAAGGCGTCGCTGACGCTGGAACCGTCGGCCGTCTCCGGGCGGGCGGGGGAGCGCATCGGCCCGGTCACCGTGCGGACGGACGCGGAAGCGGGCGCGGTCACGGTGACCCCGGGCATCGACGCCGCGGCGAGCGGGGTGAAGGTCGTCGGCAAGGACGGCAAGCCCGTCAAGTCCGCGGCCAACGGCAGCCGCATCTACTTCGACGTACCGAAGGACGCGCCGGACGGCTCGGCGGCGCTCTCCGTGCAGGCCTCGACCACCGTCCCGGTCGGGCGGGCCTTCACCTCGGAGACCAGGAGCCAGACCCAGATCCTCGCGGGCTCCAGCGAATCGACGGTCTCGGCGACGGCGACCGCCAACTGGGCCGAGAAGGGTGCGATACCGGCGCTCTCGGCGGAGAAGAACTGCGCCAAGGGCGGCGTGGACATCACGGCGGGCAACAAGGGGGACGAGCCGTTCACCTTCGAGCTCATGGGCTTCAAGCACACGATCGAGGCGGGTGCGTCGGGGACCGTGACGATTCCGCTCCAGGAAGACCAGCCCTACGACTTCACGATCAAGGGCCCCAACGGCTACGAGAAGCGCTTCAAGGGCGTGCTCGACTGCCGCACGGAAGGCATCTCGCTCGACACCAAGGCCCAGCCCGCCAACGAGCCGAGCCCCGCGTCGGCGGGCGGCACCTCGGGCGGCGGCGACCTGGCCGAGACGGGCAGCTCCAGCAACACGCCCCTGATCGCGGGCGTCGCGGTGGGCTTCCTCGTCGTCGGCGGGCTGGCGGTCTTCCTCCTCCGCAAGAAGAAGGACCCGGCGCAGGCGTCGACCGAGGAGTGAGGTGAGTGAGGTGGGGGCGGCCTGAGGGCCGCCGCCACGGCGTCCCTGCGAGCCAGTTGGTGACAGCCAGTCGCCGGTCGGCTACCCAAGTGGGCGTGGAACGTCCAGGTCACGGGCCCCCGGCCTTACTGGTTTCCTCCGAGGGCTGGCCGTCAGGCAAGATGGGGTGTATCTGCCCACTCACTGATTGCCGGACGGTTTCTCTTGGCTGAGTACATCTACACCATGCGCAAGACGCGCAAGGCGCACGGCGACAAGGTGATTCTTGATGATGTCACCCTGAGCTTCCTGCCCGGCGCGAAGATCGGTGTCGTGGGTCCCAACGGCGCCGGTAAGTCCACGGTGCTGAAGATCATGGCCGGTCTGGAGCAGCCGTCCAACGGTGACGCGTTCCTGACGCCCGGGTTCAGCGTCGGCATCCTCATGCAGGAGCCGAAGCTCGACGAGTCCAAGACCGTCCTGGAGAACGTGCAGGACGGCGCCGCCGAGATCATGGGCAAGCTCAAGCGCTTCAACGAGGTCGCCGAGCTCATGGCGACGGACTACTCGGACGCGCTCATGGAGGAGATGGGCAAGCTCCAGGAGGACCTGGACCACGCCAACGCGTGGGACCTGGACGCCCAGCTGGAGCAGGCGATGGACGCGCTGGGCTGCCCGCCCGGCGACTGGCCCGTCGTGAACCTCTCCGGTGGCGAGAAGCGCCGCGTCGCGCTCTGCAAGCTCCTCATCGAGGCGCCCGACCTGCTGCTCCTCGACGAGCCCACCAACCACCTCGACGCCGAGTCGGTGAACTGGCTGGAGCAGCACCTCGCGAAGTACGCGGGCTGCGTCATCGCCGTCACCCACGACCGTTACTTCCTCGACAACGTCGCCGAGTGGATCCTCGAGCTCGACCGCGGCCGCGCCATCGCCTACGAGGGCAACTACTCCACGTACCTGGAGAAGAAGCAGTCCCGCCTCAAGGTCGAGGGCCAGAAGGACGCCAAGCGTGCGAAGCGTCTGAAGGAAGAGCTCGAGTGGGTGCGGTCCAACGCCAAGGGGCGTCAGGCCAAGTCCAAGGCGCGCCTCGCCCGTTACGAGGAGATGGCCGCCGAGGCGGACAAGATGCGGAAGCTGGACTTCGAGGAGATCCAGATTCCGCCGGGCCCGCGGCTGGGCTCGATCGTCGTCGAGGTCGAGAACCTTTCGAAGGCCTTCGGCGACAAGGTCCTGATCGACGACCTCAGCTTCACGCTGCCGCGCAACGGCATCGTCGGCATCATCGGTCCGAACGGCGCGGGCAAGACCACGCTGTTCAAGATGCTCCAGGGCCTGGAGACGCCGGACTCCGGCAAGATCAAGGTCGGCGACACGGTCAAGGTCTCCTACGTCGACCAGAGCCGCGCCAACATCGACCCCAAGAAGACCCTCTGGGCCGTGGTCAGCGACGAGCTCGACTACATCAACGTCGGCCAGGTCGAGATGCCCTCGCGCGCGTACGTAAGCGCCTTCGGCTTCAAGGGCCCGGACCAGCAGAAGCCCGCGGGCGTCCTCTCCGGTGGTGAGCGCAACCGCCTCAACCTGGCCCTGACGCTCAAGGAGGGCGGCAACCTGCTGCTCCTCGACGAGCCGACGAACGACCTGGACGTCGAGACCCTCTCCTCGCTGGAGAACGCGCTCCTGGAGTTCCCCGGTGCCGCCGTCGTGATCTCCCACGACCGGTGGTTCCTGGACCGGGTCGCCACGCACATCCTCGCCTACGAGGGCGAGTCCAAGTGGTACTGGTTCGAGGGCAACTTCGAGTCGTACGAGAAGAACAAGATCGAGCGCCTCGGTGCCGACGCGGCCCGTCCGCACCGCGCCACCTACAAGAAGCTCACGCGGGGCTGAGGTACCTGTGACTCGGCACATCTACCAGTGCCCGCTGCGCTGGTCGGACATGGACGCCTTCGGGCACGTCAACAACGTCGTCTTCCTGCGGTACCTGGAAGAGGCGCGGATCGACTTCATGTTCCGGCTCGCGCCCGGGGACGGTTCGCCGTCGTTCTCCGGCGGGTCCGTGGTGGCCCGCCACGAGATCGACTACGTGCGGCCGTTGGTGCACCGGCACGAGCCGGTCACCGTCGAGTCGTGGGTGACGAAGATAGGCGCCGCGTCGCTCACGATCGCGTACGAGATCAAGGACGACGAGCAGGTCTACGTCCGGGCCTCGACGGTGGTCGTGCCGTTCGATCTGGAGGCCCAGCGGCCGCGCCGGATCACCAAGGAGGAGAAGTCCTTCCTCCAGGTGTACGTGGACGACAGCGCCGACGGTGGCTCGGGGGCGCTTGCCGCATGACCGCGCGGCTGCACTTCGCCGACGCCGGGGAGGCGGCCGACCTGGCCGCCTTCCTGGCCCGGCTGATCCATTACGACAAGGCGGCCGCGGTGCGGCTGCAGGCCGCCGGGGACACGCTCGCCGTGTTCGGGCGGCCGCCGTCGTTCGAGGTGCTCGCCATCCGTACGGCACGGCTCGCCAAGCCGTACGAGGACGGGCTCGACACCACCCTCGACGTGACCGTCTCCGCGGGTGAACTCCTGGAGTCCGTGGCCGAGTCGGCGGAGTCGGTGCGGACGGCGGGCGTCGCCGACGTGCCGGGCGCCGTGACCGGCCCGCCGTGGGCCGGGGTGCTTCCGCCGCGCGGCGGCTGGCGGCAGGAACCGGGGCTTCCGGCTCCGGAGGCGGTGCGGGGTCTGGTGGCGGCCGCGGTCGCCGAATTCAAGGCCCGCGTCGAGGAGTTGCCGCAGGAGCGGCGGGTGCGGGCCGAACTCGACCGGGTGGGCCGCGAGATCTGGTCGCGGACCATCGCCGAGACGGGGCTCCCGGTGCGGGTCGCGCATGCCGCGCAGGCCCTCGGGTTCCTGCGCGGGCGCACGCTCGACCTGCTCTCGTCCGGGGCGTGGCTGCGGCTGCGTACGGACTTCGGGTCCATCGCCGTACGGCGGTCCGGCGTCGGCGGGCTCTCGGTCACACCCGCGTAAGGCTCTCGGCCACACCCGCGTAAGGCGCGCGGTCACGCCCGCGCAGCGCGCGCGACGCCCGCGCCCGCGCCCGCCGCAAGGCTCAGTCCCGGTCGTCCGGCCACACGCCGATGTGGTCCTTCTCCAGCTCCAGCGCGACCCGGTCGCGCATGTCCAGGGCCTCCGTGTACTCGGCGGGCAGTTGGAGGCGGCCCGCGCGGTCCAGCATCGCGTACTCGCGGGAGATCAGGGACTCCTGGCCCGTCGACGCGTCGACCTCCGTGCGGCGCAGGACCTCCGTGGAGGTGCGGCCGTCGCGGATGGCGACCGTGCGGCGTACCTCGGAGGCGACCGCCTGGTCGTGCGTGACGATGACGATCGTGGTGCCGAGCTCCTCGTTGGCGGTGCGGAACGCGGCGAAGATCCGCTCCGCGGTGTGCGAGTCGAGCTCGCCCGTGGGCTCGTCGGCGAGGAGCACCGAGGGATCGTTGGCCAGCGCCACCGCGATGGCGACGCGCTGCTGCTGGCCGCCGGACATCTGCCGCGGGCGCCGGTCGCGGCAGTCGGCGACGTCCAGCATCTTCAGGAGCCGGTCGGCGCGTTCGGCCTTGGCCCGCTTGGTCAGCGCCGACCTGCCGCGCAACTGCATGGGCAGCGCCACGTTCTGAGCGGCCGTCAGGTAGGGCAGGAGATTGCGGGCGGTCTGCTGCCAGACGAAGCCGACCACCTCGCGGCGGTAGCGCAGCCGTTCCTTGGCGCCCATGCCGAGCAGATCGCGGCCCGCGACGCGCGCGGCCCCCGCCGTCGGCTCGTCCAGGCCCGCGAGGATGTTCATCAGCGTCGACTTGCCGCTGCCCGACGCGCCGACCAGGGCCATCAACTCGCCGTCCCTGACGAGCAGATCGAGCCCCTGGAGTGCCTGCACCTCGACGCCGTCGGTGGCGAAGACGCGGACAAGCCGGTCGCAGGTGATCAGCGCGTCATGGCCGTAGGCGGGCCGGTCGCGATGGGCGGTGGCGCGTGCTTCGAGGTCGGCGAGCGAGGGCCCGGACGCGGCGGAGGTGTCGGTCATCGGTTGTCTCCAGTCCTCAGGTCGACGGCGGCGGTGCGGCGGGTGGTCCACCAGGCCTGGGCGAACGCCACCGCGGCGACGAGCGCGACGATGCCCGCCGCGGGCAGCAGCAGGGACCAGGGGTCGGCCCGCAGGGTGACGTCGCCGAGGCCGGTGAGGCCGCCGTGCGCGGCGAGTGCGATACGGCGCAGATCGAGGCCCTCCGCGAGCAGGCCGATCGCAGCCCACCCCGCGAGGATCCCGCCCGCCGCGGCGAGCAGCGCCTGCGGCAGGGCTTCCAGGGCGAGCAGGCCGCGGCCCTGGCGGGCGCTCAGGCCCATGGTGCGCAGCCGGCCGAGGAGCATGCGGCGGCGGGGCGCGGACTGGAGCAGGGAGAGCAGTACGGCGAGGGCGGCGTATCCGGCGGCCGCCGCGACGGCGGCCGTGTAGACGTTCTCGGCGCCGGACTGGAGGGGCGAACTGGTCAGCGCCGCACGCTCGTCGTCCCGCACCCGGATCTTCACGCCACCCGCCTTCGTGTCGCCGCCCGCCTTCCCGGCCGCCGCGCTCGCCCCCGCCACGGCCTCCCGGGTGATCCCGTCACCCGTGGCGAGCAGGGCCGTGTCCTTGGCCTTGGGCAGGCCCGCCCGGTCGATAAGGAGGAAGCTGCGCTGGGTCGGGAGCACCGGGGTGGTCGCGCGGATCGGGCCGACCTTCGCGGTGAAGCTGCCCGCGGGGGTCTTGAAGGAGTGGGTGGCCGTGCCGAGGCGGCGGGCGACGTCGGGCGAGGCCACGGCGGGCAGCGGCGCGGAGTCGGCGGGGCGTGCCGCGGTGAGGTCCATCTTGGTGACGCGGCCGAGTCCGGTGGTCGCGGTCAGCCGTGCGTACGTCTCCGGGTCCACCGCCACCAGCGGGGCGGACGAGCCGTCGGGCAGCGTCAGGGTCCAGTCGATGTGCACGGCCGCCACCTCGCGCACCCCCGCGGCCGCGCGGAGTTCGGCGGCGAGGGAGGCGGGCAGCGGCCCGGCGGTGCGCTCCACGCGGGCGTCCGCGCCCACCGCGAGGAGCGCCGTGCGGTCCCGCGCGTCCTGCACCCCGGCGAGCACCGAACCGCCGAACGCCGCGGTCGTCAGGGCGAGCAACAGGCCGAGCAGCGGCAGCACATGGGCGGACGAGGCCCGGCCCGCGCTCGCCATCGACAGGAAGCCGAGCGTGCCCCTGCGCCGCGCGAACGGGCGGGCGAGGAGGCGCAGCGGCAGGGGATAGAGGCGTACGAGAACGAGTGCGGCGATGCAGCCGATGAGCACTGGGGCGGCGCTGACCAGCCAGTCCGCCGAGCCGACGGAGGCACCGGAGGCGGCGGTGTCGCCAGGACCGGACGGGCCCGCGTCCTGCGCGCCCCGCCTGCGCAGCGAGAGGACCGCGCCCACCGCGAGGACGAGCAGCACCAGTTCGGCCACCGTCCGCCGCCGCGAGGGGCGGGCCGTCAGGACGTCGTCGCGGCCCTCGTGCGCGCGCGGCCTGCGGTGCGCGAAGGCGGCCCGGACCGGCAGGACCGCGCAGGCCAGGGCGCCCACCGCGGCCGCCGCCCAGAGCGAGGGGCCCATGCGCGCGTCCGGCACGACGGCCACCGCGGCGAGGAGTCCCAGGCCCGCGGCGGGCACCGCGACCACGGAGGTCTCGGCGAGCAGCCGGCCCGCGATGCCGCGCACGGAGCCGCCGCGCGAGCGCAGCAGCGCCAGTTCGCCGTGCCGCCGCGCGGCGTGCAGCGCGCAGGTCATCAGGAGGACGACCGTCGCGACCCCGCCGACGCCGTACGCGGCCACGGCGATCACCGGAGTGACCGCGTCGCGCAGGCCCGCGTGCGCGTGGAGGACCTCGTCGAGGTCGGTGGAGACCTGGGCGCCGCCGTCCGTGAAGCCGCGAAGACGGGTGAGCAGCGGCCCGCTCTCCAGGGAGGCGACGCGCGCCTTCAGCGGGCCCATGTCGCCGGTGGTGAGGTGGCCGGGGGCGGGCGCGACGCGCCAGTACCGCTGCGGGCTCTGGTCGACGGCGGGCAGGAAGCCGCCCGCGCCGGGCGCGAGGAGCAGTCCGGCGTGCCAGCGCCGGTACTGCGGGGCGGGGCCGGGCGCGATCTCGTTGATGGGGGCGGCGATGACGGATTCGTACGCCCAGAACCCGCCCTCGGGGCGCAGGGGCTCGACGATGCCGGTGATCTTGACGGTGACGTTCGTGCCGTAGGTGGCGGGCAGGTGGAGGGACGTGCCGACCCGCAGCTTCATCACCCGCGCGGTATCCGCGGTCACGGCCGCCTCGACGCGGCGGCTCTTCGACGTCACGCCCTCGGCCCGGGGCAGCCGCCCCTCCCGCACGCGCGCGTGCCGGTCGAGACCCGCCTGGGCGGCCAGCGTGAACTGCGGCGGGATCGGGTCGAGCCGGGGCAGCCAGCGGTCGAGCCCGTCCGGCGACTTGACGGTCCGCGCGCCGTACGTCGACTGGGTCTCGTCCACCCGGATCGGCGCGGGCATCGCCCGGAGCGTCTTCTCGTAGCGCTCGCGCAGCGGTCCGGGGCGCAGTGCCTCCTCGCGTTCGCGTCGGTCGGCCTCCAGGCCCGGTGCGGGAGCGGTGAGTTCGATGCCGGTGCGGGCGGAACCCGCGTCGGTGACGGCGGTGCGGACCGCGTCGTTCTCGTACGTCTCGACGGCGCGCGGGAAGAGCGCGCCGAGGAAGGCGGTCACGGCCACCAGCGCGGCGAGCGCGGCCGCGGCGCCGGGAGCGGCGCGCAGCCGGGTGCGGACCCAGGGGGCAACGGCGGGTACGGGCACGTCAGTCCCCTTCTCGGGTGATCGGCGAGCGGGTGGTCCGGTGGGCTGCGGCGGGCGGGCGGGAAGCGGGCGGTCGCATGTCAGTGGCCCCCCTCGTGGCGCAGCGACACCTTCGGGTCGCCGCGGCGCAGCGCGAGGGCCGTGATGATCAGGAGCGGCACCGCCGCGGTCGCGGCGAGCAGCAGGGCGACGCGGCCCACCGGGAGCTCCACGAGGACCGGCGGCACCGGCTGCGCGGCCTCGCCGGTGAGGACGATCAGGGGGACCACGGCGCGGGTCAGGACCGCGCCGAGCCCGAGGCCGACCAGGAGCGCGAGCCCGAGCAGGAAGCCCTGTTCGGCCGCGATGAGCCGGGCCAGCTGGCGCCGGGGCGTGCCGAGCGCGCGCAGCACGGCGAACTCCGCGGAGCGCTCGCGCAGCGATCCCGCCGCGCTCACCGCGAAGCCGACGGCGGCGAGCGCCGCGGCGGCCGCGGCCACCGCGAGCAGCGCGGCCTGCGGTCCCGCGCCGAGCGGGTCGTCGCGCAGCTGGGCGGCGATCTCGTCGCGCACGAGGACCTGTTCGGGGTCGATGTCGGGCCGGGCGCGCAGCGCGTCGGCGGCCCGGTCGGCCTGGCCGGGGGCGGTGGTGAGCCACCATTCCGTCGGGGCGGGCGGTGTGCCGTCGGAGGCGGCGAGGCGGGCCGCGAGGGTCGGCAGGTCGAGGAGGAGGCCGCCGCCGGAGCGGGCGGAGGCCTCCGCGCCCTCGGGCAGGCCCGCCGTGGGCAGTTCGGGCACCGACTTCGCGATCAGCACCCCGACCTTCCCGTCCTTCCCGCTCCCCGCGGGCACCTCGATCCGGTCGCCGACCCGGGAGCCGCTCGCGTCGAGGAACGCGTCGGTGACCACGGCGCGCGGCTTGGCGCCGGCCTTCGGCCGCTGTCCGCCGGGGAGGAGCGCCGCGGTGATCTCGTCCCCGTGCCCGAGGTCGTCGCGGGTCAGCAGGCCGGGCGCGGCCTTCGTGACGTCGAGTGCGAGGACGGTCGCCTGCCGGCTGTCGGACAGGGGCATCGCGTCGCGGACGGCGGGCGCCGCGGCGCGCACCCCGGGCAACCCCGCGAAGACCGCGGCCTGTTCGCCGTCGGCCACCCGGCTGCCCAGCAGCCGGATCTGGGCGCCCGCGCGGAAGTCCGCCTGGTCCTCCTGCGACCGGTCCCAGGAGGCGCCCTGGCCGATCGCCAGCATGCCCATCGCCACGGCGAGCACCAGGAGCAGCACGGGCCCGGCGCCGCGCAGCGGCCGCCTGCTGAGCTGCCAGCCCGCGAGCGCCCCCGGCAGACCGCGGCCGCGGGCCGCGCGGCGCTCGGCGAGCCCGGCCGCGGGCGGCAGCAGCCTGAGGGTCACGACGGTGCCCGCGAGCAGGGCGAGGGCGGGCGCGGCGACGAGCAGCGGGTCGATGCCGAGCTGCCCGCCGCGGTCGTCGCTGAGCGCGCCGGTGCCCGAAGTGCGGCTGTCCAGCTGCCAGTAGGCGACACCGGCGATGACGAGGAGGCCCACGTCGGCGCCCGCCCGCAGCGGCGCGGGCAGCGCGGGCGCCCGTACGGAACGGCGCCCGCCCGACGCGGCCGAGAGCGCGGGCGCGACGACCGCGACGGCGCAGCCGAGCGCGGTGACCACACCGGCGAGCCACACCCCGGTGCCCGCCGACACCTCCAGCTGGATCCCGGTGCGCGAGAGGGCGCCCTGCCCGGCGAGCAGCCGGGTCAGCGGGGCCGCGAGCAGCGGCGCGATGACGGCGGCGGGCAGCGCGAGGAGCAGCGCCTCGACGGCGGCGAGCCAGGTGATCCGGCCCCGCGAACCGCCCCGGGCGAGCAGCAGTTCGGTCTCGCCGCCGCGCTCGGTGCTCAGCAGCCTGGCCACGAGCAGCAGCGCGTACCCGGCGAGCATGATGAGCTGGAGGGCGACGATCAGCAGGGTGGACCGGGAGACGAGCAGGGCGCGTTCGGCCCGGTCGAGGACCTGGGGCAGCGCGGTGTCGGCGCCCGGATTGCCGCCCAGGGCGCGGTTGCGGGCGAGCGCGGCCGGGCCCTCGGTGGCGGCGTCGCGCAGCGCGTCGACGCGGTCCGTGGTCACGGCCGAGAAGTCGGCGGTGGCCAGCCACTGGGTGCCTTCCGCGGAGACGTGTGACCCGGTGAGCACCGAGGGGGCCACGAGCAGCGGACCGTACGTCATGAAGACGCCCTTGCGCACGCCGCGGCCGCCGAGTTCGTCGAGCTGCCAGTACGGGTCGGCGCGGTCCGCGGGACGGTAGACGCCCGTGACGCGGACGGTGACGTCGGGTCCCGTGAGGCGGTCGGTGAGGGTGAAGGGGGCCGCGCCGGGGCCGAGCTTCAGCTTCGCCGCGGCGGTCTCGGGCAGGGCCACCTCGACGACACGCTCACTCTTGCTTCCGCCCTTGCCCGCGCCCTCGTCCCGGCCCGCACCGCCCGGCCAACTGCCCTTGACCAGGGTGATCCTGGACCGGTCGAGCGCCGCGAAACGGGTCAGGCCGGGCTGGCCGCCCCGCCCCGCGCGGTCCTTCTCCGGCAGGGCGTAGGTGCCCGAGCGGGCCAGCGAGCGCAGCCGCACCGGGAGCCCGTCGAAGGTGCGCAGCGCGCCCTCGCGGACCTCCTCGCGCGCCGACTCGTCCTTGCCCGGCGGGACTTGGGTCCGCACGACGAGCGCGGCCTGGGCCGCCGAGCGGGTGCGCAGGCTCTGGCGCAGGGCCGCGTCGCCGATCGCGCCGGAGAACGCGGTGAGGGTGGCGAGCACCGCCGTGGTCAGCAGGACGGCGAGGAGGGCCGCGGCCAGTAGCAGACGGTGTGCGCGTACGCGCAGAAAGACGAACCCCGTCACCCTGGTGCCCCCCGTGCCCGTGCTGTGCGCTCACGCGTGTGTGCGTCGCGTACGCGGGCGTGACTGATTGCCTGCGCATCGCCCCCCAGCGGTCTTTCCGGATGCTTTCAGAGGGCAGGCGGTTTGGGGAAGGGGTCAGGTGTCAGGAGGCAGTTCGGGTCTTACTTCTCGGGGCCGTACCGCCTGTACTGGCCTTACTGCCCGTACCGCCCGTGCTACCCCTCGGAGTTGACCATGGACGCCGCCGCGTACGTCAGGTAGTTCCAGAGCGTCCGCTCGTGCTCCTCGGAGAGGCCGAGCTCGTCGACCGCCGTGCGCATGTGCTTGAGCCAGGCGTCGTGCGCGGCCCTGTCGACGGTGAAGGGCGCGTGCCGCATGCGCAGGCGCGGGTGGCCCCGGTTGTCGCTGTAGGTGCGCGGGCCGCCCCAGTACTGCATCAGGAACAGCACGAGCCGCTCCTCGGCGGGACCGAGGTCCTCCTCCGGATACATGGGTCGCAGCAGCGGGTCCTCCGCGACCCCCTGGTAGAAGTGGTGGACCAGGCGCCGGAAGGTCTCCTCGCCGCCGACCTGCTCGTAGAAGGTCTGCTCCTGAAGCGTGCCGCGTGGGATCTCGTTCACACCGTCCATGGTCTCAGACGGGGCGGCCGAGTACGGAAGGCTTAGGACTTCGCCCGAAGGACCGGCGCCGCCCGCCACTCGCATCGCGGGCGTCCGCGCAGCACAGTGGACTCATGGAACCCGAACCCGACGCCGCACCCGCCGAAGCGGCGCGGGCCGCGCTCGTCCGCGAGATCGACGCGACCGGGGTCTGGCGGGGCGACCCCGGCCTGCGGGCGGCGTTCGAGGCCGTGCCGCGGCACCTGTTCGTGCCCTACTACTACGTCAATGCGGGCGGCGGCTACGAACGGCTGTGGGGCGAGGACCCCGACGCGGCGAGACGGGGGCGCTGGCTGCGCGGGGCGTACGCGGACGCGCCCCTGGCCACCCGGGTGCGCGACGGCGATCTGCTCTCCTCCAGCAGCCAGCCGTCCCTGATGGCGATGATGCTCGCCGAGCTGGACGTGCGGGCGGGGGACCGGGTCCTGGAGATCGGCGCGGGCACCGGTTACAACGCGGCGCTGCTGGCCCACCGGCTCGGCGAGGACCGCGTCACCACCGTCGACCTCGACCCGGAGATCACCGAGTCCGCGCGGCGGCATCTGGCGGCCGCCGGTTACCGTCCCGCCGTCGTGACCGGCGACGGAGCGGCCGGCTGCGCCGAGCGCGCGCCCTACGACCGGATCATCGCCACCTGCACCCTGACCTCGGTGCCCCGGGCCTGGCTCGCGCAGTGCAGGCCCGGCGCCCGGATCCTCGCGCCGCTGGCCACCGGCCTGATCGCGCTCACGGTGCGCGACGCGGAGTACGCGGAGGGCCGCTTCCTGCACACGCCCGCCTACTTCGTGCCGCTGCGCGGCGGCGGCCGGAGGGCCCCGCACGAGCAGCACATCGGGGGGCTGCCGCGCAGGGCCCTTCAGAACGAGCTCTTCCGCTTCCTTCTGGAGCTGACCGCGGGCAGCCTCGATCCCCATGAGGCGCTCGCGCTGTGGCAGCGCGAGGAGCGGCCGGTGCGCGAGCGCTTCGGGGTCACCGTGAGCGGCCCCTACGAGTGGGCCTGGCTGGACGACCCCGAAGGGCCGTACGCCTGGCCGCTGTGAGGGCCGCTCCCCGAGGTGCCGGTCGCGGTGTCAGTCGCGGCGGATCGTGATCGTCGTCCAGGCGCCCACGTGCACCTGGTCGCCGTCCTGGAGCGGCACGGGGACGAAGGGCTGGATGGGCTCCTCGCCGTTGTTGACCGTCGTGCCGTTCGTGGAGTTCTGGTCGACGACCGCCCAGCTGCTGTCCGGCTGCTGGACCAGGACCGCGTGCTGGTGCGATACGCCCGGGTCCTCCGGCGGCACCGACAGGTCGATGTCCGGGGTGTCGCCCGTGGAGTGGCGGCGGCGGCCGATGGTGATCTGGTTGCCGACCAGCGGACGCTGCTGCTCCGGCGAGTACGCGGGCAGGTTGAGGCCCGTCGCCTCGGGGCCGCTGCGCTGCATCATCGCCATGAAGTACTCACGGTCGGGACCGATCGTCGCCGTCCAGGTGCCGGGGCCCTGCTGCGGCGGGGGCCCCTGCTGGAAGGGGTCCTGCTGCTGCGGCGGCGGGCCCTGCTGGAACGGGTCCTGGGACTGCGGCGGACCTTGCTGGAAGGGGTCCTGGGACTGCGGGGGACCCTGCGGGAACGGCTCCTGGCGTGCGGGGGCCGACGGGGGCGAGATCACCCAGTCGTCGCCTCCGCCACCGAAGGACGGGCCGCCGGGGCCGGGACCGGGACCACCGGGGCCGGGACCACCGGGGCCGGGACCCTGCGGTCCTGGCGGCGGCGGGGGCGGACCCTGCGGACCGCCGGTCTCCTGCGGGAAGGCGGGCGGCGCGGGCGGACCCGGCTGCTGGAAGGCCTGCGGGGCGCCGGGCGGCGTCTGACCGGGGCCGGGCTGACCGGGGCCGGGCTGGCCGGGACCGGTGTGACCGGGACCCGGCGGCGGGAAGCCGCCGTTCCCGTTGCCCCCGCCGTTGCCGAACGGCGGGATCGGCTCGGCGGGCCGGTTCATCTGCGAGGGGCGCGAGCCCTGGTACTCGTAGCCGGGACCTGGCGGCTGCTGGAACGGCTGGCCGGGGCCCTGCGGCGGCATGCCGGGGCCCGGACCGCCGTGCGTGCCCGGCAGCGGCGGGTTCGGCGCGGCCGGGGTGTACGAGGTGGCCGTGTTCGTCAGGAAGTTCCAGCGGCACTCCTCGCAGAACGGCGCGTTCGCCTCGCGGGGCGTGCGGCACTGCGGGCAGAGCTCCGCCTCCGGCGCCGGGTCCGGCACGGCGGCCAGATGCGGGCGCGGCGGCGCCGGCTGCGGGAAGCCCGGGTCCTGACCGGGCGGCGGCGGGGGATAGCCGTACCCGGCCGCGGGCGGCGGCGGGGGCGGCGGGGGTACGGCACCGGCCATGCGGTGACCGCAGACCTCGCACCAGTCGTCGGAACCCGACTGGTGTCCGTTCGGGCAGGTCGGCATGTCGGCGCTTCCCCCTCTCCTCGGCCGGCCCGAGGGCCGTGTGTGCTGCGCTGTCGTCACGTCATTGCTGGTGGAGCGGTTCGCGTACGGCTACTGCTTCTTCACGCGGACCGTTTTCGTCGAGCGCGTCTCGAGTGTCATCTCGTCCGCCTCGGCGACCTTCGCCTTCAATCGAACAGTACCTGCCGCGGCGTCGACGACGTCCACCACCTTCGAAAGCAGTTTCGCCGTATCCGCGTTGCCCGAGGCGCTGGCCAGCTGGACCGCGCGGCCCAGCTTCGCCGTCGCCCCGTCGACATCTCCTGATTTGCGGGCGTCGAGCCCCTGCTGGATGACTTGCGCCAGTTCCGCCTGGCCCGTGTAGTGCGCGACCTGCGGATTGATCGACGTGGAGGCCGCCATGTCGTCCGTCCACACCGCCCGCACCAGGCCCTGCGACAGCGTCTGTACGCTGCCGTCGCCCTGCGGCACGATCAGCGAGACCCGGGCCGCGAGCATCTCCTGGCCGAGATCGGCCCCCGGCACCTGTACACAGATGTGGTAATCCCGGGACTCGTCGCCCCAGGACCCGGTGGGGTAGTCCCCGGCGCGCGGCCCCGCCTCCGTGCGGCGCCCGGTCAACTCCTCGACGGTGGGCGCCACTTGCTTGACGAACTTGATCTCCGAGCCGAGCGGCGTCCACAGCCGCAGGCTGACGTCGGCGACCTCCTTGCCCATCGCCGTCTCCATCATCCGCGTGAAGTCGGCGGCCAGGCCCGCGGGATCGGCGACGATGTCGGCGGTGCCGAGCAGCGCGGAGGCGATCGCGGTGACCTCCTTCACCTCCCAGTCCGTGCCGACGCCGCGGGCGTCGCAGGTGAAGCGGCCCGCGCAGGAGTCGAGCGCGGCCTTCAGGTCCTCGGGCGACTCGTGTTCGTTGCGGCCGTCGGTGAGCAGGATGCCGTGGCGTACGGCGGACGGGGCGACGTCGGCGGCGCCGAGCAGCCGGTCGGCCAGGCGCAGCCAGGTGCCGATCGCCGTGCCGCCGCCCGCGCTGAGCTTGCGCAGGGCCTGCTTGGCCTGCTCCCTGGTCTGCGGATCGGCCACCGCGAGGCGGCCGTTGCCCGGGTAGACCTCCTGGGCGACGTGGGTGCCGCCGATCACCGCGAAGTGCACGCCGTCCCGGACGGCGTCGATCGCGGCGGCCGTGGCGTCCCGCGCGCCGCGCATCTTCGTCGGCGGGTAGTCCATCGAGCCCGAGCAGTCGACCATGATCGCGACGGCGGCGTCCGGGCTCTGCCCCGCGGAGTAGAGATGGGGCGCACTGACAGCGGAGCCGATGGTTCCGCCACCGGTGGAGGTCACCGTGGCGATGGCGTTGACCTCCCTGCCGCCCTCCGGCAGGAACTCGTTCTGATAGACGTCGACCGAGAACTGCGGCACGTTCGACTTCGAGAAATTGGCCATGGATGCTGCTCCCCCTCAGACCCTAGGACGTCCGTCCCCCGGCTTCCCCCAAGTCGGCCGGGCGACGTGTGTGTTGGCGCGCGCATCGGCTCCCGCGGCGGTGCGGGAGCCTCTGCTCTAGGCCGATCCTGCCCCTTGCGGTACGAACGGGAACGGGACGACCGCCACTGTTACGTTGTCGTGCCCGCCGCCGTCCAGGGCGTGACCGACCAGGACCTGCGCGCTGTGCAGCGGCCGCTGTGCCGCGTCGGCGGGCACGGCGCCCGCCATCTCCTCGACGGCTTCCGCGTAGTTCCACAGACCGTCCGTGCACACCACCACTACACCGGCACGGTCGGGCTTGAAGGAAGCGGTGTGCGGCTCCAGTTCGTACGCGTCGGCGCCGAGCCAGCCCGTGATGGCGTGCGCGCGCTCGTCGGCGTACGCCTCGGCCTCGTTCATCAGCCCCGCGGCCACCATCTGCGCGGCCCACGAGTCGTCCTCGGTGAGGCGGACGGTGGGGCCCGAGCGGTCGTCGGGGACCCAGTAGGCGCGGCTGTCGCCGACCCAGCCGACCACGAGCAGGCCGCCCGCGACGATCGAGCCGACCAGGGTGCAGGCGGGCGCGTTCTGGTGGGGGCTGTGCTCGCGGGCCGAAGCGGGCTCGGCGGCCAGCGCGTTGACCGCGTCGGCCGCGGCGATGATCGCGTCGTGCATGGCCTGCTGGGGGTGCGTGCCGCGCGGCAGCGCGCCCTGGAGGCACTCGTTGGCGGCGCGGGACGCGGCGAGCGAGGCCTCGTCGGGCCTGGTCGCCGAGGAGACGCCGTCGCAGACGATCGCGACGACGGCCGGGGAGCCGTCGGGCAGCGCGGCCGCGGAGATCGCGAACGCGTCCTCGTTGCGGTGGTGGCGCAGGCCGCGGTCGCTGACCGCGGCGACCGCGTCGAGCTCCTGTTCCATGTGGTCGCGCTCGCGGGGCTGGGCGTGCCCGCAGTTCTCGCAGTACCCGTCCGGGTCGACGCGGCCCGAACGGCAGGCCACGCAGAGCTTGGTGCCCGCGGCGGGCGTCGGCTCGGGGGCGCTGGTGCGGGGGTCGGCGCCCTCGGCGGGCGCGGCCGGGTCCGTGGCCGCGGCGACCGGTGACGCGGCCGGTTCCGCGGCGACCGTGCCGCCCGGCGCGGGCAGCGGGTACTCGTCGGGCTCCTGCCCCGCGGGCCCCGGCTCGGCGGGAGCGGCGGCGGCAGCGGGCTCGGGGAGCTCGGTGCCCCCGGAGTCCGTGCCGGGCACGTCGTGCGGCCGGTGCGTCGGCACCGGCACGTCCGAGCTGTCCACCTCGGGGGCCTCGGGCCACTGTGCGGCGGCCGCGGCGGGGGACCCGTTGGGCGAGGCGTCCGGCCGGGCCGGCACCACCGACAGGTCGAACCCGCACGCACCACAGAACAGGTCACCCGACTCCAGCGGCTCCTCACAGCTGGGGCAGGCAGACAGTTGGGGCATCTGCGACATACTCACACCCACGTCCGGGGGCGGAAACGGTTGGCCCGTTCCACCAGTTCGATCCTCTCCTGGCCACCCTGTGCGAGCCGCGCCAGTGTCCGGTACGAACGCTCCAGACCGAACCGGAGACCACGCTCGTCCAGGTCGCTGCCGAGCAGTACGGCCCGCGTACCGGTGGCGGCCGGTGGTGCGGAAGCGTGACCAGAGTGCCTACCGGAGAGTACCCAGTCGAGCGCCGTCCCCAGAACCTCGGTCGACAGACGCTCCCTGCGCACCGCGTCGAGACCGAAGCCCGCGAGGGCCTCGACCTGCCCCGCGGCCGCCGTCAGGTCGTCCAGGAAGGCCGATCCGGGGGTCGCCGCCGTGTCCGACGTCATACGCCGCCGCAGCCGCGCCCGCACCGCGGCGACCCGCGCCCCGGTGTAGTGGATGGACGACTCTGGCACCGACTCCAGGGTGTGCACGGCGCCCGTCCTGTCGCCCGCGGCGAACTGCACGCGGGCCAGGCCGAACGCGGCACTGACGTAGCTCGGATCGGTGGTCCACACCAGGCGGTAGTACTCCGCCGCGTTGTCCAGCTGGCCGAGCACCTCCGCGCACACGCCGAGGGCCAGCTTCGGGGCCGGTTCACCGGGGAACGCGTCGTACACGGCGTCGAAGGAGAGCGCGGCGCTCTCGAAGTCACCGGTCGCCAGGGCCGCCACGCCCCGGTACCAGACCACCCGCCAGTCGTCCGGATGTCTGCGCTCCAGATCGGCGAGCGCCTCGGCGGCGGGCGTCAGTTCGCCCATCGCGAGCCGGGCCCGCAGGCCGCGCAGCTGGAGCTCGATCGAATCGCCCGGCGCGGCCCCGAGTGCGCTGATCAGCTCGGCGGGCGCGGAGGCCATGAGGCCCGCGAGGAACCCGGCGTTCGGGTCGTTCGGATCGACGCGGGGCACCGGCAGGGCGAGCGCCGTCGCGGCGGCGTCCAGCGGGCGCACGATCGTGGTGCCCTCCGTGGTCGCGCCGGGCAGCGCGGGCAGCCCGGACGCGGCGCCGTTGCCCGCCGGGTCCAGGGGGCGGCCGCCGAGGCGTGACACGTCGCCCGAGAGCTCCGCGAACAACTCGGTGTCCGTGACCTTCACCTCGGGCCCGAAGAGGGTCGAGAGGGCCGGGCGCGGCTTGCCCGTCTGGAGCGCCACGACCTCCCGCAGGACGCCGGTGAGCTGCTCGGCCATCTCCTGCGCCGAGGCGAAGCGGCGGGCCGGGTCCGGGTCGGTGGCGCGCACCAGGAGCCGGTAGAACGACTCGTACGTCCTGAAGACCTCGATGTTGTCCGGGTCGGGCAGGGAGTCCACGAACACGTTCGTGTAGCCCTGGAAGTCGAAGGTGAGGACGGCCAGCGTGCGCGCCACGGTGTACAGGTCGGAGGCGACCGAGGGGCCCACCTCGGCGACCTCGGGCGCCTGGTAGCCGACGGTGCCGTAGATCGCGGACTCGTCGTCGTCCATCCTGCGGACCGCGCCCATGTCGATGACCTTGAGCTGGCCCTCGGTCTGGATGGCGTTGTCGACCTTGAAGTCGCAGTACAGGACGTTGCGGCTGTGCAGGTGGCCGAGGGCTTCGAGCGCCTCGATGCCGTACGCGCAGGCCTGCTCGACCGGCAGCGGATCGCGCTTGCCCCCGGCGGTGCGGCGGCTGTTGGCGATCTCCTTGAGGGACTTGCCGCCGACGTACTCCATGACGATGTAGCCGTCCATGGAGCCGGTGCGCTGGTCGAGGTGCTCGACGAAGTTGTAGATCCGCACGATGTTGGCGTGCTCGATCTCGGCGAGGAAGCGCCGCTCGGAGATCGCCGCGGCCATCGCGTCCTGGTCGCCGGTGTCGAGCAGGCCCTTGAGGACCACCCAGCGGTCCGAGACCGCGCGGTCGATGGCGAGATAGACCCAGCCGAGCCCGCCGTGCGCCAGACAGCCCACGACCTCGTACTGGCCGTGCACGATGTCGCCCTCGGCCAGCTTCGGCACGAACGAGTACGGGTGGCCGCACTTGGTGCAGAAGCCCTCGGTGCGGCCGGGCCGCTCACCGCGCGCGCGGCCCACCGGGGCGCCGCAGTCCGAACGCGAGCAGAATCGCTTCCGCTCGGGGACCTCGGGGTTCTGCTGCACCGCGCCGCGCGGGTCGGGGCGCGGCACGTCCGGCACCGTGACCAGACCGACGCCGAGCCGGCCGCGTGCCGAGGAGCCCGCCGTGGAGCCCGAGCTGCGCACCGAGACCGAGCGCGAGGTCGAACGCCCCGACACCGAGCGGGACAGGCGCCCGGACACCGACCTGCGCGAGGACTGGGAGCGCGCCGACCGCGCCGACCGCGCCGACGAGCGGGAGCTCGAACTGCCCGAACCCCGGGCGCCCTTGCCGCCGCCGGTCAGCCCGGTCGGCGGCGAGCCCACCATGCCGTTGGGCGCGACGACCGGGGCGAGACCGCAGGTGTCGCAGTACAGCTCGCCGCCGCCGACGTCCTCGTACGACCCTGTGCAGCCGGGCCGCTGACACTGCTGCTGGCTCACGATTCCTCCCTCCGGTCGGTGGGCCCGCCCTGCTGGGGGACCCTCGGCGCGAGCGCCTCCGCCGCGGCCTGCTGATAGCGCAGCACCGCCTGCTCGGCCACGCGCAGGTCGCAGGGCGCGCTCCACAGCATCCGGCGTGCCGCGTCGTACCGCTCGATCAGGAGCGGGTCCTCGGCGTGGCCGAGCCGGGAGACCTTCGCCTTGTAGGCGTCCAGGCGGCCGCGCAGCTCGGCGCGGACCGCGAGCGGCGCGGTGACGGCGGTCAACGACTCGCGGGCGCGCAGGAGTTCGTCCTCCGCCTTCTGTTCGAGGGACTCCAGGAGCGGCGAGAGGCGGTGCCACTGGGCGTTCCTGCGGTAGTCGGCGGCCATCGCCAGCTGCTCCTGGAGCGCGGTCGGCGGGCCGCTGACCGCGGGCACCTCGGAGGCGGCGATCTTCGCGAGGACCTCGCCGCGGGCGTTCCTCGCCTCCGCGAGGGTGCGGTCCGCGCGGGAGAGCACGTCGCGCAGCCTGCCCAGGCGCGCCTCGGCGTCCTGGCGGACGGTGAGCACCGCGTCGATCTCGCGGCGCACCTCTTCGAGGGCGCGCGCCTCGCGGTCGTAGCGGTCGGTGTGCGGGCGGCCGCCGCCGGGTGCCGAACTGCCCTGCGCGCGCTGCCAGAAGGCGAGCGGGTCGGAGACCACCTGCTCGCGCAGGGTGGTCAGGGCGCGGGTGATGTGCTCCAGGTCGTCGCCTGCCGGGTGCTCGCCGGGACGCACGCCCACGGAGTGCGCGAGCTGGCGGGTGCGGGCCAGCTCGGCCGCGAGCAGGTCTATGCGGGCGGGCAGCGCCGACCAGACGGCGTCGGCCGCGACGACCATGTCGAGCGAGTGGGCGTACAGATCGTTCATCCGCGACACGAGCTCTTCGAGCGTGAAGCGTTCGGTGAGCTTGGCGGGGCCCTCGATCGAGGGGGAGGTGGCGTGCGTCGAGCCGCCCGAGACGGTCACCGACTCGCCGCGCAGCAGCTCCGTGAGCTCCGCGAGGTCCTCGCGGCTGGGCCAGCGGCGGCGCTCGCGCACCTCGCGCGCGGTGCGCAGGGCGTCCGCGTACGCGTCGAAGTACGCCCAGAGCAGCGTGATGCGGCCCTCGGCGGCGGCCCAGCGCTCCTCGGTGACGCCGGTCAGCGCGGCGCCCTCCAGGAGGCGGCGGCCCGCGTGGTCCTGGAGGGCGAGGAGCGAGGTCTCGATCGCCTCGTGCTCGGCGTCGAGGCGCGCCAGCGCACGGTCCACCTCGTCCCGGTCCATCACCGGCCCGGGGGGTCCCGTGACGCTCATCGATCACTCTCCGCTCTGCGTGTGCCGTGCTGCCCGTGCCGTGACTCGTCGTGTGTCGTCGTGTGTCGTCGTGTGTCGTAACTCTTCAGTGGTACCAGGTCGTTGGGGTCAGTCGCGGTACTCCGGGGCCGGCGGGGTCACCTTGCCGCTGAGGCCGCCCGCGAGCCACTTGTCGTAGGACTTCTGCCAGCCGCCGTCGTCGCGGTAGTCGTCGAGGACCTTGTTGACCCGGCGCACCAGGTCGTCCGAGCCCTTCTTCATCGCCACCCCGTAGTGCTCGGTGGTGAACGGCTCCTTGCCCTTGAGCTCGACCGTCGGGTCCTGCGCGGCCTGGCCCGCGGCGAGCGCGCTGTCGGTCACCACGGCGTCGACTTCGCCGAGCTGGAGCCGCACCAGGCAGTCCAGCTGGTTGGGCACCCGGGTGGAGATGTCGGCGCCGAAGGACTTCTTGTCGAGCTCCTCGGCGGCGATGGAACCGGCCGCCGAGCAGACCTTCTTGCCCTTCAGCGACTCGTCGTACCCGGTGATGTCGGACTTCTTGGGGGCGAGCACCTGCTGGCCCGTCTCGAAGTAGCCGGTGGAGAAGTCGACGTCCTTGAGGCGGTCGCAGTTGACCGTCATGGTGCGCACGACCATGTCGACCTGGCCGCTCTGGATCGCCGGGATGCGCTGATTGGTGGGTATGGCGCGGAACTTGACGGCGTCGCGGTCGCCCAGGATCTCCTCGGCGATCTTGTGGGCGAGGTCGATGTCGAAGCCCTCCAGCTCGCCGCCCTTCTTGTTCGGGTCGCGGTAGCCCCACTGGTAGCTGTTCTGGTCGACGCCGACGACGAGCTTCTTGACCTTGCGGTTCTTGATGGCCTCTATGGTCGGGCCGTCCTTGTCCGAGGGGCGCAGGCTCCGGTCGTTGCAGTCGGCCGCGTCCGCGCGCGCGGGAGCGGCGACCGTGACGCCGGGGCCCACCCCGTCATCCCCGCCGTCCCCGCCGCCGTCGTCCTTGCCGTACGGCAGGGCGAGCACCAGCGTCCCCGCGAGCGCGCAGGCCGTCCCCATCGCGCCCACGCCGCCCCAGCCGCGCAGCCTGCCCGTGCCACGTCGTGTACGCATCGTCTGCGCGCCCCCTCTCACCTCTGGCCCCGTCACCGGTACTCCGAAAGCCTGCGGCCGATGCCGAGCACGGCGCCCGCGGCGCCGAGCACCGCGAGGACGGCCGCGCCGACGGGCAGGCCGCTCATGGCGCCCCTGCCGTCCTCGGCCGCCTGCTTGAACTCGCCCTGCTCGTGCGCGAGGGCCTGCTCCAGCGCGGCGTCCACGTTGTCGAAGCACTCGCCGGTCGGCGCGTCGGCCTTGGAGCCGATGACCTTGTCGAGCGCGTCCTGGTACTCGCCGGAGTCGTCGCTGGCACGCGCCTCCTTGTGCCGTGCCTTCCAGACGCCCACGTTCTTCACGGCGGCGGCGATCGGGTTCTTGCCGTCCTGGTCGTCGGCGAGGGCGGCGGCCTTGCCGAGCAGTCCCTTGTCGCCGTCGCCGAGGCGGTTCATCAGCGAGCGGTAGGAGACGTCGAACTTGTCCTGCGCCTCGCCGTTCACCTCGGTGGTCTCCGCGCCCCGGCTGACCAGCGTCAGGTTCTCGTTGCCGCGGGCCTTCAGGGAGCTGATGCGGGCGTCGTTGAGGACGTTCAGGGACCGCACGCCGTTGTCGTAGGAGTCGCTGAGCCCCGAGCGCGCGAAGGTGTGGCCGACCACCAGCCACAGCATCACGACGGTGGTGGCGGCGGTGGCGGCGAGCAGACCGTGGTTGAACACCCGGTTCGTACGGCGGTAGTTGCGGCGCTGGGCCCAGGCGAGCGCGGCGAGCGCGAGCAGGCCGATGGCGATCGCGAACCACGGGTACGGCTTCGCGTTGCCGTAGTCGGAGTCGAGCCGCTGGTTCTCCGCCTTGTAGAGCTTCTCGGCGGCCGGGAGCATCTGCGTCTGCATCTTGTCGTTCGCGTAGCGCAGATAGGCGCCGCCCAGCGGCAGGCCCTGGCGGTTGTTGGCGCGAGCGCGCTCGATCAGGCCCGTGTACTGGGGAAGCAGCTTGTTCAGCTTGCCGACGGTGGCCGCCGACGAGGAGTCCGCGCCCGCGTTCGACGCGGCCGTGGCGAGCTTCTCGGAGGCCCGCGCGATGTCGTTCTCGTACCGGGAGCGGACCGCGGCGGGCTCCTGGCCGCCGGCGAGGAACCCGCTGGACGCCGCAGTGTTGGCGTCGGCGAGCGAGCGGTAGATGGCGGCGGCGTCGGCGCTCAGCGGCTGGCTGCGGTGCAGCACGTCGTCCGCGGCGGCCGAACGGTCCGTCATCTGCCAGGTGGTGACCGCGCCGAACGCGACGACGAGCAGGGCGAGGACGGCGCCGATGATCCGCAGCCTGCCGGGCTCGGTGGTGGCGGCGGCGCGCAGCCGGTCCGTCCCCTCGGCCCAGGCCGTGCGGCGCGGGGCGGCGGGCTGCGGGTCCTGCCGGGGCGGCGCGGCCGAGGGGCCGGGCGCCTGCGGCGGGACGGCGGGCAGCACGGGCGCGGGCGCGGTGGGCGGCAGCCCCGGTGGGCCCGGCGGCACGGCGCTGCCGTTCGGCGGATGTGTCACCTCGACCTCGACCTCCCCCTCGGTCATCGGACAGTCGCACCCCGCCCGCGCGGTCGGCGCGGGAAGAGGGGCACGGCCGCAAGTATTGCCGCAGGGACTGACATCCGCACAGGCCTTGACTCGATCTTGTTCGGATCCCTGCCCTTGAACACGAGATTGAGGGGGGTTCGGTTCCCGCCCGCGCGCACGGCGCGGGCGGGCAGCCGGTCAGTTACGGTTCGCGCCGCCTTCATAGTGCGCACGCACGCGCGCGTGCACCTCGGTCGGCGCGCCGACCTGGTCGAGGCCGAGCAGCGCCGCCCCGAGGACGGGCCGCGCCACGACCACTCGCGGCACCGCCTTCGGCGCGCGCTCTGCGAGCAACGCCCTGACCCTGTCGTCGAGTTGCGGGTGCCGTGCGGCCAGGACGCTGCCGCCGAGCAGCACCGGGGCCTCCTCGTCGAGCAGGTCGAGACGGCCGAGCGCGACGGTCGACATGGCCACGACCTCGTCGGCCATCCGGTCCACCACGGAGCGCGCCACGATGTCGCCCGCCGTCGCGGTGGCGAAGAGCACCGGCGTCAACTCGTGCCTGCGCGCGGGCGCGATGCGGCCCAGGTGCAGCGCCTCGATCAGCGCGTACATGGACGCGAGGCCGAAGTGCGCGGGCAGTCGCTCGCGCAGCGCGGTCGGCTCGCCGCGCCCGTCCTCGGCGCGCGCCGCGAACCAGAGGGCCTCCTCGGCGAGTCCGCCGCCCCCGCCCCAGTCGCCGGAGATCCGGCCGATGGCGGGGAAGCGGGCGGTGCGCCCGTCGGGCAGCATGCCCACGCAGTTGATGCCCGCGCCGCACACCACGGCCACGCCGCGCGGTTCGGCGTCCTCCAGGAGCCCGGCGCGCAGGATGGCGAAGGTGTCGTTGCGCACCTCGACCCGCGGGCCCCAGGCGCGCCGCACCAGCGCGGCCGCCAACTCCTCCTCCTCGACGGGCAGATCGGCGTTGGCCAGGCAGGCAGAGACGTGGCCCACGGAGGCCACACCCGCCTGTGCGAACGCCCGCGTCACCGCGTCCGCGAGGATGTCCACCGCCGGTTCGACGCCGATCCGCGGCGGCTGGAACCCGCCGCCGCGCGCCGCGCCGACGACCCGTCCGTCGGCCGCGACCACCGCGACGTCGGTCTTGCTGTTGCCCGCGTCGATCGCGAGCACGCTCGTGCCTACGCCCACGCCAGGTGCTCCCGGTTGTGCGCGACGAGGCTGTCGGTGAGCTGCTCGGCGTACGCGTACTGACCCACCAGCGGATGGGCGAGCAGCGCCTTGAAGACGCGCTCGCGGCCGCCGTGCAGCGCGGCCTGGAGCGCCAGGTCCTCGTAGCCGGTGACGTGGGAGATGAGCCCGGCGTACAGCGGGTCGAGCTTCGGTACGGCGAGGGGCTTGGCGCCCGAGCCGTCGACGGTGGCCTGCACCTCGATGACCGCGTCGTCCGGCAGGAACGGCAGCGTGCCGTTGTTCAGGGTGTTGACCACCTGATAGGGGCTGCCGCCGTTGCCGAGCAGCGAGGCGGCCAGGTCCACGGCCGCCTCCGAGTAGAAGGCGCCGCCGCGCTTGGCGAGCAGCTCCGGCTTCTCGTCGAGCGTCGGGTCGCCGTACATCGTCAGCAACTCGGCTTCCATCGCGGCCACTTCGGCCGCGCGCGAGGGCTTGGTCCGCAGCTCTTCGACCACCGCGTCGTGCTGGTAGAAATAGCGCAGGTAGTACGAGGGCACGACGCCGAGCCGGTCGACGATCGCGCGCGGCATGCGCAGGTCCTCGGCGACCGCGTCGCCGTGCTCGGCGAGCAGCTTGGGCAGGACGTCCTCGCCGCCGGGGCCGCCGAGGCGTACGCCCGTCTCCCAGGTGAGGTGGTTGAGCCCCACGTGGTCGAGGTGCACCTCGCCGGGTGTGACGTCGAGCAGCTTGGCGAACTTGCGCTGGAATCCGATCGCCACGTTGCACAGGCCGACGGCCTTGTGGCCCGCCTGGAGCAGCGCCCGGGTGACGATGCCCACCGGGTTGGTGAAGTCGATGATCCAGGCGTTCGGGTTGGTGCGGCGCACGCGCTCGGCGATGTCCAGGACGACGGGCACGGTGCGCAGGGCCTTGGCGAGGCCGCCCGCGCCGGTGGTCTCCTGGCCGACGCAGCCGCACTCCAGCGGCCACGTCTCGTCCTGCTGCCTGGCCGCCTGTCCGCCGACGCGCAGCTGGAGCAGGACGGCGTCGGCGTCCGCGACGCCCGCGTCCACGTCGGACGTGGTGACGATGCGGCCGGGGTGGCCCTGCTTGGCGAAGATGCGCCGCGCGAGGCCGCCCACCAGCTCCAGGCGATCGGCGGCCGGGTCCACGAGGACCAGCTCCTCGATCGGCAGGGTGTCCCTCAACCGCGCGAATCCGTCGATGAGTTCGGGTGTGTAGGTCGACCCTCCGCCGACCACTGCGAGCTTCATATCGGTTCTCAGCCCTTTACTCCGGTGAGGGTGACGCCTTCGACGAAGGCCTTTTGTGCGAAGAAGAAGATGATGATGACGGGGGCCATGACGAGCAGCGTCGCGGCCATGGTCATGTTCCAGTTGACGGCGTGCGCGCTCTTGAACGACTCCAGGCCGTAACTCAGCGTCCAGGCGCCGGGGTTCTGCGCCGCGTAGATCTGCGGGCCGAAGTAGTCGTTCCAGCAGTAGAAGAACTGGAAGAGCGCGATGGCGGCGATGCCGGGCTTTGCCATCGGCACGACGATCTTGACCATGGTGCGGAACTCGCCGCAGCCGTCGACCTTCGCCGACTCGATGTACTCCTTGGGGATGGTCAGGAGGAACTGCCTGAGCAGGAAGATCGAGTAGGCGTCGCCGAACGCCATCGGGATGATCAGCGGCCACAGCGTGCCCGACAGGTGGAACTGCTGGGCCCACACCAGGTACATCGGGATCACGATGACCTGCGGCGGCAGCATCATCGTGGAGATGACGAGCAGCATCGCGGTGCGCCGGCCGCGGAAGCGGAACTTGGCGAGCGCGTACGCCACGGGGATCGCCGAGCAGACGGTGAAGAGGGTGCCGAGGCCCGCGTACATCAGCGAGTTGCGCCACCAGTCGAGGAAGCCCGGCGTCTCGAAGACCTGCTTGTAGTTGGACCAGTGCCAGGAGTCGGGCCACAGGTCGCCGCTCATCGCCTGCGAGTCGCTCATCACCGACGTCAGGAAGACGAAGACGAACGGCAGGACGAAGAGCAGCGCGACGGCGATCGCGACGCTGTGCACGGCGATCCAGTGCAGGATCCGCTTGCGGCGGGCGCGGGCGGCGGCGGGACCCCGGGCGGGGGCGGTGCGTTCGGGCGTCGCGGCGGGCGCGCTGAGTGTCGTGGAAGTCATCGGTTTCCTCAGTCCTCCGCCGCGAGCAGTCCGGAGCGCTTGCGCATCAGGAGCATGGTCACGGCCATGGCGATGGCGAAGAGCACGAGCGAGAGCACGCACGCCGCCCCGGTGTTGAAGTTCTGGAAGCCCATCTGGTAGACGAGCTGGGGGACCGTGAGGGTCGAGTGGTCCGGGTAGCCGGGCTGGATCACCGAGCCGGGGCCGATGTTGACGCCGGAGGCGACCTTCCCCGCGACCAGTGCCTGTGTGTAGTACTGCATGGTCTGCACGACGCCCGTGACCACCGCGAACATCACGATCGGGATGATCGAGGGCCAGGTGACGTAACGGAACTTGGCGAACGCGCCCGCGCCGTCCAGGTCGGCGGCCTCGTACTGCTCCTTCGGCACGTCGAGCAGCGCGGCCATGAAGATCACCATCAGGTCGCCGATGCCCCACAGGGAGAGCAGCACCAGCGAGGGCTTGGCGGTGTCCGGGTCGTTGAACCAGTTGGGCCCGGAGATCCCGATCGAGCCGAGGATCTCGTTGACCGGGCCCGTGCCGGGGTTGAGCAGGAAGACGAAGGCGACGGTGGCCGCGACCGGCGGGGCGAGGTAGGGGATGTAGAAGGCGGTGCGGAAGAACCCGGCGCCCGTCTTGATCTTCGTGATGAGCAGCCCGAGCGAGAGCCCGAAGACCACCCGCACGGCCACCATGATCACGACCAGCCAGAGGGTGTTCCACAGGGCGGGGCCGAACAGCGGCATCTGCTCGAAGACGTACTTCCAGTTCCTGAGGCCCACGAAGGTGGGCTCCTTGATCTGGTTGTAGTGCATGAACGAGAAGTAGACGGTGGCGATCAGCGGATACGCGAAGAAGACGCTGAAGCCGACCAGCCAGGGGGAGAGGAAGCCGAGCGTGCGCAGCCTGCGGCGCGCCGGGTTGGAGAGTTGCAGTGCCATGGCTCGGGTCCTCAGCTCTTCGACTGGAGGGTGTCGGCGTCGATCTGGTCGTCGAGCTTCTTCAGGCCCTTGCGCAGATCACCCACGCGCCCGGACTCGACGGAGTACGAGAAGTCGCCCAGCGAGACGACGTAGGCGCCGCCGTTGACGGAGGGCGGCAGGGCCTTGCTGTGCTTGTTCTCCAGGATGTCGAAGAAGGTCCGGAAGGTCGGATCGGCGTCCAGCTCGGGCGACTTGAGCGCCGCGTAGGTGGAGGGCACGTTGTGGATGTCGTTCGCGAAGTGCACGACCTGGTCGGTGTCCGCGGTCAGGAACCGCACCAGCTCCCAGGCGGCGTTCTGGTGCTTGCTGCTGTGCGCGATGCCGGCGACGGTGCCGGTGATGAAGCCCCGCCCGTAGGTGTCGGCCTGGTCGTCGGGGACGGGCAGCGGCGCCACGTCCCACTTGAACTTGGCCTTCGCCTCGTCCAGCATCAGGCCGCGCCATTCGCCGTCCAGGTGCATGGCGACCTTCTGGGTGAGGAAGGCGTTCTGGCTGGACATCTCGTCGCCGAAGGACAGCCGGAACTTCTCCAGGTCGTCGAACCCGCCCTGCTCCGCGGCGAGTTGACGGGCGGTCTTGAAGAACTCGTACGTCGAGGGCTCGTCGGCGAGCCGCGCGTCGCCCTTGGCGTCGAAGTACTGGGGGCCCCACTGCGCGAAGAGCCGGTCAGGACTGTTCTGGTAGAAGCGGAAGTTGGGCATGAACCCGACCCGCTTGTACGAGTCCTTGCCGCTGCGCACGGTCAGCTTCTTGGCGGCCTTCCTGAACTCGGACATCGTGCGCGGCGGGCGCTCGATGCCCGCCTCGTCGAAGGCGTCCTTGTTGTAGTACATGCCGTAGGCGTCCGCGAGCAGCGGCAGCGCGCACTGGCTGCCGCGGTAACTCGTGTAGTCGAGCAGCGTCTTGGGGAAGACCTTCGTCTTGTCCATGCCGGTCTTCTTCATGAACGGATCGAGGTCCGCCCACATCCCGGAGTCGCAGTACTGGCCCACGTTGTTGGTGGTGAAGGAGGACACCACGTCCGGGGCCTTGCCGCCGCCCGCCCGCAGGGCCTGGTTGACGGTCTCGTCGGAGACGTTCCCGGTGGCCTTCACCTTGATGTTCGGGTGCAGCTTCTCGAACCGGTCGATGCTGTCGTTGACGGCCTTGACCTCGCCGGGCGTCGACCAGCCGTGCCAGAACTTCAGGGTGACCGGCTTGGTCGGATCGTCGTTCGCGCTGCCGACGCTCGGGTTGGCGCAGCCGGAGAGCAACAGACCGGCTGCGGCGAGCGCCGCGGACGCGCAGGTGGGTATGCGCCATCGCGGCATGGCGGACTTCCTTTACGGGGGAGGGGAGATGAGCTGGCTGGAGAGGTGCGGGGTGGTCAGGCCGTGTCGAAGACCTGGTCACGGGCCTGGGTGAGGGCCGAGCGCAGGGCGCCGGTGAGGATCGGGTCGCCGTCGAGCTCGCTGATGCGGATCTGCGGACGGGGCAGCGCGAGCCCGGTGAGCTCCTCCTCGACCCGTACGCGGAGTCTGTCGCCGCCCGCCTGGGCCACCGAGCCGGAGAGCACGACGAGTTCGGGGTCGACGACGGCGACGACCGCGGCGATGCCGGTGGCGATGCGCCGCGCCACCTCGCCGAGCGCGGCGTCGTCGGCCATCACCTGGGCCAGCGTGGCGCCGCCGCCGGTGAGTTCGCGCACGACGTACGCGGAGACGAGGCTCTCGAAGCCGCCGTCACCGCCGCCGTTCGCCGAGCCGCCGCCCGCCGAACCGCCGTGCACCAGCGGGGCGCCGGGCAGCGGCATGTAGCCGATCTCGCCCGCGCCGCCGGTGGCGCCGCGCAGCAGGGTGCCGCCGAGCACGATGGCGGCGCCGACGCCCTCGTCGAGCCAGGTGAGTACGTAGTTGTCGAAGTCCTGCGCGGCGCCCTCGTACTGCTCGGCGACGGCCGCCAGGTTCACGTCGTTCTCGATGTCGACGGGGGTCCCGAGGACGGCGGCGAGGTCGTCGCGCAGCGTCCGCGAGTGCCAGCCCGGCAGGTGCGGTGCGTAGCGCAGCTGGCCGGTGTGCGGGTCGATCGCGCCGGGGGTGCCGATCACCGCGGCCCGCAGGTCCTCGTGGCCGAGCCCGGCCTGCCGCAGCGCGCCGTCGACGGCCTCCGCGACCAGCTGGGCGGTGCGGTGGCGGACGTCCTCGGCGACGGCTTCGGCCTCGACGCGGGCCTGGCCGATGACGGTGCCGGTGATGTCGGCGACCAGCGCGGTGATGCCGTTCGGGTCGGCGGAGAGCGCGGCGACGTGTCCGGCGCCGGGGTCGATCTCGTACAGCAGGGCGTTGGGCCCCGGGCGGCCGCTGAGGCTGCCGGTGGTGTGCACGAGCCCGGCGGCTTCGAGGCGCCCGAGCAGCTGCGAGGTGGTCGGCTTGGAGAGGCCGGTCAGCTCGCCGATGCGGGTACGGGTGAGGGGGCCGTGCAGGACGAGCAGGTCGAGTACGGCGCGGTCGTTCATGGCGCGCAGGACGCGCGGGGTGCCCGGGGTTCCCGGTGTGCTGCCCGCTGCTGCCATGACGACACCTGCCTTCCGCCCGCCTCTGGGCCGCTCGCCGGCGCCGGGCCGACCATGACTGTTAGGAAACTTTCCAATTCGTGAGGACCGTACGGCTGGCGTGAATGAGGCGTCAATAGAGGGCGCATCCCCGGCAACCAAGTCGTTACCTGCGGGGGTGGGGCGTTGCAAGGGGTGCACTTGGGTCGTGTTCGTGAGGGCGGGCCGTCCAGGGCGTGCTCCCGGCCGTCCCGCACCGCTCGTTTTCGGCCATCCCGCAACTCCGGCCCCGCGCGGCCCAGTTGGGCAGAACCGTCCCCGCCCTCCCGCGCGTCCCGAGCTTCCGGGGAGAGATCGGCACCACTTATCCTCACGTCTGTTCGATTGACCAGCGGGACGACCGGGGGACCAGACCACCATGACCAGTGAGACCGACGGGGCCGGTGCGGACGGTGCGGAGGGCGCCGAGGGCCCGGACGAGAGCGTCGACGGGGGCGTCGCGCCGCTGATCGCCGCCGACCCCGCCAGGATCGGTCCCTATCTGCTGCTCGGCAGGCTCGGCGCGGGCGGCATGGGGCGGGTCTACCTCGCCCGCTCCGAGAGCGGCCGCACCGTCGCGGTGAAGGTCGTCCACGAGGAACACGTCTCGGACGTCCAGTTCAGGGCCCGGTTCCGGCGCGAGATCGACGCGGCGCGGCGGGTCGGCGAGCGCTACACCGCGCCCGTGCTCGAAGCGGACCCGGACGCCGCCCTGCCCTGGGTCGCGACGGGGTACGTCCCCGGGCTCTCCCTGGAACAAGTCGTACGCGGCCACGGCCCGTTGCCCGCGCCTTCCGTCCTCGCGCTCGCCGACGGACTGCTGCACGCGCTCAAGGACATCCACTCGGCGGGCATCGTCCACCGCGACCTCAAGCCGTCCAACGTGATGCTCACCGTCGAGGGCCCCCGCGTCATCGACTTCGGCATCGCCCGCGCGATACAGACCTCCGTCGAGTCGCTCCTCACCAGCACCGGCATGGTCATCGGCTCGCCCGGCTTCATGGCGCCCGAGCAGATCCGCGGCCAGAGCGCGGGTCCCGAGAGCGATGTGTTCACGCTCGGCTGCGTGCTGACGTACGCCGCGACGGGCGCGCTGCCCTTCGGGCGCGGGGCCAGCAACCAGCACGCCGTCATGTACCAGATCGTCGAGGCCGAACCGGACCTCGGCGCGGTGGCCGACGACGGGCTCCGGGCGCTCATCGGCCGCTGCCTCGCCAAGGACGTGGCCGAACGGGCGGGCCTGGACGAGCTGTTGGCGTCGCTGGCGGCGACGCGTCCGGCGCCGGGCCCGGCGTCGTGGCTGCCCGCCGACGTCGTCACGCGTCTCGCCCAGCAGGCGGCGCGGCTCCTGGACGCGGAGGCGTCGGCGCCGGTGCGCGAGGCGGCGCCGGTCGCAGCCGAGGGGGCAGGAGCGGTCGACAGGGAGACGGCACGGCTGCGTGCGGGAGCGCCCGGCGAGGTGGCGGCGGTGACGGACGGGCCATCGGCGGGCGCCGCCACCCGGGAGGGCGAGCGGACGCGGCGCCGCCGTCCCCTGGTGATCGCGCTGCCGGTCGTGGCCGTGCTCTCCGTCGGCGGTGGCACGGTCGCCATCCTCCAGCCGTTCGGCGGTGACGGCGGGGACAGCGCGTCGCCGCCGTCCAGCAGCGCCCCGGTGACGCCGGGTCCCCACGCGTCACCTTCGCCGGAGGGCTCACCGTCCAAGGGCGGCAAGTCCAAGGGCAAGGACGGCGACAAGGGGAAGGACGACGACAAGGACAAGAAGGACAAGGACGGCGGGAAGGGCGAGGGCGGCAAGGACGGCAAGGACGGGGCGGACGGCGCCGACGGGAAGGGCGACGGCGGCGAGGGCTCCGGGGACGCGGACGGTTCCAAGGACGGCGGCTCGGGCTCGTCGGCGGGTGGCGGCACCTCGCCCGGCGACGGCTCCGGCTCCGGCTCTGGCTCCGGGGACGGCGGCTCGGCGGGCTCCGGCAACGGGGGCGGCGGTGGGGGCGGCGGCTCCGTGCCCACGTTCTTCGCCGGGACCTGGAAGTTCAGCGGCGACTTCAACCTCGGGCAGCCCGACACGGTGACGATCTCCCGGAGCGGCGCGGTCCGGCTGACCATGGAGAAGCAGGCGTCGTGCACGTACGCGGCGAAGGTGACGTCGTCAGGGAGCCAGGGGAGCCGGATCAACGTCGGCACGGCGACGTTCGTCGGCAGCCGCCCGCCCATGTGCTACCCGACGCTCGACCCCTCGTACTTCACCGTCAACGGCAGCGGCATCCAGCACAACGTGGGCCCCTCGCACGGGGACGGGTACTACTACGCCCGCGACTGACCGGGACCGGGTCCGGTCGGGCGCGGGCGTATTCGCGGGCGCGGGCAGGGGGGGTGGGGGCTACTGTGCGCCGCCCTGGCCCGCGCTGCCGATGGGGCCGACGTTGACGGGGGAGCCGGAGCCGTCGGTGACGGGGAGGGTGGCGGCACCGGGCCACTCGGTGGAGAAGGACTTGGTCTCGCCGGGCGGAGTCACCACGAGCCCCGTCACCTTGACGCCGGAGCCGCCGGAGTCGTTCATCGGGTAACTGACGTAGAAGAACGTGGACTTGCCCGACTTGAGGACGGTCCGCTCGGCGGGCTGGCCCTTGCGCTGGGCGGAGAGCGAGCCCTCGCTGGTCTTGAGGTCGACGCCCGCGAAGCCGGACAGCACGCAGTCGTCGCCGCCGTTCTTCATCTCGACCGTGACCGAGCCCTCGGGGTCGCCGTCGATGGTGGAGTCCGATGCGGAGATGTCCAGGGCGTCGGTGCGGCACTTGCCCGTGCCGCCGGCACCACCGCCGCCGTTCGAGCCGGAACCGGTGCTCGCCTCCTGGCCGCCCGAGCTCTTGCCCGCGGAGTCGCTGCCGCCGCTGCCCTGGTCGCCGCCGCTCTGGTCCGAACCGCCGCCCGTGGAGGAGGCGGAGGACGAGTCGCCGCTCGCGACGTCGTCGCCGTTGCAGGCCGTGAGCGAGAGGCTCGCGGCGACGGCCAGGGCGGCGAAGGTGGTGAGCTTGCGAACGCGCATCGTCTTGTCCTCAGGGTCGGTTGGTGGTGCCGGGCTGCTCGGCACCGGTCGGTACGAGCGAGCGTTTCTGACCACCAGGAGGCATCGGGACCGGCGAACCGTTCCGCTCAACTTGCCCCTAAGACATTCCTGTTACAGGCGTGGTGTGGCCGGAGCGCGCGGTCCGGTGGGTGGGGTCGGCGCGTGAGGTGTCCCTGCCGGATCCCTCTCCTTTCGCTGTTGGGCGCGGGAAATGGGGCTCGAACGTGGGTTCGCTGCGCTGCTCTGGAGCGGTTGTCCTGTGGGGCGGGGTGGTGGTTCCGGTCGTCGCTCGGCACGTCTTCTCCTTCACGGGTCCCTGGGACAGTTCCGTAACGCGGCAGATCTTGACCCCGCGTGCTGACATGCACTCGTCGATACGTCATCCCGCGTGACCGACCCACGGCGGCGCGTGCCACACGCCGCCGACCCGCCCCGGTCCCGTGCCTCACCCGGCCCGATGACTCCCGCCGCGTCGGACCGCGCCCCGCCTCCCTCGGCCCGGCCGTGCCGGTGCCCCATCCCACCCACCCGCCCCTCCATGTATGGCCGCTCGCCCCGGCTGCGTCAGGCCCACCGGGGCTGGCCCGGGTGCGGGTCCAAGGTGAGGGTTGCTCCTCCCTCTCCCTCCGCTTGGCGTCATGCCGTCGCCCAGTGACCGGCTTTTCGTTGTGGGGGAAGGGAGTTGGGGCAAGCTGGGAGGTCGGGTCGATGGGGCCGCCCGGTTTCTCGGAGCGTGGCGGTTCCGGGGCGGGAGCAAGGGGCGCCCCTGCGTCGCGTCGGCTGCGCCGATTGCGCGCGCTCCACCCTTGACTCCCGCCCCGCACCGCAGGTTGGAGTAGACAGGGCCGCCCAGGGGGGGGGAGGTGGCGGGCTTCGCTGCTCGGGTCATCCCCTTGTGTTCGCCGGGTGCGGGCCGGTCCATCGTGTGCCGCTGTCACGGTCGGAGCCCGGCCCACGGGAGCGCCTTCGCTGTCGGGTGCGGGTCGGCGAGCCGTTCCGCTCGGCGGCCGCAGGCAGGAAGCTGCGCGCATGAATCCCGTCTTCACGAGCCTCGTCGCGGTGGTCGGCACTCTCGCTGGTGCCACTCTGACATTCCTTTTCCAGCGGCATCTCGTTCGACAGAGTGAGCGGTTCGCACGCGGCCAGCAGTTGTGGCAGGAGAAGGCCGCCGCCTACACCATGCTGATCGCCAGCCTCACGGACTTTCGGCGGAGCCAGAACGACCGCTGGCACTTGGAGCAGGACGATCCCGACGGTGTCGATGTCGTCAGGGCGCGCGAAGAGTCCTATCAGCGGCGGGCCGACGCCACCGCGGCCGTGTGCCGCGTGCGTCTGGTCTGCGGTGACGCGGCCCTGGGGCAGGTGGCTCAGGACGCCCTCGACGCCGCGACCGATGTCCATCTGGCGATGAGCGAGCAAGACCGCGCGGAGCGTGGCCGGGCCGCACGCCTGGCTCTTGAGGGATTCCTGGCGATGGCGGCGTCGCAGATCCTCTGACGGGGTGGTGCCGTCTGCCGCGAGTTCGCCCCCGGCGCGACGCACCAGGGGCAGCGGTCCTTCTCGGCGTGCTGTCAGCGACTACGCCAGCGTCGTCCGGACCGGCTTCAGCGCAGTGACCCCGTGAAGCGTGTCCAAGCCGCCGGGGTCAGGCTGAGTATCGGGGCGTCGGGGTCGGGATCCTTGGAGTCGCGTACGGCGACGGTTCCGGGAACGTTGACCGCTACTTCGACGCACTCGCCGCTCGCTGTGCTGTGGCTGGACTTCATGAAGTCGAAGCTGTTCATCGGTGCATGTCCTCGCTGATGGTCTCGATCAGGGTGAGTGAGTCCCGCGGGGCCAGGCTCAGGCGTGCCGTGCGTTCGAAGAACGTCCTGTACATGGCGCTCTCGGCGTCGTTCTCGATCCACACGGTAGCCGCGATGCTGTCGACGTGGACGACATCCATCGCCTCCGTCTCGGCGAAGGAGACGATGTTGAAGGACCCCGCGATACACGCGTGACTGCCCGCGCGGAACGGCAGCACTTGGACGTGGACGTTGGGGAGTTGGGACGCGGCCAGCAGGTGCTGCAACTGCGCCCGCATGACGTCGGGGCCGCCGACCTGCTGTCGAAGCGCGGACTCCCCGATCACCGCGTAGAACTGGAGCGGCTCCGGCCCTGACAAGCGGGCCTGACGCTTCATACGTACATCGACGATGCCCTCGATCTCGTCCGGGTCCTCCCACAGACCTTCGCTCACGGCGAGTGCCCTTGTGTACTCGGGCGTTTGCAGCAGCCCTGGCACCAGGGCCTGTTGCCACGTTCGTACGCCGGTCGCGACGTCCTCCATCGCGATGTACTCGGCCATCGCCCCCGCCTGGGGCGCGTGCTGCCACCACCCCTTGGCCTTGCGGCGCTCCCGGTCGAGTCGTGCCAACTCCAGGAGCCGGGAAACGGACTTGAGGTCCCGCACCTCGTAGAACTCGCACAGCACTCGGATGTCCGGGTCCCGCATGGGCACCCAGCCCTGTTCCATCTTCACGATCTTCGAGTTGGTCGCACTGATGGTCTGAGCGGCTTGGTGCTGGGTCTTCCCGGAGGCGTCGCGCAGTCGCAGAAGTTCGCCGCCGAGCTTGCGCCCCAGGACAGTTGACGCCCGGTTGCCGAGGTTCGCTGATCGGTTCACCGCGTCATTGTCGCCTCGTCGGCGAGGGCCGGTCGACAGCGTTCACTCGTAGGAGACAATTGTCTCCGAGCTACTTGAGCCCGAGACGAGATAGGCGCTACGTTCAGTGCTCAACCGCTAACCCAGCGGCGCCACTTGGCGGAAGTGCACCGTCCTGCCCCCGGCCAGGGACCCGCAAGGAACGGCAGAGCCACCGTCGCCCCCGACCGCACAAGGAGGTGCGCGTCACCATGGCCGAACCAGCTCGCTCGGACCCGGCGCCCCAGTCAGCCGTACTCCAGGAGGACCGTCTCGACTACATCCCGCACGCCCGCAGCGTCGGTCTCGCCCGCCGCAGGGCCGCCCGACTCGTCACGGAGTGGGGGTACGCCGCCCTCGCCGGTGACGTCGCCCTCGTCGTATCCGAGCTGATGACCAACGCCCTCCTCCACGGCAGCCTCCGCGACCGGCTCATCCGCGTACGGATCGCCCTCGCCACCGACACCCTCCGCGTCGAGGTCACCGACCCGCGCGGCGAGCGCCTGCCGGAGCCGCGCGTGGCCGAGGCCGGGGACCAGTTCGGGCGCGGGCTGCTCCTGGTGGGCGCGCTGGCCGACCGGTGGCGCCGCGAGCCGTGCGCCGTCGGGAAGACGGTGTGGGCGGAGTGGGACGTCCCGGTCGGCCGTGCGACTCGGGGCGTCGCGTGCGATCTGGTGATGGACACGAAGGGGCGGCTCCGAGGAGCGCGACCGGGCGGTACGTGAAGCCGGTGACATCGTGCGTGCCGCACATCGCGAGGAGAATTCGAACTCAGTTGCCTGACCGATGACAGACCTACGTGAAGGGGGCGCCCGGAGGAATTCTCCGGGCGCCCCCTTCACGTAGGCACGTAGGCACCTAGGCAACCTAGGGCTGAGAGGACGAGCGCGACCTCTACTTCGCCAGGTTCGGCGGCGGTATCGGCGACGCCGCCAGGGACTGCGGGGACGTCGCCGAGGCGTACGCCGAGGGGGCCGCCATGCCTGCCGAGGGGTCGGCCGCCGCCTCCTCCGCGGTCAGCGGCAGGCCGCCGACGATGCGGATGCCCGCCTCGTCGAACGCGTGCTTGATCCGCCAGCGCAGCTCGCGCTCCACGCCCAGGGACTTGCCCGGCATGGTCTTCGCGGAGACCCGGACCACCATCGAGTCGAGCAGGACGCTGTCCAGGCCGAGGATCTCCACCGGGCCCCACAGGCGCTCGTTCCACGGCTCGTCCTTGGCCATGGTCTCGCCGACCGCGGTGAGGGTCTCCTTGACCTTGTCCAGGTCCTCGTCCGGGCGGACCGTGACGTCGACGCCGGCCGTGGACCAGCCCTGGGAGAGGTTGCCGATGCGCTTGACCTCGCCGTTGCGGACGTACCAGATCTCGCCGTTGTCACCGCGCAGCTTCGTGACGCGCAGGCCGACCTCTATCACCTCACCGGAGGCGACGCCCGCGTCGATGGAGTCGCCGACGCCGTACTGGTCCTCAAGGATCATGAAGACTCCGGAGAGGAAGTCCGTGACGAGGTTGCGCGCGCCGAAGCCGATCGCGACGCCCGCCACACCGGCGGAGGCGAGCAGCGGGGCCAGATTGATCTCGAACGTGCCGAGGATCATGAGCGCGGCGGTGCCCAGGATCAGGAACGAGGCGACCGAGCGCAGCACGGAACCGATGGCCTGGGAGCGCTGGCGGCGGCGCTCCACGTTGACGAGGAGACCGCCAAGCGCGGTGCCGTCCACGGCCTGGGCCGTGCGGTTCATGCGGTCTATCAGCTTGGTGATGGCACGGCGGACGATGACGCGCAGGACGACCGCTATCGCGACGATCAGCACGATGCGCAGGCCGATACCGAGCCAGGTGGACCAGTTCTGCTCCACCCAGCTGGCCGCGTTCGTGGCGCTTTCCTGGGCGTCCTCGAACGTGGGCGGCTTCGACGTCGACTTGTCGTCCGGGTCCGTTCCGGCTGCCGACAGGACGGACAAGAGCACGGCAGGTACCTCCAGGTATCGCGGCCTGCCCAGAAGATGCCCCGGGCAGGCCCACCACACTAACGGGGCATTGTGTGTGGATCGTTGTCATGTTCGAGGGAGAGACGGTGCTCACCTGGGGAAGAACCGGGTGACGTCCTGCCGCCCGTCGCCGCTGTGGTCGAAAACACTTCAAGGCCGTTACCGGCACATGGTGGCGCCACGACCAGGCATGAGGGGAGACTGGCAACAGATCGTCCCGGCGCGAGCCACGCGCCGCCGGCGTACAAGGAGGCATCCGCCGTGCCGCATGTCTTGGTCCTCAACGCGTCGTACGAGCCACTCGGCGTCGTACCGCTCCGCCGCGCGCTCGTCCTCGTCCTGGAGAACAAGGCTCTCTGCCTCGAGGAATCCGGCGCCTTCATGCACAGCGCAACGCGCACCGTCCCCGCACCCAGCGTGGTCCGCCTCAAGCGGTTCGTGCGGGTCCCCTACCGGGGGCCCGTTCCTCTGACCAGGCGGGCGCTCTTCGCCCGCGACGGCGGTCGGTGCATGTACTGCGGTGGCGTCGCAACCAGCGTCGACCACGTCATTCCGAAGAGCCGAGGCGGCCAGCACGCCTGGGACAACGTGGTGGCTTCCTGCCGCCGCTGCAACCACGTCAAGGCCGACCGGCACCTCATGGAGCTGGGCTGGCGGCTGCGGCACAAGCCCGCGCCGCCCTCGGGCCTCGCGTGGCGCATCATCGGGACCGGACATAGGGATCCGCGCTGGCTGCCCTACTTGCAGCCGTTCGGCGCGGAGGACGCGATGGCCCGGATCGACGGCATTTCTGCCTAGAACTCGATCCGGGCCTTCGTCGTCCCGGGGGGAGCGGCACAGGGAGCGGCACAGGGGGCGCACGGCCCGGGGGCGGGGCGTGCGGCGCCTGCGAGACGTGCGGGAGCGCGCGGTCGTCAGTCTTCTGCGACCGCGTACGCCGCCACGGACCAGAGCGAGTAGCCGAAACGCGTAGCCCGTTCGTCGCCCTGCACCCGCACGAAGCGCGTGTCACGGGCGTCCATGCGGACCGCCTCGCGGCCGCCCCTGCCGTCCTTCACGGTCGCGGCCGTCCGCCAGGTCCTGCCGTCGGCCGAGGTCTGCACCCGGTAACCCGCCGCGTACGCGTCCTGCCAGCGCAGCACGACCTGCCCGAGCCGCACGGGCCCGGCGAACTCGGCCTGCCACCACGCGCCGTCCTCGGCGGGGGACGACCAGCGCGTCCGGGGATCGCCGTCGTTCGCCGCCGACGCGGGGAAGTCCTTCGTCTCGTCGCCCGACGAGGAGGCCTTGGCGCCGCGCGCCAGATCCGGTCCCGCCGTGCGCGGATAGGCCCGCACCGCCACCGTGCGGTGCTCGTCGCCGAAGCGCACCGGGACCTCGTACGTCCCCGCGCGCGTGCCCGCGGGGACGTAGATGTCGAGCGGCACCTCGACCTCCGTGCCGCGCGGCAGCGTGGACACCCCCGGCGTGCGCACCTCGATGCCCCCGGGCGCCTGAGCGGTGAGCTCGCCGCGTACGTCGCCGGGGCGCAGCGAGAGCAGCTTGGCGGTGACCCGCCGCGGGCCGCCGCCGATCGCCGCGTCGACCTCGGTGCGGGTCAGGGTCAGCCGGGCCGCGGGGGAGTCCGCGTACCAGGGCACGAGGTGGCGGACGGTGCCCGTGGCCAGGTGCGCGCGGACCGCGTCGGCGCGCACGTCCGCCAGGGCGACCTCGGTGAAGCCGCTCCCCGACAGGGCGCCGATGCTCCGCCAGCCCCTGCCGGGCACGTGCGCCTGGAGCTCGCCCCGGGTGCCGGGGTCGGTGAGGGCCGTGACGGCGGACAGGGCGCGGGCGCGCGGCAGCTCCGCCGTCGCCCGGTCGGCGGCCTGCCCGGCGTCGAGTCCCGCCCACCTCTCGTACGACGTCACGGCCCGCGCGAGGAACGGGTCGAGGACGCCCTTGCCGACCGTGGCGGGGCTCGCGCGCAGTTGCTTCCGCAGTCCGGTCAGGGAGCGCGCGGCCCGCCAGGCGGCCGCGCCGTCGCCCGCCGACTGGGCGCGCAGCATGTCCACGGCGGTCCGGCCCGCCGCGCCGTACCGCGCCAGCTGCTCGATCCACGGCCGCACTTCGTCCTTGAGGGGGCTGTCGGCGAGCCGTTCGGGCGCCTGATGGAGCACGCCGAAGGCGGCGCTCAGCCGCTCGGCCGACTCCTCGGCGCGGGCCCGGTCCTGTGCGGCGCGGGCCGCCCAGAAGTCGCGCATCAGGGGGCGCAGGTACGCCGACTCGGTGGCGCCGAGCACCGAGGACGCGTCGTTGCCCGCGAGGGCCCGCAGCGCGCCCCTGGCCTGCGCGTCGGGGCCCGCGAGGTCGTCGATCGCGGCGAGCCAGGACTCGTGCGGGCGGTACGCGCGCGGGTTCCAGGCGTAGTCGGCGGCCGTGAACAGGGGGATGCGGGACGCGGACGGCTGCTCCATGGCGTTGCCGAGGAGCGCGGCGGAGCCGGCGGCCACGGCGGGCTCACGGCCGGTGTAGGGGCCCAGGAAGATACGGTCCTGCGCGAAGTCGTTGACGGGGTAGTTGTCCATCGTCACCAGCGGATGCGGGCCGAACGCCCGGCGGGCGCCCGCGAGTTCGCGCCCGGTGATGGTCTTGGGGACCACGCCCACCCCCGTCCAGGCCACCTCGACGCGGCGGTCCAGGCCCGCCGAGAGCGCCGCGCGGTAGTCGGTCGAGCCGTCCTGGAAGTACTCGGTCGGCATCAGGGAGAGCGGCCCCGCGTCCGGGTGGCGCTCGGCGAGGTGGGCCGCGACCGCGTTGGCCACCCCGGCCTGCGCCTTCGCGGCGGCCCGCGGCCCCGAACCGAACGTCTCCGCGTCCTGCGCGCAGTGCCACTCGCTGTAGCTGACGTCCTGGAACTGGAGCTGGAAGGCGCGCACGCCGAGCGCCCACATCGCGTCGATCTTGCGGGTGAGGTCCCTGACGTCCTTCCCCGACGACATGCACATCGCCTGGCCGGGCGCGACGGCCCAGGCCAGCGTGACGTGGTTGGCCTTCGCGCGCGCGGCGACGGCGCGGAAGTCGGCGCGCTGGTCCGCGGGGTAGGGCTCGCGCCAGCGGGCCTGGCGGTAGAGGTCGTCGCCGGGGGCGTACAGATAGCGGTTCTGCTTCGTGCGCCCCATGAAGTCGAGCTGGTCCAGGCGCTGTTCGCGGGTCCAGGGGGTGCCGTAGAAGCCCTCGGTCAGGCCGCGCACGGCCGTGCCCGGCCAGTCGCGGATCAGTACGCCGGGGAGGGTGCGCGCCCCCGGACCGTCCGCCCCCGCCAGCTGCCGCAGGGTCTGCACGGCGTGGAAGAGGCCGTCAGGGCCGACCCCGGCCATCGCGACGGTTCCCCGCCCCGCGACCTGCCCGACGGCCAGCCGGTACCCGCCCGACGGCAGGTCCCCACGCGCGCGTGCACCGAGGGAACGCAGCGCCTCCTCGGCGCCCGCCCCGTCCGCGCGCACGACCAGGGAGCGGTCCGCGGGCAGCGGGGCGCCGTCGCGGACCTCGGTGATCCCGCGGGCGCCCGCACCGCGCAGAAGCGTGCGCAGGGCCTCCAGGGCGTACGGGTCCGTGGCCCCGCCCGTGACGACGGTGACGTCGTCGCCCACGGTGACGGAGCCGCCCGCGGCGCTCATCGACTGCGGGCGCGGCCAGACCGGCGGCAGTCCGCCGTCCGCGCGGCCCTCGTCGGGGGAGTCGGGGGACGCGGTGGGCGTACCGGGTTCCCCGGGGGCGCCCGGGGCCGCGAGGGCGCCGGGGGCGCCGCCGAGCGCGCCCGCGATGACGGCGACCGCGACGGCGGCCGCGCCCTTCCTGCGCCGCAACTGCACGGTCCGCCCCTCTCGTCGTGCCAGGGGTTCCTGACGTCACGTGTGCGTGTGTGCACGGTTGGTGATGAGCCCACCACTGTGGCGGCCGGGGTGTCAACGGGGGCTGGTGGGGGGGTGGGGGGCTCCCGTTTCCCGGGGCGCTCCCCGGGCGACTCGCGCCACCCTCCGCGGGCCCTTGCGGGGCTCCTCGGGGCTTCTGGCGGCCCTCTCGGGGAGTGGACATCTTCCCGGTGCGCGGGGCGTGCGGCGGCCGATCTTCCGGGCGGGAAGCGGGTGGGTGGGAACAACTTCCGCACCGGGAACCAAATGTGACCACCGTCACGTTGGACCACTGGATACGTCTGCGGCCCCGCGCTCTGGGTAGGGAGCCGAGACCTGCCCCCCTGACAAGGAGCTCCACGTGGCCGCTTCTGCGAACCTTCTGCTCTCCGCCCTCTCCAAACAGGTCTCCGGTCCGGACTCGGGTCTCGACGGATCCTGCTCCTGCGGCTGCCTGGAGCCGCCGCTCACCAGCGAGCCCCCGCTCGCCGACGCCGCGCCGCTGACCAGCGAGCCGCCCCTCGCCGACGCCGCGCCGCTGACCAGCGAGCCGACCTCCACCGGCATGGCTTCGGGCCTGGACTACATGGGGGTCTGATGGCCCTTTCCCGGCTGGCCGCCGCCCATGGCGTCGCCACCTCCTACTCTCCCTCTCCGGGGCGCACCGTCCCGGCCTCCGACACCGCCGTGATCGCGGCGCTCGCCGCCCTGGACGTCGACGCGAGCACCCCGGAGGCGGCCCGCGCGGCCCTCGCCGAGCGCGAGGCGCAGCTCGCCGCGCGCCTCCTGCCACCGACGGTGGTGATCTGGACCGACGCCCCCGCGCCCGACGCGCCGCCCTTCGCACGGCTGGCGCGGGGCACGCGGGTGCGGGTGGAACTGGAGAGTGGCGGGACGGTCACCTGGGAGACGGGGGCCGGGCCGGGCCCGGGAGCGGAGTCCGGGGACGAGGCAGGTCCGGGCTCCGCGGGTGCGGTGGGGGGCGCGTTACCCCCCGGAGTGCACCGTCTCGTCGCCCTCGGTCCTGACGGGCGGACCGCGCAGGCGCATCTCGTCGTCGCGCCCCGCCGCGTCAAGGCGCCGCCCGGTCGTACGCACGGCTTCCTCGTGCAGCTGTACTCGCTGCTGTCCCGGCACTCCTGGGGCATGGGTGACCTCGGTGACCTGGCCGAGTTCGCCGCCTGGGCCGGTCACTCCCTGGACGCGGGCTTCGTCCAGGTCAATCCCCTGCACGCGGCCGTGCCGAGTCCGCCGGGCGGGCAGAGCGACCCCTCTCCGTACCGCCCCTCGTCCCGCCGCTTCCCCGACCCCGTCCACCTCCGCGTCGAGGACGTGCCCGAGTACGCCCATCTGCGGGGCGCTGCCCGCGAGCGCGCCGAGGAACTGTGCGGCGAGGGCGGGCGATTACGCGCGTCCGTGCTGCGCGAGGGCGAGTTGATCGACCGCGACGCGGTCTGGACCCTCAAGCGCGAAGTCCTGGAACTGCTCCACGAGGTCCCCCTCGGCCCCGGCCGCCGCGCCGCCTACAACGCCTACCTCGCCGAGCAGGGCACCGCCCTGGAGGACCACGCCACCTGGTGCGCGCTCGCCGAGGTGCACGGCCCCGACCGGCACTCCTGGCCCGCCGCGCTGCGCGACCCCGCGTCGCCCGAGACGACCCGCGCGCGGCGGGAGTTGATGGACCGCATCGACTTCCACAGCAGGCTCGCCTGGCTCACCGACGCCCAACTGGCCACCGCCCAGCGCACCGCGCGCGAGGCCGGCATGCCCATCGGCCTGGTGCACGACCTCGCGGTCGGCGTGCACCCCGGCGGCGCCGACGCCTGGGCGCAGCAGCGGCACTTCGCTCCGCACATGAGCGTGGGCGCCCCGCCCGACGCCTTCAACGCGCGCGGCCAGGACTGGGGCCTGCCGCCCTGGCGCCCGGACCGCCTCGCCGAGTCCGGTTACGCGCCCTACCGCGCGCTCCTGCGCGGCCTGCTGCGGCACGCGGGCGCGCTCCGCGTCGACCACGTCATGGGCCTGTTCCGGCTCTGGTGGATCCCCGAGGGCCGCGAGCCCACCGAGGGCACCTACGTGCACTACGACGCGGAGGCGATGCTCGCCGTCCTCGCCCTGGAGGCGCACCGCGCGGATGCCCTCGTCATCGGCGAGGACCTCGGCACGGTCGAGCCCGGCGTCCGCGAGACGCTGCGCGAGCACGGCGTGCTGGGCACGTCCGTGCTCTGGTTCGAGCGTGACTGGGCGGGCGAGGGCGGGGGCAAGGGTGCGGGCGAGGGCGAGGGCGAGGGCGAGGGCGGGGGCGGGGGCAAGGGTGCGGGCACGGGGCGCCCGCTGCCCGCCGACGCCTGGCGCGCAGACTGCGTGGCCACGGCCACCACGCACGACCTGCCCCCGACGGCCGCGCGGCTCACCGGCGAGCACGTCCGACTCCGGTACGACCTCGGCCTGTTGACCCGTGACCTCGCGGTGGAGCGGGCCGAGGCCGCCGCCGACGTGCACGAGTGGCTCGCCCTGCTCGGCAGGCTCGGCATGCTGCCGGGCGGCATGGGCTGCGAGGAGGACGAGATCCGCGCCGTGCACCGCTTCCTGCTCGCCACCCCGGCCCGGATGGTCGGCATCTGGCTGCCGGACACGGTCGGCGACCGCCGCCCGCAGAACCTGCCGGGCACCTGGGACCAGTATCCGAACTGGCGGCTGCCGATCGCCGACGCCGCCGGACGCCCCGTCACCCTGGAGGAACTCGCCGCCTCACCGCGCCTGCACGCCTTCATGACGGTCTTCAGGCCGGGCGGCGTCACGGCGGTGGGAAGTGCCGAGACGACCCGTACGGCACCCCCGGGCGCGCACCCGGTTTAGGAGTTCGCTACGTTTGCACCGTGGACAAGAAGAACGCTCTGCGCGCCGGCGCCCTGGCCTCCGGCACGACGCTGATGATGCTGCTCATGTCGTCCCCCGCGCTCGCGCTCACGCGCGACGACGGCGACGACCCGGGTCCCGGTCTGAGTGTCATCGACACGCTCGGTCTCTATGTCGTGGCGCCCATCGTGCTGTTCCTGGTGATCGCGGGCCTCGTGATGGTCGGCGACAAGTCCCGCAAGCAGCAGAAGCAGGGCTGATCCGGGGGCAGACGCCACCGATACGCACGCTCCGTCGAGGGCGCGCCGCACCGACGTACCCGCCACGCGCGGTGAGTACGTCGCTGTGGCGCGCCCTCGACGCGTTCGTGGTGCCGTCCGGCGGCGGGCGCTCGTCCGGCCGTCCCGTGCCCGCGCCGCGCGGTCACGCCCGCGCGGCCGTCAGATAGCGCTGGAGCGTCGGCGCCAGCCAGTCCGTGATCTCCTCGCGCGTCAGCGCGACCGACGGCGGGAACCGCAGGACGTAACGCGTCAGCGCCAGGCCGAGCAGCTGTGAGGCGCAGAGCGCGGCCCGCTCCGGCGCCTCGGCGGCGTCACCGCGGACCTGCCGCGCGACCGGCAGGATCTGCGCCGCGAAGACGTCCTGCATGCGCTCGGCGCCCGCTGGGTTGGTGATCCCGACGCGGAGCAGGGCGGTGAGCTCGTCGCCGCCCTCCCACAAGGTCAGGAAGTGGGCGACGAGTACCCGCCCGGCCTCCTCGCGGGGCACCCCGGAGAAGTCCGGCAGCCGCAGGTCGACGGAGGTGGCCGCGGCGAAGAGCCCCTCCTTGTTGCCGTAGTAGCGCATCACCATGGACGGATCGATCCGGGCGTCCCTGGCGATGGCGCGGATCGTCGCTCGCTCGTAGCCGTCGGCGGCGAACCGCTCGCGGGCCGCGGTGAGGATGGCCGCCCGGGTGGCGTCGGAGCGGCGTGCGCCCTGGGGGGATGCCGGTCTTTCCGCGGCCGTGTCTGTCATGCCAACAAACGTAGGCCAACAGCTGTTGACAGTCCATAGCCGCGGTTCTACGTTGGCCAACAAGCGTTGACCAACACCTGTTGGCATCGGGCCGGCAGGCCACAGGGCCCCAGGAGGCAGCCATGAACGGCACCACCGGAACCACGGGCACCACCGATCGCACGGCAGGCCGCGGCGTCGTCGTCGTGGGCGCGGGACCCACCGGACTCCTCCTCGCGGGCGACCTGGCCGCCGCGGGCGTCCCCGTCACGCTCGTCGAGAAGCGCGCGCCGGGCATCAGCAACCTCTCCCGCGCACTGGTGGTGCACGCCCGCACCCTGGAGCAGTTCGACGCCCGCGGCATCGCCGACGAGCTGGCGGCCAGGGGTGAATCCCTGGACAGGCTCCTCCTCTTCGGCCGCCTCTCCCTCGACCTGGCGAACCTGCCGTCCCGCTACCCGTGCGTCCTGGTCCTGCCGCAGTACGAGGTCGAGCGGGTCCTCGAGCGGCGGGCGGTCGGGGCCGGGGTCCGGTTCGCGTACGAGACGGAGGTCGTCGGGCTCACCCAGGACGCCGACGGGGTGACGCTCGAAGTGCGCGGCCCCGACGGCGGTTCGAGCACGCTCGACGCGGCCTACGTGGTCGGCGCCGACGGCCTGCACAGCGGTGTGCGCCACGCGGTCGGGCTGCCCTTCCCCGGCAGGTCCGTCATCCGCTCCCTGGTCCTCGCCGACGTCAGGCTGACCCGGCCGCCGGAGACCTTCCTCGCCGTCAACGGCGTCGGCGACGCCTTCGCCTTCATCGCGCCCTTCGCCGACGGCTACCACCGGGTCATCGGCTGGAACCGCGCCCGCGACGTCTCCGACAGCGAGCCGCTCGACCTCGCCGAGGTCAAGGAGATCGTCACAGCCGCGCTCGGCGACGACTTCGGGATGCACGACGCCCGCTGGCTGTCCCGCTTCCACAGCGACGAACGGCAGGCGCCCGCCTACCGCGTGGGCCGCGTCTTCCTCGCCGGGGACGCCGCGCACGTCCACTCGCCGGCCGGCGGCCAGGGCATGAACACCGGCCTCCAGGACGCCGCGAACCTCAGCTGGAAGCTGATCGCCGCCGTCAACGGCCGTGCGCCGCAAGGCCTGTTGGACAGCTATCAGCGCGAGCGGCACCCGGTGGGCAGGGCGGTGCTGCGCTCCAGCGGCGGGCTCGTCAGGCTCGCGATGGCCAAGCGCCCCTGGGTGCGCGCCGCCCGCGCCGTGCTGGCCTCCGCCGTCGCGCGGGTGCGCCCGGTGCGCGCCAGGTTCGTCGGCCGGATCACCGGCATCGGCGTCGCCTATCCGGCGCCGCGCGGCGCCCACCGGCTGACCGGGCGCCGGGTGCCGGACGTCGCGCTCAAGGAGGGGCGCCTCCACGAGGCCCTGCGCGAGGGCCGGTTCGTGCTCGTCGCGCCGGAGGGCGTGGAGGCGCCGACGGGCCGCGCGGTGGCCGCGCACTGGGCGAGCGGCCGCCGTACGACGCTCCTCGTCCGGCCGGACGGATACGTGGCGTGGGCCGCCGAGGGCGCGGACGCGGGGTCGGTGCGCGCGGCGCTCACGGAGTGGGGGATCGGCTAAGGGCCGGAGGAGCCCGCCACCCCCCGTCGAATGTTCGGATCTGCTTCAAAGACTCGGCGAAAAGATTCGATGGACCTGATGGGTGTGAGGCTGTCACGGTGGTCCCGCAACGCACCGAGATCCCCGTCGAGACGGGGAGAGAGGCAAGGGATACCACGTGACCGTCCTGGACCGGACCGACCGGACCCCCGTCGACACCACGAAGAGCGGCCACGAGGCCGTCGGCGCCGTCGCCCGCCCCCTCGGCGTCGGCCTCGCGCTCGCCGCCCTCGCCACCGTCGTCTGGTCGGGCAGCTTCGTCACCTCCCGCGCGCTGCACGACACCGTGCCGCCGATCCAGCACGCGTTCTGGCGCTGGATCATCGCGATCGCCGCCGTCGCGCCGTTCGCGGTGCGGGCGACCTGGCGGCAGCGGGCCCTGCTCCGGCGGCACATCCGCTTCCTGCTGCTCGCCTCGCTGCTCGGCGTCACGGTCTACAACACGCTCGTGAACCAGGCGGGCATGACGACCACCGCGGGGAACATGGGCATGATCATGGCCGCGTCACCCGTCCTGATGGCCGGCTACGAACGCCTCGGCGGCACCCGGCTCGGCGCCCGCCGCGTCACCGGCATGCTCGTCGCCTGCGCCGGAGTACTGCTCCTGGTCAGCAAGGGCTCTCTCGACATGGACTTCGCGGTCGGCGATCTGTGGGTGATCGCGGGCGCGTTCTCCTTCGGCTCCTACAGCGCGCTCCTCAAGCGCAGGCCGGCGGAGCTCGGCGGACTGCCCTTCCTCTTCTCGACGTTCGTGCTCGGCGCGCTGATGCTGCTTCCGGTGTTCGTCGCCAGCTTGTCGATCCAGGGCGGCTTCGAACCGACCGTCGGCACGGTCTCGCCGCTCCTGTACGTCGGCGTGGTCTCCTCCGCGATCGCCTTCTTCGCCTGGAACAAGGCCATCTCGCTCATCGGCGCGGCCCGCGCCGGAGTCGTCTACTACCTCCAGCCGGTCTGCGTGGCCCTGCTGTCCTTCGCACTCCTCGGCGAGGCGATGGGCTGGCTCCAGATCCTGTGCATGGGGCTCATCCTCGGCGGCGTCGTCCTCGGCTCGGCCGCCGGATCGCCCTCGGTCCGCGTCCGGGACCGCGCCTGACATGGCGGGCACCGGGGGTCTGTACGTTGACTCCATGAGCGAGTGGGACATCAAGAAGCTGCAGATCCTGCGGACGTTGAGCGAGCGCGGCACGGTCACGGCGACCGCCGCCACCCTCCAGATGACGCCGTCCGCCGTCTCCCAGCAGCTGTCCAACCTCGCCAAGCAGCTCGGCGTACCCCTCCTGGAGGCGCACGGGCGCCGCGTCAGGCTCACCGACGCGGCGCATCTCGTGCTGCGGCACGCGGAGGCGGTCTTCGCCCAACTGGAGCAGGCCGACGCGGAGTTGGCCGCCTATGTGCACGGGGAGGCGGGCGAGGTGCGGGTCGGGGCGTTCTCCACCGCCGTGCCCGCGCTCGTCGTCCCCGCGGTGCGGGCGCTGCGGGAGGCGGCGCCCGGTATCTCCGTACGGGTACGGGAGACCGAGGCGGCCGAGGCGTACGAGCTGCTCGCGGCGGGCGAGGTCGACATCGCGCTCTCCCTCGCGGCGCAGGCGCCCGCCGGGGTCGACGCGGACACGCGCTTCACCCGTGAGTCGCTGCTCGCCGATCCGCTGGACGTGGCGCTTCCCGGGGAGCATCCGCTGGCGTCGGCCGGCACACTCCGGCTCGCCGATCTCGCGGGCGAGCCGTGGATCTTCGGCGGGAGCGGTCCCTGGTCGGAGATCACCAGGGCGGCGTGCGAGGGCGCGGGCTTCACCCCGGAGCAGGCGCACTCGGCCTCCGGCTGGACGGCGATCCTCGCGATGGTGGAGGCGGGCCTGGGGGTCGCGCTCGTCCCCCGCATGGCCGCGGTGCGGCGGGACGGCGTCGTGATGCGGGACCTCGGGCCGGAGCGGCCCCGGCGACATGTGGTCGCCGCCGTGCGCCGCGGGGCGGCGGGTGGGGCGGCGGTCTCTCGCGTCCTCACGTCTTTGCGCGAGGCGGTGCCCACGAGGGTGGGATAGCGCTGCGCTGTGCTGTGCCGTGCTTGTGCGGCCGGCGCCCCCTCCTGCCCGACCGCCCCGCGCTCCGCGCGGATCTTGCCCCGCCGCGGTTTGTCCCTTGGCTGCGGGCCATCGTGGCTGATCGCGCAGTTCCCCGCGCCCCTTAACAGGGGCGCCCCGTCAGGGGCGCGGGGAACGGCGCGGCCAGCCACAGCGGACCCGCAGTCAAGCGACGACGTCAGGCCCCTCAAGGGGCGCGGGGAACTGCGCGATCAGTCCCCCGGTTCGGAAGAGCTACACGTCCGCGGACCGCGCCCGCAGGGCCCTTTCGACGCCCGCGCGGGACTCCGTGATCAGGCGGCGCAGTGCCGCCGACGGGTCGGACGAGGCCAGCCACGCGTCCGTCGCGTCGAGCGTCGCCCGGGAGACCTGGAGGGCGGGGTACAGGCCCGTGGCGATCTGCTGGGCCATCTCGTGCGAGCGGGAGTCCCACGCGCCCTTGACCGACGCGAAGAACTTCTCCGTGTAGGGGGCGAGGAGTTCACGCTGGTCGGTCTGGACGAAGCCGCCGATCACCGCCTCCTGGATGGCGTTCGGCAGGGCGTCGGACTCCACCACGGAGGCCCACGCCGCGGCCTTCGCCTCCTCGGTGGGCCGCGCCGCCCGCGCGTACGCCGCGTGCCGCTCGCCCGCCGCGGTCTTGTCGCGCGCGAGCTCCGCGTCGATGCCCGCCTCGTCGAGCCGCCCGGTCGCCGCGAGACGGGCCACGAAGGCCCAGCGCAGCTCCGTGTCGACGGCCAGGCCCTCGATCGACTCCGAACCGTCCAACAGGGCTTCCAGGAGGGCCAGTTCCTCGTCCGTGCGGGCCGTCGCCGCGAAGGCGCGGGCCCACGCGAGCTGGTGGTCGCCGCCCGGCTCGGCCGCCCGCAGGTGCGCCAGCGTGGCCTCGGTCCAGCGGGCCAGCGCCGCGTCCCTGCCCTCCGGCGCCGCGTACAGGTCGAGCGCCAGCTTCACCTGGCGGTGCAGCGACTGCACGACGCCGATGTCGGACTCCTTGGCGATGCCGGAGAGGACCAGGTTCAGGTACTCCCTCGTCGGCAGCTCCGCGTCGCGCGTCATGTCCCACGCCGACGCCCAGGACAGGGCCCTCGGCAGGGACGCCTCGAAGTCGCCGATGTGGTCCGTGACGAAGGCGAGGGAATCGGAGTCCAGGCGGACCTTCGCGTAGGAGAGGTCGTCGTCGTTGAGCAGGATCACCGCGGGGCGGTGCTTGCCCACCAGGGCTTCCACGGCGGTGAGTTCGCCGTCGACGTCCAGTTCGACGCGGTCGGTGCGCAGCAGCTTGCCGGACTCGTCGTCCAGGTCGTAGAGGCCGATCGCGATGCGGTGCGGGCGCAGGGTGGGCTCGCCCTTGGCGCCCTCGGGCAGCGCGGGCGCCTCCTGCTTGACCGCGAAGGACGTGATGACGCCCGCCGTGTCGACGTCCACGACCGGCCGCAGCACGTTGATGCCCGCGGTCTCCAGCCACTTCTTCGACCAGGTCTTCAGGTCGCGGCCGCTGGTCTCCTCCAGGGCGCCGAGCAGGTCGGACAGGCGCGTGTTGCCGAACGCGTGGCGCTTGAAGTACGCCTGCACGCCCTGGAAGAACTCGTCCTCGCCGACGTACGCGACGAGCTGCTTCAGGACGCTCGCGCCCTTGGCGTACGTGATGCCGTCGAAGTTGACCAGGACGTCGTCCAGGTCACGGATGTCGGCCATGATCGGGTGCGTGGACGGCAGCTGGTCCTGGCGGTACGCCCACGTCTTCATGGAGTTGGCGAAGGTGGTCCACGAGTGCGGCCACTTCGACCCGGGCGCGTACGCCTGGCAGGCGGCCTCCGCGTAGGTGGCGAACGACTCGTTCAGCCACAGGTCGTTCCACCACTCCATGGTGACCAGGTCACCGAACCACATGTGGGCCAGCTCGTGCAGGATCGTGGCCGCGCGCACCTCGTACGCCGCGTCGGTCACCTTCGAACGGAACACGTACTGGTCGCGGATGGTCACCGCGCCCGCGTTCTCCATCGCGCCCGCGTTGAACTCCGGCACGAAGAGCTGGTCGTACTTGGGGAAGGGGTAGGCGTAGTCGAACTTCTCCTGGAACCAGTCGAAGCCCTGCCGGGTGACCTCGAAGATCGCGTCCGAGTCGAGGAACTCCGCGAGCGAGGGGCGGCAGTAGATGCCCAGCGGCACGGACTGGCCGTTCGGGCCCTCGTAGGAGGAGTGCACCGAGTGGTACGGGCCGACGATCAGGGCCGTGACGTACGTCGACATGCGCTGCGTCGGCTCGAAGTGCCAGACGTCGTCCTTGGGCTCGGGCGTCGGCGAGTTGGAGATCACCGTCCAGCCGCTCGGCGCCTTCACGGTGAACTGGAAGGTCGCCTTCAGGTCCGGCTGCTCGAAGGAGGCGAAGACGCGGCGCGCGTCGGGCACCTCGAACTGCGTGTACAGGTAGGCCTGCTGGTCGACCGGGTCGACGAAGCGGTGCAGTCCCTCACCGGTGTTGGTGTAGTCGCAGTCCGCGACCACCTTCAGCTCGTTGGGGCCCGTCGCCAGGTGCTTGAGGGCGATGCGCGAGTCACGGAAGACCGCCGCCACCTCCAGCGCGTGGCCGTTCAGGACGACCTCGTGGACCGCGGGGGCCACCAGGTCGATGAACGTCTCGGCGTTCGCCTCCGCGGATTCGAAGCGCACCGTGGTCACGGACCGGTAGGTGCCGCCCTCCTGCGCGCCGGAGAGGTCGAGTTCGATCTCGTACGAGTCAACGGTGAGCAGCTTGGCCCGCTGCTGCGCCTCTTCGCGGGTCAGATTGGTGCCGGGCACGCGGTCATCTCCTCGGGTACGACGGGTCGTACGACGTGTGGGTTCGACGGGTACGACTTGTGGCGTTTCCGGCCATCCTTCCATGCGCCTCCGTACGGCCGCCCGGGCCATTGTTCTCCCGCTGCCGTCCGGTTACGCTCCGCGCGTCGACTGATGCCCCACGACCGCCGCGACCGACCGCGCGACGGCCGTGCCGACGCCCGGGGGGAACCGGAATGCTGGGGACGAACAGACCGCCGCGCGGCCGGCCGGGGGACCGGACGGTACGGCGACGGTGATCGACGTACTGGTGGCCGGAGCCGGCATCGGCGGGCTCACGACCGCCCTCAGCCTGCACGCGGCGGGCATCGGCGTGCGCGTGGTCGACGCGGTCGAGCAGCTGCGCCCGGTCGGCGTGGGCATCAACCTGCTGCCGTACGCGGTGCGCGAGCTGACCGAGCTGGGACTCGGCGCCGAACTCGCCGCGACCGCCGTCGCGCCCGACGAGATGGTCCACTTCGACCGGCACGGAAACCGCATCTGGGGCGAGCCGCGCGGCCTCGCCCTCGGCTACCACTGGCCGCAGTACTCCGTCCACCGCGGCGCCCTCCAGCTGCTGCTGCTCGACGCGGTGCGCGACCGGCTCGGCGACCGCGCGGTCCTGACCGGCACCGCGTTCGTGCGCATGGCCGAGCAGGAGGGCTCCGCGCTGCGGGTCGTCCTGCGGGACAGGGGGCGGGGCAGGGAGTACTCGGTACGGGTGCGGGCCCTGGTCGGCGCGGACGGGCTGCACTCGGCGGTGCGGGCCCAGCTGCACCCGGGGGAGCGGCCGCCGCTGTGGAACGGCATCCGGATGTGGCGCGGCACCGCCGACTGGCACCCCGTGCTCGGCGGCAGGACCGTCGCGGTGGCCGGTTCCAACGCCACCGCGAAGCTCGTCGTCTACCCGATCTCGCGCCACGCCGAGCAGCGCGGCCGCGCGCTGCTCAACTGGGTGGCGGAGGTGCGCTTCCCCGTCGAACACCACCTCGGGCTCGCCGGGCCCGCCGACTGGAACCGCTCGGGGCGGCTCTCGGACGTGCTTCCGCACTACGCGGGCTGGCGCATCGGCGACCTCGACGTGCCCGCGCTGCTCGCCGCCACCCGGCACATCCTGGAGTACCCCATGGTCGACAGGGACCCGCTGCCGTTCTGGGGCAGGGGCCCGGTGACGCTGCTCGGCGACGCCGCCCACCCGATGTACCCGGTGGGCTCCAACGGCGGCTCGCAGGCGATCCTGGACGCCCGCGTCCTGGCCCGCTGCCTCGCGCTCGCCGCACCCGACAGGGAGGGCGGCCTGCGGGCGTACGAGACGGTGCGCCGCGAGGCGGTGAACGCGGTGGTGCTCGCCAACCGCGACATGCCCGCCGACCGCGTCCTGCAGACCGTGGCCGAACGGGCCCCCGACGGCTTCGGCCACGTCGAGGACGTCCTGACCCCGGGCGAACTGGCGTCGATCGACGAGGCGTACCGGAGCACGTCGGGCGTGGACGCGGCGGAGCTGAACGCGCGGGGGTCGTGGGGGGTGGGCTGACCCGCCCGCCCCGCCGAGCGCCCCGTCCGAAAACCGCCAGCCACCGCCTCCCGCACGCGCGAGGCTCGACCCATGAACACCACCTACACGCCCCGCCCCATCACCCCCGACACCCTCAAGCAGCTCCGCGACACCGACGACGCCGGGCGCCCCTGCGTGCCCTACGCCGACGCGGAGGGCGGCTCCCCGCTGCGCTGCTGTCTGCGGCCCGTCGCCCCAGGCGAGCGGATCGCCCTCGTCTCGTACGCGCCGCTGCGCCGCTGGGCCGGCGAGACCGGCGCGACGCCCGGCGCCTACGACGAGCAGGGCCCCGTCTTCATCCACGCCGACCCCTGCGACGGCCCGGCGGACGACGCCGCCGGCTACCCGTTCGCGCGCTCCGGCGCGCTGCGCACTGTCCGGCGCTACGACGCCAGGGGGCACATCGTCGGCGGGCGGCTCCTGGAGATCCCCGAGGACGCGGAGCAGGGCTTCGACGGCGCGTTCGCCGAGGCGTTCGCCGACCCGGAGGTGGCCCTCGTGCACGTCCGCGCGGTCGAGTACGGCTGCTTCCACTTCGAGGTGCGCAGGGACGCCTGACGGCCGATCACGCGGGGGAGGCCTCCGACAGCGCCCGCGCGAACTCCCGTACGCGCGCCGTCTCCCCGTCCCGGTGCCACACCATGCCGAGCACCGAGTCGGGCAGCCCCTCGACCGGCACGAAGACGACGTCCTGACGCCCGTGGTACCGCGCGGTCGGCCCGCACAGCAGCATCGCGCCCCGGTCCGCGGCGACCAGCGTCAGACCCTCCTGGAGCGTGCGCACCTCGGGCGCGGGGACGCCGGACGGCGCGTGCACCTCGCGCCAGTACGAGGGGGCGGGCGCGGTCGCCGCGATCAGCGGGGTCTCCTTGAGGTCCGCCGCCGTGAGCGCGGGCCGCGCGGCGAAGGGGTGCCGCACCGAGACGGCCACCGTCTGCCGCTCGCTGGAGAAGACGGGACCGAGCACCAGGTCCGGTTCGGCGACCGGAAGCAGCACGATCGCCGCGTCCACCCCGCCGTCCCGCACCGCGCCGAAGGGATCGGCGAACGGGATCTCCACGATCTCCGTCGCACAGTCCGGATACCGCTCCTGGAACGCGGCGATCGCCCGCATCAGCCGGGCGTCCGCGGTCCCCTGGAAGCCGAGCCGCAGGGTGCCCTCCACGCCCCGCGCGGCCGTCCTTGCCCGCTCCACGGTCGCCGCCAACTCGTCGTATGAGGGCCGGAGTTCCGCCAGGAAGCGCTCGCCGAGCGTGGTCAGCCGCACCCGGCGGCTGGTACGTTCCACGAGCCGGGCGCCGATGCGCTGCTCCAGGGCGGCGAGCAGCTGGCTGACACGGCTCTGCGAGACGTAGAGCCGCTCGCCCGTCCGCCCGAAGTGCAGCTCCTCGGCGAGCACGAGGAAGCACTCCAGCTCCCGGATCTCCAGTCCGCTCATGGCGCGCCGTCCCCCTGTCCCGTCATCGATCAGTCCAGCTCATACAAGGATGAGATCTTCCATGTTGTTCCCCGCACGTGCGCGGCGGAGGGTGGATGTCATGTCACAGAGCACACAGAGCGTCCAACTCCCTTCCCCTGAGGGCCAGTTGGCGTCATCGGGCCACCGCGTCGCCGTTCTCGCGGTCGCCACCGCCACCTTCTCCGTCGTCACCACGGAGATGCTCCCCGTCGGACTCCTCACCTCGATCGGCTCCGGTCTGCGCGTCTCGGACGGCACCGCGGGCCTCGCCGTCACCCTGCCCGGAATCGTCGCGGCGCTCGCCGCCCTGCTGCTGCCCGTCGCCGTGCGCGGCGCCGACCGGCGCACCGTCCTGTGCGTCCTTACGGTGCTGCTCGCCGTCGCCAACCTGGCCTCCGCGCTCGCCCCGACCTTCGCCGTCCTGCTCGTCGCGCGCGTCCTGGTGGGCGTCTGCATCGGCGGCGTCTGGGCCATCGCGGCGGGCCTCGGCGTGCGGCTGGCCACCGCGGAGGCCGCGGGCCGGGCCACCGCGGTGATCTTCAGCGGCATCGCCGTGGCGTCCGTGCTCGGCGTGCCCGCGGGCACGCTCCTCGGCGAACTCGCGGGCTGGCGCTGGGGGTTCGCGGCGCTCGCCGTGCTCGCCCTGGCCGTCGCCGCGCTGCTCCGCACGGTCCTGCCCCGGCTGCCCGCCCACGAGGGCATCAGGCTCGGCGCGTTCCCCGGACTGCTGCGGATCGGCCGGCTGCGCACCGGCCTGCTCGCCGTCACCCTCCTGGTCACCGGCCACTTCGCCGCGTACACCTACATCCGGCCCGTCCTGGAGCGGGTGCCGGGCATCGGCGCTGGCCTGATCAGCACCCTGCTCCTCGCCTACGGCACCGCGGGCATCGTCGGCAACTTCGCGGGCGGCGCCGTCGCGGCCCGCGACCCGCGCAGGGCGCTGCTCACGATCAGCGCGGGGCTCGCCGCCGTCGTGCTCCTGATGGTGCCCGCGGGCGCCGCGCTCGCCGCCTCGGTGGCGCTGCTCGTGGCGTGGGGCCTGGCGTACGGCGGGGTCTCGGTCTCCGCGCAGAACTGGGTGATGGACGCGGCACCGCACGCCCGCGAGGCGGCGTCCGCGCTCTTCGCCGGGGTGTTCAACGTGGCGATAGCGCTCGGCGCCTTCGTCGGCGGCCGGGTCGCGGACGGCCACGGCGCGGGCGGTGTGCTCTGGCTCGGCGGCGGGTTCGCGGTGCTCTCGATGGCCGTCGTGGCGTGCACGCGGTCCACGGGGCACGCGAAGGGGGCGGCCACCGCATCGCGGTGACCGCCCCCTTCGGCGTACGGCTTCGGCCCTCGGGCGGTGTCAGCCCTTGAGCTCGGCGGCGACCAGCTCCGCGATCTGGACGGCGTTCAGCGCGGCGCCCTTGCGGAGGTTGTCGTCGGAGATGAAGAAGGCCAGGCCGTTCTCGACGGTCTCGTCGCCGCGGATGCGGCCCACGAACGCGTCGTCCTTGCCCGCGGCCTCCAGCGGCGTGGGCACGTCGGTGACGACGACGCCCTCGGCCGAGGAGAGGATCTCGGTGGCCCGCGCGGGGCTCAGCGGCCGCGCGAAGCGGGCGTTGACCTGGAGGGAGTGGCCGGTGAAGACGGGCACGCGGACACAGGTGCCGGAGACCTTGAGGTCCGGGATCTCCAGGATCTTGCGCGACTCGTGGCGGAGCTTCTGCTCCTCGTCGGTCTCGTTCAGACCGTCGTCGACGACGGAGCCCGCCATCGGGAGCACGTTGTACGCGATGGGCGCCACGTACTTGTCGGGCTCGGGGAAGTCGACCGCGGAGCCGTCGTGGGTGAGGCTCGGGGCGGCCTCGCCGACCTTCTGCACCTGCCCGAAGAGCTCCTCGACACCGGCAAGGCCGGAGCCGGAGACCGCCTGGTAGGTGGCGACGACCAGGGCTTCGAGGCCCGCCTCGGCGTGCAGCGGACGCAGGACCGGCATCGCGGCCATCGTCGTGCAGTTCGGGTTGGCGATGATGCCCTTGGGGCGGTTCTTGATCGCGTGCGGGTTCACCTCGGAGACGACGAGGGGGACCTCGGGGTCGCGGCGCCAGGCCGAGGAGTTGTCGATCACGACGGCGCCCTGCGACGCGACCTTCTCGGCGAGGGCCTTGGAGGTGGCGCCACCGGCGGAGAACAGCACGATGTCCAGGCCCGTGTAGTCCGCCGTGGAGGCGTCCTCGACGGTCACGCCGTCCAGGACCGTCCCGGCGCTGCGGGCCGAGGCGAACAGGCGCAGCTCGTCGGCGGGAAACTTCCGCTCGGCGAGGATCTTGCGCATGACCGTGCCGACCTGACCGGTGGCTCCGACGATTCCGACCTTCACAGGTACTTCCTCCGTGTGTGTGCGGCCCGGTGACCCCGGCCTGGGCTTGCCCCATCATGCGTCTGTCCAGGGCCGCGTTGTCCAATCCATTGTCCGAGGTGCGGGACGCCACATTCGGGGCGAACGTTTCGGGCCGCCCCCGCGTCGTAGGACAAACGCGGGGATCGGAGGGGCACATTGCCGCGCAGGAAAGTGCGCCGCGCGTCACAGGCGGGGGCCGTGCCACGGGGGGCGGATCCGCTCGACCCGGCCCAGGAGGACCGGGTGCGGGCCGTGCTCGCGCTCGGCGGCGTGCCCGGGACGGACCTGGCCGACGGGGTGCAGCAGGTCCGCCTCAAGCTTCTGGAGCGGGCGGCGGACGGCCGCGAGGCGCCGCGTGACGTGTCCGCGTGGGCGGCCGTCGTCGCCTCCAACCTGGCCATGGACTGGCACCGGGCCCGGCGCAGACAGGAGCGGCTCGGGGAGCGGCTCGCGGTGCTGTGGCGGGAGGCCGTCGACGAGGACGGGGCGGAGGCGCGGGCCACCTCGCTGGCCGTCGCCGAGGGCCTCGGGGAACTGCCGGACGCCCAGCGCCAGGTCGTCGTGCTGCGCTTCTACGCGGATCTGCCGGTCCGGGCGATCGCGGACGAGCTGGGCATACCGGAGGGCACGGTCAAGAGCAGGCTGCACACGGCGGTACGTCTCCTGCGGGCGCGGCTGCACGAAGGGGAGGTGGTGTGACGTGGCCGGGCACGACGGGGACTTCGACGCGCTGATGGCGGCCCTCACGGACGAGCCGGTGCCGGACGAGGCACTGCGCGACCCCGCGTTCGCCGCGGCGCACGCGGCGGCAGTGGCGGACGTCACGCTGCTGCGGGAGCGGCTCGGCGCCGTCGGCGACGCGCTCGCGGCCGCGCCGGGTGAGACGGTGGCGCCGCGCGGGACGGTGGCGCCCGTGGTGCCGGTCAGGGCACCGCGCCCGGCAGCCAGGCACCGCCTGACCGTCGCCCTCGGTGCGGTCGCCGTGACGGTGGCCGCGGCCCTGGTCGGCGGGCTCGCCTGGCTCGCGGTGGACGCCGGGGAGGGCATGAGCAGTGACACGGATTCGGCGAAGGGGGCCGCGCCCGACAGCGGGAACGACGCGGGCGGCGGGTCCGCCGACGTGACCCCCGAGGGTTTCGTGGCGTGCTCGCGGCTCATCGTGGAGGGCACGGTCACGGCCGTCGACCCGGTGCCCGGCGATGCGCGGGACCGGATCACGGTCGACGTGCGGCGGTATCTGAAGCCGGGGTCCGGTCCGCGGACGATCACGTTCCCCATGAGCCACGACGTGGACCCGCGCCTGCGCGAGGGCGACGACGTCCTGATCACGATCCCCGAGAACGCGACGGAGCCCGACAGCTGGGCCCTCGGCGAGGACCGCGACCGGCTGCGCGCGATGATCCTCAAGGCCCTGCCGAAGTCGACGGAGATCCGGTGCGACGGAGGGGCGGGGCCCGGCGACTGACCGGCGCGCGGGCGGGTCGGCGGCGATCGCCGGACGGGCTCGTCCGAGCCCGTCCGGCGATCGAGGCCACTGTTACGGCGTGACCTTCTCGACCTTCACGCTGCCGCTGCCGGCGACCGTGCCGCCCGCGTTCAGGAGCGACACCTCGCCGAACAGCTCACGGCCCGCGGCGGCCGGGGCCTTCGCCTCGACCTTGGCGTCGACGCCCGCCGTGGCGCCGTTGGCGAGCTCGACCTTCTTCGACTCGTCGACGGTGACCCGGCCGAGCGCGTCCGAGAAGAACACGTCACGGTAGTCGTACGCGGTCGTGCCCGAAGGCACCGAGTAGCCCGCGACCTCGATCGTGTACGTACCGGCGGCCGGCTTGGTCAGGCTGACCGACTCCTCCGAGTCGCCCTCCGCCGAGGAGCCGACGACGACGCCGTCCTTCTTGACGGCCAGGTCCAGGTCGGCCGCGACGTCGGCGGTGGAGCCGATGGCGACGTCGAGACGCTCCGCGCCCGCGGGCACGACGACCTCGGTGACCTGCGTCTCACCCTGCTTGATGCTGGGCCGCGCCGACTTGGCCGAGCCGAGCGAGCCGCCCTTCAGCTTGCCGCTGACGGCCGCGAAGTTGTTCGTGGCCTTCCAGGAGACGGGCGCCGGCGTGCCGACCTTCGCCTCGGGCAGCGTCTGCACGGCCGGGTCGAAGGCGACACCGAGCGCGGCGACGTTCAGCTTGTACGGGTTGTCGAGCAGCGGCGACGTGCGGCGCGACTCGACCTCGACCTCCCAGACACCGGCCTGCGGGTCCGCGTACGAACGCAGGTCCGGGCGGCAGGTGTTGGCGGGGTTCTCGTAGTTCGGGTAGCAGACGGTCGACGAGGTGGAGTCGAGCGGGACGCCGTACGGGTGCACCGCGATGAAGCGCGTCTGGCTCTTGTCCTTCAGGCCGCCGAGGGAGACCTCAAGGGACTTGGCGCCCTTGGGGACCGTCACGAAGTACGACGTGGTGCTGTTGCGCTGCGTGGAGCCGGACGCGGAGAACGTGTACGACGGCTTGGCCAGCGGCGGCGCGACGACGACGGTCGACATGATCTGCTGGTCGACGCCCTCGGTGCGCTCGTCGTCCACGGTGAGGATCGCGCTGTGCAGCCCGGCGGATTTGGCCTTCGCCCGGACCTTGACGGTGACCGGCTTGTTCAGCGGCAGCGTCACCTCGTCCTTGCTGAGGAGCTTGAACGTGCCCTCGTGGTTGTTGACCAGGTCCAGCTCGTGACGGACGCCGCGGTCGGGGCCCGAGGTGCGGGTGATCGTGACGTCGTACGTCCGCTGCTGGCCGGTCTTCAGGCCGCCCTCGCGGTCGTAGATGCCGGTGCCGGGCTTCTTCAGCTCCTGCTCCAGGGCGGTGTCGACCGGGGCCTTCACCGTGTACGTGTGGGCCTTGGCGCCGTCCTCGATGGCGTCCCAGGCCTCCACGATGTCGATGAGACCGGTGCCCTGCGCGTACGCCTGCTCGCCGCGGATGTCGCTCGCGGTGGAGGTCAGCGCGGTGCGCAGCTTCGCCGGGGTCAGGTCGATCTTCTCGCGCTTGGCGGCGGAGAGCAGCAGCGCCGAGGCGCCCGCGGCCTGCGGGGAGGCCATCGAGGTGCCCTGCAACATCGAGTAACCGGCGGGCAGTTGGTAGCCCGCCTCGGCGACCGGGGCGCCCGGCAGCCAGGTCTGCGTGGTGTTGATGGCCGATCCTGGCGCCGAGATGATCGGCGCGAAGCCGCCGTCCTCACGCGGGCCGCGCGAGGAGAACGGCATCATCGCGTACTTCTTCTCCACCTGGGAGCCGTAGTTGGCGGCCCAGGTCTCCTTGGAGATGGCGGCGCCGACCGAGATGACCTTGTCGGCGAGGCCGGGGTCGCCGATGGTGTTCGCGCCGGGGCCCGAGTTGCCCGCGGAGATCACCAGCTGCACGCCGTACTCGTCGATGAGGCGCTTGTAGAGCTCGGCGCGCGCGTTGTTGCCGTCGTTGAGCGCAGGGAGGCCACCGATCGACATGTTCACGATGTCGACGCCGCGCTGGGTGACGAGGTCGATCATGCCCTCGGTGAGCGCGACGTTGGTGCAGCCGCCGGTCCAGGTGCAGGCGCGCGAGGAGACCAGCTTGGCGCCGGGCGCCGCGCCGTTCATCTTGCCGCCGAACAGGCCGTTGGCCGCGGTGATGCCCGCGACGTGCGTGCCGTGCTCGGACTCGATGACGCCGATGTTGACGAAGTCGGCCTTCTTGCCGACCCAGTCGCCGCCGTACGGGTCGGTGGGTACGTCCTTGCGGATCTCGACGACGAACGGGACGCGCTCGACGACGTCGGTCGCCGGGTCGTCCTTGCCGAAGTAGGCGACCTGGTGGTCGTCCTTGTACGGCTTGAGGACCTCGTCGTCGGTGAAGTCCTTGTTGTCGTTCAGGTCGACGCGGACGGTCCCGGCCGCCGGGTCGTACAGGACGCCCCAGCTGTCGGTGGTGTCGCCGTCGCGGTTGATGTCGCCCTTGGCGTCGCCGCCGGTGGTGGCCGACTCGCGGAAGCGGTTGACCTGGAAGGAGCCCGCGGGGGCCTTCCACGTCTCGCTGTCCCAGGTGAAGACGGGACCGGTGACGGGGTTGGTCATGCGGCGCCAGGTGCCGTCCGCGTCCACGATCGGGTCGGTCGCGGTCACCCAGTCGGTGATCTTGCGCTCGCCGGTGGTGGTCTTCTTCAGCGCGGGGTGGCCCAGGTCGATGCCGGAGTCCAGGATGCCGATGGTGATGCCCCGGCCGTCGGCCTTCGGGTGCTCCTTCACGAAGTCGACGGCGCCGGTCTCGGCGGACGGGTTGTACGGGTTCTTCGCCGGGGTGTTCCTGCCCGGACCCGCGTAGCTGCCCTTGGCGGCCGGCTTCGCGCCCTTGGCGCGGTCCGCGGCCGGGGTCGGGTCGTCCAGCTCGATCTCGTGGCGCAGGTCGATGCCGTGCACGGACGACAGCTTGGCGGCCGACTTGATCGCGGCGTCGGCCTCGGCCGTCGGCACGGTCGCGCGGACGTAGCCGAGCTTGTCGTAGGTGCGGCCGACCGAGCCGCCCCTGACGGCGTCGAGCCGGTCCGCGACCTGCTCGGTGGCGCCGGGCGCGGTGGCCACCATCATCGTGACGGTCTTCTCGCCGTCCGCCTTGGCGTCGGCGAGCAGTTCGGCGTCGGCCGAACCGAGCTTGTCACCCGTGGACTTGGGGGCGGGGACGGGCGTGCTGTCCGCGGCGAAGGCCATCGGGGCGGCCCCGGTCGCGCAGAGCGCGGCCGTGAGACCGACGGCTATCGCGAGACGGGGCGCGCGTCTGGCGCTGGAACTGGATCTGGGCATCGGCATCCCTGTGCGTGAAGGTCGGGAAGGAGGGTCGATACGGCCCCGGGTTCCGGGTGGTTCCGGAATCCGGGGCCGGATGACCGCTCAGCCTTACGCAAGTGACAGCTGTTTGGGGAGAGTTGTCCGAGCTGTGATCGGGGCATGACGTAATTCCGCCATACGCCATGACGGACAAGGCGGCGTATAGGGGGACTTGGGAAGGGAACTGTTTCCGGCCCTGTCACGTCTCGCGCGAGCGCGCGTAGTGTCGCGAGGCCTTCGCGCGGTTGCCGCAGGCGGCCATCGAGCACCAGCGCCGGGTGCCGTTGCGCGAGGTGTCGAAGAAGTGCAGCACGCACGCCTCGTGGGCGCAGCGGCGGATCCGGGCGGGCGCGGTGGCGAGCAGCCGCAGATAGTCGCGCGCCGCGAGCCAGGCCGCGCCCCACGCCGGGTCCGCGAACTCGGGCTCCTCGCCGGGCCCTTCACCGGTGAGCCGGGCGCGGATGCGCCCGTGCGCGAGGACCTCGTCGACGCGGGCGGCGGCCGCCGGGTCGCCGGGGGCCGCCACGGCGCGGGCGAGCGCGGCGCGGGCGCTCAGGAGGTGCTCCAGGGTCGCCCCGTCGGCGCCGAAACGGTCGTCGAGCCCGTTCGCCGCGAGCCAGACCGCGAGCCCCTCGGTGTCCGTGAGCAGGTCCTGGCGGCCGCCTTCGTGCGTCCAGACGGTGTTGAGCAGATCGAGGGAGAGCGGCTCGCCGACGAGCGGGCGGGGGTCGGACGGGGCGGTGGCGGCCATGGGGGCTCCCTTCGGGTGCTAACCGGTCAAGAGTACGTGACCGGTTGAAGACCTCGTCTTCCGGGGGAGCGCCCCGCCGGGGCGGAACAGGAGCGAAACCCCGGCGGAACGCCTAGCGTCAGTTCGTGCAGAAAGAGCTCCGGGTGGCGGCCTACGCCGTATGCGTACGGGACGGCCGCGTGCTGCTGGCCCGCTGGGTGGCGGGCGACGGCAGCAAACGGTGGACGCTGCCCGGCGGCGGCATGGACCACGGCGAGGACCCCTACGACACCGTGATCCGCGAGGTCGACGAGGAGACCGGCTACATGGTCCTGCCGGTCACCCTCCTCGGCATCGACTCGCTGCGCCGCCGCTACCCCCGCAGGCTCGGCGCCGTCGCCGACTTCCACGGCCTGCGCATCGTGTACGAGGGCCGGATCACCGGCGGCGAACTGCGCCACGAGACCGGAGGGTCCACGGACCTCGCCGCCTGGCACCCCATGGAGTCCGTGCCGGACCTCGACCGCGTCGGACTCGTCGACATCGGCCTCGAACTGTGGCGCGCCCGCCCCGCCGACGGCCACGGCGACCACGCCGACGACCACGGGCGCTGAGCCCCCGATGTGCCTTCCCTTCCCCGGAAGATGAACACGGAGTGACCGCCTCCTCTCCGGCCGGAGAGGGCCACGTGACCGCGCAGGGTGCCGGCTGATCCACGTACGGTGATCGGCGTCACGCGTTGCGGTCTCGTTCACGCGCAGGTCACCCCCGCTGCCAACGATCCAGTACGAGCGGGGAGTTCGCAGGCCGAACCCGGGCCCGAGCCCCCCGCGACCACTGCCGACGCGTTCGCACTTGGGGAGACCGCGCCATGCCGCGCACACGCTCTGTCGCCACCGCCACCGCCACGGTCGAATCAGGTGCCGCCGCCACGACGACCGACGCCGCCGTGACCGGCGCCACGGCGCGGCTCGACCGCCGCGCCCTGCTGGCCGCCGCCGGGGCGGTCACCGTCTCCGCCGGCATCGCCTACGCGCTGGGCCCCGGCGCGGGCTCGGGCAACGCCGCACCCGCCGGGCACGCCTCCGTGCCGCGCTCCCGGCAGGCGCCCGCCGCGCCCCTCGCCCCCTACCGGGGCGGCACCACCCTGCTCACCGCGGCCGCCGCGCGCGGCACCTCGGGCTACCGGCGGCTCGGCGACGGGCCCGCCTGGGGGCGCGTGGTCCGCGGCGACCTGGCGGCCGCGAAGCCGGGGCGCGAGGGGCGGCGCACCGCGCTCGCCGCGTTCGTCCAGTTCACCGATCTGCACCTGGTCGACGTCCAGCACCCGCTGCGCTACGAGTATCTGCGCGCGCAGACCGCGAGCGCCTGGCGTCCGCAGGAGTCCCTCTCGGTGGCCGGCGCCGTCTCCCTCGTCGAGCGCGTCAACGCGCTGCGCGGCGCGCCCGCCACCGGCGCGCCCCTGCACTGCGTCGTCACCACCGGCGACAACACCGACAACAACTCCCGCGGTGAACTGGACTGGTTCCTCAAGGTGATGAGCGGCGGCCGCATCACCCCCAACACCGGTGACCCGCGCCGCTACGAAGGCGTCCAGGACAGCGGGCTCAAGCTCTACTGGCACCCGGACGACGCCGTGCGCGACGCCGACAAGCGGCTCGGTTTCCCCCGGCTGCACGGCTTCCTCGACGCCGCGATCCGCGAGGTCAACAGCCCCGGCCTCGCGCTGCCCTGGTACTCCACGGTCGGCAACCACGACGCGCTGCCCGGCGGCTGCTGGGCGCCCAAGGACGCGTACTTCACCGAATTCGCGGTCGGCGGGCGGAAGTTGATGTCGCTGGACGAGTCGCGCGGCGCCGCCCTGTGGAAGGCCGTCAAGAAGGGCCGCGATCCCAAGGGCGACCACTTCAAGGAGCTGCTCAAGAGCGAGGCGCGGCGGATGCGGAACGTCACGCCCGACGAGTCGCGGGCGCCCTTCACCCCCGCCGAGTACATACGGGCGCACCTGGACCCCGCCCACAAGGGCCGGGGCCCCGTCGGCCACGGCTACACGCAGGAGAACCTCGCGTCCGCCACCCAGTACTACTCCTTCCGCATCAGCGACGACGTGCTCGGCATCAGCCTGGACACCACCGACCCCGGCGGCCACTACGAGGGCTCGCTCGGCACCTCCCAACTGCGCTGGCTGGAAAGGGAACTGGCCGCCAACGAGCGGCGCGACGGCGGTCCCTCGTACGTCATCGTCCTCAGCCACCACACCAGCAAGACCATGCGGAACCTCCGGCACGACCCCGCACGGCCCGGCGAGGCCCGGCACGGCGGCGACGAGATCCTCGCGCTGCTGGGCCGCCACCGATCAGTTCTGGCCTGGGTCAACGGCCACAGTCACAAGAACGACATCACGCCGCACCAGACCCCGCACGGCTCCTTCTGGGAGGTCTCCACGGCCTCCCACATCGACTTCCCGCAGCTCGCGCGGGTGGTGGAGATCAGCGACAACCACGACGGCACGGTCTCCCTCTTCACCACGCTCGTCGAGTCCGCCGCCCCGCACCGCACGGACTTCGCCGACCTCTCGCAGACCGGCCTCGCCGCGCTCTACCGCGAACTCTCCTTCAACGCCCCAGGTGCGAAGCCCACGCTGGGCGGCGAGGCCGGGGACAGGAACACGGAACTGATCCTCAAGAAGCGCTGATCCGTCCGCTCCGGCCGAGGCGCCGGCGGATCGGCCGAGACACGCTCAACCCGCGTACCCCTGTCAACCTCCGCACCGGGCGGCCCAGTCCCCCCTGTCGACCACGATCGACACCGGAGGGGGCACCACATGTCCGTACGGAGAGGCCGCGTGCTGGGCACGGCGGCGATGCTGAGCACGGCGCTGGCGCTGACGACCGGAGCGCTCGCCGCACCGGCGTCCGCCGCCGCGGGGACCGACCGGCACGAGGCGACCCGGCGGGCGCTGGACGGCATCGTCGCGGAGGGCGTGCCCGGGGTGACCGCCCAGGCGCGCGACGAGCACGGCCCCTGGAACGCCGCCTCGGGCCTCGGGGATCTGAAGCGCGGCACCCCGCGCGGCGAGCACGACCGCTTCCGGGTCGGCAGCATCACCAAGACGTTCGTGGCGACGGTGCTGCTCCAACTGGAGGCCGAGGGCAGGATCGACCTGGACGACACGGTGGGCACGTGGCTGCCGGGCGTCGTCGAGGGCAACGGGCACGACGGGGACCGGATCACCGTCCGCCAGCTCCTCAACCACACCAGCGGGATCGCCGAGTACACGGACGACGACGAGTTCGTACGGAAGGTGTTCGGCAAGGGGTTCTTCAAGCACCGGTACGACACCTGGACGCCCCGGCAGCTGGTGAGACTGGCCATGCGGCACAAGCCGACCTTCGAACCCGGCACGGACTGGAGTTACTCCAACACCAACTACGTCCTCGCGGGGATGATCATCAAGAAGGTGACGGGGAACAGCTACGGCGACGAGATCAGGCGGCGCGTGATCGCACCGCTCCACCTGAACGCCACCACCGTCCCCGGCACCAGCCCCACCGTGCCGAAGCCCAGCTCCCGCGCCTACGGCAAGCTCCCCGCCGACCCCGAGGCCAAGGTCCACGACGTGACCGAGCTCAATCCGTCCGCCGCGGGCTCGGCGGGCGAGATGATCTCCGACTCGGCGGACCTGAACCGCTTCTACGCGGCGCTGCTCGGCGGCAGGCTGCTGCCGGAGAAGCAGCTCGCCGAGATGAAGACGACGGTTCCCGTCGAGGACAAGGGCGGCTACGGACTCGGCCTCATCGGGCTGAAGCTGCCCTGCGAGGGGACGGTCTGGGGCCATGAGGGCGGCATCCACGGCTCGTCGTCCCTGGCGCTGACGACCCCCGACGGCCGGCACTCGCTCGCGCTCAACATCAACGGCGACTGGGCGGGTGACGTCGGCCCCGCGGTGAAGGCGGAGTTCTGCCCGAAGGAGCGGTGACGCGGGCACGTTCGGCACCCATCAGCACCCGTCGGCGCGACCGGCAAGGCAACGGGAACAGAACAGAGGAGAGCACATGACCCAGCGCAGAGGCCGCCTGACGGGCGCCGCGGCGGCACTGACGGTGACGCTCGCGGCGGGCGCGCTCGCGGCCCCCGCGTCGGCCGCGACCCCGCGGTCCGGGCACGGCGACCACCGGCACGCGGCCACCCAGCGGGCGTTCGACGGGGCGGTGAAGGAGGGCGTGCCCGGCGTCACCGGGGAGGCGAGGGACAAGTACGGGACCTGGAAGGGCACTTCGGGCCTCGGTGACCTGGAGCGGGGCATCCCGCGCGGCAAGGACGACCGCTTCCGGGTCGGCAGCATCACCAAGACGTTCGTGGCGACGGTGCTGCTCCAGTTCCAGGCCGAGGGCAGGATCGATCTGGACGACGCGGTGGGCACGTGGCTGCCGGGCGTCGTCGAGGGCAACGGGCACGACGGGGACCGGATCACCGTCCGCCAGCTCCTCAACCACACCAGCGGCATCTTCGACGCGACGCGCGACGAGGAGTTCCAGCGGAAGGTGTTCACCAAGGAGTTCCTCAAGCACCGGTACGACACCTGGACGCCCGAGCAGCTGGTGAAGATCGCCATGGGGCACGCGCCGGCCTTCGAGCCCGGCGAGGGCTGGCAGTACAACAACACCAACTACCTGCTCGCCGGGATGATCATCAAGAAGGTGACCGGGCGGACGTTCGACAAGGAGATCAAGCGGCGCATCATCGAACCGCTGGGTCTTGAGGCGACCAGCGTCCCCGTGACCGACCCCCGGGTGCCCGGTCCGCACAGCAAGGCGTACTCCAAGCTGCACGGGGAGGCGCAGGACCCGACGTACGACCTCACCGAGCTCAACCCGTCCGTGGCGGGCTCGGCGGGTGCCGTCATCTCCGACGCCGCCGACCTGAACACCTTCTACGCGGCGCTGCTGGGCGGCGAGTTGCTGCCCAAGAAGCAGCTCGCCGAGATGAAGCACACCACCCCCGTCGACAAGGACGACCCCTTGGGGCCCGGCTACGGCCTGGGCCTGGAGCGGCGCGAGCTGTCCTGTGGACAGGTGATCTGGGGCCACGACGGCGACATCCACGGTTCGTCGAACTTCGCGGTGACCACGCCGGACGCCCGCCACTCGCTGGCGTACAACTTCAACGGTGACTGGGCGGGGGAGCACGACCCGGTCCTGGAGGCGGAGTTCTGCGACAAGTAGGCGGCGAGCGGCCGCGATCGGCAGTCGGGCGGCGCGGCGCGCGCGGACGTGCGAAGGGGCGGCACGAGCGCGTGGACGTGCGAAGGGGCGGAACCCGTGACCACACGGTGTTCCGCCCCTTCACTCCCCTCCTGCGACCGCTGCCGTACCGCGCCCCCGTTATCTCGGCAGCACCACCACGTACGCCGCCGGGTCCCGGTCGGTCGACGCCATCAGCGCGGTCCGCACGACGGCGGCCTGCTGCTCCAGGGAGTCCCGCAGCTTCTTCGGCGTGACGTGCACGACGGTGATGCCGAGCCGCTCCAGATGCTCACGTTTACGGGCGTACTCGGACCAGAGCGCGTCGTCGTCCTGCCGGAAGCCCTGGCGCGGTGCGCGGGTGTCCAGTTCCACGGCGACGGCCTGGTCGGGCCAGTAGGCGTCCACGCCGCCGAGGTGCGGGCCGCCGGGCAGCCGCAGGTCGACGTTCCACAGCGGGTCGGGGAGTCCGTACTCGGCGACCATTCGGTACAGCCGGTCCTCGGCGATGGCACGTCCTTCGGCGAGCAGGGAGTCGACGGCGTCCACGACGTGGGGCCGGGTCAGGAGCCGCGCGTGGTTCAACTCCCGCACGATCGCGGCCGGTTCGCAGTGCCCGCCGCGCACCGCCTCGGTCAGCAGCCGCCGCACCGCGCCCGCCTCGGCGAGCTGGGCCACCGCGTCGGCGATGGCGCGCGGCACGGGGGCGACCGGAACTCCCGTGATCTGCTGGGGAGTCGGCATCGTGTGGCTGCGCACCAGCCGGGTGAAACCCACCGAGCGCAGTCGCCGGGTGCGGGGTACGAGGACGTCGATGCGGTCCAGGGAGAGCAGCGGGGGCGCGGAGGAGAAGCGGTGCAGGGAGAGTGCCGCGAGGCCCGTGATCATCGCGTCGGCGTACGCGGCGTGCGGCTCGCCCGCGCCGGGCTGGGCGGGCACGGCGCGGGCCGCGCGGACCGGCGGGCGCCCCGCGTACAACAGGGCGCCGTGCAGCCGCTCCTCGCTGGTCGGCGGGCCCGGGTGCAACAGGCAGACGCCGGGCAGGAGTTGCTGCCAGGGGCCGCCGGGCCGGCAGTGGGCGCCGGCGTCGGCGGCGGAGACGCCGTGCTCGCCGAGCTGGGCGGTGCTCATGACGCGGAGCGGGGCTTCGGCGAGGTGCTGGAGGGGGAGGGGCGACAGCGGGGTGTTGTGGTTCATGACCCGGTCGTTCCCGCGTCCGGTCCCCCCGCTAACCGCTGTTACACGCCCGTCGACAAACCCGGACAAGCTCGCCCTAAAGCACGGACGTTCGACAGCCGATGATCCATGGCTCCCGCCGAGGGGTAGGGCCCCCGCGCAACTCCCCACGGTCCGGGCCCATCCCACCCGCCCCGAACCCCACGCGGCTGCCGCCCCCGCCACCCGGGCGCCCCTACCACCCCGCGCTTCGCGCGGATCACCCCACCCGCCCGCCCGATTACCCCGCACTGGGAGGCGGGTGTAGGGGCGGGGCTCCCCGGCTTCCCCCTCGCGGTCCGGGTCAGTCCCGCGCTTCGCGCGGATCACTCCCGCCCGCCCACCCGTTTACCCCGCACCGAAAGGCGGGTGTAGGGGCGAGGCTTGCCGGCTTCCCCCTTGCGGTCCGGGTCAGTCCCGCGCTTCGCGCGGATCACTCCCACCCGCCCGCCCGATTACCCCGCACTGGGAGGCGGGTGTAGGGGCGGGGCTTGCCGGTGCCCCCTTGCAGTCCCGGCCAGCGCCGCGCTTCGCGCGGATTGCCCCCGCCCGCCCGATTACCTCGCGCCGAAGCGCGGACGTAGGAGTCGGCCCTTCAGCGACGCTCCGGCGCGGAGAATCGGGTGGGCGGGTGGGCGATATCCGCGCGGAGCGCGGGGCTGGTCCGGACGGCGGTGCGGATGGGGTAGACGCGCAGCGCAAGGGACGGTGAAAGACGGCGAGCGCCCTCTCCCGCGGAAAGCGGAACGCGGAACGCGGAAAGAGGCCCTCGACCTCGACCCACACGAAGGCCCACCCGGGCCAACCGGGTCGGGCGAAGGCCCGGGGGTGCCGGGCGGGCGCCGGCGGTCAGCCGGGCCCGCCCGAGATCCGCTCAGGCTAAGCGGCAGCGCCATCGCAGGACTGCGCCCGCAGCGCCCGCGCCAGGTCGTCGCGGGACTCCAGGACGAGGCGGCGCAGGGCGGGGGCCGCGTTCTCGTGGGTGGTGAGCCATGCGTCCGTCGCCGAGAGTGTCGTCTCGTCGGTGATCAGGTGCGGGAAGAGGCCCCGCACCACGTCCATGCCGATCTGGATGGACCGCTCGGACCAGACCCGCTCGATGGCGTCGAAGTACTTGGACACGTAGGGCGCCACGAGCTCCCGCTGCGAGGGCCGCGCGAAACCGGCGATCGTCGCCTCGACCAGCGCGTTGGAGAGCTGGTCCGACTCGACGACGGACGCCCACGCCTGCGCCTTGACCGCGGCGGAGGGCCGCGCGGCCAGGCACCGCACCTGGTGCCGCTTGCCCGACGCCGTGTCGTCACGGGCCAGTTCGGCGGCGATGACCTGCTCGTCGGCGGCGCCCCGCGCGGCCAGCGGGCTCAGGAACGCCCAGCGCAGCTCCTGGTCGACGTCCAGGCCGTCGATCTTGGCGGTGCTGTCCAACAGGCCCTGGAGCAGCTGGAGATCGGCATCGGAGGACGCCACCGTGGCGAAGAACCGCGCCCAGGTGAGCTGGTGCTGGCTGCCGGGCTCGGCGATCCGCAGCTCGCGCAGCGCGCCCTCGGCGAGCGCGCGCCCGCCCTCCTCGCGCCACTCGGGCGCCGCGTAGTGGGTGAGGGCGGAGCCCGTCCACGTGTGCAGCATCTGCAGGACGCCGATGTCGCTCTCGCGCCCGGCGAAGCGCAGCACGAGGGCGACGAAGTCCCGCGTGGGCATGAGCCCGTCGCGGGTGAGGCTCCACAGCGCGGACCAGCACAGCGCGCGGGCCAGCGGGTCGGTGATGTCGCCCAGGTGCTCGCGCAGCGTGGCGAGCGAGGTCTCGTCGAAGCGGATCTTGCAGTACGTCAGGTCGTCGTCGTTGACCAGGACGAGCTCGGGAGCCTCGGCACCGGCCAGCTCGCCCACCACCGTGCGCGGGCCCTCGACGTCGACCTCCGCGCGCGCGTAGCGCTCCAGGTCGCCGCCGGCGGCGCGGCGGTAGAGGCCCACCGCGACCCGGTGCGGGCGCAGTTCGGGGTGCGACTCGGCGGCCTCCTGGAGCACGGAGAGCTCGGTGATCCGGCCCTCCGCGTTCAGGATGACCTGCGGGGTCAGGGAGTTGACGCCCGCCGTCTGGAGCCAGGACCGGGACCAGGAGGCCATGTCGCGCCCGGAGGTCTCCTCCAGGACGGAGAGCAGGTCGCCGAGGACGGTGTTCCCGTACGCGTGCCGCTTGAAGTAGCGCCGGGCGCCTTCGAGGAACGCGTCACGCCCCACGTAGGCGACGAGCTGCTTGAGCACGCTCGCCCCCTTCGCGTACGTGATCCCGTCGAAGTTGAGCTTGGCGTCCTCCAGGTCGCGGATGTCGGCCGTGACCGGATGCGTGGAGGGCAGCTGGTCGGCGCGGTAGGCCCACGCCTTGCGGTTGTTGGCGAAGGTGATCCAGCCGTTGGTGAAGCGGGTCGCCTCGACCATCGAGAAGGAGCCCATGAAGTCGGCGAAGGACTCCTTGAGCCACAGGTCGTCCCACCAGCGCATGGTGACGAGGTCGCCGAACCACATGTGGGCCATCTCGTGCAGGATCACGTTGGCCCGGCGCTCGTAGGACGCGGTGGTCACCTTGCCGCGGAAGATGAACTCCTCGCGGAAGGTCACCAGGCCCGGGTTCTCCATCGCGCCGAGGTTGTACTCCGGCACGAACGCCTGGTCGTACTTCCCGAAGGGGTACGGGTAGTCGAAGTTGTCGTGGAAGAAGTCCAAGCCCTGCTTGGTGACCAGGAAGACGTCGTCGGCGTCGAAGTGCGGGGCGAGGCCCTTGCGGCACATCGCGCCGAGCGGGATCTCCAGGCGCGTGCCGTCGTCCAGGACGCGCTCGTAGGAGTCGCTCACGTAGTGGTAGGGGCCGGCCACGATCGCCGTGATGTACGTCGAGATGGGCTTGGTCTCGGCGAACTTCCAGACGCCGTCGCTCAGTTCACCCACGCCGTTGGACCACGCGGTCCAGCCCTCGGGGGCCCGCACCGAGAAGCGGTAGGGCGCCTTCAGGTCGGGCTGCTCGAAGTTGGCGAAGACGCGGCGCGAGTCGGCGGGCTCGTACTGCGTGTAGAGGTAGACCTCGCCGTCCTCCGGGTCGACGAAGCGGTGCATGCCCTCGCCGGTGCGGCTGTAGGCGCACTGGGCGTCCACCACCAGCTCGTTCTCCTCGGCCAGGTCCTCCAGCGTGATCCTGGTGCCGTCGAAGACCTCGGCGGGGTCCAGGTCCTTGCCGTTGAGCGAGACCGCGGTGACGCCGGGGGCGATCAGGTCCGCGAAGGTCGCGGCGCCCGGCTCGGCGGAGCGGAAGCGGATCGTGGTGACGGACCGGAAGGTGCGCGGCTCCTGACCGCTCTCGCCGACCGCCGACCGCAGGTCGAGGAAGACCTCGTAACCGTCGACGGAGAGCAGCGCGGCCCTCTCGTGGGCCTCGTCGCGGGACAGATTCTCACCGGGCACGGGCGGCACTCCCTTGTGACTCGCATGACTCGTACGAATGTCTACGATCCTCGCATGTGCCGTCCGCGGCCGGCATCCGGGAATGCCCCGGTGTGCCACTGACGTTTCCCCGGCCAGATGCGAACGGATTCCCTAGGGAGAGACATGTCCGAGAACGGCAGCAAGACCCCCGTCGACTTCTGGTTCGACCCGCTGTGCCCCTGGGCCTGGATGACCTCGCGCTGGATGCTCGAGGTGGAGAAGGTCCGTGACGTGGAGGTCCGCTGGCACGTGATGAGCCTCGGCGTGCTGAACGAGGACAAGCTCGACGAGCTTCCCGAGGCGTACCGCGAGAACATGCTCCCCGGCGGCAAGTCCTGGGGCCCGGTCCGGGTCGTCATCGCCGCGCAGCAGCTGCACGGGGAAGAGATCACCGGCGCCCTCTACACCGCGCTCGGCACCCGCATCCACAACCGCGGCCAGGGCGTGAGCGACGAGAGCATCGCCGGCGCCCTCGAAGAGGTGGGGCTGCCCGCCGACCTCATCGAGTACGCGCGCAAGGACACCTACGACGCCGAGCTGCGCGCCTCCCACAAGGAGGGCATCGACAAGGTCGGCCAGGACGTCGGCACGCCCGTCATCGCCGTGCCCGGCGCCGACGGCGAGCAGGTCGCCTTCTTCGGCCCGGTCGTCACCCCGGCCCCCAAGGGCGAGGCCGCGGCGAGGCTCTGGGACGGCACGCTCCTGGTGGCATCGACCCCGGGCTTCTACGAGATCAAGCGGACGCGCACGCAGGGCCCGATCTTCGACTGAGCCGGGCCCACAGGCTCACAGGTACGGCGGAAGGTCGAACCCGTCCCTGTAGTCGAAGTAGTTCTGGACGCGCCGGCAGCCCGGGTGGCCGCACCGCCAGTACTTGCCGGAGTCCGCGCTTCCCACCCGGGCGACGACGAAGTCCAGTGCGCCGTCTTTGGGCTTCAGGAAGCTCTGAAAGCTGTCGTCACAGTTGAGGCAGCGCTTCGAGGGGTCAGACATGGCGCCACCGTCCCCCGGAACCGCGCATACCGAAAGGCCCCCGTGAGTCATGTCCTCACGGGGGCCTTTCCTCTATCCGCCTGCCTCAGCGAAGGTTGAGAAGACGATCACGAGGCGGGGCGTTCATGCGGCTGTCACCGGGGGAGCGGACGACAGCCGTGGCTCACGGGGCGAGCAGCAGGCTGTTGACCCGCTCCTTGGCGGCGGCGTAACGCTTGGCCACGTCCTGCCAGTTGACGACCTGCCACATGGCCTCGATGAAGTCGACCTTCTGGTTCTTGTACTGCAGGTAGAAGGCGTGCTCCCAGGCGTCGAAGACCAGGACCGGCGTCGAGCCCTGGCCGATGTTGCCCTGGTGGTCGTAGACCTGCTCGACGATGAGGCGGCCGCTGAGCGGCTCGTAGGCGAGCACGCCCCAGCCGGAGCCCTGCGTGGTCGCCGACGCCTTGGTCAGCTGGGCCTTGAACTTGGCGAAGGAGCCGAAGGACTCGGTGATCGCGTCCGCGAGCTCGCCGACGCCGTCGGCCGCCAGCGGCTCGCCGCCGCCACCGTCCTTCGGGCTGTTCATGTTGTGCCAGTAAATGCTGTGCAGGATGTGACCGGAGAGGTGGAAGGCCAGGTTCTTCTCCAGGCCGTTGATGGCGCCCCACGTTTCCTTGTCGCGCGCCTCCTCCAGCTGCTCAAGGGTGTCGTTCGCGCCCTTCACGTACGCCGCGTGGTGCTTGTCGTGGTGCAGCTCGATGATCTGCGGGTTGATGACCGGTTCGAGCGCCGCGTAGTCGTACGGAAGTTCAGGAAGCGTGTAAATGGCCATGATCCGAGCCCTCCGACTGCTGCTCTGCTGTAGTGCGCTGCGTTGCCCAAGTTATTGCAACTCATTCGCAAGTGCAGGCTAGCAGCAGGAGGTGCGCGAAGTTGATCAGCCCTTCGTCCTAGGTCCGCACGGGAATACGAGGAGCCCCGGACCAGTTGGTCCGGGGCTCCTCCAGCTCGGTCGGGGCGGGTGCTACGCCGCCGCCCGCTTCTCCGCCAGCTTCTGCCGCACGATGCCGATCACCGCGAGCACCAGCGTCAGCGTGCCCGTGGCGAGCAGCTGCTTGCGGGTGTCGGGCTGCTCCGTCATCAGATAGAACACGTACGCCATCGCGGCCAGCGCCACCCAGGTCAGGAAGGGGAACGCCCACATCTTGATGACCAGCTTCTCCGGCTCCTCGCGCTCCGTCCTGCGGCGCAGGATCAGCTGCGACGCGGCGATGAAGATCCAGACGACCAGGATCATCGCGCCGATCATGTTGAGCAGCCAGGGGAAGACGTCGTCCGGGCGCCAGTAGCTGAGCAGCACGCAGACGAAGCCGAAGACCGAGGAGGCGAGCACCGCGAAGCGCGGCACGCCGCCCGAGACCTTGCCGAGCGCCTTGGGGCCCATGCCGCGGTGGATCAGCGAGTACGACATCCGCGAGGCGCCGTAGATGTTGGCGTTCATCGCGGAGAGCAGGGCGATCAGGACGATGACGTTCATGATCTGACCGGCCCCGGGGATGCCCAGGTGGTCGAGCGTGGCGACGTACGGGCCCTTGGCCACGACCTCCTTGTCGTCCCAGGGCAGCAGCGTGACGACGACCAGCATCGAGCCCACGTAGAAGAGGGCGATGCGCCACATCGCGGTGCGCACGGCCTTGGCGACCGACTTGACCGGGTTCTCGGACTCGGCGGCGGCGATCGTGACGGTCTCCAGACCGCCGTACGCGAAGACCGAGGCGAGGAGGCCGATGATGAGTCCGTCGGTGCCGTTCGGCATGAAGCCGCCGACGCCGGTGAGGTTGTCGGTGCCGGGCGCGGACGCGTCGGAGCCGGGCAGGATGCCGAGGATCGCCAGGACGCCGATGCCGAGGAAGAGCGTGATGGCGCCGACCTTGAGCGCGGCGAACCAGAACTCGAACTCGCCGAAGTTCTTCACGGCCGTCAGGTTGGCGCCGCAGAACACCAGCATGAAGAGGGCGACCCAGGCCCACTCGGGGCTGTCGGGGAACCAGCCCACCATGATCTTCGCGGCGCCGATGCCCTCCAGGCCGACGGCGACGCAGAGCAGGAACCAGAAGCCCCAGCCCGCGGTGAAGCCCGCCCAGGGGCCGATGGCCCGCTCGGCGTGCACGGAGAAGGATCCGGACGCCGGGTTCGCGGCCGACATCTCGCCCAGCATGCGCATCACGAGCATGACGAGCGCGCCGGATATCGCGTACGCGAGGACGATCGAGGGTCCCGCGGCGGCGATGCCCGCGCCGGAGCCGACGAAGAGCCCCGCCCCGATCACGCCGCCGAGGGCGATCATGGAGAGATGCCGCTGCTTGAGGCCGTGCACCAGCGGGGAGTCGGCCTTGGGTGCTGCGTCGGGTGCTGGGTCGGGTGCTGCGTCCTGGGGGGTGGACGTCCGAGACATGGGCGTGCCCTGTTCAGTAGCCGAGACGGGGGAGCGAGCGGCCCACAGTCTGAAGTCCGGTACCGCTGACAGGGAACAGCTGACCGCTATACGGACACGACGCTCACACGTTGTGAAGCAATGGGCACGTCACGTTCACGTGCTGTTCACACACGCCTCTGGCGCCACTCCCGCACCCCGGCGATCGCGAGCACGAGCCCCGTCGCCCCCGCCGACCAGAGCAGCTGCGGCCGCGCCCCGTCGTCCGTCACCATCAGGCCGAGCACGACGGCCATCGCCACCAGCGCCGCCCACGTCAGATACGGGAACGCCCACATCCGCAGCACCAGCCGCTCCGGCGCCTCGCGCTCGATGCGCCGCCGCAGGCGCAGCTGGGAGACCGCGATCAGCGCCCAGACGAACAGGAGCACCGCGCCGACCGCGTTGAGCATGTAGAGGAAGACGGAGTCGGGCCACTTCAGATTGAGCACGACCGACACGAAGCCGAAGGCCACCGAGGCGAGCACCGCGCGGCGCGGCACCCCGCCGCCCGACACCTTCAGCAGGGACCGGGGGGCCTCGCCGCGCTCGGCGAGCGAGAAGATCATCCGCGAGGAGCCGTAGAGGTTGGCGTTGAGCGCCGAGAGCAGCGCCACGAACACCACGATGTTCATGATCGTCCCGGCCGAGGGCACCCCGATCGAGTCGAGCACCGTCACGTACGGACTGATCCCCGCCTTCTGCGCGGTCCAGGGCAGCACCGTCACGATGATCAGCATCGACCCGACGTAGAAGAAGAGGATGCGGTAGACGGCGCTGCGCACCGCGCGGGCCACCGAGCGCACCGGGTCGTCGGACTCGGCGGCCGCGATCGTGACGACCTCCAGGCCGCCGAAGGCGAAGACGACGGCGAGCACCCCGGAGATCACGCCCGACCAGCCGTGCGGCAGGAAGCCGCCCTGCCCGGTGAGGTTCGTGAGGCCCACGGGGTCGGTGTCGGGCAGCACGCCGAAGACCGCGAGCAGGCCGAGCACCAGGAACGCGATGATCGCGAAGACCTTCAGGGTCGCGAACCAGAACTCGAACTCGCCGAAGTTCTTCACCGCGGCCAGGTTGGCGCCGGTGAAGACCAGCATGAAGATCAGCACCCAGGCCCACTGCGGGACGCCGGGCGCCCACCCGTTGGCGATCTGCGCGGCGCCCGTCGCCTCCACGGCGAGCACGACCACCAGCAGGAACCAGTAGAGCCAGCCGACGCTGAACCCGGCCCAGCGGCCGAGCGCGCGCTCCGCGTGCACCGAGAAGGAACCGGACGCGGGCATCGCCGCGGACATCTCGCCGAGCATCCGCATCACGCACATCGCGAGCGCGCCCGCGATCAGATACGACACGACGATGCCGGGCCCCGCGACCGCGATGCCCGCGCCGGAGCCGACGAAGAGCCCGGCGCCGATGACACCGCCGAGGCCGAGCATGGTCAGGTGGCGCTGCTTGAGGCCGCCGGCGAGCGGTTCGTTCTCCTCCCCGAGGGGCGTGGCCGTGGCGGCCGCGACGGTTCCGGGTTCGTGCATGGTGCTCAGTGCCGCTCTCAAGATCAGCAAAGCTCCGGCGAAGCTTTGGCGGGAACCTACAGTCTCCCCGGGCGGCCGCCCTTCGCGCAAAACGGGGCACCTGCCCGCCGACCTCAGTGACGAGCATCACGCCCGGCGAGGTGTACAGGACCTCCTTTGTACGGAGCCCACCAAGCCCCCGCCCCGGGGTTGTCGGCCGGAGACCGTGTCGCGCCGCGTCCGCCTGGGATAGCGTCGGCAGGTCCCAACCTGCCCTCCTCCCAGCGGAGTCCCGATGAGCATCGCCGCCGCCACCGCCCGCCCCGGCCAGGTCCTCGCCGACCTGCTCCCGTCGTCCCGCGTGAAGGACGCCGCCCTCGTGCTCGGCGGCGCCGCGCTCACCGGGGTCGCCGCCCAGATCGCGGTGCCCGTGCCGGGCTCCCCGGTGCCGGTGACCGGGCAGACCTTCGCCGCGCTGCTCGTCGGCACCTCGCTCGGCGCCCGCAAGGGCTTCCTGTCGCTCGCGCTGTACGCCCTCGTGGGCATGGCGGGCATGCCGTGGTTCGCCGAGGCGGGCTCCGGTGTCGCCGCGCCGTCCCTCGGCTACGTGCTCGGCATGCTGCTCGCCGCCACCGTGGTCGGCGCCCTCGCCCGCCGCGGCGGCGACCGCTCCGTGCTGCGCACGGCGGGCACGATGGTCCTCGGCTCCGCGATCATCTACGCGGTCGGCGTCCCCTACCTGGCGGCCGCCACCGGCATGTCGCTGACCCAGGCCGTCGCCGCCGGGCTCACGCCCTTCCTGATCGGCGACGCCCTGAAGGCCGCCCTCGCGATGGGCGCGCTGCCCACGGCGTGGAAGTTCCTCAACCGCTAGCGCGCACGTCGTAGTTCCGCCTGAAGAGGTTCGCCGGGTCGTACGTGGCCTTCAACTCGGCGAGCCTCTTCCGCGTCTCCGGGTCGTAGAGCCCCTCGGGCCTGTCGCCCCCGCCGAAGGCGAAGTTGAGCGAGCGCCCGAGGGCGTCGTGCGCCACGAGCCCGAACGCCTGAGCGTGCACGGCCCGCGCGGACTCGACGTCCGTGCCGTCCAGCGGCGACAGGATCCGGATCAGCCAGCCCGCGTCGCGGAAGGGCACCGCGTTCTCCGCGGGCTTCGCGAGCGCCCCGCCCAGGTGGTTGATCTGGACGACGTGCATCGAGGCCGCGTCCGGCCCGGTCAGGGCGAGGAGTTCACCGGCCGCCGCGACGTCCAGACCGCTCAGGACCACGTTGTCCCCGTAGTAGGCGTGCGGGAAGTCCGGGTCGCTGTGGATGGTGGGGCTCTCGGCGTACGGCATCTCCCGCAGCGTGTCCGAGACCGCGGGCCCCAGCTGCCGCAGCGGTGCCACCAGCCGCTCGCCCTCGGCCTCGGTGCCGGTGAAGGCGACCCGCACCGAGACGAGGTAGCGGCCGCGCAGATGGGGCGGGAGCTGCGGGATGTCCGGGTAGACGACGGCGGCCAGCGACGAGGTCAGCGCGTCGGGCACGGTCCGCGTCCACGCCTCGTAGCCGCGCAGCAGGGCGGCGGGGTCGACGGCGGCCCCGTCGAAGGCGATCGCGCCGCCGTACAGCCTGGCCACCGGCACCAGGTCGATCTCAAGATCCGTGACCACACCGAGGTTCGCGCCGCCGCCGAGGAGCCCCCAGAACAGCTCGGGCGCGCTGTCCGCGGTGACGTGCCGCGGTGTGCCGTCCGCGGTGACGACGTGGAGCGAGCGGACGTGGTCGGCCGCGTAGCCGAACTCCCTGCCGAGGATGCCGAGCCCGCCGCCCAGCGTGTACGACACGACGCCCACGCTCGGCGCCGAGCCGTTCAGCGGGGCGAGCCCGTGCGGCGCGGCCGCCTCGGCGACCTGCCCCCAGCGGGCGCCCGCCCCGACGGTGACGGTCCGCGCCGCCGCGTCGACGCGCACGGAGTCCATCCGCCGCGTGCTGACCAGGACGCCGCCCTCCGAGGCCGCGGGCACACCGTGCCCGGTGGCCTGGACGCCGACGGGCAGGGCGTGCGCGGCCGCGTACGACACGGCGGCGACGACGTCGTCGGTGTGCTCGGCGCCGAACACGAGCGCGGGCCGCGTCGCGAAACCGGTCTGGAACCCGGCGAGTTCCTCGTCGTACCCGGTGTCGCCGGGCCGGAACACGAGTCGCTGTGCGGTGAAGTCCACGGGATGCCTCCGTTGAGCTGCGGTGCCTGTCATGGGCGCAGCATCCCGCAATAACCTGACACCCGCCGTCAACTTTTCCGGCGCCCGTGTCCGGACACGACGACGCCCCCGCGGAATGCTCCGCGGGGGCGTCGTCGGACGAACCGGTCCTGTCTCCGTACCTATCCCTGGACCTGGTCCTTGGCCGGCTCCTGGACCTCGTCCCGGGGCCTGACCTTCTCGCGGACCAGCGAGAACACGACCACGAACGCGGCCGCGAGGAGCGAGAGGAGCACCTGCTTGCGCCCGGCGTCGTCGGTGAGCATGTAGACGAGCACGAACGAGATCATCGCGATCGTGACCCACGTCAGATACGGGAAGAGCCACATCTTCACGACGAGCTTCTCGGGCTCCTCGCGCAGGATGATCCCGCGCATCCGCAGCTGCGTGAACGAGATCATCAGCCAGACGAACAGGGCCACCGCGCCCGAGGAGTTGAGCAGGAAGTCGAAGACGGTGTCCTTCCACTGGTAGTTGAACCAGACGGCGACGAAACCGAAGACGACGGAGCCGAGGATCGCGGCCTGCGGCACGCCGCGGGCGTTGGTGCGGGCGAAGGCCTTGGGCGCGTCACCGCGCCGGCCGAGCGAGAAGGCCATGCGGGAGGCGGTGTAGAGCCCGGAGTTGAGGCAGGAGAGCACGGCGGTGAGGACGATGACGTTCATGACCTGACCGGCGTGCGGGATGCCGATCGAGTTCAGCGCGGCGACGTAACTGCCCTCCTTGACGATCGACTTGTCGTTCCACGGCAGCAGCGTGATGACGACGAAGATCGAGCCCAGGTAGAAGACGCCGATGCGCCAGATCACGCTGTTGGTCGCCTTGGTGACGGCGCGCTGCGGGTCCTCGGACTCACCGGCGGCCAGCGTGACGATCTCGGAGCCCATGAAGGAGAAGACGACCATCAGGACACCGGTGAGGATGGCGCCCGCGCCCTTGGGCATGAAGCCGCCCGCGTCGGTGAGGTGCGCGAATCCGGCGCCGGGGTTGTCGGATCCGGGCAGCACGCCGAAGACGGCGAGCAGGCCGACGATCACGAAGCCGCCGATGGCGACGACCTTGATGCCGGCGAACCAGAACTCGAACTCGCCGTAGGAGCCCACGGACACCAGGTTGGTGGCGGTGAGGACGACCATCACGATCAGCGCCCAGCCCCACTGCGGGACGGCGGGTATCCAGCCGTTGAGGATGACGGCACCCGCGGTGGCCTCCACCGCGAGCACGACGACCCAGAAGAACCAGTAGAGCCAGCCGATGGAGAAGCCGGCCCAGCGGCCGAGCGCCTGGTCGGCGTAGGTGGAGAAGGAGCCGGAGGTCGGCCGTGCGGCGGCCATCTCGCCGAGCATCCGCATGACGAGCACGACCATCGTGCCGACGAGGGCGTACGAGATGAGGATCGCGGGCCCCGCGGCGGCGATGCCGGAGCTGGACCCGACGAAGAGTCCGGCGCCGATCACACCGCCGATGGCGATCATGGAGAGGTGCCGGTTCTTGAGACCCGCTTGCAGGCCGTCACCGTTGTCACCGTTGTGGCCAGACTGCGGATCCCCAGGGGATGCCGGGTCGCTGTCTGCCTTCGCAAGGGAGGGTTGCGAGGTCATTGACGAATCCTTAAGTTCTCGGGTCTCGAGCCCCCGCATTCAAACTCAGGGGTGAACGGGACGGAAGTCCTGAATCCGGATCGTTGTATTCGGTCCAATGGCCTGGACCAAGGTCCCTGCCCGAGGCGTCTCGGCAAGATCAAGGTCCTGCCCGGTCGCGGCTACCCCCTCCACGACATGCCACACTCGGTCCCATGCGCGTGTACCTCGGCTCGGATCATGCCGGCTACGAACTCAAGAACCACCTGGTCGAATGGCTCAAGAGCCACGGCCACGAGCCCGTCGACTGCGGGCCCCACATCTATGACGCCCAGGACGACTACCCGCCGTTCTGCCTGCGCGCCGCGGAGCGGACCGCCGCGGACCCGGAGGCCCTCGGCATCGTCATCGGCGGCTCGGGCAACGGCGAGCAGATCGCCGCGAACAAGGTCAAGGGCGTCCGCGCGGCGCTGGCCTGGAGCGAGCAGACCGCGGCGCTCGGCCGTGAGCACAACGACGCCAACGTGGTCTCCATCGGCGGCCGGATGCACACCCAGGACGAGGCGACCAAGTTCGTCGAGATCTTCCTGAACACGCCGTACTCCGGCGAGGAGCGGCACACTCGCCGCATCGAGATGCTGTCGGCGTACGAGAACACGGGCGAGCTGCCCGCGATCCCCGCGCACCACCCCCAGCAGTAGCCCACGCCAGCCGTAGCCCACCCCACGGGGCTCCGCCCCGGACCCTGCTCCTCAATCGCCGGAGGGGCTGATTCGGCAGGCCGTTTCAGCCCGTCCGGCGTTTGAGGACGAGCCCTTGAGGCGAGTTTTCACCGAGCTCACCCCCGGAGGGACCCCGTGCCGGAAGGCCACACGATTCACCGACTGGCCCAGGACCACCTGGCGCGCTTCGGGGGCCGCGAGGCCACCGTGCGCAGCCCGCAGGGCAAGTTCTCCGACAGCGCCGCGCTGATCGACGGCAGGCTGCTGGCGACCGCCGAGGCCCACGGCAAGCACCTCTTCCTCGGCTTCGGCGAGGGGGACACGGACTGGGTCCACATCCACCTCGGCCTCTTCGGCAAGTACGCCGTCGGCGAGATGCCCGCCCCGCCCCCCACGGACACCGTCCGCCTCCGGCTGCTCAACGACGCGTACTACTCCGACCTGCGCGGCCCGACCACCTGCGCCCTCATCACGGACGACGAGAAGCAGGCGATACACGACAGGCTCGGCCCCGACCCGCTGCGCGACGGGGACGACCCGGACAGGGCCTACCGGCGGATCTCCCGCAGCCGTACGACCGTCGCCGCCCTGCTCATGGACCAGAAGGTCATCGCGGGCGTCGGCAACGTCTACCGCGCCGAGGTCCTCTTCCGGCACGGCATCGACCCCTACACCCCGGGCAAGGACCTCACCGAGCGCCAGTGGGCGGCGATCTGGCAGGACCTCGTGGAGCTGATGCGCGAGGGCGTCCGGCTCAACCGCATCGACACCGTCAGGCCCGAGCACACCCCCGAGGAGATGGGCCGCCCGCCGCGCGTGGACGACCACGGCGGCGAGGTGTACGTCTACCGCAGGGCGAACCTGCCCTGCCACATCTGCGGCGGCGAGATCCGCACCGCCGACCTCGCCGCCCGCAACCTCTTCTGGTGCCCGACCTGTCAGGGTGGCGCCCCACAGGGGCGCGGGGAACTGCGCGACCAGCCACGACGCACCCGCGGCCAAAGCCCCCGTCCGAAGCCCCCGGCTAGATCACGCTAGAAGTTGTGCGGCAGCCACGGCGCCGCCCCCGAGCCGAAGGCCAGCGACGCCTCCGCCAACGCGCCGCCGCGCAACTCCCGCACCCGGCCCGCGCCCGCCAGGGACGTCAGGGAGGTGCCGCCCAGGTAGGCCGCGCCCAACTCCCGTACGGAGAGGGCGAGATCGGCCGGGTCCCTGGTGCGCTCGCACGACGCGCCCTTGGTGTCACCCGTGAGGCGCCAACGTCCCTCGTTCCAGGGACAGAAGGCGTCCGTCACCTCGAACACCACGTCGACGGGCGTCTGGTAGGTGCGCGCCTCAAGGGCGGCGCCGAGCTCCACGAGCCGTACGTACAGCGAGTCCCGCACCGCGAGGTCGCAGCGGCGCACGTCCGAGACGAGCTGGAGCAGCGGGTCGTCCACCGGGCGGCTGCGCGCGACGACCGACGACGTGAGGTCGATGTCGAAGAGGAACTGCCACAGCACCGCGTACGCCCCGGGCTCGACGGCCTCCAGATCGCGCAGCTGCACCGTGCTCTTGGGGCCCTGCCACTCCCACGCGGGCTTCACGGAGAACCGCACGTACCCGACGAGCTCCCCGTCCCGCTCCGCGACCACGCACTGCAGCGGCGACGCGCCACCGCGGTCGGACGGCGGGTCGAGCAGCCCGAGCCGCTCCCAGCCGGGGTTCCTGGCCAGCAGGCCGGGACGCTCACCGACCCGGCGCGCGTACAGGGCCTCGCAGGCCTCGTGGACATCGGCGGGCTTCGCGTACCGGAGGCGTACGCCGTCCGCCCCCGCCGGGACGGCGAGCCGCACCCGGTCCGTGTCGATGGTGGCCTTCATCTGCTGGCTGGCCGCCCCGTACCCGAACCGGCCGTAGATCGCGGGCTCCGAAGCCGTGAGCACGGCCAGCGGCTCGCCGCCCGCGCGCACGTCGTCCAGCTGCTTGCGCATCATCGAGGTGAGGAGGCCGCGCCGCCGGTGCGTGGCCGCGACGCTGATCATGGTCACGCCCGCCGCGCCCACCAGCGCGCCGCCCGGCACGGAGAGCCGGAAGCTGAACGCACCCGCGGTCCCCACGCACGACGCCCCGTCCCATACGCCGAACGAGCGGTCGAACTCGACCAGCGCGCGCCACAGCCGCTGTTCCTGGGGCGACTCCGCGACGCCGCCGAACGCGACGTCCAGCGCCCCGTACCACGCGTCCCAGTCGGCTTCGTCGAGCACCCGCACGTCTGTCGTCATATGCCATCCCTACCAGTGCGGTACGCGCCGGTGCGACCGGATTTCCGCAGTCCGAAAGTCGTGTCCGCGGTGGTTTCCGGCATGCCTCTGACGGGGGACAAGTGGGACCTCCCGTGCGAAGTGCCCGGCCCGCTGGATAGGGTCCACGAGCAATGGGAGTAGGAGAGCAGGGGCGCGGACGACGCGAGCGTCGTGCGGAAGCCGAGACGTTCACGGCCCGGATGAAGAAGCGGCTGCACCGGGCCCGCATCGGCCTGCGCAAATCCGGGGTCGACTACTTCCGCGGCGACGGCTCCGACTGGATCGCCCTCGCCGGGCTGCTCCTGACCGTCCCGCTGATCACGTGCTGCACGATCGTCAACAACGTGTGGTTCTCGCCCGCCGCGCTCGTCCTGCCGATCGTCGCGGGCGGCCTGCTGCTCCGCCCCGCCAGCCTGCTCGGCCTGTACGCGGCCTCCGCGGTCGCCCTGATCGTGGAGTCGGTGAAGCTCGGCCCGTACACGGAGGGCCCCTCCAGGGTCACCCCCGGCGTGGTCCTCGTGGTCGCCGCCTGCGGCTTCTTCGGCCTGGTCATCGCCCAGTTCCGCAGCCGGGTCGGCGTGCCCTGGCGCGGCGGCGGCACCATGCTCTTCGACCTGCGCGAACGCATCCGCGTCCAGAGCAAGCTGCCGAAGCTGCCGCGCGGCTGGCACCGCGAGATGGCGCTGCGCCCGGCCGGCGGCCAGTCCTTCTCCGGCGACTTCGTGGTCGCGGCCCGCACCAACGGCGGCCGCACCCTGGAGGTCGTCCTCACCGACGTCTCCGGCAAGGGCATGGACGCCGGGTCGCGCGCCCTGCTCCTGTCCGGCGCCTTCGGCGGCCTGCTCGGCTCGCTGCCCCCGCACTCCTTCCTGCCCGCCGCCAACGGCTATCTGCTCCGTCAGGACTGGGACGAGGGCTTCGCGACCTCCATCCACCTGGTCCTCGACCTGGAGACCGGCGACTACGAACTCTTCTCCGCGGGCCACCCGCCGGGTCTCCAGCTCAGCGCGGGCAGCGGCCGCTGGGAGGAGAAGGCGGGCCAGGGCCCGCTGCTCGGCGTCTACGACGGCGCCCAGTTCGACCCGGTCAAGGGCATGCTGCGCCCCGGCGACGTCCTGATGCTCTTCACGGACGGCCTGGTGGAGACCTCCGACCGCGACATCGCCGAGGGCATGGACCGGCTGACGGGGGAGGCCGACCGGTACGTGGCCGGGGGCTTCCACGGCGCCGCCTGGCACCTGATCGAGGCGGTCGCGAAGGACGTCAACGACGACAGGGCGCTGCTGCTGATCTGCCGGGAGGCGTGAGCGGGCCCGGCAGTGAGCGGGCCCCGAAGTGGCCGAGCCCGGCAGTGACCGGCCCCGGACGCGACGGAGCGCGGGCCATCGCTGCCCGCGCTCCGCACCGCCGTCTCCGGGACGAGCCGCCTACGGCACGCTGTTCGCCGAGGCCCGTTCGCTCTCGCTCTTCACCGCCGGATCCGAGGGACCCGGGCCCGCCGCCACCGCGAGGTCACGGCCGCCGGGCAGGATCCGCGCCAGCCAGGCCGACCTGCCCGCGGCCAGCGGGCCGAGGACGGCGAGGAGCAGGACGTACCCCGCGATGAAGGGGGAGAGGCGCGAGTCCAGGCCCGCGCCCGCCGCCATCGTGGCGAGGATCAGGGCGAACTCGCCGCGGGCGAGCAGCGTGGTGGAGATGTTCGCCGCGGGGCCCGCGCCGAAGCCGTAGACGCGCGCCGCCCCGAGGCCCGCGAGGACGTTCATCAGCAGCGTCAGCGCGACCGCCGCGAGCACCGGCCACAGGACGACCGGCAGGTCGCCGGGGTCGATGGAGAGGCCGAAGGCGAAGAAGAAGATCGCACCGAAGGCGTCCCGCAGCGGGTGCACCAGGGTGCGGATGCGGTCGCCGGACGCCGTGCTGCCGAGCATCAGGCCGACCATGAAGGCGCCGATCGCGTCGGCGACGCCGAACCACTCGGAGACACCGGCGACGAAGACCGCGACGCCGAGGAAGGAGATGACGAGCAGCTCGTCGTCCTTGGTGTCGAAGAGCCGCCCGATGACGGTGGTGCCGAAGCGCGCCGCGAGGGCGAGCAGGAGCAGGAACCCGAAGGCCTTGCCGCCGTCCAGCACGGCGGCGGAGAGGCTGTCGGCGCCGGACAGGATCGGTTGCAGCGCCGCCAGGTAGAGCGCGAGGAAGATGTCCTCGACGACGATGATGCCGAGGATCGGCTTGGTCTCGGGGTTGCCGAGCCTGCCGGTGTCCACGAGGACCTTCGTGACGATCGCGGAGGACGAGATGCCGAGAACTCCGGCGAGGACCAGGGCCTCGGAGGTGCCCCAGCCGAGCGCGAATCCGAAGCCCAGGCCGGCGCCGACGTTCAGAGCGAGGTAGATGCCTCCCGCGACGGCCATCTTGCGGCCGCCCGTCTTGAGGTCGTCCATGTGGAACTCGAGGCCGAGGTAGAAGAGCAGCAGGACCAGGCCGAGCGCCGAGAGCATTTCCAGGTCGTGGGGGTCGGAGACCAGGACCACGCCGGGGGTGTGCGGGCCGAGCAGTATCCCGGCCAGGATGAAGAGGGGAATGGTGGGAAGTCCGATGCGGCCGCCGAGGCGGGCGAGCACGGCGGCGGCGAGAAAGGCGCCGCCCATGGCTATCAAGGTGTCTGCGTGTCCGATGGGCCCGTTCCTCCTGTTTGGTCGGTACGAGTCGACAGGGCATAAGGATTAGTGCAAAGGAAGCGTCAAGAACGCGTCAATACTTAGGTTACCAAACGACTTCTTCGGCGACTCCTGAAGATCCGGGGTGGGGTTCTCCCCACCCCCGGTTCGCCAGCGGCCCTCATGGTCCGCACCACCCCCTTCTCCGTACGTTCGAGACATCGACCGGGACACCGGTCAGCGCCGGTAACAGCGCTCGACGAGACGTACGAACGGAAGGCGGGCACAGCCATGGGGCTGCGACGGAAGAACCGGACCGAAGAAGGCGCGGAGGCCGTGCGGATGCCCGCCATGCCGACCGGCCGGCCCGGCGCATCGGCCGTCGAACTGCGCGGTGTCCGCCGCCAGTACGGCCGGGGCTCCGGCGCGGTGCACGCCCTCGCCGGCATCGACCTGACCCTGCCGCGCGGCAGCTTCACCGCGGTGATGGGCCCCTCCGGCTCCGGCAAGTCCACCTTCCTGCAGTGCGCCGCGGGCCTCGACCGGCCGAGCGCGGGCACCGTCCACCTCGGCGGCACCGAGATCACCGGCATGAGCGAGAACAAGCTCACCGCGCTGCGCCGCACCCGCCTCGGCTTCGTCTTCCAGGCCTTCAACCTGCTGCCCTCGCTGACCGTCGAACAGAACGTCGTCCTGCCGATGCGCCTCGCGGGCCACCGCCCCGACCGCCGCAAGGCCGCCGAGATGCTCACCCGCGTCGGCCTCGGCGACAAGGGCAGGCGCAGGCCGGGACAGCTCTCCGGCGGCCAGCAGCAGCGCGTCGCCATCGCCCGCGCGCTGGTCACCGAGCCCGACGTGATCTTCGCCGACGAGCCGACAGGGGCACTGGACACCACCACGGCCACCGAGGTGCTCGGCCTGCTGCGCTCCGCCGTCGACAGCATGGGCGCCACCGTCGTCATGGTCACCCACGACCCGGCGGCCGCCGCCTACGCCGACCGCGTCCTCTTCCTCGCCGACGGCTCCATCGTCGACAGCATCGCGCGCGGCTCCGCCCAGCAGATCGCCGCCCGCATGACGACGCTGACCGCGCCCGCCCACGTGGGGGCCGCGGCGTAATGGCGTACACACCCAACGGTCTGGCCCGCGCGGCCGTCCGCTTCAAACCCGCCGCGTTCGTCGGCACCTTCGTCGCGCTCATGATGGCCTCGCTGATCGTCACCGCGTGCGGCATCCTCCTGGAGACCGGCCTGCGCGCCTCCGTGCCGCCCGAGCGCTACGCGGGCGCGCCCGTGGTCGCCGCCGCCGACCAGAAGGCCCACTTCACCACCGGCAGCGGCGAGGAGGAGTACGAGGACAGCACCCCGCTGCCCGACCGGGCCCGGCTCGACGACGCCCTGGTCGCCAAGGCGGCCGCCGTCCCCGGCGCCCGCGCCGCCGTCGCCGACCTCACCTTCCCCGTGCGCTCCGGCGACCGGTCCGTCACCGCGCACGGCTGGGGCTCCACCGCCTTCACCGGCGAGAAGCTCACCTCGGGCAGCGCGCCGAGGACCGGCGAGGTCGTGCTCGCCGCGCCCGGCGCCGAGACGGGCGAGCGCGTCACGCTGACCACCGCGGACGGGCCGCGCCAGTACCGGATCTCCGGCACCGTCGGCGCCGGAGAGGGCGGCGCCACCGCCTGGTTCGCCGACTCCGATGCCGTCCGCGTCTCCGGCCACCCCGGACGCGTCGACGCCATCGCCGTACTGCCCAAGGCCGGAGTCTCCGACGCGGCCCTCAAGTCCCAGGTGGCACACGCCCTCGGCGGCAAGGCCGAGGTCCACACCGGCGACGGCCGCGGCGAGGTGGAGGACGCCACCCTCGCGTCCGCCAAGGAACTGCTCAGCGGACTCGGCGGCTCCTTCGGCGGCATCGCCGCCATGGTCGCCGTCTTCACCGCCGCGGGCACCGTCGCGCTCTCGGTGGGCCAGCGCGCCCGCGAGTACGCGCTGCTGCGCGCCATCGGCACCACGCCGCGCCAGATCCGCCGCACCATCGCCACCGAGACCCTGCTCGTCGCCCCGCTCGCCGGAATCGCCGGTGTGCTGCCCGGCATCGGCCTGGCCACCTGGTGGTTCGGGCAGCTGAAGGAGAAGGGCGCGATCCCCGAGGCCGTCGCGCTCTCGGTCTCCTTCATCCCGCTCGTCACCGCCGTCGGCGTCGCCGTGCTGACCGCCCTGTGCGCCGGCTATCTGGCCGCCCGCCGCCCCTCCCGCATCAAGCCGGGCCAGGCGCTGAGCGAGGCGGGCACCGAGCCGCTGCGGCTCGGCTGGATCCGCACCCCGCTCGGCGTCGGCGCGCTCGTCGGCGGCATCGTCTTCGCCGGGGTCGCGGCGAAGGCCACCGGCGAGGACGCGGCGAACGCGGCGCTCGGCGTCGTCATGCTCTTCATGCTCGCGGTCGCCCTGCTCGGCCCGCTGATCGCCCGGCTGTGCGCCGCCCTGTTCGGCCTTCCGCTGCGCGGCGCGGGCGCCCCCGGTTCGCTGGCCGCCGCCAACTCCCGTACGAACGCCCGCAGGCTGGCCTCCGCGATCACCCCGATCGTGCTCGCCATGGCCTTCTCCTCCGTGCTCGTCTTCATGCACACCAGCGAGGAGCGGGTCGCCGCCGACCAGCAGCGCGCGGGCATCACCGCGGACCACATCCTCACCTCGGACGCGGGTCTCGCCCCCGGCACCGTGGCGCGGGCGGCCCAGGCCAAGGGCGTCACCGCCTCCCTCGGCGTGCTCAAGACGAGCGTCCTGGTCCAGAAGGGCTCCGGCGGCGACCGCTGGCTGGAGACGGTGCCCACGCAGGCCGTGACGGGCTCGGCCGCCGACCTCGCCGCGGTGCAGGACCTGAAGGTCGAGACGGGTGCGCTGAAGCTCGGCAAGGGGGAGATCGCCGTCGACGCGGGCCTCGCCGACGCCGCGCACGTCACGACCGGCGAGCGCCTGTCCCTCGTGCTGCCCGACGGTACGAAGGCGTCGCCGAAGGTCGTGGCGACGTACGGCAGGGGCCTCGGCCTCTCCCAGATCACCATGGACGCGGCCGCCGTGAAGCGGCACGTCACCTCGTCCTTCGACACCGAGGTCTGGACGAAGGGCGGCTCCGCGGCGGCGCTCGGCGGCCTCGGCACGCTCCTCGACCGCGACGGCTACACCACCGCGCGGTCCACCGAACGCGAGGTCAACACCTGGGCGAACACCGTCATGGCGGCCGTACTCGGCGGCTTCGCGGCCGTCGCCGCGGCCAACACCCTGGTGATGACGGTCCTGGACCGCCGCCGCGAACTCGGCACGCTGCGCCTGATCGGCTCCACCCGCCGCCAGGTGATGCGGATGATCCGCTGGGAGGCCCTGATGGTCGCCTGCGCGGGCATCGCCATCGGCACGGCCATCGCGTTCGCCACGCTGGTCCCGATGATGAACGGCCTGACCGGCGAATCCCCGTACGTCCCGCCCCTGCTGTACGGCTCGTTCGTGGCGGCGATCCTGACACTGGGCCTCGCGGCGGCGACGCTCCCGGCGAGGGCGGCACTGAAGTCCACCTAATCAGCCCCTCCGGCGTTTGAGGAGCGGGGTCCGGGGCGGCGCCCCGGGGTGCGGGCCCGGACCCCGGGGTCCACGGGCGGAGCCCCACGCTTCGGGTAGGGGCGGGCCTGGGGAAGGATTCCCCGTATGGACCCCACCCCGACCCTCCCGCTCGCCGACGTCGAAGCCCTCGCCAGAGCCGCGCACGCCGCCCAGCGGGACAAGGCAGGCCGCCCCTACGCCGAACACCTCCAGGCCGTGGCCGAGGGAGTCGCGGCACGGGGCGGTGACGACGAGCAGATCGCCGCCGCCTGGCTGCACGACGCGGTCGAGGACGACGCCCTGTCGGAGCGGTGGCTGCGCGACGCCCCCCTGACGCCCCGCACCAAGGCCATCGTCCTCGCGCTGACCAAGCGCGCCGACGAGCCCAAGGAGGCGTACGCCGCCCGCATCCTGGCGACGGAGGGAGCCCGCCTGGTCAAGGAGGCGGACCTGGCGCACAACGCCGACCCCGCCCGCCTCGCCGTCCTCGACGCGACGACAAGGGCGCGCCTGACGGTGAAGTACACCGCCATGCGCGCCCTGTTGGGGATTCGGTAGGAGGGTCGGCTAGGAGGACTTGGCCCGCTCCCGTGCCAGCTGCGCCGCGTCCCGCTTGAAGGCCCACTCCATCTTGGGCTCCATCGCGAAGCGGAACATCCGCTGCACCGGTGGCGTGCAGAGCAGCGTCACCACGGTCGCGGCGACCACGGTCACGAAGATCTCACCGGCCGGCTTGTGCAGCCACGCGTAGTCGTCGAACCAGCCCCAGAAGCGGGAGCCCTTGGCGAGGAAGCCGTGCAGCAGGTAGCCGTAGAGCGTGCCCGCGCCGAGGACCGTGAACCACATCTTGCGGCGCGGCACCCACGCGAAGAAGCACGCGGTGAGGATGACCGAGCAGCCGAAGAGCGCCAGCGTCATCATGACGCCGATCCACCAGGGGAAGCCCAACTCCTGCGCGCTGTCCCTGCGGTAGAACCACACGGACGACATCCGGGGCGCCGCCCAGTAGGCGAGCAGCAGGGCGCACGCGAGGATCGGCACGGACAGGATCCGCACCTCGCGGCGGCGCACCAGCTGGAAGTGCTCGGGCTTCATGCACAGGCCGAGCACGAAGAACGGCAGGAACTGCAGGACGCGCTGGAGGTCGAGGTCGTCGCCGATGTCCGGCGAGATCACGGCGAGCGTCGCCACGGCGAGCGCGAGCGGCACCGGCCAGCGCACCAGTTTCCACAGCGGCACGGTGAGCCGCCATACGAAGAGCGCGACCAGGAACCAGGTGAGGTACCAGGGGTCGAGCAGGCTGATGGGCTGCGTCGGGTCGTCGTCCGCCCACCGTTTGAAGAAGGTGTACGCCACTTCGAAGATGACGTACGGCACGGCGACACCGGTCACGAGCCGCTTGAGGCGGTCGGGCCGCATGTCGAAACTGCGGGAGAAGTAGCCGGAGATCACGATGAACGCCGGCATGTGGAAGGTGTAGACGGTCATGTACAGCGCTTCGGCGACGCGGCTGTGGTCCGTCAGGGGTTCCCACGAGTGGGCCATCGCCACGAGGACGATCGCCAGGTACTTGGCGTTGTCGAAGAACGCGTCGCGCTGCTTGGCCGGCTTGGACGCGTCCTTGGCGGTGTCGCGGCCGGACGGGGTGGGGGGAGCGGTCGCGGCCTGCGGCGTCGGGTAAGGGCGGGGAGAGGGCACTCCGGCCGCCGGCACCTGGGCCGGGGGGAGCGGCGTCCGTTGGCTTCCGTGCGGGTGCACCGAGTTGGTCACAGGCCCTCCCGCCTAGAGCTCGGTGAGACGATCCGGGACCGCACTGCGCCTGCGGGGGTGGTGGCAGCGTGGAACATCTGAGGCACCTTAGCGGCGCGGCGGTGATTTCGTAAAACCCTCGTCACTTCTCTCAACTCAATCCACCTGGGGAATCCCGCTTATCAGCTCTGGCTATCGGGTCCGGGTACCCAGGAATCACCAGGAGTCGACAAAGAGATGTGACTGCATCTTGTCCCGTACGTCACAACTCATCCGGTTTAAATGGTGCATAACACCCTCGGGCGACTCTGGTGATATGTCCGGATGGCCGGAGGATTAAGGGCCGGGGATGTGCGCGCGGCAACAATTCGAATTTCCTGCGAACGTGATGTGTGCCGATGGAAACGATCAAGCCGAAATGGTGCCACCGCAGGTCCCCGAATTGCCGTGCGGCAACGCGCTGTTCCCACGCCCCCCGGGGCGCCCCCGCGCGCCCGCCCCGCGAAGCGTTGGCCGACGATGTGTCACCGGCCGCATACCAGCGGCGTGTTGGTGGCACGATGGTCCTGGCGGGGGTGTGCGGGGTCGTACCCCCCGGGCCGGGAGAGTGACCGACCTAGGGTGTGATCAGTGTGGCCATTTCGCTGTCAGTGGTACTGCTGTTGGCGATCATCCTTGTGGTGCTGATCCGCGGGGGATCACTCAAGGCGGGGCCCGCGATCGTCGCGGTGCTCTTCGGCTTCTTCCTCGCCTCCACAGGGATGGCGCCTTCGATAAACAGGTTCCTGAACGAACTGGCGCAGACCATCAACTCGATCAGCTTCTGAGCCCCTGAGGCTCTTCGGGGGCGCGTCCCCGGGGCGGCGTCTGCCGCGGGGAACTCGTCGGTGAGTGCGGGGACCACGGGGGACGGGGGCGTACGGGATGGTTCTGCGCGAGTCCGACCCGGCGGTGATCGGCGGCTATCCGATCGAGGACCGGCTCGGCTCCGGCGGCATGGGCGTCGTCTATCTCGCCCGCGCCGCGTCCGGCCGCCCGCTCGCGGTCAAGGTCGTGCACGGCCAGTACGCCGACGACCAGGAGTTCCGCGCCCGCTTCCGCCGCGAGGTGGCCGCCGCCCGCCGGGTCAGCGGAGCCTTCACCGCCCCCGTCGTGGACGCCGACGCGGACGCCGCCAACCCGTGGATGGCCACGGTCTACATACCCGGCGAGAACCTCGGCGGCCATGTCCGGCGCGCGGGACCGCTGCCCAAGGACCGGCTCCGCGAACTGGCCGCGGGCCTCGCCGAGGCGCTGCGCGACATCCACCGCGTCGGCGTGGTCCACCGCGACCTGAAACCGGCCAACGTGATGCTCGCCGACGACGGCCCCCGCGTCATCGACTTCGGGGTCTCCCGCGCCGCCGAGGCCCTCGGCGCCGACGCCCTCACCCAGACCGGGCGCGTCATGGGCACCCCGCCGTACATGTCGCCCGAGCAGCTCACCAACCCGCGCGACGTGGGCCCCGCCTCCGACGTGTTCTCGCTCGGCGCGGTCCTCGCGTACGCGGCGACGGGCCGCGGCCCCTTCGACAGCGACAGCCCCTACGAGACGGCCACCCGCGTCGTCGACGCCGAACCCGAACTGGCCGAGGTCCCGGGCGAGTTGCGGCCCCTCCTGGCGCAGTGCCTGGCCAAGCACCCCAAGGCGCGCCCCACCCCGGACGAGTTCCTCGCGCTGCTCCAGGGCGAGCCGGTGCCGCCCAGGCCGGAGCCCGACCCCACGGGCGCCCGGCCCGGCTCCGGCGCACCCGCCCCGCGCCCGCGCCGCAGAAGGCTCCTGGTCACGGCATCGGTGGGCGGCCTGCTGCTCGCGGTGCTCGGCGCCGGACTCGCGGTGCGCCTGGCCGGGGACGAACCCCCGGCGGCCGCCGAACTGCCCGCGGGATGGCGGGCGTGGCAGGCCAAGGACACCTCGCGCGAGGGGGACGAGGCATCGGGGCCGTTCGCGAACTGCGCCGCCGTCCGCGCGGGCCTGCTCTGCGCCGGGGACGAGGTCAAGGCCGTCCGCTTCTCGCTGGCCACCGGCAAGGAGGAGTGGAGCCACCCCGCCGACCCCGTCCGGGACGACTTCGGCAACTCGGACGGCGAGATCCTCGGATCCCGGGCCGACCGGATCTTCGTCTACGCCAACGACGAGACGGTCAAAGGCAAGGGCGCCGACGAGGAGGCCACCTCGCACTACGCGATCCAGGCCCTCGACGCGCGCACCGGCGACACGCTCTGGTCCGAACCGGTCCAGCGCGGCCAGTACGCCTCGGCGCCGGAGCCCGGACCCGACATGAGCACCGTCGCGGTCACGGACGAGGGCGTCCTCACCACCTACGGCGCCGACGCGTCCTCGTACGCGCTGCTCCGCCCCGAGGACGGCGAGCCCCGCTGGCGGCGCCCCTTCGGCAAGGGCGCGGACTGCGCGCTGCGTGAGGCGGCGGGCAAGGGCTATCTCGTCTGCCAGTCGGAGAAGTCGGGCACCCGCGTCTCCCGGCTCGCGACGGCCACCGGAAAGCCGGTGTGGACCGCCGCCCTGCCCGGCACGCTCTCGCTCCTGGGCCAGGCCGAAGGGCGCCTGCTGTTCGTGGACTCCTCCGGCGCCGGCTACCGCAAGCTCGTCACGTACGAGCCGCGCAACGACCGCGTGCGCACGGTCACGCTGGCCCGCCCGCTGGGCAGCGGCTCGACGGTCGCGCTCAGCAGGGGCACCCTCTACTTCGCCCAGAGCAGCGGCGGCATCCACGCCGTCGACCCGCGCACGGGACGCCAGGCCTGGAGCCGCAACTCCAGCGTCGAGTTCCCCGGCCGCCCGCTGGCCTCCGCCACCCACGTCTACGTGGCATCGCCCAGCGGCCGCCTCGCGGCCCTGGACCGGGACACCGGCGAGGTCTCCTGGACCCGCGCGGGGCGCGGCGGGGCGAGCGCCGGGCCGGCCGACACCGGGGCGCCGCTGACCCTGGTGGGCGACGCCCTCTACATCCCGTACGGCGTGCGCTCCGTCTACACCGTCGACGTGCGCCACCCCTGACCCGGAGGGCGCACACCAACGGCACGGCTCAGGTGGCCTGTTGGAGCCCCCGGAGCGACGCCACGAGCCGGTCCACCTCCTCCGAGGTGTTGTAGAGCGAGAGCGAGGCCCGCGCCGCCGACTCCAGGCCGTAGTGCGCCAGCGCGGGCTGCGCGCAGTGGTGGCCCGCGCGCACCGCGATGCCGTCGCGGTCCAGCCAGTCGGCGACCGTCGCGGGGTCGTGCCCCGCGAGCGTGAAGGTGAGCACCGCGATCCGGTCGGGCGCGGAGCCGAGCAGGGAGAGCCCCGGCACGGTGGCCATGGCCTGCTCCGCGTACGCCATGAGCGCGTTCTCGTACGCCGTGACGGCCGCGCGGTCGAAGGACGTGAGCCAGTTCAGCGCGGCGAGCAGGCCCACCACCCCGGAGATGTGACCGGTGCCCGCCTCCAGGAGGTGCGGCGGCGGCGCGAACGTCGTCCGGTCGAAGGAGACGGACTCGATCATGTTGCCGCCGCCCTGCCACGGCTTCATCGCCGCCATCACCTCCGGCCGCGCGTACAGGGCGCCGATGCCGGTGGGCGCGAACAGCTTGTGCCCGGAGAAGACGTAGAAGTCCGCGCCCAAGTCCCGCACGTCCACCGGGAGATGGGCGACCGCCTGTGCGCCGTCCACGAGCACCTTGGCGTCGTAGCGGTGCGCGAGCGCGGTCATCTCCTTGACCGGCGGCACGGTGCCGAGGACGTTCGACGCGTGGCTGACCGCGACGAGCCGGGTGCGGTAGGAGAGCAGATCGGCGTACGCGGCCCGGTCGATCTGCCCCGTGGCGTCCAGCGGGACGGGGACCACCCGGGCGCGCGTCTCCTTGGCGATCAGCTGCCAGGGGACGATGTCCGAGTGGTGTTCCAGGACCGGCACCAGGATGTCGTCGCCGGGCCCGAGGTTCGCCCGGCCCCAGCTCTGGGCCACCAGGTTGATCGCCTCGGTGGTGCCCCGCGTGAAGGCGACGGTCTCGGGCCCCTCGGCCCCCAGGAACGAGGCGACCGCGGCCCGCCCCGCCTCGTACAGCTCCGTCGCCTCGCGGGCCATGGTGTGGGCGCCGCGGTGGATGTTGGAGTTGGCGGCGCCGTAGTAGGCGGCGAGGGCCTCGATGACCTGGCGCGGCTTCTGCGTGGTGGCGGCGTTGTCGAGCCAGGCGAGCGGCTGCCCGTTCACCGTGCGGTGCAGGATCGGGACGTCCGCGCGGGCCGCCTCCGGGGAGAAGCCGCCGGGCGGCGAGAAGGCCGGCAGCGCGGGTTCGGCGTCCCGAACGTCAGGAATAGTCATGGTACTTGGCCACCTCGACGTTCTGGAGGACGGCGATGGCGTCCTCCACCAGGACCGCGGTGTTGAAGTACGCCGTCATCAGGTACGACGTGATGCCCTTGTTGTCGACGCCCATGTTCCGCATCGACAGGCCCGGCTCGGCCTCGTCGGGCACCTCGGCGGGCCGCAGCCCGACCACGCCCTGCTCGGCCTCGCCCATCCGCATCAGGAGGATCTCGGTGGTGCCCGTGTGGGCGCCGCCGTTGTTGAAGCGCACCTTGTCCGAGGGCAGCAGCGGCACCCCGCGCCAGGTGAGCAGCGGGCTGCCGAACCGGTTGTCGATCACCGGGGGCACGCCCCTGCGCGTACATTCGCGGCCGAACGCGGCGATCGCCTTCGGGTGCGCGAGGAAGTAGCCGGGCTGCTTCCAGACCTTGGTGAGCAGCTCGTCCAGGTCGTCGGGGGTGGGCGCGCCGGTCCGCGTCTGCACGCGCTGACCGGGCGAGACGCTGTTGAACAGGCCGAACTCGGGGTGGTTCAGGAGCGCGGACTCCTGCCGCTCGCGCAGCGTGGCGATGGTCAGGTTCGCCTGCGCGCGCGTCTGGTCGATCGGCCCGTTGTAGAGGTCGGCGACGCGGGTGTGCACGCGCAGCACGGTCTGGGCGAGCGTCATGTGGTACTCACGGGGCGCGTCCTCGTAGTCGACGTACGTGCCCGGCAGATCGACCTCCCCGACGTGCCCCGACGTGCAGTCCACCGGCACCTCGGAGCCTGGCATCGCGGCGTCGCTCGCGTTGAACGCGGCCAGCCCGGCGCCCAGCGCCTGGTCGCGGTCGGCGAGCGCCGCGAGCGCGCTGCGCTCGGCACAGAGCGCCGTGCCCCGGGTGAGCGCCACGACGCGGTACGGCATCGGCTCGGACCTGCTCCACGCCCCCAGGTCGAAGAACTGCCCGTCCCCGACCACCTCCAGGAGCGCGTCCTCGCCGTACCGCCCGGTCACCCGCTTCTCGGCCCGCCCCCGCACGATGATCCAGAGCCGGTCCGCGGCGTCGCCCTCCTGCACGATGACCTGCCCGGCCTCGAAGGGGACCTCGGTGAAGGCGTCGGCGAGCTCGGCGAGCGCGGCGTTGTCGGCCTCGCACAGGTACGGCACCTCGCGTAAGTCGCCGGGGACGACGCGGGGGGTGCCGTTGTCGTCGTACGTGCCGATGCGGTCGTCGCCCAGGACGAAGGTGCGGCGCCGGTTCACGCGGTACACACCGGAGTCGAGGTCCACCCAGGGCAGGGCGCGCAGCAGGTACCGGGGCGTGATGCCGCGCATCTGCGGGACGGTCTTGGTGGCGGTCGCCAGTTGCCGTGCGGCATCCGGGCCGAGAGCGAGTCGGTCGGTCATCGGTACCTCCGTGGGTCCGTGCGGACGGGTGAAGGGGACCGATCGTCCGGTCGGTGCGTGCCGGGTCACAAGGGCCGTTCCACGGGCGTTGGCATAGGCCAGGCGCAAAACCGCCGCCGTCGGAGCGGGCCCGGCCCGCTGAGCGGCGGGGCGGCGCGAGCGGCCGCCGCGACCGACGCCTTCGGCTGCCGGTTTCCGACCCGATATACCCCTGAGGGCGATGTATGCGGTACTGAAAGATCCCGTTATGGTCCGGACCCCGAGAGCCCTCGGGAGGGCCGGGAGCGGCCCGCGGCGACCCCGCGGAAGGCTCGTGACGATCCCGGGAAACGACGGAACCCCAGACCCTGAGGGCCTGGGGTTCCGTCGTTCGACTCAGCCGACGCTCCGGGCTTCAGAGCCGTACCGGAGCGCTCGGGTGCACCTCACGCTCGATGCGGGGCATGATCTCGGGCAGGTAGATCCTCTGGATGGCTTCGCCCTCGCCGTGTGCCTCCCAGTGGCCCCGAGTCGCCCAGCGCTCGACCAGGACGAACCGCGCCGGATCCTCGTGCGAGTGGTACGCCTCCCAGCTGACGCAGCCGTCCTCGGCAAGGCACAGCGGGCGCATCCGGGCCAGGGCGTCAGCGACCAGGGTGATGTCGTCGGCCCGGGGAACGTGCGCGATGACGATGAGGTCGAACACCACTACTCCTTGATATGTACATGCGTGCAGCTAGGCGGCAAAAAGGCTACAACGCGGTAGGTGGAGCGGGTTTGGACGGGAGCTGCTCCGACCTTGATCTCTCTTCCCGTGGCGCGGGGCGTCACGGCGGGCTGAACGGGCCCCGGAAAGCGATCAGGGCCGGGTCAGAGGCAATTGCCTCTGACCCGGCCCTGAGTCACGTGGAGCGGGCGACGGGAATCGAACCCGCGTAGCTAGTTTGGAAGACTAGGGCTCTACCATTGAGCTACGCCCGCACGGTTCGCGCCACGGCCGGGGCCGCGGTACGACAGGCATCGTAGCGGGTCGGGGGCCCTCACCGCACACCCCCTTCACCTTCCCCCTGGAAGCTCCCCGTTTTAAGCGGGAGCCGCACTGCCTGCGGGCATGTACCCTACGTGTCGCACCGACGGGGTGTGGCGCAGCTTGGTAGCGCGTCCGCTTTGGGAGCGGAAGGCCGTGGGTTCAAATCCCGCCACCCCGACCACCTCGCCTCTTGCTCGACGCCTGCGCCGTTTCTCTCCACAAGATCGCATTGTGGGTCGACTCCCGCTTGCCGTTACTATGCAAGCTGTGTGCCCGTGTGTCTCTCAACCGGGCAGAAACCCAGAAGTCAGCCCCCAAGGAGACCGAACCGTGAAGAGCGCCGTGGAGACCCTGAACCCGACCCGGGTTCGGCTCACTGTCGAGGTGCCCTTCGAGGAGCTCAAGGACAGCCTCGACGCGGCCTACAAGAAGATCAACCAGCAGGTCACGGTGAAGGGCTTCCGCAAGGGCAAGATCCCGGCCCGGGTCATCGACCAGCGGTTCGGTCGCGGCGCCGTCCTCGAAGAGGCCGTCAACGACGCGCTCCCGAAGTTCTACACCGAGGCCGTGAACGAGGCCGAGCTCAACGTCCTGGGCCAGCCCGAGGTGGACATCACCGAGCTGAAGGACAACGAGACCCTCAACTTCACCGCTGAGGTCGACATCCGTCCCGCGATCGAGATCCCGGACTACTCCGGCATCGAGGTCGAGGTCGACGCGGTCGAGGTCAGCGACGAAGACGTCGAGAAGGCCGTCGAGGAGCTCCGTGAGCGCTTCGCGTCCACCTCGCCGGTCGAGCGCGCCGCCGAGGAGGGCGACGTCGTGACGATCGACCTGGAGGCCAAGGTCGAGGGCGAGGTCCTGGAGGACGGCGTCGCGTCCGGCGTCTCCTACACGATCGGCTCCGGCGAGCTCCTCGAGGGCATCGACGAGGCCGTGAAGGGCCTGGAGGCCGGTGGCGACGCCACCTTCACCTCCGAGCTCAAGGGCGGCTCCGCGCAGGGCAAGGAGGCCGAGGTCACCGTCAAGGTCACCCAGGTCGCCGCCCGTGAACTCCCGTCCCTGGACGACGACTTCGCGCAGCTCGCCTCCGAGTTCGACACCCTCGACGAGCTCAAGGCGGACAGCCGCAAGCGCCTCGAGAACATGAAGCAGTACGACCAGGCGACGCAGGCGCAGGAGCGCGTCCTGGAGAAGCTGCTCGAGCTGGTCGAGGTCCCCGTCCCCGAGAAGCTCCTCGCGGACGAGATCCAGACCCGCACGCACAACCTCGAGCACCACCAGCTCGGCCAGATGGGCCTCGACCTGGACAAGTACCTGGAGATCCAGGGCAAGTCCCGCGAGGAGTTCGACGCCGAGACCAAGGAGCAGGCCGAGAAGGGCATCAAGACGCAGTTCGTCCTGGACGAGCTCGTCAACAAGGAGAAGCTGAACGTGAACCAGGAGGAGCTCACCGAGCACCTCATGCGTCGCGCGCAGTCCTCCAACATGTCCCCCGACCAGTTCGCCCAGGCGGTCGTCGAAGGCGGCCAGGTCCCGATGCTGGTCGGCGAGGTCGCCCGCGGCAAGGCGCTCGCGGTCGTCGTCGAGGCGGCGACGGTCAAGGACACGAACGGTGAGGTCGTGGACCTGGACGACGAGGAGGACGAGACGGCTGCCGCCGAGGGCGAGCAGGCGGAGGCGTCCGACGTCGCCGAGGGCGAGAAGACCGAGGCGTGACCGCTGCGCTCGGCTGAAACGCACACCGGGCCCCAGGGACACCAGTCCCTGGGGCCCGGTGTCTTTAGGGGCGCGGGGAACTGCGCGCTCAGCCCTCGCCGGGGCGCGGCCGCGTCTGCTCCGCGAGGTTCCACGGCGGGTGCGGCTCCTCGCGGGCCGGCCGCGCCGTTCCCCGCGCCCCTGACGGGGCACGACCGGCACCGTTCGAGGCGCCCCCGCCAGAACCTGCGCTCACAGCGAACAGTTAGCTCTGCGGGATTCTCCGGAGAGGCCCGCGCGTTAGGGTCCATGAATACGAGGGCAGGGGAGTCCCCGAAGCCGCCCCGGAGCGGTGAGCACGCGGGGCCCCAGGCCTTACGAGAAGACGTGAGACGGCCCGGCGCCGTCGTAAGACGAGCAGGTGGATACGTGACGAATCTGATGCCCTCCGCCGCCGGCGACCCCTCCATCGGTGGTGGCCTCGGCGACCAGGTCTACAACCGGCTGCTCGGCGAGCGGATCATCTTCCTCGGCCAGCCGGTCGACGACGACATTGCCAACAAGATCACCGCACAGCTGCTGCTCCTTGCCGCCGAGCCGGACAAGGACATCTTCCTGTACATCAACAGCCCCGGCGGATCGATCACGGCCGGCATGGCGGTGTACGACACCATGCAGTACATCAAGAACGACGTCGTGACGATCGCGATGGGCATGGCCGCCTCCATGGGCCAGTTCCTGCTCAGCGCCGGTACGCCCGGCAAGCGCTTCGCGCTGCCGAACGCCGAGATCCTGATCCACCAGCCCTCCGCGGGCCTGGCGGGCTCCGCGTCGGACATCAAGATCCACGCCGAGCGGCTGCTGCACACCAAGAAGCGGATGGCGGAGCTCACGGCTCACCACACCGGTCAGACCGTCGAGCAGATCACCCGCGACTCGGACCGCGACCGCTGGTTCGACCCGCAGGAGGCCAAGGAGTACGGCCTCATCGACGACATCATGTCCAGCGCCGCCGGCATGCCGGGCGGGGGCGGCACGGGCGCCTGAGGCCCCCCTCAGCGCCCGCACGCCGACACCCCAGCCCACGCTCCTCAGGAGACCAAGAGAGATGAACAACTTCCCCGGCAGTGGCCTCTACGAGCGCCCCGAGGCCGCCTACGGCCAGGCCGCGCAGGCCGAGTTCACCGGCGCCCGCGCCGAGTCCCGCTACATCATCCCGCGCTTCGTCGAGCGCACCTCGCAGGGCGTGCGTGAGTACGACCCGTACGCGAAGCTCTTCGAGGAGCGCGTGATCTTCCTCGGCGTGCAGATCGACGACGCGTCGGCCAACGACGTCATGGCGCAGCTCCTGTGCCTGGAGTCGATGGACCCGGACCGCGACATCTCGATCTACATCAACAGCCCGGGCGGATCGTTCACGGCCCTCACGGCCATCTACGACACGATCCAGTTCGTGAAGCCCGACGTCTCGACGGTCTGCATGGGCCAGGCCGCCTCGGCCGCCGCCGTGCTCCTCGCGGCGGGTACGCCGGGCAAGCGCATGGCGCTGCCGAACGCCCGCGTGCTGATCCACCAGCCCTACAGCGAGACCGGCCGCGGCCAGGTCTCCGACCTGGAGATCGCCGCCAACGAAATCCTCCGGATGCGCGCGCAGCTGGAAGACATGCTGGCCAAGCACTCCACGACGCCGATCGAGAAGATCCGCGACGACATCGAGCGCGACAAGATCCTCACGGCCGAGGACGCGCTCGCGTACGGCCTGGTCGACCAGATCATCTCCACCCGGAAGATGAACAATTCGTCGGTCGCCTGACGCGGCGCTGTAGCATCTGCCGCTCCTTGGCATGGTTCGCGTACAAGCGAACCGTGCCAAGGGGGGCCCGAACGGGGGGCCCGGCAAGGTACCGTCGGATATGAGGCACCAGGAGCCGCTGAACGTGGCGTCTCCCAGGCGAAGGGGAAGCACCTCGTGGCACGCATCGGTGACGGCGGCGATCTGCTCAAGTGCTCGTTCTGCGGAAAGAGTCAGAAGCAGGTCAAGAAGCTCATCGCAGGCCCCGGTGTGTACATCTGCGACGAGTGCATCGACCTCTGTAACGAGATCATCGAGGAAGAGCTCGCGGAGACGAGCGAGGTGCGCTGGGAGGAACTCCCCAAGCCTCGCGAGATCTACGAATTCCTTGAGGGCTACGTCGTGGGCCAGGAGCCCGCGAAGAAGGCCCTCTCGGTAGCGGTGTACAACCACTACAAGCGGGTCCAGGCCGGAGAGAACGGCGGCGCGCAGGGCCGTGACGACGCGATCGAACTCGCCAAGTCCAACATCCTGTTGCTCGGCCCGACGGGCTCCGGCAAGACGCTCCTCGCGCAGACGCTGGCGCGCATGCTGAACGTCCCGTTCGCCATCGCGGACGCGACGGCGCTGACGGAGGCCGGCTACGTCGGCGAGGACGTCGAGAACATCCTGCTCAAGCTGATCCAGGCGGCCGACTACGACGTCAAGAAGGCCGAGACCGGGATCATCTACATCGACGAGATCGACAAGGTCGCCCGCAAGAGCGAGAACCCGTCGATCACGCGCGACGTCTCGGGTGAGGGCGTCCAGCAGGCCCTGCTGAAGATCCTGGAGGGCACCACCGCCTCCGTACCGCCGCAGGGCGGGCGCAAGCACCCGCACCAGGAGTTCATCCAGATCGACACGACGAACGTGCTCTTCATCGTGGGCGGCGCCTTCGCCGGCCTCGAGAAGATCATCGAGTCGCGGGCGGGCGCCAAGGGCATCGGCTTCGGCGCCACCATCCGCTCCAAGCGCGAGATGGAGGAGAAGGACCAGTTCGAGGACATCATGCCGGAGGACCTGGTGAAGTTCGGGATGATCCCCGAGTTCATCGGCCGCCTCCCCGTGATCACCTCGGTCCACAACCTCGACCGCGAGGCCCTGCTCCAGATCCTGGTCGAGCCGCGCAACGCGCTGGTGAAGCAGTACCAGCGCCTGTTCGAACTCGACGGCGTGGAGCTGGACTTCGAGCGCGAGGCCCTGGAGGCCATCGCGGACCAGGCGATCCTCCGCCAGACCGGCGCGCGCGGCCTGCGCGCCATCATGGAGGAGGTCCTCCAGTCGGTGATGTACGAGGTGCCGTCCCGCAAGGACGTCGCCCGCGTGGTCATCACCGCCGACGTCGTCCGCTCGAACGTGAACCCGACGCTGGTGCCGCGCGAGGCGCGGGGCCCGGGTTCCGGGGAGCAGAAGTCCGCGTAGGCGGCGGCTAGTTGCCTACGTTGAAGGGGGCGCCCGGCGAGTGATCGCCGGGCGCCCCCTTCGTCGTGGGCCGCGCTGTCGCGCCGGTGTCAGAGCTTGACGCGGGTCTCGTCGCGGACCTTGAGCGTGATGCCCGAAGCGTCCTTCAGCGAGGGGGACTTGCCCGCCATCGCGTCCGCGACCGTGAGGGAGACCACGACGCCGACGGTGGACCGGTCGCCCCAGATGCAGACCGGCATGCGCATCTCCTTGGGCTGTCCCGCACTCGGGTTCTCGTTCTTGATCACGGACTCCTGGCACTTCAGGACGGCCTTGTCCGTGCTGAAGTCCTCGGGGCTGCCGACCAGTTCGCCGGTCTCCGAGCTGTTCGCCGTGGAGTCCTTCTTGACCTTGGCGAACATGGCGTCGACGACCTTCTCCGGGTCCGACACCTCTCCGTAGACGCCCATGAACTGAAGGGCCTTCGCGGCCAGGGGGTTGCTCTCGTCGCCCGCCTGGTACGCCGCGTCGACGTCCTGCGGGTCCTTCACACCGGCCTGCTCGGCGGCCGCGAGGTCGCTGGAGTTGAAGCCGCCGCCCATGGAGCTGCCGTCGTCCTTCTTGTACTCGGTGAGCAGCGTCGCGGGCGTGGTGAGCTTGTGCTTCCCGTCGTCCTTGATGCCGCCGCCGTCCGCGACGTTGGACGAACCGCCCTTCTTGCCGCCGTCCTTGTCGTCGTTGCCGGCGAAGAGGAAGTAGCCGCCGACCGCGGCGGCCGCGACCACGGCGGCGACCGCGATGACGATGCCGGTCTTCTTGCTGCCGCCGCCGGGCGGCGGGGGCGGGACCTGCCCGTAGGGGGCCTGGGGCTGCTGGCCGTACGGACCGGGCTGCTGGGGCTGCCCGTAGGGGCCGGACTGGTAGGGACCCGGCTGCTGCGGCTGGCTGTAGGGGCCGGGCTGCGGGGCCTGCTGCGGGTAGCCGTAACCGGGCTGGGCCTGCGGCGGCTGCTGGGGGTAGCCGTAGCCGGGCTGCGGTGCCTGCGGCGGCTGGCCGTAGGGGCCAGGCTGCTGCGGAGGCTGGCCGCCGCCGTACGGGCCGGGCTGCTGCGGAGGCTGCCCGCCGTACGGGCCCGGCTGGTTGTGGCTCATGGAGTGATTCCCCTCCGAAACGCTGATGTGTTCCCGACATCCTGACGCAGGCGCCCCGGTCCGCCGACCGGGGCCCCTCGCTTCAAGGCCGTGCCACCGCGCGGTGTCAGAGCTTGACGCGGACTTCCCCGCGGAACTTCGCCGTGGTGCCCGCGGCCTCGTCGAGGTCGGCGGCCTTGCCGGACACGGCGCTCGCCACGTCCGTGGTGACGACGTAGCCGATGGTGCTGTGGTCGCCCCAGATGCAGGTCGCCGCGGACATCGAGCTCGGTCCCGAGGCGCCGGACGTGGCACCGGTGGTGCCCGCGCCGGAGCCCAGGGCGACCTTCATCTCCTGGCACTTGAGCACGGCGCCGTCGAGCCCGGCGGGCTTGTACTCCTTCGGCTCGCCGACCAGCGTGATCTCCTGGCCGCCGCTGCTCGCCGACGTCTCGTTCTTCTCCTTGGCGTTGGTGAACATGTGGTCCACGACGCCCGCGGGGTCCTTGATGTCGCCGTAGACGCCGCCGAAGTTCAGGACCTTCTGCGCCATCGGGTTCTCTTCGCCGCCCGACTTGTACGCGGCCTGCACGTCCTTGGGGTTCTTCACCCCGGCCGCCTCGGCCTTGTCGAGATCGACGCTGTTCGCGCCGCCGGTCTGGCTCGGGTCCGTCTCGTACTCCCCGAGCACCTTCGCCGGGGTCGTCAGCTTGTGCGGGCCGTCGTCCTTGATGCCGCCGCTGCCGCCGCCGTCCGCGACGTTGGAGGAGCCGCCGTTCTTGCCGTCCTTGTCGTCGTTGCCGGCGAAGAGGAAGTAGCCGCCGACCGCGGCGGCCGCGACCACGGCGGCGACCGCTATGACGATGCCGGTCTTCTTGTTGCCGCCGCCCGGGGGCGGCGGCGGGACCTGCCCGTAGGGGGCCTGCGGCTGCTGCCCGTACGGGCCGGGCTGCTGGGGCTGCCCGTAAGGAGCCTGCTGCGGAGGCTGCTGCCCGTAGGGACCCGGCTGCTGCGGCTGGCTGTAGCCGCCCTGCTGCGGGGCCTGCTGCGGGTAGCCGTAGCCGGGCTGGGGGGCCTGGGGCGGCTGGCCGTAGGGGCCAGGCTGCTGGGGCTGCCCGCCGCCGTACGGGCCGGGCTGCTGCGGCTGCTGCCCGCCGTACGGGCCCGGCTGGTTGTAGCTCATTACTGGGGTTCCCTCCCGATGCTTATGTGTTCCGAACATCCTGGCGGATGGGGGCGCGGGGTTGCGTGGTGGTACCGGATCGATGCGGAGTTGTTGAGGGGCTGTTCCAGGGCGCGGACGTACGAAGGCCCGGGGCGGCGGTCCGCCCCGGGCCTTTGCTCCGCGTATGGGCCGTTACGCCTTGACCCGCGCCGCCTTGCGCAGGTCGGCCGCGAACCCGGCGACGTCGTCCGTGGGCATGCCGCCGCTGCCCTTCCCCATGGCGGCCATGTCGATGCCGAAGACGATGCCGTAGGTGCTGTGGTCGGCCCAGATGCAGATCGGCAGCATCGTCTTCCCGCTGCTCGCCGTCTGGCACTTCATGACGGCGTTGTCGAGGCCGTCGGGCTCGACGGGCTCCGGGCTGCCGACGAGCTTGACGTCGCCGGAGCCGCCCGCGTCGTCGTCCGAGCCCTTCTTGGAGTTCTCGTCGGCCTTGGTGAAGCCGTCGTCGACGGCCTCCGGGCTCATCGTTCGGAACTTGTGAATACCGTTTCCCGCCCTGGCGAACAGATCACGCCACAGTTGTCACATGCACTGGCATTGATCATGCAGAGAGTGATCACCTTGCGGTGACCGGGCTGATGCCCAATGTGAGGAAGAGGGGGAAGAACGTGTTTCTTTCGAAGGGGAAGAGCTGGCTGGCCGCGTCATGCCTGACTGTGGCGGCCAGCGTCGTGCCGTTGATAGCGGCAACGCCAGCGTCTGCAACGAGCCCTGACTGCCGGGCGTACCTGGCAAGGGTGGGGTACGACATCGGCCCCAAGGTCACGGCGGCATGCGAGTACGGTGCGCGCTGGTACGGAACGGGTGGCTGTCTCAGTTGTCTGGAGGCCATAGGCGTGAAGAAGGCGCATCGCGTGGAAGCTTGCCTTCGGGCCCACGGGTGATCCCGAAGGGCGAGGGCTGAAGTCGAGGCTGATCGCCGGGTATCGCATGAGGCGTGCGCGCGCTACGACTGTCCGGTGGTGTTGTCCTCCTAGGAGGACAACACCACCGGCGTCTCTGTCTGAACTTACGTCGGCCGCTCCCAGACACACGACTTCGTGTAGCTGATAGCTGCCGAGGCGGCGACATCTCAGAAGCCGTTGAAGATTCCGGTTTCGGGACCACTCCCCGGCCCCTCTAAACTGGCCGCGTGACCGAGAACGCTCAGCAGCAGCCTCCAGCGACCACTCCCGAACTGCCGACCCAGTACGCGCCGGCCGAGGTAGAGGGGCCGCTGTACGAGCGCTGGGTAGAACGGGGCTACTTCTCCGCCGACGAGAAGAGCGAGAAGCCGCCGTACACCGTCGTCATCCCGCCGCCGAACGTCACCGGCGCGCTGCACCTGGGCCACGCCTTCGAGCACACGCTGATCGACGCCCTCACCCGCCGCAAGCGCATGCAGGGCCACGAGACGCTCTGGCAGCCCGGCATGGACCACGCGGGCATCGCCACGCAGAACGTCGTGGAGCGCGAGCTCGCCAAGGAGGGCAAGTCCCGCCACGACCTGGGGCGCGAGGAGTTCATCGAGCGCGTCTGGAAGTGGAAGGGCGAGTCCGGCGGCCAGATCTCCGGCCAGATGCGCCGCCTCGGCGACGGCGTCGACTGGGAGCGCGAGCGCTTCACCATGGACGAGGGCCTCTCGCAGGCCGTCCAGACCATCTTCAAGAAGCTCTACGACGACGAGCTGATCTACCGCGCCGAGCGCATCATCAACTGGTGCCCGCGCTGCCTGACGGCGATCTCGGACATCGAGGTCGAGTACCAGGACGACGACGGCGAGCTGGTCTCGCTGAAGTACGGCGACGGGGACGAGACCGTCGTGGTCGCCACCACCCGCGCCGAGACGATGCTCGGTGACACCGCCATCGCCGTCCACCCCGACGACGAGCGGTACAAGCACCTGGTCGGCAAGCTCATCAAGCTGCCGCTGACCGACCGCTCCATCCCGGTCGTCGCGGACGAGCACGTCGACCCCGAGTTCGGCACCGGCTGCGTCAAGGTGACCCCGGCGCACGACCCGAACGACTTCGAGATCGGCCAGCGCCACAACCTGCCGAACATCGCCGTCATGGACGAGCACGCGGTCATCACGGTGCCCGGTCCCTTCCAGGGCCTGGACCGCCTGGAGGCCCGCTCCGCGATCGTCGGCGCGCTGCGCGCCGAGGGCCGCATCGTCGCCGAGAAGCGTCCGTACTCGCACTCGGTCGGCCACTGCTCGCGCTGCAAGACCACCATCGAGCCGCGCCTGTCGATGCAGTGGTGGGTCAAGGTCGGCCCGCTCGCCAAGGCCGCCGGTGACGCGGTCCGCGACGGCAAGGTCAAGATCCACCCGCAGGAGATGGAGAAGCGGTACTTCGACTGGGTCGACAACCTCCACGACTGGTGCATCTCGCGCCAGCTCTGGTGGGGCCACCGCATCCCTGTCTGGTACGGGCCGAACGGCGAGGTCGTCTGCGTCGGACCGGACGACGAAGCCCCCACGGGCGAGGGCTGGACGCAGGACAACGACGTGCTCGACACGTGGTTCTCGTCGGGCCTGTGGCCGTTCTCCACGCTGGGCTGGCCCGAGGAGACCGAGAGCCTCGCGAAGTTCTACCCGAACTCCGTCCTGGTCACCGGCTACGACATCCTCTTCTTCTGGGTCGCCCGGATGATGATGTTCGGCCTGTACGCGATGGACGGCACCCCGCCGTTCCACACGATCGTGCTGCACGGCATGGTCCGCGACCAGTTCGGCAAGAAGATGTCGAAGTCCTTCGGCAACGCGGTCAATCCGCTGGACTGGATGGACAAGTACGGCTCGGACGCCCTGCGCTTCACCCTGGCCCGCGGCGCCAACCCCGGCACGGACGTGCCGATCGGCGAGGACTGGGTCCAGGGCTCGCGCAACTTCGCCAACAAGATCTGGAACGCCACGCGCTTCGCGATGATGAACGGCGCCACGATCGAGGGCGACCTGCCGCCGGTCGAGGAGCTCTCCGCCACGGACCGCTGGGTGCTCTCCCGGCTGAACGCGACGGTCGCCGATGTCGACGCGCTCTACGACGACTTCCAGTTCGCCAAGCTCTCCGACGCCCTCTTCCACTTCGCGTGGGACGAGGTCTTCGACTGGTACGTCGAGCTGTCCAAGACGACGTTCATGGCGGGCGGCGACGGCGCGAAGGTCTCGGCCCGCGTCCTGGGCGAGGTCCTCGACGTCACGCTGCGGCTGCTGCACCCGATCGTCCCGTTCGTCACGGAGACGCTCTGGACGGCGCTGACCGGCGGCGAGTCGCTCGTCATCGCCGACTGGCCCGCCGACAGTGGCTTCCGCGACACCGCCGCCGAGCAGGAGATCGAGACCCTCCAGCAGGTCATCACCGAGGTCCGCCGCTTCCGCGCCGACCAGGGCCTCCAGCCGGGCCAGAAGGTCCCGGCCCGGCTGACCCTGGACGGCACCGCGCTCGCCCCGCACGAGGCCGCCATCCGCCAGCTGCTCCGCCTCCAGCCGGAGGGCGACGCCTTCACGGCGACGGCGACGCTGCCGGTCTCGGGCGCCTCGGTGGCGCTCGACCTGTCGGGCACCATCGACGTGGCGGCCGAGCGCAAGCGCCTGGCCAAGGACCTGGCCGCCGCGGAGAAGGAGAAGGCGCAGGCCGAGGCGAAGCTCGGCAACGAGGCGTTCCTGGCGAAGGCCCCGGACAACGTGGTCGACAAGATCCGCGGCCGCCTCACCAAGGCGGAGGGCGACATCGCCCGCCTTCAGGCGCAGCTGGCGGCGCTGCCCGCCGCGTAATGCCTCAGCCCCTAGGGGCGTAGGCAGTCGAAGGCCCCGGGACCGGTCCGGTCCCGGGGCCTTCACGCGTCCCGTACGGGTCACGCCTCCGTGGCGACCGGCCCCGCGCCCACCGCTTCCGCGTTGCGTCGCGTCTTGGCCCAGCCGTTCTTGCCGCGCAGCACGCGCAGCAGGCCGCGCGTCGCGACGACGAAGACGTGGTAGGCGTACAGCCACAGCGCGAAGCCCCACAACAGGCCCACGAACCACGAGCGTTCGGGCGCGAAGTCCCTGCGGTAGACCGGGCCCCACAGCGCGAACGGCAGGATCGAGAGCAGGCACAGGACGAGCACCAGCGGCCAGACGCCGAGCGCCGTGTCCAGCGGGGCGTGGCCGAGCGCGAGGGCGGCCACGAGCAGCACGGTGAGGGCCAGGCTCGCGACGTGCGCGAGGGGCTGCATGAAGGTGTAGAGCGTCTCCATGACGCCGCGGCCAGAGTAGTGGCGCGAGCCGACGATGCGCGGCGCGTACCGCACGCACTGGAGGTTGCCCTGCGCCCAGCGGGTGCGCTGGGTCAGGAAGCGGCGGGCCCTGGGCAGGCCCTCCTGGGAGACGTACGTCTCGGCGATGTGGCCGACCCGGTAGCCGTTCAGGATCATGTGCAGGCCCAGCTCGTAGTCCTCCAGGAGCGCGTCGCGCTGCCAGGGGCGGCGCTCGGCCGCCGCGATCCGGTCCAGGGCGGTGAGCCGGGTGAACTGACCGTTGCCGCCGAGGCCGACGGAGCCGGTGCGGCCGCGCAGCAGCTGCATCGCGGCGTTGGAGACCGCGAACTCCATGTCCTGCATGCGGACCAGGAGCCGGGCGACGGCGTTGAGGAGCCGGCCGTGCTCGGGCAGCGGGCGCGGCTCGTCGACGTTGCGCATCCGCACGCTGACCTGCACGCCGCCCATCTCGGGGTCGCCGAATCCGGCGGGCCCGCTGACGGCGTTCAGGGCGTCGGGGGCGAGGTGCCCGTCGGCGTCCACCACGCACACGACGACCCGGGAGCGGTCGGCGCCGGCCGGCAGGAAGTCGTCGAGCTCGGCGTAGGCGGCGTTGAGAGCCGCGCCCTTGCCGATGCGGGCGTCGGGCCTGCGCCGCGACACCAGGTGCACGCGGACGTCGTCCTCGGCGAGCGCGGCGACCACGGCGGCCGTGCTGTCCTCGCTCGCGTCGTCGACGACCCACACGTGCGCGGCCGGGAAGTCGGTGCGCAGCCGGTGCACGGTGGCGCCGACGACGGTCTCCTCGTCCCGGCAGGGCACGAAGAAGTGCCACTCGAAGGCACCGGAGTCACCGGGTTCGTGGGCGGGGCGGCGCAGATAGGAGTGGCGGGCGCCCGCCCAGTAGAGGAGGAAGCAGGCGAGGAGGACGAAGGGGAAGAGGAAGAGGAGCCGGTCGAGCGTCAGCATGCGCAGTCCTGGGCGTGGTGGGGGAGGCGGGGGTCAGGCCGCTGCGGGCAGGCGGGTGGCGGCCGTGGCGCCGTCCGCGACCAGGTCCGTCAGGAGCGCGACGATGCGCTCCGAGGCGGTGGCGTCGCCGAAGGGGCTGGGGGTGGCGGCCAGGCGGCGCAGCCCGGCCGGGCCCTCGGCGAGCCTGCGCCGCGCGGCGTCGCCGACCTCGGGTCCGGGGGAGACCAGGTCGGCGAAGCCCGCGGCCATCGCCTCGGGGCGCTCGGTGGAGCGGCGTACGACGACCAGCGGGCGGCCGAGGACGGTGACCTCCTCCTGGACGCCGCCGGAGTCGGAGACGAGCAGCGCCGCGTGCCGGGCGAGCGCGAGGAACTCGCCGTACCCGACGGGCGGCAGCAGGGTGAGCGGGGCGAGCAGGCCGTCGAGCCCGGCGGCCTCGGCGCGGGCGCGGGTGCGCGGGTGCAGCGGGACGAGCACGGGCAACTGCTCGGCGAGCGCGGCCAGTTCGGTCAGGACGGCGCGCAGGGCCGCCGGGTCGTCGGTGTTCTCGGGGCGGTGCACGGTCGCCAGGACGTACGCGTCCAGGGTGAGGCCGTGCGCGTCGAGCAGCGCGGCCCGCTCGGTGGGGCCGGGCAGCGCGCCGGCGACGGCGGCCACGACGGTGTTGCCCGTGACGGCGATCCGCTCGGCGGGGATCGACTCGGCGATCAGGTTGGCCCGGTTGTCCTCGGTCGCGGCGCACAGCACGTCGGAGAGCTGGTCGATCAGGACGCGGTTGTGCTCCTCGGGCATCGCGCGGTCGTGGCTGCGCAGGCCCGCCTCGATGTGGACGAGCGGGATGTCACGGGCGTTGGCGGCGAGCGCGCCGGACAGCGCCGCGTTGGTGTCGCCCTGGACGACGACGGCACGCGGCGGCCGGGCGGCGAACTCCGCGTCGAGCTGGCCGAGCGCGGCGGAGATCTGCACGGCGCGCGCCTGCCCGCCGACGCCGCCGAGCAGGGTGGGCTCGGGCAGCCCGAGCTCGGCGAGGAATCGCCCGGAGAGGGAGTCGTCGTAGTGCTGCCCGGTATGGATCAGCCGCGCCGCGTCCCCGAGCAGCCGCACGAGCGGCGCCAGCTTGACCAGCTCGGGCCGGGTACCGAGCACGACGGCGACGCTGCCCGCGGGGAGCTGGTGGGTGGCGGGGGCGGTGACGGGGGCGAACACGCGGGAGCACTCCAGGAGGAAGGGGACATAGCGGCTTATGTCCTGGAGAGTGCGGGCGCATGGTTGCGCCCCCGGATCGACCTCGGTTGCGCGACGGTTGCGAACGCCGCGGGCGGCGGATGCGGGACCTTGGGCCGGGACCTTCGTCCTCCGCGGGCCGGTGGGGGCTGGTCGCGCGGTTCCCCGCGCCCCTACGGGCCGCTCTCAGTGCGCCCCCCGGTACCGATAGCCGAGCCCCCGGACCGACTCCAGCGGATCCTCGACCCCCTCCGCCTCCGGCACGGCCAACCGCCTCCGCAACCGAAGGACCGCGAACTTCACCCGCTCCCGCCCGGACCCGTCGGGCGAATCCCACACCAGGTCGAGAAGCTGCTCGGTCGTGACGACGCGCCCCCGGTTGCGTACGAGCACCTGAAGCAGCCGGTACTCGATGTCGCTGAGCCGGATCTCGCGCCCCTGCCAGACGGCGGACCGCCGCTCGGGCACCATCCGCAGGCCCGACTCGACGTAGTCGCCGCGCCACTGCTCGGGACGGCTGCGGCGCAGCAGCGCCTCGACGCGGGCCAGCAGCTCCTGGGAGTCGAAGGGCTTGATCAGATAGTCGTCGGCGCCCGCGCGCAGCCCCCGCACCCGTTCGGCGGGGCTGGTGCGGCCGGACAGGATGAGGACCGGCAGGTCGGTCATGTCCCGGGTGCGGTCGAGGACCTCCCAGCCGTCAAGGCCCGGCAGCACCAGGTCGAGGACCATCAGGGCGGGCCGCTCGGCGAAGAGCAGCCGCAGCGCCGACTGGCCGTCCTCGGCGAGCACCGTCTCGTATCCGGCCTGGCCCAGTACGGCACGCAGCGCGCTGCCGAGGTCGGGGTCGTCCTCGACGACGAGGAGACAGCTCATTCGCGTCCGGGAGGTCCGGGGCTCCGGGTGGGGAGCCTGACCACCACGGTCGTGCCCTCGCCCGCCGCGCCGTGCAGGGCGATCTGGCCGCCGTGCAGCCGCACGGTGTCGCGGACGGCGGAGAGGCCGAGGCCGGTGCCCGGGTAGCCGCCGCGCCGGGCGTTGGGGGCGCGGACGAACTCGGTGAAGACCTCGTCCTGGAACTCCTTGGGGATGCCGATGCCGGTGTCGGCGACGGCGATCTCCCAACCGCTGCCGTCCTGCTCGGCGTAGGGGTGGGCGGAGAGGGTGACGGTGCCGCCCTGCGGGGTGAACTTCACTGCGTTGTCGAGCAGCGCGGCCAGCGCGTTCTCCAGCTGCCCGCGGTCGGCGAAGGCGGGCGGCCCCGGCTCGTGGTCGTGGGCGAGGAAGATGCCCGCGGTCCGCGCGCGCGGCAGCAGCTCGTCGGTGAGGCGCCCGAGGAGCCTGGCCATGTCCACGCGCGCGTACGTCGTCTCCCCGCGGGTGCCCGCCGTCGTCGAGGCGTGCAGCAGCCCGTCGACCATGTCCTGCATGCGGTGCGCGTTGCGCGTGATGGTGTCCAGATAGGTGCTCTGGGTGGGGGAGAGCGGTTCGCCCGAGAGCGGTGTGAGCAGGTCGCAGAAGCTGAGGATCGTGGCGAGCGGGGTGCGCAGCTCGTGCGAGGCGCGGGCGGTGAACTCGGCGCGTTCGCGGGCCAGTTCCCCCAGGGTGTGGACGTGGCGGCGCAGATCGTTCTCGCGCCTGCGCTGCTCGGTGACGTCCCAGACCAGCCAGAGGACGCCGACGTGTTCGCCGTCCACGGCGATCGGTCTGCGGCTGCTCCTGGTGACCCGGCCGTCGAGGAAGCGGAACTCCGCCGTACGGGGGAAGTGGCGCTGGTTGAGCTGGCGCAGGGCGGTGCTGCCCGAGGGCAGCTGCTCCGCGACGGCGTCGACGAGCGGCTCGACCGGCGCGCCCGGCGAGGTGTCGACGTCCTGGAGCCGGGCCAGCTCGATGAGCTGCTGGTTGACGGCGACCACGCGGTTGTCGGCGCCGACGAGCAGCGCGCCCTCGGGCACCGCCATGAGCAGGGCTTCGGCGACCTGCGAGGTCAGCCTCAGGGTCTGGGGCACCGGCGGGCCTAGCCGACCGGGTCGGCGGTGATCCCGGCGGCCTCGGCGGCCTGCGCCGGGAGGGGGTGGCCGAGGGGTGCTGGTTCCGCGGGAGGCGGCGGCGTGAAGTCGAGCCCGAGCCGTTCCAGCTCGGCCGCGGCCAGCGCGTCCAGGGTCTCCGGGTCGCCGTGCCGCCAGCCCCAGGCGAGGCTGCCCGGCGTCGCTTCCGGGATCTCCGACGCGGTGGCCGCGACCTCGTCGAGCGGCCTGAGCAGGGACCGCAGGGCGAGCAGATCGCGGCCGTCGTCGCAGGTGGCGAGGGACCGCGCGGCGCCCGCCTGGCGGATCCAGCGCAGTCGCCTGGGCAGCCACAGGACGAGGACGAGGGCGACGGGCGCGACGAACAGGGCGAGGGCGCCGACGGCCACCGCGGACCTGACGGTCACCGGATCCATGGCGTCGACGAAGCCCGCGGCGCGCCGCAGCACGGTGTCGGCGCGCCCGCCGATCAGCGGCAGCGGCCTGCGGTGCTCCTGGAGGGCGCGGGGGAGTGCGAGCAGGCAGGCCAGCCGGTACGCGATGACGGCGGCGGCGGCCCACAGCGCGGTCCACAGGAGCACACCGGCGTCACCGGCGAGCTGATGGGTCCGCCTGGCGGAGTTCTGGGCATACCACATGGTCCGATTTGACCCCCGGCGAGGCCCGGCGCCGGTCAGCCGCGCCGTACGTACACCCGTTGTGGCCATGCCCGGCCAAAGAGGAGCAGTGCCGCAAATCACCAAATCAAGGACGTTGGTCCGGTGAAACGGGCCGAAAGACCTTGGATGATGGAAGACATGCGCAACCTGTCCGCCGCCCAGGCGATTCGCCAGGCGACGGCCGCGGCCGGCCGCCTCGGGCGGCGCTGGGCGCAGGCACCGCGCGCGTTGGACGTGCTCACGGCCCTGAGCGCGTTCGCCCTGATGAGCCTGGACGTGCCGGGCCTCGCGGAGGCGGACAACTCGCTGAACGGGCCGCTCGCGGCGCTCGCCCTCGCGGTCGGCGCGGCTTCGCTGCTCCTGCGGCGCAGGGCGCCCTGGCTGACCTTCCTCGTCTCGCTGTGCTTCCTCGGCTGGCTGCACGAACTGACGCTCGCGCAGTTCGCCCTCTACTCCCTGGGCCGCTACCGGGGCCGGCGCGCGGGCACGCTCGGCGTCATCGCGTACGTCGCGTTCGCCTACGTGATGTTCAACCAGCCCGGGTGGCCCGTGCACCGCGGGGACACGCTCAGCTCGTTCCTCAGCCTGGTCGTCCCCATCGGCGTGCTCGCCGCGGGCGTCGGCGTCGCCGCGAACCGACGCGACCTGGTGCACGCGCTGGAGGCGCAGCGCGCCGAGACCGACACGCTGCACGCCGTCCAGCAGGAGCGCACCCGCATCTCGCGCGACGTGCACGACTTCGTGGGGCGCGAACTGACGCTGCTCAGCGTGCGTTCGCAGGTCCTGGCCCGCCGGGCGGCGGGCGGCCCCTTCGAGGACGGGTTCGAGGAACTCTCGGAGACGGCGCGCAGCGCGCACCGCATGCTCAACGAGATCATCGTGCAGCGCGGCTGCGACGGCGCCCCCACGCCCGGCCTCGACGCGCTGCCCGAACTCGCCGAGCGCAGCGGCCACGCGGGCAGCCCCGTGGAACTCCTGGTCGACGGCGCGGCCTACCGGCTCTCACCGCTGCGCCAGGCCGCCGTGCACCGCGTGGTCCAGGAGTGCCTGACCAACGCGGCCAAACACGCCCCCGGCCAGCCGGTCTCGGTCCGCGTGGAGGTCTCGGACGGCCACCTCGCCATCACGGTCCGCAACGCCCTGCCCCCGACGGCCCCCGCGTCCGCACCGGTCTCCGCGGGCACGGGCACCACCGGCATGGCGGAACGGATCCGCGCGGTGGGCGGCGTCTTCTCATCGGGCGCCCGGTCAGGAACCTACGAGGTCTGGGCCCGCCTCCCCGCAGGCGACCTGACCTGAACGCCCAGGCAGGGCCGGACCAGGCCAGGGGCGCGAGGAACGGCGCGCCCAGCCACGACGAACCCGCGGCGGCCCCGCAGGGACAGGGAGTGCCCACGCCGCGACCGGACCTGAACGCCCAGGCAGGGCCGGACCAGGCCAGGGGCGCGAGGAACGGCGCGCCCAGCCACAACAAACCCGCAGCTGCCCCGCAGGGACGGGCGCCACGACGCGATCTCCCGAACGTCCCGGCAAGGCAAACCCCGCCCAAGCCAGCGCAGCGCCTACGCCGCGGACATCATCCGCTCAAGCCCGTCAAAGTCCTCGACACACTTCCCGCACCCCAGCGCCACGCTGTCCAGCGGGTCGTCGGCCACGAACACCGGGATGCCCGTCGCCGAGGCCATCCGCAGGTCCAGGCCCGGCAGCAGCGCGCCCCCGCCGGTCAGCACGATGCCGTGCTCCATGATGTCGCCGGACAGCTCCGGCGGGCACTCCTCCAGGGTCGTCTTGACCGCGGCGATGATCTGCTCGACCGGCTCGTCCAGGGCGGTGCGCACCTCGCGCGCGGTGAGGTCGAGGGTCTTGGGCAGACCGCCCACCTTCTCCCGGCCCCGCACGGTGAACGTGCTCATCTCGAAGGCGTCCTCGCCCGGCACCGGCCACGCCGACCCGATGGCGACCTTGATGTCCTCCGCGGTGCGCTCGCCGACGAGCAGCGCGTGCTCCTTGCGGACGAAATCGGTGATCGCCATGTCGAGCCGGTCCCCGCCGACCCGCAGCGACTGCGCCGTGACGATGCCGCCCAGCGAGATCACGGCGACCTCGGTGGTGCCGCCGCCGATGTCGACGACCATGGAGCCGCGCGGCTCGGCGACCGGCAGACCGGCCCCGATCGCCGCGGCCATGGGCTCCTCGACCAGGTGCACGGCGCGCGCCCCGGCCCGCTGCGACGCGTGCACGATGGCGCGCCGCTCCACGGGCGTGACGCCGCTCGGCACGCAGACCACCATGCGCGTGCGCGGGCGCCGCCCCGGCACCGCCTTGCGCACGAAGTGCCTGATCATCTCCTCGGCGGCCTCGTAGTCGCTGATCACGCCGTCCCGCAGCGGGCGGATCGCGGTGATGGACCCGGGCGTGCGCCCGATGGTCTCCTTGGCCTCCGCCCCCACGGCGAGCGCCCCGCCCTTGCCCTCCCGGACGGCGACCACGGACGGCTCGTTGAGCACGATCCCCTGGCCGCGGACGTAGAGGAGGGTGTTCGCTGTGCCGAGGTCGATACCTATGTCCATGATCGCCAAGTTTGCCCAACGGCACCCCGAAGCGGAGGGGCCAAGGTCCCGAAACGGACGGGCCGAAGGTCCTGACGAAGGTCCCGTACGGCCCTGAGGGGCCCGGGGGCAGGTCCTGAGGGCGAGTGTCGGTGCCGCTCCGTAGACTGGCGTACGTGAGTGACCTCCCCCCGCACGACGACGACCGCAACCCGACCGAGCCCAGCGACCCCGATGCCGCTTTCGAGGACATCGTGGACGCCGAGACGGACCGTGACCCCGACCTCGCGGTGATCGAGGCGGGCAGCCGCACCCTGCGCACCCAGGCGGGCCCGCCGCAGGGCGACATCCCCGCGCGCCCCACCGACCCGGAGGTGGACAGGGCGCTGCGCGAGGTCGAGACGGAGCTCGCGGGCCGCTGGGGCGAGACGAAGCTGGAGCCGTCCGTCAGCCGCATCGCCGCGCTGATGGACGTCCTCGGCGAGCCCCAGCGCGCCTACCCCTCGATCCACATCACGGGGACGAACGGCAAGACGTCCACGGCCCGCATGATCGAGGCACTGCTCTCCGCCTTCGAGCTGCGCACCGGCCGCTACACCTCGCCGCACGTCCAGTCGATCACCGAGCGCATCAGCCTGGACGGCGCCCCCATCGAGGCCGAGCGCTTCGTGGAGACGTACAACGACATCAAGCCGTACGTGGAGATGGTCGACGCCAGGGAGGAGTACCGCCTCTCCTTCTTCGAGGTGCTCACGGGCATGGCGTACGCGGCCTTCGCGGACGCCCCCGTGGACGTCGCCGTCGTCGAGGTCGGCATGGGCGGCAGCTGGGACGCGACGAACGTGATCGACGGCTCGGTCGCCGTCATCACGCCCATCGACCTGGACCACACCGACCGCCTGGGCGACACGCCGGGCGAGATCGCCACCGAGAAGTCCGGCATCATCAAGCCGGACGCCACGGTGATCATGGCCCAGCAGCCGGTGGACGCCGCGCAGGTGCTCCTGAAGAAGGCCGTCGAGGTCGACGCGACGGTCGCACGCGAGGGCCTGGAGTTCGGCGTGGTGGCCCGTCAGGTCGCCGTCGGCGGCCAGCTCCTGACCCTGCGCGGACTCGGCGGGGAGTACGAGGAGGTCTTCCTGCCCCTGCACGGCGAGTACCAGGCGCACAACGCGGCGGTGGCGCTCGCCGCGGTCGAGGCCTTCTTCGGCATCGGCTCGCAGCACGCGCGCCCGCTGGACATCGACACGATCCGCAAGGCGTTCGCCGCGGTCTCGTCGCCCGGCCGCCTGGAGGTCGTGCGCCGCTCGCCGACCATCGTCCTGGACGCCGCGCACAACCCCGCGGGCGCCCGCGCCACCGCCGCCGCGATCAGCGAGGTCTTCGACTTCAGCAATCTGATCGGCGTGATCGGCGCGAGCGACGACAAGGACGTCAAGGGCCTCCTCGAAGCCTTCGAGCCGATCTTCGCCGAGGTCGTCGTCACGCAGAACAGCAGCCACCGCGCGATGGACGCGGACGCGCTGGCCGCGCTCGCCGTCGAGGTCTTCGGTGACGACCGCGTCCAGGTCGAGCCGCGCCTGCCCGACGCCCTGGAGGCGGCCATCACCCTCGCCGAGGAAGAGGGCGAGTTCGCGGGCGGCGGCGTCCTGATCACCGGCTCCGTCATCACGGTCGGCGAGGCCCGACTGCTCCTGGGGAGGGGCTGACACCTGTGCGTACGCTCTGCGCTTCGACGCTGATCGGCGAGTTCTTCATCATCGGCTTCGCCGGTCTGGTCGCCATGAAGGACCCGGACCTGACCATGGGCACGGTCTGGACGGTCAGCGGCATCGCGATGCTCCTGTGCGTGCTGCTGTGCGGCGTCATCACCCGGCCGGGTGGGGTGCAGCTCGGCTGGGCCCTGCAGATCGCGCTGATCGCGAGCGGGTTCGTGGTGCCGACGATGTTCTTCATGGGGGCGGTGTTCGCCGCGCTGTGGTGGGCGTCGGTGCACTTCGGCCGCAAGATCGACGAGGCGAAGGCGCGGTTCGCCGCCCAGGCCGCAGAGACGGCCTGACGCCACGGTTCCGGTCGCCCGGCGCGCTGGGCCGCCCCCGCACGTTCCGCCCTGCGGAACGCCTGCCCGCGGCGGGTCGGTATCGTGCCGGGCATCCCTCGTGATCGTCAAAGATCGTAAGAACACCTCTTGGAGCCGCACATGAGCCAGCGCACCCTCGTTCTCCTCAAGCCCGACGCCGTCCGCCGTGGTCTGGTCGGCGAGATCATCGGCCGGATCGAGCGCAAGGCGGGCTGGACGATCTCCGCGCTGGAGCTGCGTTCCCTCGACCAGGACACCCTTGAGCAGCACTACGGCGAGCACAAGGGCAAGCCCTTCTACGAGCCGCTGGTCGCCTTCATGTCGTCCGGTCCGGTCGTCGCGCTCGTCGTCGAGGGCGAGCGGGTCATCGAGGGCGTGCGCACGCTCGCCGGTCCCACCGACCCGATCGCCGCGACGCCCGGCTCGATCCGCGGCGACTTCGGCACCATCGTCCGGGAGAACCTGATCCACGCCTCGGACTCGGAGGAGTCCGCCGAGCGCGAGCTCAAGATCTTCTTCCCGGGCATCGCGTAAACAGTTCGTATGGGCTTCTGACATCACGTCAGCGGCGCGCCGCCTCGACCAGGGACGGCCGGAGGAATTCGGCCGTCCTTTGGCATATGCACCCCAATTGGGGGAACCCGTGCCTCCGATGGCACGTCTCCAAGGGCGGGGCGGCACATCATCTGCTGACAATGGCGAAGACCCTCGCGCCGTGTTCGCGCAGCCGAGACTACGATGGAAGCCTCCACTGCCACACAGCACCCACCTCGCCTACCTAAAAAGCCCTTACACGCTCCACTAGGGAAGGCCAGACGCATCCTCATGGGGAACAACATGTCGTTCATCGGCCGTGACATGGCTGTCGACCTCGGGACCGCCAACACGCTGGTGTACGTCAGGGGTCGGGGGATCGTACTCAACGAGCCGTCCGTCGTCGCGATCAACACCAACACCGGTGGCATCCTCGCGGTCGGCGCCGAAGCGAAGAAGATGATCGGGCGCACACCCGGCAACATCGTCGCCGTGCGCCCGCTCAAGGACGGCGTGATCGCCGACTTCGAGATCACCGAGCGCATGCTCCGCTACTTCATCCTGAAGATCCACAAGCGGCGCTACCTCGCCCGCCCGCGCGTCGTCGTCTGTGTGCCCTCGGGCATCACCGGCGTCGAGCGCCGCGCCGTCATCGAGGCCTCCTCGCAGGCCGGCGCGCGCCAGGTGCACATCATCGAGGAGCCCATGGCCGCGGCCATCGGCTCCGGCCTGCCGGTCCACGAGGCCACGGGCAACATGGTGGTGGACATCGGCGGCGGCACCACCGAGGTCGCGGTCATCTCGCTGGGCGGAATCGTCACGGCACAGTCGATCCGCGTCGCGGGCGACGAGCTGGACAACGCGATCATCCAGCACATCAAGAAGGAGTACTCCCTCCTCCTCGGCGAACGCACCGCCGAACAGATCAAGATCACCATTGGTTCGGCGTACGACATGGACGCCGACGAGCACACCGAGATCCGCGGCCGGGACCTGGTCTCCGGGCTGCCCAAGACCGTCGTCATCTCCGCCGCCGAGGTCCGCAAGGCCATCGAGGAGCCGGTCAACGCCATCGTCGACGCGGTCAAGACGACCCTCGACAAGTGCCCGCCCGAGCTCTCGGGTGACGTGATGGACCGCGGCATCGTTCTCACCGGGGGCGGCGCCCTGCTGCGCGGCCTCGACGAGCGACTGCGCAGGGAGACGGGCATGCCGATCCACATCGCCGAGGACCCGCTGGACAGCGTGGCGCTCGGCTCGGGCAAGTGTGTCGAGGAGTTCGAGGCGTTGCAGCAGGTGCTCGACGCCCAGCCGCGCAGATGATCTGACGCGAAAAGATCCGCCGTACGGGTGCCTGCCGCCTCGTGCGGCGGATCGTTGATATAGAGGCAAGGCACGACAATTCCCCCGAACCCCGTGGAAGCCGCGGCACGCGCGGATTCCACGGAATCCGATTGAGGAAGGCACGCCGCCGCACGTGAGGGACACACGAGAGAGCCGGCTGCTCCTGGTGCTGCTGGTAGCCATCGCGTTCGCATTGATCACGGTGGACATCCGCGGCGGCGAGGACTCACCGGTCGACGGTGCCCGCCAGGCCGCCGCCACCGTCTTCGGCCCGGTCGAGGAGGGTGTCTCCTCCGCCGTCGACCCGGTCGGCAACGCGATCGGCGCGGTCCGCGACTCCGGCGACCGCCACAACCGCATCGCCGAACTGGAGCGCCAGAACGCAGCGTTGAAGGCGAGGCTCGGCAGCGACGACCGCAACCGCAGCCGCGTGCGCCAGCTCGACAGCATGCTGAAGAAGGCGGGCGCCGGGCAGTACGGCATCAAGGGCGCCGAGGTCATCGGCATAGGAGCGGCCCAGGGCTTCTCCTGGACCGTCACCATCGACGCGGGCGCCAACGACGGACTCAAGCGCGACATGACCGTACTGAACGGCGACGGCCTGGTCGGCCGCGTCACCACGGTCGGCCCCAACACCGCGACCGTCCTGCTCGCCAACGACCCCGACTTCACCGTCGGCACCCGCATGGAGAAGACCGACGAGCTCGGCTTCGCCACCGGACAGGGCGACCAGCCGCTCTCCGTCCAGCTGCTCAACGGCAAGGCCAAGGTCAAGAAGGGCGACCGCCTCGTCACCTTCGGCTCGCAGAAGGACCGCCCCTTCGTGCCCGGCGTGCCGGTCGGCGAGGTCGTCCGCGTCGACCCCTCGGGCGGCGACCTCACCCGCAACGTCTACGTGAAGCCCTACGTCGGGTTCACCAAGCTCGACATCGTCGGCGTCGTCGTCCAGGCGCCCCGCGAGGACCCGCGGGACACGGTGCTGCCGCCCAAGCCCGCGAAGCCCAAGCCGGCCCCGACGGTCACCGTCACAGCCACTCCGCCGGGCAAGCCCGAGGGCGACGGCGCCGACAACGGCAACGAGCAGTAGGAGACCGGACCCATGCGCTTCAACCGAATCCTGCTCTCCACCACCCTGGTCGTCGTCGCCCTGGTCATCCAGGTCAGCGTCCTCGCCAGACTCCAGCTGCCCGGCGCGGTCCCCGACCTGGTGCTGCTCACCGTCCTCGGCCTCGCCCTGGTCTACGGCCACGTCGGCGGCGCCCTGATCGGCTTCGGCGCCGGACTCCTCTCCGACCTGGCCCCGCCCGCCGACCACGCGGCCGGGCGTTACGCGCTCGTGCTCTGCGTCATCGGCTATCTCGCCGGCCTCGCCAAGCCCGAGACCGGACGCCTGCGCTCCGCCACCGGACCGCTCGTCGTGGTCGTCAGCGCCGCCATCGGCTCGACCCTGCTGTACGCGGGCGTCGGCTCCCTCGTCGGCGACACCGCCGCGCGCCACGTGGGCCTGGGCGGGCTGCTCTTCACCGCCGCCCTCTACGACCTGCTGCTCGCGCCGTTCACGGTGCCGCTGATCATCGCGCTCGCCCGGCGCGCGGAGAACGATCCGCTGGGCGAGGGTTCCCCGGCCAACAAGGCCGCCGACGTCTCCTCCGGCTGGCTCTCCTCGGGCACCGGACTGCGCATCGGCAACCAGCGCGGCGGTCTGCGGGCCAAGGCGGCCAAGGCACGCGTCGCGCGCGCCGGACGCATCAAGGGGGTCAAGCGCCTGTGAGGTCGCAGCACCGCGCCGACCGCACCGCCGACCGCACCGCAGGACCGGGCAGGGAACACCCCAGGGGAGGGGAGCAGTGACCAACATTCCGGAGACCGGACGGACCCCACGGGTCCAGATCCGTCTCGTCGTCATCCAGATCCTCGTCGTATCCCTCCTGCTCACCCTCGGCGGCCGCCTCTGGTACCTCCAGATCCGCAACGGCGACGAGTACGCCAAGGAGGCCTCGGGCAACCACGTCCAGCAGGTCGTCCAGCCCGCCGTGCGCGGCTCCATCCTGGACGCGCGCGGCGTGCCGATCGCCGACAACCAGACCCGCCTCGTCGTCTCGGCGTCCCGCACGGACCTGATGAAGATGAAGGACGACGGCGAAGCGGTCCTCGGCAAGCTCGCCGACGTGCTCGGCATGAGCCCCAAGGACGTCGCCGACAAGGTCCGCCTCTGCGACTCCAAGACCCCCCAGCCCTGCTGGAACGGCTCGCCCTACCAGCCGATCCCGATCACCGACGAGGCGACGCCCAAGCAGGCCCTCCAGATCCGCGAGCGCTCCGAGGACTTCCCCGGCATCACCGCCGAGCCCACCGCCGTGCGCCGCTACGCCGCCCCCGGCAAGTCCAACACCGCGCAGGTCCTCGGCTACCTCTCGCCGGTCACCGACGACGAGATCAACAAGGCCAAGGACAGCGAATCGCCCTACCTGCGCTCCGACCAGGTGGGCCGCTCAGGGCTTGAGCGGACGTACGACAAGCAGCTGCGCGGCAAGGCGGGCGTGACCCGCTACGAGGTGGACAACCTCGGCCGCGTCATCGGCAAGGCCAAGTCCGACAAGGCCGAGCCCGGCGCGAACGTCGTCACCAGCATCGACGCGCGCGTGCAGGCTGTCTCCGAGTACTGGCTCAACGACGCGATGAAGAAGGCCCGCCACGAGTTCGACAAGAACACCGGCGAGAACTACAAGGCCGACGCGGGCGCCGTCGTCGTCATGGAGAACAAGACCGGACGGATCGTCTCCATGGCGTCCAACCCGGCGTACGACCCGAACGCCTGGGTCGGCGGCATCTCCGGCAAGGACTACGCCAAGCTCACCGGCAAGAAGTCGAACTACCCGCTCCTGAACCGCGCGATCCAGGGCCAGGCGGCACCGGGCTCGATCTTCAAGGTCATCCCGACCACCGCCGCGGTCAACGCGGGCTACGAGTTCAACGGGCGTTACCCCTGCCCCAGCTCGTACTCCATCGGCGGCCAGACCTTCAAGAACTTCGAGTCCAAGGGGCACGGCAACATCACCCTCGGCCAGGCCCTCGAAGTCTCCTGCGACACCGTCTTCTACAAGCTCAGCCACGACCAGTGGGCCAAGGACGGCGGCAACAAGCCGAAGAAGGACGCCAAGGACTGGTTCTACAAGACCGCCCACCAGTTCGGCCTCGGCAAGGAGACCGGCGTCGACCTGCCCAACGAGGTCACCGGCCGCGTCCCGGACCGCCAGTGGAAGAAGGACTACTGGAAGGCCAACAAGGACGGCTGGTGCAAGCAGGGCAAGAAGAGCGGCGACTACACCGAGCGCATCGCGTACGAGAACTGCCTCGAAGGCATGAAGATGCGCGCCGGTGACTCGGTCAACTACTCGATCGGCCAGGGCGACACCCTCGTCACCCCGATCCAGATGGCCACCATCTACTCGGCCATCGCCAACGGCGGCACGCTCTACGACCCCACCGTCGGCAAGGCGATCATCAGCGCCGACGGCAAGCAGGTCGAGGAGATCAAGCCCAAGTCGCACGGCAAGCTGCCGATGGACGCCGCGCTGCGCAAGGACATAGACGGTGCCCTCGCGGACGTCGCGACCCGCGGCACCGCCGCCTGGCGCTTCGGCGGCTGGCCGCAGGAGAAGATCCCGATGCACGCCAAGACCGGTACCGCCGAGGTCTACGGCAAGCAGACCACCTCGTGGTTCGCGACGTACACCAAGGACTACTCGATCATCATGACGATCTCCCAGGGCGGTACGGGTTCCGGTGCGTCGGGACCCGCCGTCCGCAAGATCTACGACGCGATCTACGGCCTGGACGACAGCGGCAAGCAGGACCCGAAGAAGGCCCTGCTGCCCCAGCCCCAGAAGAACCTGCCGAAGATCGAGACCGACGGCTCCATCGACTCCCCGCAGATCAAGCCGTACAAGCCCGAGGCCCCCAAGCCGCCGGCCGGTGAGCAGCAGCTCGCCGGCGCCCCGACCACCTGGAGGCGGGACTGATGACCGGCAGTGGCTTCTCCGTCTCCGGCTACGGGCCCGAGCGCTCCAGCATGTCGCGGCTCCTGGCCCGCGACTCGATGGTGCGCCGGCTCGACTGGCCCATGCTCCTGGCCGCCCTCGCGCTCTCCGCGATCGGCGCCGCGCTCGTCTACTCCGCGACCCGCAACCGCACCGAACTGGTCGGCGACGACCCGTACGCCTTCCTGATCAAGCACGTCATCAACATCGGCATCGGCCTCGGCCTGATGGCCGGCACGGTCTGGCTCGGCCACCGCACGCTGCGCACCGCCGTGCCGATCCTCTACGGCGTCTCGGTCTTCCTGGTGCTGCTCGTCCTGACCCCGCTCGGCGCGACCATCAACGGCGCCCACGCCTGGATCGTCATCGCGGGCCAGTCGCTCCAGCCCTCCGAGTTCTGCAAGATCACGATCATCCTGGGCATGGCGATGCTGCTCGCCGCCCGCGTCGACGCGGGCGACAGGGAACACCCCGACCACCGCACGGTCGTCCAGGCCCTCGGCCTCGCCGCCGTACCCGTCATGATCGTCATGCTGATGCCCGACCTCGGCTCGGTCATGGTGATGGCGATGATCGTGCTCGGCGTCCTGCTCGCCTCCGGCGCCTCCAACCGCTGGGTCTTCGGACTGCTCGGCACGGGCGCGCTCGGTGGCGTCGCCATATGGCAGCTCGGCGTCCTGGACGACTACCAGATCGCCCGCTTCGCCGCCTTCGCCAACCCCGCGCTCGACCCCGCGGGCGTCGGCTACAACACCAACCAGGCCCGCATCGCCATCGGCTCCGGCGGCCTCACCGGCACCGGCCTCACCCACGGCTCCCAGACCACCGGACAGTTCGTCCCCGAGCAGCAGACGGACTTCGTCTTCACGGTCGCGGGCGAGGAACTCGGCTTCGTCGGCGCGGGCGCCATCCTGGTGCTGCTCGGCGTGGTGCTCTGGCGCGCCTGCCGCATCGCCCGCGAGACCACCGAGCTCTACGGCACGATCGTCGCCGCCGGCATCATCGCCTGGTTCGCCTTCCAGGCCTTCGAGAACATCGGCATGACGCTCGGCATCATGCCGGTCGCGGGCCTTCCACTGCCCTTCGTGTCGTACGGAGGTTCGTCGATGTTCGCCGTCTGGGTGGCCGTCGGACTCCTCCAGTCGATCAAGGTGCAGCGCCCCATGTCGGCGTAGCCCCTCGGCCGGGCGCGCCGGGGGACTGCCCAGCTCCGCCTTTCGCGTCTAGATTCGGTTCATGGCGGAGACGAAGCGCGAGATCGAGCGGAAGTACGACGTCGGAGCGGCTGCCGCACTGCCGGACCTGTCCGGTGTCGCCGGGGTCGCGGACGTCGTGGACAAGGGCGTCGTCGAACTGGACGCCGTCTACTGGGACACCCCCGACCAGCGCCTGGCCGCCGCCTCCATCACCCTGCGCCGCCGCACCGGCGGCGACGACGCGGGCTGGCACCTGAAGCTGCCGGTGTCGCTCGCCGACGGCGTACGGGACGAGATCAGGGCGCCGCTCTCGGAGGCCGTGCCCCGCGCGCTGCTCGGCCTGGTCCGCTCCCGGGTCCGCGAGGCCGAACTCGTGCCCCTGGTGAGGCTGTTGTCCGCCCGCGACCTGCGCCACCTCGTCGACGCCGACGGCGCCCTGCTCGCCGAGGTCAGCATCGACGGGGTGCGCGCCGAGCGGCTCTCCGGCGGCACCGGCACCGCCGCCTGGGCCGAGGTCGAGGTCGAACTCGCCGACGACGGCGACCCCGCGCTGCTCGACAAGGTCGAGAAGAAGCTGAGGAAGGCGGGCGTACGACGCTCCACCGCCACCTCCAAGCTCGGCAGGGCGCTCGCCGAGACCACGCCGAAGGACCCCGGGACCAAGAAGGCGAGGACCGAGGGCGCGGCCAGGAGCGGCCGGAAGCCGGGCAAGAGCGAGGCGGTCGCCGACGAGGTGCGCGCGGCCGTCGGCGAGGGCCCCGGCACCGCGGGCGACCACGTCCTGGCCCATCTGCGCGCCCAGCGCGACGCGCTCGTCGGGCTCGACCCCGCCGTCCGCCGCGATCTGCCCGACTCCGTGCACCAGATGCGGGTCGCCACCCGGCGGATGCGCAGCACCTTCCGCACCTACCGCAAGATCCTCGACCGGACCGTCACCGACCCCGTGGGCGACGAACTCAAGTGGCTGGCAGGGGAGTTGGGCGTCGACCGGGACCAGGAGGTCCTGACCGAGCGGCTCACCACCCGCATCACCGCGCTGCCCAGGACACTGCTGCTCGGCCCGGTGCGCGGACGGCTGCGCATCTGGACCGTCGCCCGCCGCACCGGATCGCGGCGCAGGACCGTCGCCGTACTCGAAGGCAAGCGCTACCTCGCCCTCCTGGACGCCGTCGACACGCTGCTCACCGCGCCCCCGCTGCTCCCCGCGGCCGCAGGGACGCCCGCGAAGGAGCTCTCCAAGGCGGCGCTCAAGGACTACGCCCGCCTCGCGGCCCGCGTCGAGCACGCCCTTGAGCTCTCGCCAGGACCCGAGCGCGACCTCGCCCTGCACGACGCCCGCAAGGCCGCCAAGCGGGCCAGGTACGCGGGCGAGGCGGCGACCCCCGCGCTCGGCGAGCCCGCCAAGCGGTTCGCCAAGCGGATGAAGGCGGTGCAGACCGTGCTCGGCGACCACCAGGACAGCGTGGTCGCGCGCGAGGCCCTGCGGGCGCTGGCGATCCAGGCGCATCTGGCGGGGGAGTCCGCCTTCACCTGGGGGCTTCTGTACGGAGAGGAGGAGGCGTCGGGGGCGGCGAGGGAGCGCGAGTTGCCGGAGGTGTGGGCGTGGGCGTCCCGGGTGAAGGTGCGGGCGGCATTTCGTAACGGAACGAGCGGCTGATCGTTCTATCTGACGCACTTCCCCGCTGACGCGGGGGTGATCCGACGGAATCGACTGGCATGTCGACGTCTCTCATGTGCTCCCCGCGTCTGCGGGGGTTGTCGATCGCTGTGTGAGGGTTGGCCCCGGCCACGTTAGGCTTGAGGGTCACCCCTGCCAGCTCACGAAGGTTCGCGAGATGCCTGCCGAGTCCGTTTTTCCTCAGCTTGAGGCACTGCTTCCGCACGTGCAGAAGCCGATCCAGTACGTCGGCGGTGAGCTGAACTCGACCGTCAAGCCGTGGGACTCCTGCGACGTCCGCTGGGCGCTCATGTACCCGGACGCCTACGAGGTCGGGCTGCCCAACCAGGGCGTCATGATCCTTTACGAGGTGCTCAACGAGCGCGAGGGTGTCCTCGCGGAGCGCACGTACAGCGTGTGGCCCGACCTGGAGGCCCTGATGCGCGAGCACCAGGTCCCGCAGTTCACCGTCGACGCGCACCGCCCCGTCGGCGCGTTCGACGTCTTCGGCCTGAGCTTCTCCACGGAGCTCGGCTACACGAACATGCTGACGGCCCTCGACCTCGCGGGCATCCCGCTGGAGTCCAAGGACCGCGGCATCGACGACCCGATCGTGCTCGCCGGAGGCCACGCCGCCTTCAACCCCGAGCCGATCGCCCAGTTCATCGACGCCGCGATCATCGGCGACGGCGAGCAGGCCGTGCTCGACATGACGGAGATCATCCGGAAGTGGAAGGCGGAGGGCCGCCCCGGCGGCCGCGAGGAGGTCCTCTTCCGCCTGGCCAGGACCGGTTCGGTCTACATCCCGGCGTTCTACGACGTCGAGTACCTGCCGGACGGCCGGATCGGCCGCGTCGTGCCGAACCGCTCCGGCGTCCCGTGGCGCGTCTCCAAGCACACCGTCATGGACCTCGACGAGTGGCCCTACCCCAAGCAGCCCCTCGTCCCGCTCGCCGAGACCGTGCACGAGCGGATGTCCGTGGAGATCTTCCGCGGCTGCACCCGCGGCTGCCGTTTCTGCCAGGCCGGCATGATCACGCGCCCCGTGCGGGAGCGAAGCATCACCGGCATCGGCGACATGGTGGACAAGGGTCTCAAGGCGACCGGCTTCGAAGAGGTCGGCCTGCTCTCGCTCTCCTCCGCGGACCACACCGAGATCGCCGAGGTCGCCAAGGGCCTCGCCGACCGGTACGAGGAGGACAAGATCGGCCTGTCCCTCCCCTCGACCCGCGTCGACGCCTTCAACGTGGACCTCGCCAACGAGCTGACCAGGAACGGCCGCCGTTCGGGCCTGACCTTCGCCCCCGAGGGCGGCAGCGAGCGCATGCGCAAGGTCATCAACAAGATGGTGTCCGAGGAAGACCTCATCCGCACCGTCTCCACGGCGTACGGCAACGGCTGGCGCCAGGTGAAGCTGTACTTCATGTGCGGCCTGCCCACCGAGACCGACGACGACGTGCTCCAGATCGCCGACATGGCGACGAAGGTCATCCAGAAGGGCCGCGAGATCTCCGGGGCCAACGACATCCGCTGCACGGTGTCGATCGGCGGCTTCGTGCCCAAGCCGCACACGCCGTTCCAGTGGGCCCCGCAGCTCTCCTCCGAGGAGACGGACGCCCGCCTGGAGAAGCTCCGCGACAAGATCCGCGGCGACAAGAAGTACGGCCGCTCGATCGGCTTCCGCTACCACGACGGCAAGCCCGGCATCGTCGAGGGCCTGCTCTCGCGCGGCGACCGCCGCATCGGCTCGGTCATCCGCGCCGTCTACGAAGAGGGCGGCCGCTTCGACGGCTGGCGCGAGTACTTCAGCTACGAGCGGTGGATGCGCTGCGCCGAGAAGACGCTGCCCGAGGTGGGCGTCGACGTCGACTGGTACACCACGCGCGAGCGCACCTACGAGGAGGTCCTGCCCTGGGACCACCTGGACTCCGGTCTCGACAAGGACTGGCTCTGGGACGACTGGCAGGACTCGCTCGATGAGACCGAGGTCGAGGACTGCCGCTGGACGCCCTGCTTCGACTGCGGCGTCTGCCCGCAGATGCAGACCGAGATCCAGATCGGCCCGACCGGCAAGAAGCTCCTGCCGCTCACGGTCGTGAAGTAACCGAGACACCTGACAGTGCCTCAACTCGCTCCGCCCTCAGGCCTGGTGCACCACTCCTTCATCACCGCGATGGAGGAGTTCCGGGCCGAGGGGCGCGGCGGCCCCGACGACGACACGACGCTGGGCCGCACCCTGCGCGACTACGCGGGACGGTGGCAGGACCCCGCCGTCTTCGCCGCCTACGTCGCCGAGGTCCGCGGCTCCGCGTACCCCGCCGAACCGCTCGGCGTCCCCGTCACCACCCTCTGGTACGCCGAAGGCGCCGACTACATCGGCCGCATCGCCGTCCGGCACACCGTCGGCACCCGCTTCCTGCGCGAGTACGGCGGCCACATCGGCTACGACGTACGCCCCACCGCCCGCCGGCGCGGCCACGCCACCGAGATGCTCCGCGCCTGTCTGCCCTACGCGGCCGAACTGGGCCTGGAATCCGTCCTGGTGACGTGCGACACCGACAACATCGGCTCCCGCAAGGTGATCGAGGCGGCGGGCGGCGCCTACGAGGACGAGCGCGGCGGGAAGCTGCGCTACTGGATCCAAACCGACACCGCACGCGTCTAGGACGACATGGACCTCGAGAAGCGGCCCGACCAGCACGTCGAGCGGCCGCCCAGCCCCGTGCCACCGCGGCTGGAGCAGCCGCCCGCCGCGCCCCCGGGGGCCGAGGGCTGTCTCGCCGTCGCGATCCGCGTCCCGGTGCGGATCGTGGTGCTCGTCCTCGTCGTACCGGTGCGCCTGGTGTGGGACGCGCTCGCCGTCTGCGGCCGCTTCGTGTACCGCAACGCCCTGCGCCCGGTCGGGCGGGGCATCGGCGCGGCCCTGGGCTGGCTGGGACGGGTGCTGTTCGTGGTGCCCCTGAGCTGGCTCTACCGGTGGGTGCTCACACCCGTCGGCCACGGCATCGCCTGGGTCGCGCGCGGCATCGGCACCGCGATCGCCGCCGTGGCGCTCGGCGTCGGCGCGGCCTGCGGATGGCTGTGGCGGATCTTCGTGGAGACCCCCGCCGGCTGGCTCTACGCGCGCGTGCTGACCCCGGTCGGCCACGCCTTCGCCTGGCTCGCCCGGCTGCTCGGGGCTGGCGCGGCCGCCGCGGGACGGGGTGTCGGGGCGGTCCTGACCTGGCTGTTCAAGGCCGTGTTCGTGTGGCCCTGGGTGGGCCTTTGGCGGTACGTGGTGGTGCCGGTCGGCGCGGGGCTCGCGTGGCTGGCGCGGATCCTCGTCGTGGTGCCCCTGAGCTGGCTCTACCAGTGGGTCCTGACGCCCGTCGGACACGGCATCGCCTGGCTCCTGCGGATGCTCCTCGTGGTGCCCGCCGTCTTCCTGTGGCGCTGGGTGCTCGCTCCCGTCGGCCGGGCGATCGCGGTCGTCGCGCGCGAGATCGGCGCCGCGCTCGGGCACGCCTGGCGCGTCGCGGGGCACATCTCCCTGGTCGTCGGCCGCTTCCTCGGGAAACTCCTTCGGTGGATCTTCGTCGAGCCGGTCCGCTGGGCGTACCGCACGGTGCTCACACCCGTCGGGCACGCGGTGCGCGACCTGGTCTGGCGGCCCGCGGCCGCGGCCGCCCGCGGCGTGGGCCGCACGGTCCGCCAGGCCCTCGCGTCGGCCCGCGACAGCGTGCGCCAGGCACGGGCCGACGTGCGGCGCATGCTGTTCGGCGCGCCGAAGGAGCCGGTACCGGTGCCGGTGGCCCGGCGGGAACCTGACACGCCGCGGGCACGTACTCTAGGTAGCAGTACGACCGCACTCATGAAGGACTGACGACACTGGGCAAGCGACAGCCCGTAGGCCCGCCGCCCGCACCCGCGGTGCAGCGCATCCGACTGCGCTACACCAAGCGCGGCCGCCTCCGGTTCACCAGCCACCGTGACTTCCAGCGCGCCTTCGAGCGTGCGCTGCGCCGCGCCGAGGTGCCCATGGCGTACTCGGCGGGGTTCACTCCGCACCCCAAGGTGTCGTACGCCAATGCCGCACCCACCGGCACCGGCAGTGAGGCCGAGTACCTGGAGATCGCGCTCACCGCGCCGCGCGACCCGGAGAAGCTCCGGGCGCTCCTCGACGAGTCGATGCCCGCGGGCCTCGACATCGTCGACGCCGTCGAGTCCCACACCAGCGGACTCGCCGAGCGGCTGACCGCCTCCGTCTGGGAGCTGCGCCTGGACGGCGTGGAGCCCGCCGAGGCCGAGCGGGCGGCCGGTCTCTTCCGGGCCGCCGAGACGGTCGAGGTGCAGCGCCGCACGAAGAACGGCATCCGCACCTTCGACGCGCGCGAGGCCGTCGTGAGCCTCGCGGCGATCACGGACGACGAAGTGATCACTCACGACACTGATAGGCCGAGCGACAAGCCCTGTGCGATACTGCGGCTGGTTGTTCGGCACGTGACACCTGCCGTACGACCTGACGACGTCCTGTCCGGTCTCCGAGCTGTGGCCGACCTGGCGCCGCCGGTCCCCGCAGCGGTGACCAGGCTGGCGCAGGGGCTTTTCGATGAAGAGACCGGCACGGTGACCGACCCGCTCGCGCCCGACCGCGAGGCAGTCACGGCCGCAGAACCTACGGCCGCCGTACCTGCCGCCGCGAAGGCGCCGGCGCCGGAAGGCCCCCGCTAAAGGACGTACGTCAAAGCGCAGCCCTCGTACTCGGGAGCCACCTGGGTCGGGCAGCGCACTGACCGAGACTTTCGCCAGGCCGTCCGCAATTGGGCGTACGGAACCGGCGAGACAAGACATAGAGAGCTCCCGTGCGGCGCCCACGCCCCCGGATGGCGGCCCCGCGCACTTAGCGCGAGCCGCGGACATCACCGGATCAGGCGCGGCGCCCGGGAGCGTGACGGGAGAACCGCCCGCATGCTTGAGCCGAACGAACCCGCTGAGGGCTCGCAGAACAACAACACCCCGAGCGACACCCTGCCGCCGCGCCGCCGGCGCCGTGCGGCGTCGCGCCCCGCGGGTCCGCCCGGGGGCACCGCGGCGGCCGCCGAGGCTCCGGCCATACCGGCCACCCCCGCCGCCGACGAGGTCGAAGAGACCGAAGAGGTGGCCGAGGCCACCGAGGCTCCGGCGCAGGCCGCCGAGCCCACCCCCGAACCCGAGGCCGCCCCGGCGCCCCGCACGCGCCGTCGTGCGACCCGCCGCGCCTCCGCCCCGGCCGGTGCGCCGGGTGCCACCGCCGAGGTGACCGAGCCCGCCGAGGCCGCGGCGCCCGCCGCCGACGCCACCCCTGAGGCCGAGCCCGAGCCCGAGGCCGCCCCCGCGCCGCGTGCACGTCGCCGTGCGACCCGCCGCGCCTCCGCCCCGGCCGGTGCGCCGGGTGGCGCCGACGAGCAGGCGCCCGCCGTCGAGGAAGCCCCCGCCAAGGCCGAGCCCGCCGCCGAGCCGGTGGCCGAGCCGGTCGCGGACGAGGCCGCCCCGCGTCGTACGCGCCGCCGTGCCACCCGCACCGCCGCCGCGCCCGCCGGTGCGCCGAAGGCCGCCGAGCAGGCTCAGGACGAGCCCGCGGCCGCCGAGCCGAAGGCCGAGAAGCAGGCCGAGAAGAAGCAGGCCCCCGTGGCGGAGCCCGCCGCCGAGGCCGATGCCGCGCCGGCCCCGCGCCGCCGCCGTGCCACCCGCAAGACCGCGGCCGCCGGATTCTCGGCGCCCGCGGGCCAGAAGGCCCGCAAGGCGCAGAACGCCGACGACTCCGGCGAGGACGGCCGCAAGCCCGCCCGCCCCGCCGTCGCCGTCTTCCAGGCGCCGGTCTTCGCCGAGCCGATGTTCCAGACCCCGGAGCGCGCCGCTGCCGCGGCCGCCGCCGAGGCCGCCGAGCAGCCCGCCGAGCCCGAGCCCGTCGAGACCGCCGCGCCGGTCCAGGCCGCCCCGGTGGCGGAGGAGGAGACGGCCCCGCGCCGTCGCCGCCGCCGTCGTGCCGCGGACGAGCAGCCCGCGGCCGCCGAGGAGCGCGAGCCCGTCAAGGCCGCCGCCGAGCGGCCCGCCGAGTCCGAGCCCGTCGAAGAGGCCGCCGAGCAGGCCGACGCCGACGACGACAACGAGGACTCGGGCGAGCGCCAGGGCCGTCGGCGCCGTCGTGGCGGCCGTCGCCGCCGCCGCGGTGACTCCGCCGACCAGGACGGCGAGCAGAACGACGCGTCCGACGAGGCCGCCGTCGAGCAGTCCGACGAGGACGCGACGGACGAGGCCGAGCAGGAGGCCGACGACGCGGAGGAGGCCGATTCGGCTTCGGACAACGGTGGTTCCGGCTCCAGCAGCAGCCGTCGCCGTCGTCGCCGCCGTCGTCGTGCCGGTGACTCCGCCGAGGGCGAGCCGGGCGACGGCGACCCCGAGCGCACGGTCGTCAAGGTCCGTGAGCCGCGCAAGAAGGAAGAGCGCGAGCCCGGCACCGGCGCCGACGAGGTCCAGTCCATCAAGGGCTCGACCCGTCTGGAGGCCAAGAAGCAGCGCCGCCGCGAGGGCCGCGAGCAGGGCCGTCGCCGTGTGCCGATCATCACGGAGGCCGAGTTCCTGGCCCGCCGTGAGGCCGTCGAGCGCGTGATGGTCGTCCGTCAGAACGGCGAGCGCACCCAGATCGGTGTCCTTGAGGACAACGTGCTCGTGGAGCACTACGTCAACAAGGAGCAGGCCACCTCGTACGTCGGCAACGTCTACCTGGGCAAGGTCCAGAACGTGCTGCCGTCCATGGAGGCCGCCTTCATCGACATCGGCAAGGGCCGCAACGCGGTCCTGTACGCCGGTGAGGTCAACTTCGAGGCGCTCGGCATGGCCAACGGGCCGCGCCGCATCGAGTCCGCCCTCAAGTCCGGCCAGTCGGTCCTGGTGCAGGTCACCAAGGACCCGATCGGTCACAAGGGCGCCCGCCTGACCAGCCAGGTCTCGCTGCCGGGCCGCTACCTGGTCTACGTGCCCGAGGGCTCGATGACCGGCATCAGCCGCAAGCTGCCCGACACCGAGCGCGCGCGTCTGAAGACCATCCTCAAGAAGATCGTCCCCGAGGACGCGGGCGTCATCGTGCGCACCGCCGCCGAGGGCGCGAGCGAGGACGAGCTGCGCCGCGACGTCGAGCGTCTGCAGCAGCAGTGGGAGGACATCCAGAAGAAGGCGAAGGCGGCCTCGACGAGCTCGCCGAGCCTGCTCTACGGCGAGCCGGACATGACCGTCCGCGTCGTCCGCGACATCTTCAACGAGGACTTCTCCAAGGTCATCGTCAGCGGCGACGACGCCTGGCAGACCATCCACGGATACGTCTCGCACGTCGCGCCCGACCTGGCGGACCGCCTCTCGAAGTGGACCTCCGAGGTCGACGTCTTCGCGACGTACCGGATCGACGAGCAGCTCGCCAAGGCGCTCGACCGCAAGGTCTGGCTGCCCAGCGGTGGTTCGCTGGTGATCGACAAGACCGAGGCGATGATCGTCGTCGACGTCAACACCGGCAAGTTCACCGGGCAGGGCGGCAACCTCGAAGAGACCGTCACGAGGAACAACCTCGAGGCGGCCGAGGAGATCGTGCGCCAGCTGCGCCTGCGTGACCTCGGCGGCATCGTCGTCATCGACTTCATCGACATGGTCCTGGAGTCCAACAGGGACCTGGTCCTGCGGCGGCTGCTCGAATGCCTGGGCCGCGACCGCACCAAGCACCAGGTCGCCGAGGTCACCTCGCTGGGTCTCGTGCAGATGACCCGCAAGCGCGTCGGCCAGGGCCTCCTGGAGTCCTTCTCCGAGACCTGCGTCCACTGCAACGGCCGCGGCGTCATCGTGCACATGGAGCAGCCCACCTCCGCCGGTGGCGGCGGCAAGCGCAAGAAGCGCGGGCGCGGCGGCTCCGAGCACGGCCAGGACAACGGCCACGAGCACACGCACGAGCACGAGTCGGCCGACCACTCCGACCACACGGAGACCGAGGCCGAGGTCGCGGCGGAGGCCGCCGCCCCGGTGGCGCTGCCCGAGCCCGAGTTCGTCGCGGACGAGGAGCTGTACAGCAGCGCGGCCGAGGCCGAGGCGGCCGTCTCCCGTGGCCGTTCGCGGCGCCGGGCGACCCGGCGCGCGTCGGCTCCGGCCGGTGCGCCGCGGGCGGAGTCCGCTCCGGCCGAGGCCCCGGAGGCCGAGTCCGAGCAGGCCGAGGCGCCCAAGGCGGCTTCGAAGCGGTCCGGCAAGAGGGCCAAGGCGGCGGAGAAGGCGGCCAAGGCCGAGGCCGAGGTCAGGGAGCCGGTCGTCGTCGAGGCCGAGGCCCCGCGTGCGGCGGCCCCGGCCGCCGAGGACCCGGTGGTCGGCACGCCCGAGGCCGTCGAGGCCGCGCAGGAGACCGCCGCCCAGGCGCCCGTGGACGACGCCGCGCCCAAGGGACGTACGCGCCGTCGTGCGGTCCGCAAGGCGACGTCGCCCGCCGGTGCGCCGAAGGCCGCCGAGAGCGCCGAGGCCGCCGCGGTGGTCGTGACGGAGGCGCCCAAGGAGGCCGCCGAGGCCGAGCCGGTGGCGGAGCCCGTCGCCGCGCCCGTGGCCGAGGCGCCCGCCGCCGACGCCGCGCCGGCCCGTCCGCGCCGCCGTGCGGTGCGCAAGGCCACCGCGCCGACCGCCTCCGAGGAGACGGCCGTGACGGTCGTCCCGTCCGAGAAGGAGAAGGCAGCCGAGCAGCCCGCGTCCGACGCGGCCGCCGACGCCCCCGCCGAGGAGGCCGCTCCGGCCAAGAAGGCGGCGCGCAAGACGGCCAAGAAGGCGACGGCGAAGAAGGCCGCCACCACCACCAAGAAGACCGCGGCCAAGAAGACGGCCGCCAAGAAGACGACGGCCAAGAAGGCGTCGAAGACGACGGCGAAGAAGGCCGCGGCGGCGGAGCAGTCGCCGTCCGGTGTCTCCGCCACCGCCGCCAGCGAGGGCTGACCCCTTCGCGACTCCGGTGCCCCCTGTTCGGCGATCTCGCCGGCAGGGGGCACCGCTGTGTCAGGGGAACGGCGTCGCCGCAGCCCGAAAGGCTGAAGTGCGTCCGGCGTCCTTGGAGCGCCGGGAGATACCTGTAAAACTCATGCGATCCGATAAGTACACGGGGGCGTGAGCGCGCGTTCGGGGAGACTGCGCCGTCATGCCGGGGGGAGGGATGACGATGGCGTGTGCGCGCCTGTGGGGCACGGGGCGACACCGTGCGGTGAAACCGGGCCAGGGAGCACGGCTTGCGGTGGCGCTGGCCACGGTCCTCTCGGCGGCCGGGCTCCAGGCCGCGGGGGCCGTCGGCACCGCGCGGGCGGACACCGCGCCGGCCTGGACCGAAGGCCCGGTCTTCAACGATCCGAAGGGCGACACCGACCACCAGTACGCGATCCGCGCCCGGCTCCTGGAGCTGACGAACGCCGCGCTGCCCGGATCGACGATCAAGGTCGCGGTCTACCACGTGTGGGAGGCCACCGTCGTCGACGCGCTCGTGGCCGCCAAGAACCGCGGGGTGCGCGTGCAGATCCTGCTGGACGAGAGCAGCAGGAGCGACCGGCCCGCGAACACCTCGTACGACACGCTCAGGACGGCCCTCGGCACGGACAGGAGCAAGCCGTCGTTCGTCTCGCTCTGTCCGGCGGGCAAGTCCTGTCTGGGCGACCCGCGGTACGGCAAGTCGATCATGCACAACAAGTTCTGGCTCTTCTCCCAGGTGCGGGGCGCCAGGGACGTCGTCGTGCAGACCACGTCGAACTCCACGCCGTCGGCGCACACCAAGTTCTTCAACGACGCGCTGCTGCTGCCGGACAACCCCGCGATGTACGACGCGTACGCGGAGTACTTCACCGACATGCTCGGCAAGCGCTGGCAGGACTGGGACTACCGCACGGTCACCAGCGGCCGCTACAAGTCGTACTTCTTCCCGCGCAACGGCACGGTCAACGAGACCGACACCATGTACGCGGTCCTGAACAACGTGAAGTGCACGTACAAGGACGCGGCGGGCGCGACGCAGCGGACCAAGGTGCGGGCGGCCATCTTCAAGATCACGCGGAAGCAGATCGCGGACAAGCTCGTCGCGCTGCAGAAGGCGGGCTGTTCGGTGAGCATCCTGTACGCGGAGACGGACAGCGCCAAGAGCCAGAACGGCACCCCGGGCACCTGGGAGCAGCTGCACAAGTCCGGCGGACCCTCCGTGCGCTGCTACAACGACGACAGGGACCCGCAGCACCCGGGCGGCAGGCTCGCCACGCCGTACATCGTCCATTCGAAGTACCTGCTGATCGACGGCTCCTACGACGGCAAGCGCAACAAGCTCACCTTCACCGGCTCGCAGAACTACACGGCGCCCGCGCTGCGCGAGAACGACGAGGCGATCGTGAAGGTCGACGACGACTCGGTGCACGACGCCTACCGCGCGCACTTCGACCGCACGCGGGCGGTGGCCTGGCCGGGCAGCGCCGACAAGACCGACCTGTGCAAGGGCGTCAAGCCGCTGCCGCCGGACGGCGAGAATCCCACCACGTGAGCGGGGGTACGGGGCCGGTTTGACCCTAACGGGCGCGCCCCGTAACCTTGACCGTCGGCGTGTTCATATGCACGACCACCCCCTGTAAACCTTTTTCCTCTCAGGCCGCGGGCGCTGTCCCGGACCGGGGAGAGGCCGTCCGCTTCCGTGGGCGGCTGGACTGCGGGGGTCCCGTTCCGAGCGAGAGAGAGATCCGCGTGTACGCCATCGTGCGCAGCGGTGGTCGCCAGCACAAGGTTGCTGTCGACGACATCGTTGAGGTTGACAAGATTTCCACCGCCAAGGTTGGCGACACGGTCGAGCTCTCGACCCTGCTCGTTGTCGACGGCGACGCCGTGACCAGCGACCCGTGGGTGCTTGCCGGCATCAAGGTCCAGGCCGAGGTCGTGGACCACCACAAGGGCGCGAAGATCGACATCCTTCGCTACAAGAACAAGACCGGCTACCGCCGTCGTCAGGGTCACCGTCAGCAGTACACGGCGATCAAGATCACCGGTATCCCCACGGCTGCGAAGTAAGGGACTGAGACTAGATGGCACACAAGAAGGGCGCATCGTCCACTCGGAACGGGCGCGATTCCAATGCTCAGCGGCTCGGCGTGAAGCGCTTCGGCGGTCAGGTCGTCAACGCCGGTGAAATCCTGGTCCGCCAGCGCGGTACCCACTTCCACCCGGGCTCGGGCGTCGGCCGCGGCAAGGACGACACCCTGTTCGCGCTGGACGCGGGTGCGGTGGAGTTCGGCACCCACCGTGGCCGCAAGGTCGTGAACATCGTTCCGGTCGCCGTCTGAGTCGTCGTTCTGACTGACTAGGCGCTCGTCGAGCGAGTTCTGCGAGGGCGGACCTTCTTCCCGGTCACCGGGAAGCAGGTCCGCCTTTCGCGTGTTAGACGTAAGACATTTCCGCACGTTTCTGGAGGCACCGAACCATGACCACCTTCGTGGACCGCGTCGAGCTGCACGCCGCCGCGGGTAACGGGGGCCACGGCTGTGCCTCCGTCCACCGTGAGAAGTTCAAGCCGCTCGGCGGACCCGACGGCGGCAACGGCGGCCGGGGCGGCGACGTGATCCTGGTCGTCGACCAGGACGTCACGACGCTCCTCGACTACCACCACAGCCCGCACCGCAAGGCCACCAACGGCCAGCCCGGTGCCGGCGACAACCGCTCCGGCAAGGACGGCCAGGACCTGGTCCTGCCCGTCCCCGACGGCACGGTCGTCCTCGACAAGGAGGGCAACGTCCTGGCCGACCTGGTCGGCCAGGGCACCACCTTCGTCGCGGGCCAGGGCGGCCGCGGCGGCCTCGGCAACGCGGCGCTGGCCTCCGCCCGGCGCAAGGCCCCCGGCTTCGCGCTGCTCGGCGTGCCCGGCGAGGAGCGGGACGTCGTCCTGGAGCTCAAGACCGTCGCGGACGTCGCCCTGGTGGGCTACCCGAGCGCGGGCAAGTCCTCGCTGATCTCCGTGCTGAGCGCGGCGAAGCCGAAGATCGCGGACTACCCGTTCACCACGCTCGTCCCCAACCTCGGTGTGGTGACGGCCGGTTCGACCGTCTACACCGTCGCGGACGTGCCCGGTCTCATCCCCGGCGCCAGCCAGGGCCGCGGCCTCGGCCTGGAGTTCCTGCGCCACGTCGAGCGGTGCAGCGTGCTCGTGCACGTCCTGGACACGGCGACCCTGGAGTCCGACCGCGACCCCGTCTCCGACCTCGACGTCATCGAGGCCGAGCTGCGGGAGTACGGCGCGGGCCTGGAGAAGCGTCCCCGCATCGTCGTCCTCAACAAGATCGACGTGCCCGACGGCCAGGACCTCGCCGACCTCGTCAGGCCCGACCTGGAGGAGCGCGGCTACCGCGTCTTCGAGGTGTCGGCCGTGGCGCACAAGGGCCTCAAGGAGCTGTCCTTCGCCCTCGCAGAGCTCGTGGGCACGGCGCGTGCCGCCAAGCCGAAGGAGGAGGCGACCCGCATCGTCATCCGGCCCAAGGCCGTCGACGACAGCGGCTTCACGGTCACCCGTGAGGACGACGGCGTCTTCCGCGTGCGCGGCGAGAAGCCGGAGCGCTGGATCCGCCAGACCGACTTCAACAACGACGAGGCCGTCGGCTACCTCGCGGACCGGCTCAACCGCCTCGGCGTCGAGGACGAGCTGATGAAGGCGGGCGCCCGCAGCGGCGACGGCGTCGCCATCGGCCCCGAGGAGAACGCGGTCGTCTTCGACTGGGAGCCGACGATGATGGCCGGCGCGGAGATGCTGGGCCGTCGTGGCGAGGACCACCGCCTGGAGGCACCGCGGCCCGCCGCGCAGCGCCGCAGGGACCGCGAGGCGGAGCGGGACGAGTCGCAGAAGGCGTACGACGACTTCGAGCCGTTCTAGTCGAGACGCCTGAGGCCCCAGGTCGGGGCGCCTCAGGCCCCCGGCGCAGTGAATGACCAACGCGAAGGCCCCCCGGAGCAGCAGCTCCGGGGGGCCTTTCCGTGCGCGGGTGTTACGCGGTGACCGAGTCCTCGGCGCCGTTCTGCTCGGCGCCCGTCGGGTCCAGCTCCATCTCCTCCGCGGCGTCCTCGGCCGCGCGCTGGCCGGGGATCTCCGCGTCGACGCGGGCCGACATGCGCAGCCTGCGGGCGTCCGCCTCGGCGGAGAGCGCCAGGGCCGCCGCGTTGAAGCGGGCGAGCGAGGGCGGGTCGGAGGGGCCGAGGAGGTGCTCCTTGAGCCCGGCCCTGGCCTCCGCGTGGGCGTCGAGCTCCGGGGCCCGTACGGCCTTCATGAGGTCGGTGACGCCGTCCGCCTCGGGGGTGAGGATCGTCGCCGCGGATGCCGTCGGGAAGCTCGCGCGGAACTCCGCCTCCGACATGCCCGCCGTGTTGGCCACGGCGTACGGCTTCTCGCTGGTCAGCCAGTCCGAGACCACCGAGGAGACATCGCTGATCAGCAGGTCCGCCTGGTTGAAGCAGGAGAAGATCGCCGGTCGCGCGGAGGTGATGATCTGGTGCTCCCACTCGGGGAAGGAGGCCCAGAACGCCGTCTCCCACGCGGCCGTCGCCGCGGCCACCGCGGCCTGCGCGTCGCCGTCGGGGGCGCCCTGGAGCATCATCCGCTCCTGTTCGTCCGCGCTCTTGCGGAACTTGCGGGCGGTCAGCTCGTCCAGGGCGGCGGTGCGCCGCTCCAGCTCGGCGGCGGCTTCGGCGCCGGGGCGCGCGCCGGAGCGCTTGGTGTTGGCGGCGAGGATCATCGCCTTGATGCGCTCGTTGGCCGCGCCCGCCTCGGGGTTCTGCGAGCCGGTCATCGGGTGCGGCTTGTAGAGCAGGCGCACACCGGGGTCGGCGAGCAGCTCGCGCACGATGTTCTCGCCGGCCAGGACCACCGAGGTGTTGCCGGGGTTGCCGTCCCAGCCCTCCCAGGTGGGGGCGTACAGGACGGTCGTGTACGTGCCGGTGGGCGCGCCCGTCGAGGGCAGGATCGGCGAGAGCTGGGGGCGGCCGACCTCGACCACGTCCCTGTCGTCGACGCCGATGTCGGCGGCCTGGTAGCGGTCGCGCGCGGCGGGACCGGCCACCCACACCTCGTCGTACGCCTTGGCGTACGGGTTGCAGGAGGACAGCTTGTCGCTCTCGCCGTGGTTGATGAAGGCGTGCTTGATGGTGGGGATGCGCAGGACCTGCGAGGTCTTCGCGGCGTTCGCCGGGTGCAGCATCATCTTCAGCGTCGAGGTCTCCAGGGAGAACATCGTCGCGACCTTCGGGAAGCAGATGATCGGCACGTCCGTGGCGTCGATCTTCTGCACCATGAACCGCTCGCGCAGCACGATCAGCGGCTTGCCGTCGAGCTGGGAGAGGGTGGAGAGCCACATGTTGGCCTGGTAGGCCGACGTGGTGCCGCCGGAGAAGTACATCGCGACGGTCGGCCGGTACTCGGCGAGCCACTCGTCGAGCCACTCCAGGACCCGCTGGTCGTTCTTCGCGCGCTTCTTCGGCAGCAGCCAGGTGGCGAGGTAGAGCGCGCCGGCGCCGATGAGCGTGATGGAGATGCCGAGCCCGATGCCGCCCCAGTAGGCGTCCGTGGTCACCGCGGTGATCATCAGGCCGACGGTGGTGGGCACCGAGAAGGTCAGCAGGCGGTGGGCCTGGCGGCGCGACAGGATCCGCGGGGGAGCGGCCGTCAGGTGCAGCTTCGAGGTGTCGATGTTGCGCGTGACGATCGGCAGCGCGCGGGTGCGGCGGACCAGGACGGCGGCGGCCTGGCAGGCGAAGTGCAGCGCGTAGAACGCGAGCAGCGCGATCGTCAGGGGGGACTGCTCGGCCAGCGGGGAGATGCCGTCGATGCGCAGCAGGCCGACCAGGATCAGCATGTCGCGCAGGAGCTGGCGCACCGTGACGTCGAAGCGGATCTTGCCAAGGAGGGAGAGCAGCCCCGGCTGCTTGTACTGCAGATAGATGTCGAGCGCGAGGTTCGCCACGGCCGCGGCGACGAACACCGGGACGTAGGGGAGCAGCGCGGTCACGAGCTGGGTCGTGAAGAGCGCGAACATCGCGAACAGCGCGGTCAGCTGCACGATGCGGCGGGGGGCGAGTCCGGCAGAGGGCACGGGCTTTGGCTCCTGGCGGGGGATGGGGAGGGGATGGGGAGGCACTGGGGGGAAGTCGACCACTGACCGTATGACGTGCGGAGGCTCCCTAGCAATCTTCCGTGACGACAATCACCGGATAAAGGGGCAAAGAAGACTGAACCTCGGAGCCTCTTTTCGCCTCTGACTTAATTACACCCGCTCGTGCGGACCGGCCCTCACCCGGGGTCCCGCTGCCGGGTCCGGCCCGTTCCGCCCCTCGGAATGCGGAGGCGTCCGCTCTGTGACCTCGCGTAGATTGCTGGTCCGGAGCTCGGGGATCACGGATCCGACGCAATCGGGATCAATTGGGGAAGCGCGTGACAGCGGCAAGGCAGTCAGTGGCAGAGGCGCGACGGGTCGTCGTCAAGGTCGGGTCCTCATCCTTGACCACCGCATCGGGGGGCCTGGACGCGGACCGCGTTGACGCGCTCGTGGACGTACTGGCCAAGAGCCGCGGCGGCGGCGAGCGCGAGATCGTGCTGGTCTCCTCCGGTGCCATCGCGGCCGGGATCGCGCCGCTCGGCCTGGTGCGCCGCCCCAAGGACCTGGCCAGGCAGCAGGCCGCCGCCAGCGTCGGGCAGGGGCTGCTCGTGGCCCGCTACACCGCGTCCTTCGCGCGCTACGGCGTCCGGGTCGGTCAGGTGCTCCTGACCTCGGACGACATGGCCCGCAGGGCCCACCACCGCAACGCGTCCCGCACCCTGGACCAGCTCCTGGCGATGGGCGCGCTGCCCGTCGTGAACGAGAACGACACCGTGGCGACCGACGAGATCCGCTTCGGCGACAACGACCGGCTCGCCGCCCTCGTCGCCCACCTCGTCCACGCCGACCTGCTCGTGCTGCTCTCCGACGTGGACGGCCTCTACGACGGCGACCCCGCCAAGCCGGGCACCGCCAGGATCTCCGAGGTCACCGGGCCCGCCGACATCGCGCACGTGCAGATCGGCAGCGCGGGCAAGGCGGGCGTGGGCACCGGCGGCATGGTCACCAAGGTGGAGGCCGCGCGGATCGCCGCGGCCGCCGGGATCCCGGTGGTGCTGACCTCCGCGAGCCAGGCGGGCGACGCGCTCGCGGGCCGCGCCACGGGGACGTACTTCCACCGCACGGGACGCCGCTCCGCCGACCGGCTGCTCTGGCTCCAGCACGCCTCGGAGCCGCGCGGCGCGCTCGTCCTGGACGACGGGGCGGTGCGCGCGGTCGTCGAGGGGCGCAAGTCGCTGCTGCCCGCGGGGATCGCCGGGGTCGAGGGCGACTTCACCGCGGGCGACCCGGTCGAACTGCGGGACGCCGTGGGGCGTCCCGTCGCGCGCGGGCTGGTGAATTTCGACGCCAAGGAACTCCCGCTGCTGCTCGGCCGCTCCACCCGCGACCTGGCCCGCGAACTCGGACCTGCGTACGAACGGGAGGTCGTGCACAGGGACGATCTGGTCCTGCTGCACCGGTAGCCGCGCATAACCCGAGGTCGCGATGGAACATCCGTCACACCAGCCTCGTCCGTCCCGGCCGAAAACCGTCGCGAACGCTCCGCGCGGACCGGCCCGTGGGAGGTGAAACTCCCCAAAACCGCCCCGCGGGACCGCTTGGCCTGCTCAACTTTGTTGAAGACAGTTCCGCACGACCGTTGCGTATCCGCACCACCATTGCGTAAAGGAGGCCGTCGTGAGACGAGTGCGCCCAGGGGCGGCGTCCCGCGGTTCGGCTGAGCGGGCGCTGACGAGCGTCGCTGCGGGAGCGGCATACGAGAGCGAGCCGTGCGAGGCGCACGAGGGCGAGACGCGCGAGAGCCGGGAGGGCGAGACGGTGGAGGCGCCCCGACTGTGGCACGTCACGCTGAGCGTCTCGGGCGCCGAGGCCCCGTTGAAGGAGGTCAGGCGGGGTCTGGAACAGCTCGCCCACGACCACCCCTTTCTCCTCACCAGCAGGTACGCGCCGGACCACGCCGAGATCCGCTACTGGGAAGAGGCCCGCGATCTGCACGACGCGGCGGCGGTCGCGCTGCGGCTCTGGGGCGAGCACCGGCAGAGCGCGCAGCTGCCGCCGTGGGAGATCGTGGGGCTCGAAGTGATCGACCGCGACACATATCACCAACGCATCGCGGAAGGGTACGGCCCGCTGCCGGCGACGCCGGTGGGCGTGCACCCGTTTTGAGCCGTCCTCCACGGATCGCCGTGGCATGCCGTCCTCAGCGGGCGGTGGCCCGGTCCCGGGGAACCGAACAGCTGGCGGACGCCCGGTCTCGGGGACTGGAATACCGGGTGGACGCCCGCCGCGCGGGGATTACCCTGCGGGCATGACGTCGCTCTCTCCCGTCTCGCCCTACGACAACCTCTCGCCGGTCGCCCAGGCCGCCTACCGCGCCCGCGGCGCCGCCGCCACGCTCGCGCCACTGCCGCGAGCCGCCAAGGACGACGCGCTGCTCGCGATCGCGGACGCGCTGGAGGTGCGGACCGCCGAGATCGTCGAGGCCAACGCCAAGGACATCGCGCGCGCCCGCGAGGCGGGGACGAGCGAGGGCATCGTCGACCGGCTCACCCTGACCCCCGAGCGGGTCCGCGCCATCGCCGCCGACGTGCGCGACGTGGCCGCCCTGCCCGACCCGGTCGGCGAGGTCGTGCGCGGCTCCACGCTGCCCAACGGCATCGACCTGCGCCAGGTCCGCGTCCCGCTCGGCGTCGTCGGGATCATCTACGAGGCCCGCCCGAACGTCACCGTGGACGCCGCGGCCCTCTGCCTGAAGTCCGGCAACGCGGTCCTGCTGCGCGGCTCGTCGTCGGCGTACGCGTCGAACACCGCCCTCGTGCGCGTCCTGCGCGACGCGGTGCACGGCGCCGGGCTGCCCGCCGACGCCGTCCAGCTCGTGCCCGGCGAGAACCGCGACTCCGTACGGGAGCTGATGCGCGCCCGCGGCCTCGTCGACGTGCTCATCCCGCGCGGCGGCGCCTCGCTGATCAGGACCGTCGTCGAGGAGTCCACCGTCCCGGTCATCGAGACCGGCACCGGCAACTGCCATGTGTACGTGGACGCCCAGGTCGACCTCGACATGGCCGTCGACATCCTGATCAACTCCAAGGCGCAGCGCCCCAGCGTCTGCAACTCCGCCGAGACGCTGCTCGTGCACAAGGACATCGCCGACGCCTTCCTGCCGCGCGCCCTGGACGCCCTCGCGGAGGCCGGCGTCACCGTCCACGCCGACGAGCGCGTCCTCACGTACGCGGAGGGCACCAAGGCCACCGTCGTGCCCGCGACCACCGAGGACTGGGAGACCGAGTACCTCTCGTACGACATCGCGGCCGCCGTCGTCGACACCCTGGAGCAGGCCGTCGAGCACATCCGGCTGTGGACCTCCGGGCACACCGAGGCCATCGTCACCACCTCCCAGCAGGCCGCGCGCCGCTTCACCCAGCTCGTGGACTCCACGACGGTCGCGGTGAACGCCTCCACGCGCTTCACCGACGGCGGCCAGTTCGGATTCGGCGCCGAGATCGGCATCTCCACGCAGAAGCTGCACGCGCGCGGTCCGATGGGCCTGCCCGAGCTGACCTCGACGAAGTACATCGTGACCGGCGACGGCCATGTCCGCTGAGCCACAGGGGCGTTGAGGCTCACATCCGCCGAATTCCCGTACCGTCTGCCCAAATTGCCCCTTCCAGGTCTACGCTGGAAGGGTGCCGGAGGACGTGGGGGGCACGCCGTCGTTCCCTGACGGCTGGGAGCCCGACGACGACCGCGACCGCGGGGGTGCGGACGAAGAGTTCGCCTCCGTGGTCTTCGACGAGGACTTCGTGCGGGCCGCGGAGATACACGAACCGACGGCCGTGGAGCGGCTGTTGGCCGCCGCACAGGCGCGCGCCGAGGCCTCCGAGGCCGAGGCCCGCAGGGCCCGCACCCGGGGTCCCGGCCACGAATCCCCGGACGACGATCTCTACGAGGACGGCTTCGGCGCCGACACCGGCGACTTCGGCACGGACGACGACCTCGACGGCGGGTACGAGAACGACCCCTTCGAGGAGCGGTACGGCCGTCCGGGCCGCCACCCGGGAAGAGCCCGCTGGCACCGGCCCGTCGCCTGGATGCTCGCCCTCGTGATGGGCATCGGCATGGTCGCCCTCGCCTTCACCGCGGTGTACCGGGGGGCCTCGTCGGGCCGCCAGGAGCGGGTGCCCGCGCCCGCCTCCACCGGCGTGGGGCAGAGCGCCGAGAAGGAGGCGTCGACCGCGCCGTCCGCCTCCGCCGAGTTCGGCGGCGCCGCCGTCCCCGCGGTGCCGCGCACGCCATGACGGCGCGCACCCCGAGATGGCGTGAACCCGCGCCCGCCCGTGAAGAGTTGTCGAACTTGTCGTGTACCAGGGCGTTTACCTGAGGTCCCGGCGACCTAACCTGAAGGTATGGGCGGGCCAGGAGACCCACCTGCGGGGGAACCCGAAGGCGCCCCCAACGGTGGTGAGGACGAGTACCGATCCGTCGTCTTCGACGAGTCGTTCGTCCGTGCTGCACGCCTCCAGGAGTTCTCCGCGCAGGAGCGCATGGGCGACCACGCGCGCGCCGTGCGCCGCCGCTCGGCGGTCCAGCGCAGCCTGTCCCGGCAGGCCATGATCCTCGTCGTCCTGATCGCGGTCGCCTTCGGCACGGCGATCTACATGGGCGTACGGCATCCGGCCGAAACCCCGGTCGGCAAGCCGCCCGAGCCGCTGCGGATGACGGTGATACCGCTGGCGCCGCAGGGCCGCGTGCCCGGCTCCCGTAAGGTCGCCGATCTCTACGCGCACAGTCCCGCCGCACAGTTCAGCGTGGGCGCCGACGGCATCAACCTGCCCGCCGTACACCGCACTTCGCACTTCTCGGACAGCCAGGTGATGACCGCGCTGACAACCGCCAAGGACTATCTGGTCGAGTCCTCGCTCGACGCGGACGTGCTCACCGGCGGCTCCACGCGGCCCGTGCGGATCCTGCTCGACCCCGACCAACTCGGCCAGTTCGACCGGAGTTTCACCCGCCCGGCGGCCGACGGGCGGCATGCGCCGACCGGCTGGCTGACGCGGTTCGACCCGACGAAGGTCGCCCTCGCCGACGAGCGGGTCAGGGTCCAGGGCACGCTGCGGGCCGCCGAGACGGACAACAGCACCCTTGAGGTGACCTCCGACCACACCTTCGTCTACGCGCTGCGGCCGGCCGGCCAGGACGGCGCAGCGGCGTCCCTGTTCACCGTCCGCCGCGAGCTCCAGTTCCGCTTCGACCGCGACGACCTGCGGATCCGCCAGGCCGAGCTGCTCGTCAGCTACGTCCAGGCGGGCCCGCTGGCCTGCTCGGCCGACACGGCGGACCGGCTGCGGCCGCTGCTCGCGGGGCAGAAGGCGAAGGCGGGCGGGCCCGCGGGCACCGATCCGTACGCGACGGGCAGCGCGACGGCGCTGTGCGGGACGCTGGCGGCCTCGGCGCAGCCTGCTCTGTAGGCGGCGGCGCCGAGGGGCGTACGGGGGTCCGGCGTACGGGGATGCCGTGTACGGGGGCTACCCCGTGTACGAGGGCTACTTCGCGCCGTCGTCCGGTCCTTCGCCGTCGGGGCGGGCGTCGGGGCGGCCGTCGTCCGGGCCGCTCTGCTCCTTGGGGCCCTGGCCGCCCTGGCCGCCCTGTCCCGGCTGCCCGGTGAACTTGCCGCGCAGCTTGCCGCCCAGGTCGCCCGCGCCGCCCGCGATGTCGCTGACCAGCTTCATCAGCGGGTCCTTGCTGTTGCGGACGTTGTCCGCGTACGACGAGGCGGACTGGCGGAAGGAGTCCGAGACCGAGGTGTCCTTGTCCTCGTCGCGGCGCGGGTAGTGGCCGTCCATGATCCGCTGGTAGTCGCGGGACTCGGCCCACTTCTTCAGCTCGGCGGCGCGCACGGTGGTGAAGGGGTGCGTGCGCGGCAGCACGTTGAGTATCTTCAGGACGGAGTCGCGCAGATCGCCCCCCGCCTCGTACTCCTCGGCCTGCGCGAGGAACGCGTCCACGTTCATCTCGTGCAGGTGGTTGCCGCCCGCGATCTTCATCAGGCCGCGCATGGAGGCCCGCAGGTCCTGGCCGACCAGCAGGCCCGCGCGGTCCGCGGAGAGCTCGGACTTGCGGAACCACTCGCGCAGCGCCGTCACGATCGCCATGATCGCGACGTTGCCCAGCGGGATCCACGCGACCTTCAGCGCGAGGCCGGTCAGGAACAGCAGGATCGTGCGGTAGACGGAGTGGCCGGAGAGCGCGTGGCCCACCTCGTGGCCGACGACCGCCCGCATCTCCTCCTCGTCGAGCAGCTCGACCAGGCCCGTCGTGACGACGATGATCGGCTCGTCGAGCCCGATGCACATGGCGTTCGGCACCGGGTCCTGGTTGACGTACATCGGCGGGACCTTCTCCAGGTCCAGGATGTAACAGGCGTCCAGCAGCATGGTGTTGAGGTGGGCGAACTGCGCTTCGGACACCCGGACCGAGTCCGAGAGGAACAGCAGCCTGAGGCTGCGCTCGGGCAGCAGACCGCTGAGGGCCTTGAAGACCGTGTCGAAGCCGCTGAGCTTGCGCAGGGCCACCAGGGCCGAGCGGTCCGCGGGGTGCTCGTACGTCCGTGACGAGATGCCGGGGAAACGCCTGCGCTGCCGGCTCGGCACGTGCTCGTGGCCGGTGTTCTCCGGGCCGCCGTTGTGATCGTCGGTCATGCCGCATCCCCCATGTCTGGTCCTCTCGTGCCCCCGAGGTGGAACCCAGCGTAGGCGGAGATACCGTGACAGGGCAGCACACCTAAGGAGTAGTCCTCATGGAGCACACCCCCGCGGCCACCTGGGTCACCGAGGCGGCCAAGGCCGCAGGACAGCAGGGACCGGGCAATCTGCTGCGCGTCGTGCTGATCGTCATGGTGGTGGGGTGCGTCCTCGTCGGGTGGCTGCTGCTGCGCGGGTACCGGCAGGGTGCGGACGAGGGGCCCGCCGCGGCCGAGGGCGGGGCCGCCGGGTCCGAGGCCGCGAACAAGCGCTCCGAGAGCGTGCGCCAGGGCCGCGGCGACGCGGACGAGGACCGCAACGGCTGAGTCGGCGTGAGCCGGAGCGAGGCCCCCGCTTACGATGGGCCCGAAATCTTTATGCCCACCCCACCTCCGGATAGGTCCTGTCTGAGATGAGCTTCCACAGCACCGCCGCCCAGCTGGTCACTCTCGCCTCCGAGGGCGGCGAGCACGGCGGCAACCACGAAAGCCTCAGCCCCCTCCTGACCGGTGGTGGCGCGTTCGTCGCACTCCTGCTGCTCCTGTGGATCACCACGCGCTTCAACCGGGACCGCTGAGCCCCGTCGTACGACAGGGCGGCCTCCGTACCGCCGCGCGGCCGCGGTTGCGGTGACCGCAGCAACGGAGCCCGCCGACCGGGCCGGTAGGGTCTGCACGCATGGGAGAGCAGGACATGCCTACCGGTCCGGTGAGCAACGGCAAGCGCCGCTTGGGCGTCATGGGCGGAACGTTCGACCCGATCCACCACGGACACCTGGTGGCGGCCAGTGAGGTCGCCGCGCAGTTCCACCTCGACGAGGTGGTGTTCGTGCCGACCGGGCAGCCGTGGCAGAAGAGCGACAAGCAGGTGTCCCCTGCCGAGGACCGCTATCTGATGACGGTCATCGCGACCGCGGAGAACCCGCAGTTCTCGGTGAGCCGCATCGACATCGACCGCGGCGGTGCCACGTACACCACGGACACCCTGCGCGACCTGCGCGCGCTCAACCCCGACACGGACCTCTTCTTCATCACGGGCGCCGACGCCCTCGGCCAGATCCTCACCTGGCGGGACACCGAAGAACTGTTCTCCCTCGCGCACTTCATCGGGGTGACCCGGCCCGGACATACGCTGGCCGACCCCGGCCTGCCGAAGGGCGGCGTCTCCCTGGTCGAGGTTCCCGCCCTGGCGATCTCCTCCACGGACTGCCGCGCGCGGGTCGCCAAGGGGGACCCTGTCTGGTACCTGGTGCCCGACGGTGTGGTGCGTTATATCGACAAGCGCGAGCTGTACCGCGGCGACTGAGCCGAGAGGGGCACCGGTGAACGACCGACAGTACGACCCGTATGCGGGCAGCGACCCGTATGCGGGCGAGTACGCGGCTGATCAGTATCAGATCGTCGGGTACGACGAGTACGGGCGGCCGGTGTACCAGCAGGTGCAACCGCAGGTCCCTCAGCAGCAGCCACCGCAGCAGCATCAGTCGCAACAGCAGTCGCAACAGCAGTCGCAACAGCAGTCGCATCAGCACCAGTCGCCGCAGCAGGCTCAGCAGCCGCAGGGGTACGGGTACGACCCGTATGCGGGCGGGCAGCAGCAGGGGTACGACGCCGGTTCCTACAACACCGGGACGTACGAGAACGGGTCGTACGACCCGTACGGCGGCGGCGCGGGGACTTCGTACGACACGGGGGCCGGGACTTCTTACGACACCGGGACCGGCACTGGCACCGGCTCCGGCTCCGGTACGGCGCACGACGCCGGATGGATCCCTCAGCAGCAGCCCAGGCAGCGGCAGGCCCCGCAGCAGCAGCCTCCGCGGGCGCCCGAGCCCGCGCACGCCCCCGAAACCGCGCACGCCCCCGAGTCCGCGCCGGACGAGCCGCGGCGCGAGTCCCAGCGCGAGTACGAGACCCAGCAGTTCTCGTTCATCGAGGAGCCGGACGAAGAGTCCGAAGACGTCATCGACTGGCTGAAGTTCACCGAGAGCCGCACCGAGCGGCGCGAGGAGGCCAAGCGGCGCGGGCGCTCCCGTGTCGTCGCGCTGATCGTCGCCCTCGCGCTCGTCGTCGCGGGCGGCGTCGGCTATCTGTGGTTCGCCGGCAAGCTGCCGGGACAGTCGGAGGAGACGGGCGGCACCGCCGCGGCGGCGGGACCGCAGAAGCGCGACGTGGTCGTCGTCCACCTGCACAACACCAAGACCAAGGCCACCTCCACCGCGCTCCTGGTGAACAACGCCACCACCAAGCGCGGCGCCACCGTCCTGCTGCCCAACTCCCTCGCCGTCCCCGACGACAACGGCGCCTCGACCACGCTCGGCAAGTCCGTCGACGACGACGGCTCGACCGGCACCCGCGAGTCGATCGACACGGTGCTCGGCACCGAGGTCGAGGGCACCTGGCGCCTGGACACCCCCTACCTCAACAACCTCGTCGAACTCGTCGGCAACATCGACATCGACACCAACGCGGACGTGCCCGACCCGAAGGCCAAGAAGGGCGAGGCGCCCCTGGTCAAGAAGGGCGAGCAGCAGACCCTGAGCGGCCCGATGGCCGTCGCCTACGCCACCTACCGTGCCGCGGGCGAGGACGAGAACGCCCAGCTCGCCCGCTTCGGCCAGGTCATGCAGGGCATCCTGCGCAAGCTGTCGTCGGACCCGCAGGCGGCGACCACCACCGTGCAGTCGCTCGCACAGATCCTCGACCCCTCGCTGGAGGAGAAGGACCTCGGCGCCTTCCTCGCCAAGCTCGCCGACCGCGCCAAGGGCGGCGACTACAAGACGACGCTGCTGCCCGTGCAGCAGGACGGCACGCTGAGCGAGAAGACCGGCGAGAGCGTCGTCAAGGACGTCCTCGGCGGCGCGGTGAAGAGCCCGGACAAGGACGCGGCCGTACGCGTCGGCGTCAAGAACGCCTCCGGGACGAAGGGCGCCGCGCAGGAGGCCAGGGTCGACCTGGTCAACGGCGGCTACACCTTCATCGACGGCGGCACGGGCTCCGGTGCCCAGCCCACCTCGCAGGTCACCTACGCCGACGCGGCCAAGAAGGCGCAGGCCACCGAGGTCGCCAAGACCCTCGGCCTGCCGACGAGCGCGGTCCGCAAGGGCAGGACCGCGGCCAACGCGGACGTGTCCGTGGTCCTCGGCCAGGACTACAAGGCGGGCTGACACCGCCGCCGGACCGCTCTCCCGGGCCGTCCCCGTCACCCCGTCCGCAGGGCGGGGTGACGGAGCAGACAGGGGTATCGAGTAATCGTCTGGGGCGGCGTCGGCGGTCCGTGAGACCCTTGGGGTGAATCCACCACCCGAAGGAAAGCTCTCTAGTGACCGCCACGGACCGCTCCACCGAGCTCATCAACGTCGCCGCCCAGGCGGCTGCCGACAAGCTCGCGCACGACATCATCGCGTACGACGTCAGCGACGTGCTGTCGATCACGGACGCCTTCCTGCTCGCCTCCGCGCCCAACGACCGCCAGGTCAAGTCGATCGTCGACGAGATCGAGGAGCAGCTGAACAAGCAGCTCGGCGCCAAGCCCGTCCGCCGCGAGGGGGACCGCGACGCCCGCTGGATCCTCCTCGACTACGTGGACATCGTGGTGCACGTCCAGCACAGCGAGGAGCGTGTCTTCTACGCGCTCGAGCGCCTGTGGAAGGACTGCCCCGAGATCGAGCTGCCCGCGGACGCCAAGGCGACCCGCGGCAAGGCCGCCGAGCACGCCGAGCAGCGGGCCGCGGAGGAGGCCGACCTGGACGGTGAGCTGCGGTGAGCAACCGCGGCTGCCGGATCATCCTGTGGCGGCACGGCCAGACGTCCTGGAACCTGGAGCGCCGCTTCCAGGGCTCCACGGACATCGAGCTGACCGAGACGGGCGTCTCCCAGGCCAGGCGCGCCGCCCGGCTGCTCGCCTCCCTGAAGCCGGACGCCATCGTCGCCTCCGACCTCAAGCGGGCGGCGGCCACCGCGGCCGAGCTCGCCGCCGTCACGGGCCTGCCCGTGACGCACGAGGAGGGGCTGCGGGAGACGTACGCGGGTGAGTGGCAGGGCCTGACGCACGACGAGATCATCGCGCGCTTCGGCGACCAGTACGCCGCGTGGAAGCGGGGCGAGCCGGTGCGCCGCGGCGGCGGTGAGCTGGAGACCGAGGTCGCCGACCGGGCCGCGCCCATCGTGCTCCGCCACGCCGAGAAGCTGCCGGACAACGGCACGCTGGTGATCGTCAGCCACGGCGGCACCATCCGCACCACCATCGGTCGTCTCCTCGGTCTGGAGTCCCACCACTGGGAGGGGCTCGGCGGTCTCTCCAACTGCTGCTGGTCGGTCCTCGGCCAGGGCGCGCGCGGCTGGCGTCTCCTTGAGCACAACGCGGGCACGCTGCCGGAACCGGTGCTCGGCGACGACGACTGAGCGCACCGGAGCCGCGCCGCGGCGGCCTCGGGGCCGCTTCGGTGGGCGGCCGCACCCGGATTTCACATTCCGGCTGGTCGCAGGCTAAAGTTCTTCTTGTTCGCCCGCCGAGCGGGAAGAACGCAAGGGGCTATAGCTCAGTTGGTAGAGCGCCTGCATGGCATGCAGGAGGTCAGGAGTTCAATTCTCCTTAGCTCCACAGTTCCGGAAATCCCGTCCCCCTCAGGGGGCGGGATTTTCTGCTTCCCGGCCCTGAATCCGCTCCGGCTCCTGCTCCCGCTCCCGTTCCGGCTCCTGGTTCCGGTCCCTTCGCCTGCGTATCTCCCACAGCTCCGTCGTACGCCGCCTGCTCTCCTCGTCGTCCGGGGTGTACACGACGATCCGGCACTCCGGCATCCCGTTGACCGCGAGCGAGACGGACGTCATGCGCAGCTCGCCGATCGTCTTGTGCCGGAACGTCTTCACGCGCGAGCCTGGCGGTATGACGTTGCCGCTCTCCCACAACTCGGCGAAGCGCGGGCTGGCCTCGGAGAGGATCTGGATGAAGTCCTCCCAGACGGGCTCACCCACATGCCTGCCGTACGCCCCGCGCATGGTCGCCACCATGGTGGGCAGCTCGGTCTCGCGGAAGACCAGCGGGCACTCCGGCTCGGGCACGGTGAACAGGCTCCACAGCACGTTCGGCACGCGGGAGGCCATGTTCTCGGGGACCGGCAGGGAGAAGAGCTCCCGGTAGGCGGGGTTGGTGGCGAGGACGTCGTAGCGCGCGTTGTACACGACGGCGGGGCGGGGGTCGAGGGCGTCGATGATGCCCTGGATCTCGGCGCCGACCACCTCCGCCGCCCGCTCGCGGTCCGGGGCGTACGGCACCTCGGCCAGGTGGTAGAGGTGCTCGCGCTCGGGCTGGTCGAGGCGCAGGGTGCGCGCCACGGCGTCCAGGACCTGGGCCGACGCGTTGATCGGGCGGCCCTGCTCCAGCCAGGTGTACCAGGTCACGCCCACGCCGGAGAGCTGGGCGACCTCCTCGCGGCGCAGCCCCGGGGTGCGGCGGCGCAGGCCCGGCGCCATGCCCACGTCGGCCGGTGTCACCCGGGCCCTGCGGCCGCGCAGGAAGGCGGCGAGCTCCGGCCGGCGTCGCTGTGTCGTCCTCATCGTCACGTCCCCCGTCGTCACGCTCTCCATGGTCCGCCCCCGCCGCGGTCCTTGCCAGGTGCTGTCAGTACCAGCATCAGCGGGCTCTCGTTACCCGTACCGGACCGTCGGCACGCTCAATGGCATGACGACGACCACCTCACCCGCCCCCGCGGGTTCAACTCCCGCATTCAGTAAAGCGCCCGGCACTGACAATCGCCGCGGACGGCTGCTCGCGGTCGTGCTGGCCGCCCAGTTCATGGCCCCGCTCGACACCTTCATCGTCAATGTCGCGGCGCCCACCATCCGCACCGAACTGCACGCGTCCGGGGCCGGGTTGCAGCTGGTGATCGCCGGCTACACCATCACGTACGCCGTACTTCTGATCACCGGCGCCCGGCTCGGCGAGCGCATCGGCCACCGTCGCGTCTACCTCGGCGGGCTCGCGGTCTTCACCGCGGCCTCGCTGGCCTGCGGACTCGCCCAGAGCACCGGCGAGTTGATCGCCTTCCGGCTGGTGCAGGGCGCGGGCGCCGCGGTCCTCATCCCGCAGGTGCTCAGCCTGATCCAGCGCAACTTCGCGGGCGAGGCGCGGGTGAAGGCGCTCGGCGCGTACTCGGCGGTCCTCGCGATCGGGGCCGCCGCGGGGCAGGTGCTCGGCGGCATCCTCGTCAGCGCGGACCTGTTCGGCACCAGCTGGCGCCCGGTGTTCCTGGTCAACGTGCCCGTCGGCCTGGTCCTGCTCGTCATGGCGGTCCGCGTGCTGCCACATGATGACGACGGCGAGGACGGCCGACGGGGCGAGCGGGCGGCGGGGCCCGCGCGCGAGCTCGACCTGCCGGGCCTCGTGCTGCTCGGCGCCGCCGTCTCGCTGTTCACGGTGCCATTGGTGCTCGGGCAGGAGGCGGACTGGCCGCTCTGGTCCTGGCTTTCCATGGCCGCCGCCGTGGTCCTCTTCGTCCTTTTCTGCGCCTACGAGTCCCGCCTCGCGCGCCGAGGCGGTGCGCCGCTGATCGCGCCGCGCGTCCTGCGCACGCCCGGGATCGGCCTGGCGGTCTTCCGGATCGCCGCCGGGATGGCGGTCAACGCGGGCTTCCTGTTCGCGCTCACGCTGCACCTCCAGGGCGGGCTCGGCTACAGCCCGCTGCGCGCGGGTCTCACCTTCGCGCCGACCGCCGTGGTCTTCGGCGTGGTCGGCCTGGTGTGGCGGCGCTGGCCGGAGCCGCTCCAACGGGTTCTGATCCCGGGCGGGTTCGTCCTGACCGCGGTGTCGACGGCCGCGGTGGGGCTGCTCCTGCGCGACGGCGGCGACGGCGGGCCCTGGCTGTACGTGGCCCTGGTGGGCGTGGGCGGCGGGCTCTCCCTCGGCTTCGGCCCGACGCTCACGCGGGCGCTCGCCGGGGTGCGGGCCGAGGACGCGGCGGACTCCAGCGGGCTGCTCGCGACGGTCACACAGCTCGGCCAGTTGACCGGAGTTGCCTGTTTCGGAGCGCTCTTCTTCAACCGGCTTGAGTCGCAGGGGGCTCCTGGGGCGTATTCATCCGGCAACGCGCTCCTGGTGTGCTTCTACGCGCTGGCCTCGGTGGCCGCACTGGGCGCCGTGTCCGGACTGGTACGAATGCGTCGCTGACCGGGTCGCTCAGAGCGTGGCAGAATCGGACGGCCGGAAGGGGACGCAGCCCGACGGGAGGGAGAGCGCGATGCCTGCGAGCATCCTCGGAGAGGTCGACCACCTCTCCGACGCGGCGGCGATACGGAACCGAGCCGCGCTCCGCGCCCTCCTCGACTGCCCTTCCTGCGGCTCGTCCCACGTCGCCCAGGTGCTCGGTGACAACGGCGGAGTTTCGTACGTGTGTACCGCCTGCGGCCACAGCTGGAGCTGATCGATGGGTGCACACAGGCGGAAATGCGACTGGTGCGGCAGTGGTACGCCGATCGTCCGTGACATGGAGCCGGTCAACCCTGACTACCAGTACTGGTGCGAGGAATGCGCACGGGCGCTGATCATAAAGGGCGACCCCATCGAGACGTACCGCGAACTCGAAGGGGAGCCGATCTACGGTCGGCTGCTCGACGAGCACTGCACGCTCAAGAGGTTCTACTCGTTCGCCACCGCGTGAGCGCGGTCCACGCGCTCCGGGACCGGACGATCGAGGCCAGCAGGAACGCGCAGGCGGTCACTACGTAGAGGGCCGACAGCGTCATCTGGCCATAGTTCTGCGCGAGTTCAAGCCGCCCTTCGCCGTGCGGCACCCACCACAGGGCGTACGAGCAGAAGGCCAGGGACGCGGCCCCGGCGGCCGCCCACCGGGCCCGGCCGCCCCGGCGCAGCGCCTGCGCCCCGAGCAGCAGCACCAGCGGCACGCACCACACCCAGTGGTGCGACCACGACACCGGACTGACCAGCAGCGCCGTCGCCGCGCAGGACAGGGCCGCCCAGGCCCGCTCCCCGCGCAGCGCGGCGGCCACCGCGGCCCCGAGACCCGCCACGGCGACCAGCGCGGCCGTCACCGCCCACCACGCGCCCGGATCGCCGGTGTGCAGGAGCCGGGCGAGAACGCCGCGCAGCGACTGGTTCGCGGTGTCCTCGGCCAGACCGACCCGGCCCGCCTCGAAGACCATCCGGGTCCAGAACCGGCGCGAGTCGTACGGCAGGACGGCGGCCGCGAGCAGCGTCGCGCACAGGAACGCGGCGACGGCCACGCACGCGTGGCGCACGGCGGGCCGCCACGTGCCGCGCCGCAGCGCCTCGGCGGCGCCGGTCAGCAGCAGGAACACCACGAAGAGCGCGGGCGTGAGCTTGACCGCCGCGGCGACCCCGATCCCCACGCCCGCCCAGCGCTGCCCGGTGCTCCCGGGCCGCCGGGTCAGATCCCACAGGACCAGGACGGCGAGCAGCAGATTGATCTGCCCGTACCGCAGGGTCGTCCACACCGGCTCGCACCAGACCGCGGCCGCGGAGACCCACAGGACGTTCCGTCCGTGCGCGGGCAGCCCGGTGAGGCGCAAGGAGAGGCGCACCAGCGCGATCAGCAGGAGCAGGTTCCCCAGGGTCGCCAGGGTGCGCATGTCCGCCGTGTCCAGGAGCGTCAGCGGGGTGAACAGGAGGGCGGCGAACGGCGGGTAGGTGGTGGGCAGCCTGGCCTCGGTGGTGCGCAGCGCGTAGAGGTCGCCGCCCGCGCGCACGGTGGCGCCCTCGGCCCGGTAGACGAGCAGGTCGATCATCGAGACGTCGGCGGCGCGCTGCGCGAGCCAGAAGGCCGCGAAGGAGAGCAGGCAGGCCCCGGCGGCCGGCGGTACACGGCGGTGGACGGCGGCGAGCGCGAGCACGGTCACGAAAGGCGACAGTACCGGTCGCTTCCGGGCGTATCGCGCCAGAACGGAAACGATTTGGTGGAGCACGGGGGAGACCGTGTAATGTTTACGAAGTCGCCGGGGGAACCGGGCGGACAAGCAAGGGGCTATAGCTCAGTTGGTAGAGCGCCTGCATGGCATGCAGGAGGTCAGGAGTTCAATTCTCCTTAGCTCCACAGGGGGGAAGTTCTTGAGTTCGCTCAAGATAGCTTCCCGAGATCCCGTCCGATCGAGTCGATTGGGCGGGATCTTGCAGTTTTCGGAGGTCTTTTGAGGTCCGGCCGGGGCTGAGTGGCGGTTCCGGGGCTCTCGGAGGAGCCTTCCGGGGGTGGCCGATGCGGCGGAGCGCGCGGTGGGGTGGCTGCGGGACCGGGAACGTCTCGTGGTGGCGGTTGGTGTGGCTGTTCATTTCCGGATCATCGTGGTGCCTGGGGTGGCGGACGCCCGGTCGGATGAGGTCCGGGCTGGTCGGGCTCGGGTGTGGGGATGCCGTCGTAGGCGGTGGCGGGCAGGCCGAGTTCGGCCAGTGGCGCCAGCAAGGTGACCGCGTTCCTTCCGGTGCGGCGCCCGGGGTAGTCGACCGCCAAGCCAAGCACGAGGTGCGCGATCCGTCCCGGAGCGGGGCGGGCCTGGGCTGCGAGCGCGAGATGCCCACTCAGGCCGAAGGTGCCCGTGCCCGACCCTCCGCTGTAATGCCAGCCTGCGGTGAGGTCGACGGAGGCCAGCCCGTGTCGGTCGTCCGCAGGGTTGTGCCAGGAGGCCAGAGCGGTCGCATCGATGCCGACATCGCCCTGCCAGTGCTTGAGGGCCCCGCAGTGCCGGGCGATGTGGATGGTGGTGGTGATCAAGGCGGTGCAGATCTGCTGCAGTACCGCCTTCTTTCGGATGTGCTCAGGATCGTCATCCTCTCCGGCAGCCGCCAGGCGGGCGGCCTCGTCAAGAGGAAGGCGGCGGCGCCGGTCGGCGCGGGCCGGGTCGAGCACCGTTGTGATGCGGTCGAAAGCCCGGTAGATCCGGCGCGAGAAGGCCAGTTGGTGTGTAGGGCTGAGGGTTTCCTCTGTCCGGATGCCCAGCTGGTGCCGGGCAGTGCCCGACAGGCAGAAGGTGGGTCGCGCTACAGACGTCGTCCGGAGCGCTCCAAGCGGCTGGCGGAGCGGATCGCTAAGCGACTAAGGGCTGTCCCGTAAGTGACCTTCTAACGCGTTCGGGCACGGCTCACCGACTCTGGGGCCCTCTATCCGGTGAGGGTGAGCTTGTGGAGGCGGGCGATGCCGAGCATGGCGTGAGGGACGCCGTCGCCTTTGAGGCGGCAGTCGCGAAGGATCTTCCAGCTCTTCATGCGTGTGAAGACGCGCTCAACGCGCGCCCTGACCTGTTTGTGCGCTCGATTGTGCCCCTCCTTCCAGGAGAGCAGTTCTTCGCCCGTGCGGCGGCGGTGCGGGATGACCAGACCGGTGCCCTGATAGCAGCCGTCGGCAATCGTCATCGTGTTCCCGACGGCGGCTTTGGCGCCGGGCCCCCAGCCTCGGGAGTCATGTCGGTTACCGCCAACAGCGGACCGAGGTGGTCAATGATGCGGTCTGCGGCCGATTGGGAGATCCCGAACAGGGGCGCCAGCTGGCGCATCGTCAAGTTCGTGCGCCAGTACGGCCGTGACCAGCAGGACGCGATCCTCCAGCGACAGGCTCCAGGGTCGGCCGCGCGGTCGATCTGTGGCTTGCTCACGTCGTACTGCGGCTACCAACTTGCCGAAGCAGCGCGCGGGCTCAGCCCCGCAAGGGGCCCTGTCCAGGACGGCGCCGACGCCGTGATTTCTCCAGCCACACCGTGATCGTTCCAGCCGAGGCGAGCGGCTCGGCGAGGGGCCGGATTGACCTCGGCTGAGCATGATGCCGTTGGGGGCGACAGAATCAACATCACGTTGATTAAACTCGACGTTGTGTAGACTTTCTGGGTGAGGGGCATCCCAGCTCCTGGCGAGACCTTTCTGGAGGAGCAGTGCAGCAGCAGAAGTGGCTCATCACCGGCGTCAGCACGGGCCTGGGCCGGGCCTTCGCCCAGGCAGCCATGGCCGCCGGGCACACCGTCGTGGGAACGGTCCGCTCCGAGGAGGACCTGAGGGTCTTCGAAGCGCTGAAACCCGGATACGCTCACGGCCGCATCCTGGATGTGACTGACGACGACGCCGTGTCGAGTGTCGTCGCGGAGGTAGAGCAGAGCGTCGGTCCTTTGGACGTCGTCGTCGCCAACGCGGGCTACGGCCTGGAGGGCACCTTCGAGGAAACCCCGCTGGCCGAGGTGCGGCGGCAGTTCGAGGTCAACGTATTCGGGGCAGTGGCCACCCTGCGGGCAGCACTGCCCCACATGCGCCAGCGCCGCCACGGGCACCTGATGGCCGTCACCTCCATGGGCGGACTCATGGCCGTGCCCGGCATGTCCGCCTACTGCGGCAGCAAGTTCGCCCTGGAAGGCATCCTGGAAGCGCTGGGCAAGGAGGTCGCACAGTTTGGGATCAACGTGACGGCGATCGAGCCCGGGTCCTTCCGCACCGACTGGGCCGGACGGTCCATGACGCGCGCTGCGCAGTCCATCGATGACTACGACGAGCTGTTCGCCCCTATCCGTGAAGCGCGGCAGAAGGCCAGCGGGAATCAGCTGGGTAATCCGACCAAGGCTGGGGACGCCGTCGTGCACATCGCGTCGGTCGAACAGCCGCCGGCCCACCTCGTCCTTGGCTCGGATGCGCTGCGACTGGTCACTGCCGCGCGCACGGCTGTGGACGAGGACATCCGCGCATGGGAGCGCCTCTCCCGTACAACCGACTTTGCCGAGGGTGCTCAGCTCTGATGCCCAGCCATCACTCTGCGCGGAGCCGGCGCGCCACCGAACGCAAGGGCGATGTCCGGGAGCGGGCCATTCTGGACACCTGCGAGGCTCTGCTGGCACAACAGGGCTATGACGCCATGACTGTCGGCGACATCGCGCAGGGCGCCGGCATCACACGTGGCGCCCTGTATTTCTACTTCGGCTCCAAGCAAGAAGTGGTCACGGCGCTCGTGGCCCGGACCGTTGAGCATCTGTGGGAGCGGTCCCGGGTCACCGCGCAAACCGACGAGCCAGGCCAGGCCATCGCGGCAGCCATGCGGCGTACGGTCGAGCTGTGGAACGAGCACGGCCTGGTCATGCGCACGGCGATCGACCTGTCGTTGACCGTGCCGGAGATCGGCGAGCTGTGGAGCCACACGGCAGACCTGTTCATCACGGCCATCGCCGCCGTCCTGGAACGAGCCGGCGTTCAGGCCGGTACCGAACCAGAGCAAGCGTCGGCGATGGCACGCGCCCTGTGCTGGATGATCGAGCGGACCTTCTACCACGCCTCCCAAGAGTCCCGCGAAGAGTTGCAAAAGGCATCTTCGACTTGCGAACACATCTGGCTGATCAGCGCCGGCCTGATCACCTGATGCATCTGGTGTGTACGGTGAGGCACGAAACCGAACCCCGTGACTCCGAGGCCCACCGTCAGGCACTCCGCCAACGGAATACCTGATGTCGGGGCCCGTCCTCGAACGCGGCCTTGTCGATCTCCTTCGCTGTCAAGATCTTCTGGCAGTCCTGTTCGAGACCTGCCTTGTCGAGACTCGACTTGATCTCCATGGTGCCGTACACGAGTTCCGCGTAGACAAGAGAGTTCGAGTCTTTACCATTGACTGTCGGCCAGCTCGTGTCCTTGAAGAGCGCTCCTGCGCTCGGTGTCGGACCTTGGGTGCAGACGAGCGTGGGAGGCGGGATGGAAGATCGGTCCCGCCGCGCCGATCAGCTGCGCGGAGTGCAGTGCAGTGCCGGGCAGCGATCACCATCCGATCGGGCAACGACCTTGACGAGTGTGGAGTCGTCGCTTGCCAACCGCACTCGTGAACACCCCACAGGGATTGAGGAAGAGCGGGTCACCCGGATCGGGTGGCCCGCTCTTCTGTGTCGTACGCGTGTCAGGCCCTTCCGCTGCCCAGTGCCCTGCGGCCGCGTCCTTGCGGGAGCGCGGCGGGTGGCGCGGGCCGGTTCACGGGGGTGGTCGCGGGATCCTCCTCGATGCGCAGGGCGAGCGCGGGGCAGCGGCGCACCGCACGGAAGGCACGTGCTTCGGAGTAGCGCGGTACGGCGGCCTCCGCCACCGAGGGGAAGCCGTCAGGGCCCAGCTGGATCAGCTCGGGGACGATGTCCGCGCACAGGCCGTGCCCCTGGCAGAGCGTCCAGTCGACGGCCAGCCTGCGGCCGGTGGGCGCCTCTCCTTGGGGAGCTTCCGCCTGGAGGGGCAGGACGCCTTCCACGGGGCGACCGCAGCCGCCGCCCAGGACGTGCGCCGCGAGGTCGTCCGTGAACGCCGAGACCGTCGACTCCAGGAAGGCGGCCGAGCCGTCGGGGTGCTTGCACGCGCCGCGCCGCTTCACGGCCCGGGTCACCTCGCGCAGCGCCTCAAGGGCGGTCGGGCCGCCGCCCGCGAGGACGTCCGCGAGGCCGCGCGCGGCGGCGGGCAGGCCCAGATAGCAGGGGCCGCACTGCCCGGAGCTCTCGGCGGCCAGCCACTGCGCCACGCGCAGCGACTCCCCGAGTGGGCAGGTGTCCTGGCCGATCGGCAGGATCGCGCCCGCGCCCAGCGCACCCCCGCAGGCGTCCAGGGAGGCGCGCGAGACCACCGCGTCGTGCGCGGTGACGGCTTCCAGCCATCTGCCGTGATAGCCGCCGGTCAGCACGCCCTGGGGCAGCGCGGGCGCGCCGGCCAGCTCCAGGACGTACCGCAGCGGCACTCCGGTGGGGACTTCGAGGACCATCGGCCGGGCGACCGCTCCGGAGAGGGTCAGCAGGACCGTGCCCGGCTCGTCGCGCAGCCCGGTGCGGCAGTAGCGCTCGGCGCCGGTCCGTGCGGCGACCGCGAGCTGCGCGAACGTCTCCGCGTTGGACAGGAGCGTGGGCGCACCGCCCACTCCGGAGTCGGCGGTGCGCACCTTGCGGCCCGGTGGCAGTGGCGGGCCCCCGTCGGCCGAGCGGACCAGCGCTGAGGACTCCCCGGTGACCATGCGGACCGGATTGCGCTGCACGCGCGCGCGGAGGGTGGCCCCGCGCCGGTTGGTGAGGCCGCGCTCGGCCAGGGCGGCGGCCATCGAGGCCTCGGTGGAGTCGCGGGTCACGCCGATGATCAGGGTGCGCGCGCCGAGGGCCTCCGCGGCGAGCAGGGCACCGTCCAGGATGAGGTGCGGGGCGCGGTTGATCAGAACGGTGTCCTTGCGGCAGGCCGGTTCGTCCTCGCTGCCGTTGACGACGACCACGGGGCGCACGCCCCGGCGGATCGCCGCGTCCGCGACGGACCGCAGCTTGCGCGTGAAGGGGAAGCCCGCGCCGCCCCTGCCGCGCAGCGCGATCTGCTCGGCGAGGGTGGCGAGCGGCTCGCCCGCCATGGGTTCCAGGGGGCCGTGCACCTTCAGGTGCATGCCGAGATCGAGGCGTTCGACCAGATCGAAGCCCGAGGTCAGCAGCGGCAGGCCGACGACGCGGACTTCGGGGACGTCGGGCAGCGGCGCGTTCACTGATGGCCTCCGGTGGCGGCGTTCCAGGGCTCACCCGAACTCGGCGCCTGGAAGGGCCGGGGCAGCGGTTCGGTGACGGGGCCGCCGTCGTACGCGGGGTCCTGGGCGGGGTCGTACACGGGCTGCGGGGCCGTGTCGTACGTCGGCTGGGGGGCCACGTAGGGCGACTCGGCGGGTGGCGGCGGGGAGGGTGCGGGCCAGCGCCCCGCGGGCTCGGCCCGGGGCAGCGGTTCGGCGGGGTGGAAGGTGTCGGTGCGGTGGCGGGACTCGGCGGTGGCCAGCGCGCGGTAGGCCGCCGAGATGCCGACGACCGGGTCGGGGGCGGGGGCCGTGGTCGTGCCGGGGAGCGGCACGGCGGCGGTGTCCCGCACCGGCGGCTCGCCGCGGCGGGCGGCCGCGCCCTCCGGTTCGAGCAGGGCCAGGATCTTGGCGGCGACCTTCCGCTTGACCGCGGGCGGCGCCGAACGCAGCGCGACCGCTCCGGCGACCGAGACCAGGCACAGGCAGTACAGGGCGATCACCCAGGGCTTCGGCGGGCGGCCCGCGTAGAGACCGTGCATGAGCGCCGCGCACCAGGCGGGATAGGCGAGCATGTGCAGCGCCCGCCAGCGCGAGGCGACCTTGGCCGGCGAGGCGAAGGCGCTGCGCAGGGCCCCCGTGACGCTCGTGAGCACCATCAGGAGGCCCGCGAGCGAGCCGAGGCCGATGAGCCCCGCGCTGCCGGTCACGCCGAGCCCGAAGGGCACCAGGGCGCCCAGGAGCGACACGTGGTCGAGTGCGACCTTGACGGTGCCGTGCAGGAGCAGGAAGCCGACGGAGGCGACCGCGGTGGCCCGGTGCACGGCCTGGGCGAGCAGTCGCTGGCGCGAGCGCAGGAAGAGGCGGTCCGTGGCGACCAGGCCCCAGACCACCGAGGCGGTCAGGGAGACCAGGCACAGCACGCCGGTGGTGAAGTCCAGTGCGGTGCGGAAGGCGTCACTGCTCGCGAAGACGAGAAGGGGTATCAGGAGCAGTGCCGCCGCGCCTAAGGATCTCCGGGTGTTCCTGCTGGGATCGAGGAAGGCGGGGCGGCGCGAACGGGGGAGCGAACGGTGCGGGTTCAGAGGGTTCATGGGGGCGGCTCCGAATTGGTTCGATCGCCGCATGCTAAGTCGCTCCATACCGGTGGGTACGGGGTTTGAGTTATTGCGTTGTTATCAAAGCGCGACACGATCTTGGTGTTGCCCCGGTAAGGGACGGTACGCGGAGTAACCCTTGGCCAGGGTTGCGGTGCCGGAGCGGTGCGGAAGTGGCCGGCCGGTGACGGCGGGCCCGGCGTGGAAGCCCGTCGCGGGGCGCGCGAGGCCTGCGGTACCCTGACGCCATGCGTGCCGTACGCCTTCTGCTTAGCGGGCCGCGCTGATCAGTCCCGACCGCCGGTGAATCGCGGTCGGAATCGGCGCGGCGTCCCCTCCTGTGCGAGGGGCATTTTTATTTGACCTGGGCCGCCGTGGTGCCGGTCAATTCCGCAGGCAGAGACGATCGATGGAGCTTTGAGGATCATGAGCGAGACGAATTCTGCTGCCGCCTCCGAGGTGGCCGCGCCGCACCGCTACACGGCCGCTCTGGCCGCTGACATCGAGGCACGCTGGCAGGACTTCTGGGACGCCGACGGCACCTACGAGGCGCCGAACCCCAGCGGGGACATGGCCGCGCGGGGCGACGCGGAGACCGCCCTGGTCGACAGGCCCAAGAAGTTCATCATGGACATGTTCCCGTACCCCTCCGGAGCGGGCCTGCACGTCGGCCACCCCCTGGGGTACATCGCCACCGACGTCTTCGCGCGCTTCCAGCGGATGACCGGCCACAACGTCCTGCACACCCTGGGCTTCGACGCCTTCGGCCTGCCCGCCGAGCAGTACGCCGTGCAGACGGGCACCCACCCGAGGGTCTCCACCGAGGCCAACATCGAGAACATGAAGTCGCAGCTGCGCGCCCTGGGCCTGGGCCACGACAAGCGCCGCTCCTTCGCGACGATCGACCCTGACTACTACAAGTGGACCCAGTGGATCTTCGTCCAGATCTTCAACTCCTGGTACGACGCCGAGGCCAAGAAGGCCCGCCCGATCGCCGACCTGGTCGCGCAGTTCGACAGCGGTGAGCGCGCCGTACCGGGCACCACGCGTGCGTGGAGCGAGCTGGACGCCGGGGAGCGCTCCGAGGTCCTGAGCCAGTACCGCCTGGCGTACGCCTCCGACGCGCCCGTCAACTGGTGCCCCGGCCTGGGCACCGTGCTGGCCAACGAGGAGGTCACCGCCGACGGACGCTCCGAGCGCGGCAACTTCCCCGTCTTCAAGGCCAAGCTGCGCCAGTGGAACATGCGCATCACCGCTTACGCGGACCGCCTGCTGGACGACCTGGACGCGCTGGACTGGCCCGAGGCCATCAAGCTGCAGCAGCGCAACTGGATCGGCCGCTCCGAAGGCGCCCGCGTCGACTTCCCCGTCGGCTCCGAAGGCGACGCCATCACCGTCTTCACCACCCGCCAGGACACCCTGTTCGGCGCCACCTACATGGTCCTGGCGCCCGAGCACGAGCTGGTCGACAAGGTCGTCCCCGCCGCCTGGCCCGAGGGCACCCACGAGACGTGGACCGGCGGGCACGCCACCCCGGCCGAGGCCGTCGCCAAGTACCGCGCCTTCGCCGCCTCCAAGTCCGACGTGGAGCGCCAGGCCGACGCCAAGGAGAAGACCGGCGTCTTCACTGGTGTCTACGCCACCAACCCGGTCAGCGGCGAGCAGGTCCCCGTCTTCATCGCCGACTACGTACTGATGGGTTACGGCACCGGCGCGATCATGGCCGTCCCGGCGCACGACAGCCGCGACTTCGCCTTCGCCCGCTCCTTCCACCTGCCGATGCGCTGTGTGGTCGAGCCCGCGGACGACCGCGGCACCGACCCGTCGACGTGGGACGACGCCTTCGCCTCGTACGAGGCGAAGCTGATCAACTCCGCGAACGCGGAGATCTCGCTGGACGGCCTGGGAGTCGTCGACGCCAAGGCGCGCATCACCGGCTGGCTGGCCACCCGCGGCATCGGCGAGGGCACCGTCAACTTCCGCCTGCGCGACTGGCTGTTCAGCCGTCAGCGCTACTGGGGCGAGCCCTTCCCGATCGTCTACGACGAGGACGGTGTCGCCCACTCGCTGCCCGAGTCGATGCTGCCCCTGGAACTGCCGGAGGTCGAGGACTACTCGCCGCGCACCTTCGACCCGGACGACGCGCACACCTCTCCGGAGACGCCCCTGTCCCGCAACGAGGACTGGGTCAACGTCACGCTGGACCTGGGCGAAGGACCCAAGAAGTACCGCCGCGAGACCAACACCATGCCCAACTGGGCCGGTTCGTGCTGGTACGAGCTGCGCTACCTGGACCCGCACAACGACCAGAAGCTGGTCGACCCGGCCATCGAGCAGTACTGGATGGGCCCGCGGGAGGGCCAGCCGACCGGTGGCGTCGACCTGTACGTGGGCGGCGCCGAGCACGCCGTCCTGCACCTGCTGTACGCGCGCTTCTGGTCGAAGGTCCTGTTCGACCTGGGCCACATCTCGTCGGCCGAGCCGTTCCACAAGCTGTACAACCAGGGCATGATCCAGGCGTACGTCTACCGGGACGCCCGCGGCTTCCCGGTGCCCGCCACCGAGGTGGAGGAGCGCGACAGCGCGTACTTCTTCGAGGGCGAGCCGGTCAAGCGCGAGCTGGGCAAGATGGGCAAGTCCCTGAAGAACGCCGTCACCCCGGACGAGATCTGCGACGAGTACGGCGCGGACACCCTGCGCCTGTACGAGATGGCGATGGGCCCCCTGGACGTCTCCCGCCCCTGGGACACCCGCGCGGTCGTCGGCCAGTACCGCCTGCTGCAGCGCCTGTGGCGCCTGATCGTCGACGAGTCCACCGGTGAGGTCACCGTCGCGGACGTCGCCGAGGCCGACATCGACGAGAGCACGCTGCGCGCGCTGCACAAGTCGATCGACGGCGTGCGCCAGGACCTGGACGGCATGCGGTTCAACACCGCCATCGCCAAGATCACCGAGCTGAACAACCACCTGACCAAGGTGGGCGGCGCGGTGCCGAAGTCCGTCGCCGAGCGCCTGGTGCTGCTGATCGCGCCGCTGGCCCCGCACGTCGCCGAGGAGCTGTGGCGCAAGCTGGGCCACCCCGATTCGGTCGTCCACCAGGACTTCCCTGTCGCCGACCCGGCGTACGTCGTGGACGAGTCCGTGACCTGCGTCGTGCAGATCAAGGGCAAGGTCAAGGCGCGCCTGGAGGTCTCCCCTTCGATCTCCGACGAGGAGCTGGAGAAGGTGGCCCTGGCCGACGAGAAGGTCGTGGCCGCGCTGGACGGGGCCGGGATCCGCAAGGTGATCGTGCGGGCGCCGAAGCTGGTGAACATCGTTCCCGCGTAGTCGCCAGTAGGCGGTCTCCGGTCGCTCTTCGCAGGTCGACCGCGTGACCGGGGCATAGGGGTCTTCCCCTACGGGCAGGTTGGGGGTTCCGCTGGAACCTCCGGCCTGCCTTCTCCGTTTACGGTGGGAGGACGGTCACTGCATCGGAGAGGAGCGTCATGGAAGCCGTGGTCGCAGTCGTGGCGCTGCTCGTCGTGCTCTTCCTCGTCTTGGGGGTGTACATGACGGCGAAGGCCGTCAAGGCCGTCAAGCGCGGGGTGGACCGCACGATCTCGGAGGCCCGCCGCACGGTGGAGGACACCACGCTCAGGGCGAAGACCTTCACCCCGGGCGCCGCGAGCGAACTGGCGCAGCTACGCCTCTCGTTGCGCACGTCGATGCGCGCGACCCAGGACGTGCTGCACGCGGGCGCGACCGAGGACGCCTCGCTGCGGGAGTCCCTGGTCCTCTTCGAGCGGCTCAGCGCGCACGGACACGATCTGGACGACGAGCTCCGACGCCTGGAGCGCGACCCGGACAAGGCGGCCCTGGCCCAGCGCCTCCCCGGCCTGCGGGAGCGTACGGAACAGATCACGAAGGCCGCCGACTCGCTGCGCTGGGCGGCCCGCGACCGCGCCCGCCGGTTCGCCGAGGACGATGTGGACTCCCTGAGCACCCAGATCGACATGGAAGCGGGCGCGCTGCGGCACTGGACGACCGAGCCGGCGCCCGAGCGGACCCCGGCCGCCTGGCCCGAGCCGACGGAGGAGCCCGGCAAGGCCGCCGAGCAGACCTGGCCCGAGCCGTCCGAGCGGGCCGAGCGGACCTCCCAGGAGCCGACGCGGCCCGCCATTACGCCGCCGACCCCCCGGCCCACGTATTCGTGGCAGAAGGAGACCAGGCCGGAGAGCACCACCTGAGCCACCTGTGAGAACCTCCGGGATCCGGGCGCGGAACTCCGGGATCCGGGCGAGCGGGGGCCGGGCTGCCGCCGGTCGACCCAGGCGGGTAATCTCCAGCTCATGTCCCGCCATGTCGCGATCGTCACGGATTCAACGGCCTACCTGCCGCAGCGGGCGACGGAGCGGCACGGCATCATCGTGGTGCCCCTGACCGTGGTCCTTGGGGACGAGGCGCTGGAGGAAGGGACCGAGATCTCGGCCCCCTCCCTCGCCCTCGCGTTGCAGAAGCGGAAGCCCGTGACCACGTCACGGCCCAGCCCCGAGGTGTTCGCCGAGACCTACCGGAAGGTCGCGGAGGCGGGCGCCACGTCGATCGTGTCCCTGCACCTGTCCGCCGAGCTTTCCGGGACGTACGACGCGGCGGTCCTCGCGGCGAAGGACGCCCCGGTGCCGGTACGGGTGGTGGACACCGGCATGATCGCGATGGCCCTCGGCTTCTGCGCCCTGTCTGCGGCGGAGGCCGCGGAGGCGGGCGACTCGGCGGAGGAGGCGGTGGCGGCCGCGGAGAAGCGGGCCGCGAACACGGCCGCGTACTTCTACGTCGACACGCTCGACTATCTGCGCCGGGGCGGCCGCATCGGCGCGGCACAGGCGCTGCTGGGCTCCGCGCTCGCGGTGAAGCCCCTGTTGAAGCTGGACGGCGGCCGCATCGACATGCTGGAAAAGGTGCGGACGGCGTCGAAGGCGATCGCCCGGCTCGAGGAGATCGTGGTGGAGAAGGCGGGCTCAGGCCGGGTCGACATCGCGGTGCACCATCTGGCGGCCCCGGAGCGGGCCGAGGACCTCGCGGACCGGCTCAGGGACCGGGTCCCCGCCCTCGCCGAGCTGCACGTCAGCGAGGTGGGCGCGGTGATCGGGGCGCACACGGGGCCGGGGTTGTTGGGGGCTGTGGTCTCGCCTCGGTGAGGTGGGCGGGGGCCGCCTGGTCTGCTCGGTCCGCTTGGTCTGTTCGGTCTGTTCGGTCCGCATGGTGCGCTGGGGCTGATCTGTGCGGTGGTGTCGCTCGTACGGGTGGTGGAGATATCCACAACTGCCGAGTAATCCACGGGAATTGACCAAGATCAACAAGATTCGGCGGCTTTGCCTAACGTCGTCGGCATGACACTTCGATCACTTTCCCGAGCATCTTCCGCGACGAGTGGACCCGGCCGCGCGCCCGCGTCCGACGGGCGGGCCAGCAGCCGTCATGTCCGTGGGCGGGCCCGACGCAGGCGCGCTTCGGCGGATGCGGTGCGGCTGCGCGCGCAGAGACTCTTCGTCGACCGGGACGGTCAACCACCGCCTGTTTCGCCGCCGTTGGACGTGGCGGGTGCTGACGTGGGGCTGCTGCCTCGGGGGCCGGAGGTGGCACGGGAGCGGGCGGCGGAAGGGGAGGCCGACACCGTCCCTGCCTCTGCTCCTGCCCCTGGCCCTGGCGCCGGGATCGGCTCCGGTGTGGGGGCGGACGCCGGGCCCTCGCGGCGGGAGCGGCTGGGGCTCGCCATGCGGGAACGGCTGCCGGTGTGGTTGCAGTCGCGGTGCGGGTTGGAGCGGCGAGGGGTAATCGCCCTCGTCGTGGTCCTTGCCGTGGTGGGGGCCTTCGCCGCTCAGCACTTCTGGACGGGGAGGACCCAGCCGGTGCGCCCTCCCGACGTGGTGCGCGAGGCGGGGGCGGCCGCAGATCGAGAGGCGGAGCCGGCCCCCTCCCCGGGGCCGCCGGTCGAAGCGGGGCGGGCGTCGGGCGGGGGAGACGGTGACAGAGCCGACGGAGGCCGTGGTGGATCGACGGGCGCGGCCGCCGCGATCGTCGTGGACGTCAGCGGAGAGGTCCGTCGCCCCGGAATCCAGCGGCTGCCCGCCGGGTCCCGGGTGGCCGACGCCCTGCGGGCCGCCGGTGGGCCCGAACCCGGCACCGACCTGGGTGCCCTCAACCGCGCGCGGTTCCTCATGGACGGCGAGCAGGTGGTGGTGGGAGGTCCCGCGCCCGCTTCGGCGGCGGGCGGAGCGGGCGCCGGTGCGGCAGGTACAGGTACGGGCGCGGGGGTGTCGGGAGGAGGAACGGCGGGAGCTGGTGGGGCGGGGACCGTCGGGCCGATCGGCCTGAACACGGCGAGCGCGGCGCAGCTGGAGGAACTGCCGGGAGTGGGGCCGGTGTTGGCCCAGCACATCATCGACTACCGCACTGAGCACGGCGGGTTCCGCTCCGTCGAAGAGCTCCGTGAGGTGAACGGAATCGGCGACCGGCGGTTCGCCGATCTCCAGGATCTCGTACGGCCATGAAGTCGGGTTCCGATGGGGCGCGAGGAGCCCCGGACGAGCGGACCGCGACGCCACCGCGTGCGGCGGTGCACGCCGCGTCAGGCCATCGCCTCGGCGCCTCGCATCCACGGCAGGAGGGTCCGGTCGACCTCCGTCTGGTGCCGCCCGCCCTCGCGGCATGGGCGGCGGCCGCGCTGATGCTGGACGCTCCGCCCCGGTGGGCGGTCGCCACCGTGGTGGGCTGTGTGGCGGCGGCAGGTGTCCTGTTGGTGACGTGGACGGTGCGGCGTGGGACTCGCGATGCGGGTGAGGTCCGCGTGGGACGAGGCGCGCAGGGACGAGCGCCCTGGGGGCGAGGCGCGCGGGAGCAAGGCGCGTCAGGGCGAAGCACGCGGGAGCGAGGTGTGTCAGGGCGGGGCGCCTGGGGCCGTGTCTCGGTGGCCGGAGCGCTGCTCTGCGCGGCGGCGTCGGCCGGCTCCGCGGCGCTGCACGGGGCGGATCTGCACCGTGGCCCCGTGCCCACGTTGGCGGGCGAGTACGCCCAGGTCGGGGCCGAGTTGGAGGTGACCTCCGACCCGCGCCGCACCCGGCCCCGTACGGCGACGGCCCACGCCATGCCGCCCGCCGTCATGCTGGACGCGGAAGTAGTCCGTGTCACGGAGACGGACGGCACGGAGACCGTGACGCGCACGCCGGTCCTGGTCATCGTGCGGACGGACTCGGCACGGGATGCGGCGAGGGACGAGGGCCCGGCCGGTGAGCCGGGCGTGCGCCCCGAAGCCGAGGAATGGCTCGCGCTGCCGCCCTCGACCCGGCTGCGGGTGCGGGCGCAGCTCGCGCCGCCGCTGCCGGAGAGTGGCAGAGCGGCGGCGGTGCTCAGGGTGTCCGCCGAGCACACGCCGCTCGTGACCGAGGCGCCGAACGGAGCGCAGCGGCTGGCGGGAGAGTTGCGGGCCGGGCTGCGCGAGGCCACGGACGGGCTGCCGGCCGATGCCAGGGCGCTGCTGCCGGGGCTGGTGATCGGCGACACCTCGCGGGTGCCGACCGAGCTGGACCAGGCGTTCCGGGACACCGACCTGACGCACTTGCTGGCAGTCAGCGGGGCCAACCTGACGATTGTCCTGGCGCTGCTCATCGGCCCGCCGGGGCTTGCCCAGCGCTCCGAGCGGCGTGGCCTCGCGCCGAGGCTGGGTCTCCCGCTGCGGGCCACCGCGCTGTTCGGCGGGGCGCTCACCCTCGGCTTCGTCATCGTCTGCCGGCCGGACCCGAGTGTGCTGCGGGCAGCGGCGTGCGGACTGATCGCGCTGCTGGCCATCGCCACCGGACGGCGCCGTTCTCTGCTCCCCGCGCTGGCCGCCGCCGTACTGCTGCTGGTCCTGTACGACCCATGGCTGTCGCGGAGTTACGGCTTCCTGCTCTCCGTGCTCGCGACCGGGGCGCTGCTGACGCTCGCGCCGCGCTGGAGTGCGGCACTGCGCGGGCGCCGGGTGCCGCCGAGGCTCGCCGACGCGTTGGCCGCCGCGGCCGCAGCGCAGGCGGTGTGCGCACCCGTCGTGGCCGTCCTCGCGGCCCGGGTGAGTCTGGTGGCCGTGCCGTGCAATCTCCTCGCGGAGTTCGCCGTCGCGCCCGCCACCGTGCTCGGTTTCGCCGCGCTGGCGTCGGCGCCCCTGCTGATGCCCCTCGCCAAGGTGCTTGCCTGGTGCGCGAGTTGGCCGACGGAGTGGATCGCGGAGATCGCCAGAACCGGTGCGGCGTTGCCCGGCAGCGGGTTCGACTGGCCGGGCGACTGGATCGGTGGACTGCTGCTCGCGCTCGCCACGGCAGCCCTCGTCCTGGTGGGGCGGTCCCTGGTGCGACGCCCCTGGCTCTGCGCCGGCTGCGCCCTGCTCCTCCTTCTGGTGATCGTCCAGCCACCGCCGCTGACCCGCGTGATCACGGGCTGGCCGCCGACGGGGTGGCGGATGGTGATGTGTGACGTGGGGCAGGGAGATGCCACGGTGCTCGCGGCGGGAGGCGGTGCGGCGGTGGTCGTCGACGCCGGGCCGGACCCCGTGGCGGCGGACCGTTGTCTGCGCTCGCTCGGGATCACGCGCATTCCCCTCGTCCTCCTGACGCATTTCTTCTTTCTGCTGTTGAAATCTGTCTCATGAGATCTGTGGTTCAGTCTCGATCCGTTGCAGCGGTACGAGACAGGTGAGCTGACGGGAGTTCCTCCCCGGCCCCTGGGGGAGGGGTGAGCGTGGATCTTGCCTTTGTGCAGTCCGGGAGACTGGAGAGGTTCCTGGACAGTGATGTGATCTCCGCGGGCGAGGTGGCTGCGCTGCTGGAGCGGCGCGGTGTGCTCGACGGGACGCCGGTGTTCCTCGACGAGGAGACGCAGATGCCGGTGCCGGCGCTGTGTGAGTACGGCCGGTATCTGTCGACGTCGTTGTTGGACGAGGGCACGCTGAAGGACTACGGGCGGGCGGTTTACAGGACGGACAACTACCTGGCCAAGCTGGAAAGTGATGTTCTGTCGGCGAGTGAGTCCGACCTCGTTGCCTACCGCAATTATCGGATTCAGAGGCAGAGGAAGCCGATCGGCTGGGATGCGTGGAGTAAGGAGTCGTTCGTCCTGGACGACCTCTACGGCTTCCTGGTCGACCGCAAGATCCTGTCGCACCGGCCGGTCCGGGTGGCGGCGCGAGGACGCAACGCGCTGGCGCCGCGGGTTCGGATCGGCATGGATATCCGGCATCTGACCTTCGATCAGTACCGCTACTTCCGTGATGTGGGACTGGGCGGCCAACTGCCCAACGCCCAGGTGGACCGGGCCTTCCGCGGGTGGTCGCCGCTACGCAACCGGGCGGGCTCGGATATCGCCCTGGGGTCGGGGCAACGGTGGCGGGAGTGGTCGACGGTGCTGCTTCCCGAGATCGGGCTGTGGCCCGGAATGCCGGGTGGGGCCGCCGAGTACACGGTCCAGGCATGCGCGAAATACGGCAAGGCCCGCACCGTCTACGTCCCCGAGGACGCTGTCGCCTCCGCTGACCTGTTCTGCCTGCTAGAGAGGCCGGACATCGTCCGCAGGGCGGCCCGGACCCTGGAGCGCAAGGCCCGCGACCTGTTCGTGGTCGACGAGGTGGACGTCTCCGGTGGCTGGGTGAGGGGCGTCCTGGACGGTGTCGTGCGCGAGTTCGAGATGTCCGCGATGGACGCCAAGATGCGGCGGATCACCGTCTACGAGGGCGAGTTCGGTCTGGAGGCACTGTCCCTGTTCGTCTGCCGCGGCGGCCTGATGCCTGGGGCGGACGCCTGGAAGGGCTACCGCCACCGGGCCTGGACGCGCATGAACGCGCTCGCCGACGAGACCACCCCGCACCTTCCCGCCCGGCGGTGGCGATGGCACGACCTAAGGCACACCTATGCTCTGCAGCTTTTGACCTATCTGGAGAACCTCATGGACGGAGAGGAGCCGGACCTGCAGGCCCGCCGTCGTCGGCACCGCTCGTACTTGTCCGGTCACATCCGGCACAACCCGCTGCTGATCGTAAGCCGAAGACTTGGCCACTCGAGTCCAGAAACGACCTACGAGTATCTCCAGTACACGGACGACCTGATCAACGAGTTCGAGGCCGCGTTCGCCGGCTGGGTGGGCGACGAAGATGCGACCTATGCCGAGATTGCCGCCCACGCGCTGTCCGGCGCGAAGGGTGGCCGCTGAGATGTCGAGGACGACCAGGCCCGGCCGTCGGACCAAGCAAGAGCGCGAGCGGTTGTTGGTGGCCTTGGCAGACCCGGTTCCACCGGGCGGGATCGGCCCTCGGGTTGTCAACGCCTCCGGAAGAGTCATGGTGGTCGATCCATCGGACTTCCGCTGCTCGATGCTGGCGATGCAGTTGGCAGACGAGTGGGTTGAGTACGTGGCCGCCACGGCCATTAAGGGCTCTGCAGGGGTCTACCGGACGGCGATCAACCGGCTCTGCGCGTACGTGGACAAGGTGCTGGGGCCAACGGCGGAGGAGGCGAGCCTGTCTGATCCGGGGCTCTTCGACACGTTGGTCGACTGGGAGCTGTCTTTGCCCGAGGACTACGCTCCGGGCTCGACATATCCCGGGGTGTTTGCCAGTGCCCTGCGCGTGCTGATTGTCCGCCGGGACGACCACGTTGACCGCCTGGTTGCCCCGGAACTGGCCCGGCTGGCCGGCGGTCCCGCGCTTCTGGGCAGCGGGGAGAAGAGGGAACGGGACGAGTTCGAGCGGCAGGAGAAGCGGGCTCTGGTCCGCGCTGCCTGGCAGAGTGTTCATGCGACCCGCCAACGCCTGGACAAGGGCTGGGCTTGGGCGGAGCGCGGAAGCCACCCCGGCCGGGGCAGCTGGACCAGCATCGCCGACCTGCTTTGGGGTTTGGCCCACGAGGAGGTCACCCCCGACGACATCCGCCAGCAGCTGCCGCACGCCCGGGAATGGCCGCCGGAACTGCAGGAGTTCGCCTCGGGCCCGGGCGGAGTCCTGGTTTCGAAAGTGGCGCGTCGGCAGCTGTGTTGCAAGCTGATCGCGACGTTGTATCCCACCACCCTCGACCTGCACGCCTTCCGTGTTCTGCTGATGGACGCCACCGGCTACACCTCCGAGGAGGTCACTGGCTTCGGTGAGAAGGAGATCGAGTTCCTGCCCAAGGGCGTCCGGTTGACCTTGCTTAAGAACCGGGCCGGGCTGCTGCGGCATCGGGCCTTTCGAGACCGCGCCGCACGCGGGGATCTCACCCCGGAAGGCGACACTGAGGGGCGACTCACCGTGAACTGGCCACGGCGTGAGGCCAGCGAAGTGGTCCGCCAGCTGTTGGACCTCACCGCCCGGACTCGCGCCAAGGCCCCGCACGTCACCGACACGCTCTTCGTCCGCGCGACCGTCCGCGGCGACTTCACCGTCCTGTTCGACCGCTGGATCCCAGAGGTCAAGGGAGCATCGTTCGGCAGCTGGCTGGACATGATGGGCGTCGAGATCAAGGGCGATCGGCACATCGGCCGCATGCGCAAATCGGTCAAGGTCGAGAAGGCCATCGTGACCGAAGGGCGCATCAGTGCGGCCGCAGACGACCACACCGAGGAGACTTTCGCCGGCCACTACGCACAAGGCACCACGCTGCGGATCCTGTCCGGCCGGACGATCGCCACCGCCCAACAGCACTGGTTCGACAAGGCGCTCGACCGCATCGACGGTCCCACCGTCGTCTCTAAGGAGGCCGATCATGGTCTGCTCACGGACGCAGGGCTGTCTCCCGAGGAGGCCGAGGACATCATGACCGGCCAGCTCGACATGGGTGTCTCCCACTGCAAGAACCCCTATCAGTCGCCCTTCAGTCGCCCCGGCGAACTCTGCGCGGTCGCCCCGCTGCGATGCCTGGAATGCCGAAACGCCTGGATTCTCCCCTCGAACCTTCCTCAGCTACTGCTCTTCCAAGATCACTTGGAGAGGCTCCGTGTTCGGCTGAACCCGATGGTCTTCACCCGGCTTTGGGGGCAGAGCTGGGTGAACCTGCGCGCCGTCCTGGACGACCGCACGGACGAGGAATTGGCCCGGGCCCACAAGCACATCGAAGCCGGCCAGGCCGTCCTGGACCTGCCGCTGGCCGCGAACACGGAGTTCGACGCATGATCCTGCCCCTGCCTCAGCAGCGACGCCCCTTCTTGTTCCGGGACGACGAGCCAGTCGTCCGGGGCCGGGCCCTACTGCCAGAGGCCCGCGAGCCCGGGGCCCGCGTCCCCCGGCTCGGCGATACTCGCACCTGGGACTTCAACGGGGTCCTCAAGCGCCCCGCCAACGTCAGCGCCAGCAGCTGGAAGGTCAACTTCAGCCGCGAGCTGGAGGAACCGTACTGGAACCTGCTGGCACGCGAGTTCATGATGATCGTCATGAACCGGCGGCACCCCGTGGTCCTCAAGAGCGGGGTCGTCCTCGAAGGCTCCGGCATCCCTGTGACCTTGAACCACATCGCCTCACGGCTGCGAGCCGCAGCGCGCTGGGGACGCGAGAACGGACGTCCGGTCCATCCGGATACCTGGACCGCAGCAGACCTGCGACAGCACATCACCGGCTTGGCCGCGGCGGGGCTGGCCCCGGAAACGGTCAGAGGGCATGTGGGCACGTTGAAGAACCTGGCGGTTGCTGAGCCCGCCCTGAGCCTGCCTTGGACCATCGGGGATCCCTGGCCTGGTCAGAGCGCCCGCGATGTCGCCCGGTCCCAGCCCGGCAACGCGATCGCCACCCCGACGGTTCCTCCGAAGACGTGGTTCCCGCTGATCCGTGCGGCCTGGGCCTACGTTCATGACTTCGCCCCCGACGTCCTGCGCGCCGATGGCCGCGTTCGGGAGCTGAGTGCCAACGCCCGCCTCTCAGTGGTCGGCATCGACACCCGACTTGAACAGTGGCTCGCCGAGCCTGAGAACAAGATCCCTGTCCATGTCGCATCCGCTGGTGCCCCGGACCCACAGGTGAACTGGAACCTGTTGACACTCCTTCTGGGCTACGACCGCATCAACAGCTCGGCGTTCACCGCCAGTGCTCGTGATCCGCTGAAAACGCGGCGACGTGAGCTGATCCTGAATACGGTGGCCAAGGGCCGGACCACGACCCACGCTCTGACCGGAGAACTGGTACAGGTCACCCGGCCGGATGGCACCACGGGCCCCTGGCACCCCGGCATCGACCTGCGGGCGCTGACCGACTTGAAGACGGCATTGCGCAACGCCGCATTCACCCTGGTAGTGGGCCTGTCGATGATGCGCGACTCAGAGGTCCACGAGATTCTGCGGGATCCCGTCGTCGAGCACTACAACACCCCCGCCATCGCCTCCACGAAGATCAAGGGAACCACCAACCGCCCCGGCAAGCACTGGTGGATTGCCGGCCCTCTCGTCGAAGCCCTCGCGGTCGCGGAGGCCGTCTCCTTGCACCCCGAGCGCGTATTCGCACCGGTCCATACCTCGAGGCAGGGCGGCACCATTGACGGCCCCCTGATGCTCGCGGCGTTCGTGAGGTTCGTGAACACCAACCGGGCCTGGACGGGGCTCGACGCGATCCCCGCCACCTACATCCGCCCGCACATGTTCCGTCGGACGATGGCGATGCTCACCGACCAGTTCCCTGGCTCTGAGATCGCTACCGGCATTCAGCTCAAGCACATCGCTGCCCGGGCCCTAGCCAACGCCACCACCCGTGGTTATGCCGCCTCCGACAAGGAGTGGGCGAAATATCTCGAGGATGCCCTCGACAACGTCAAGTTCCGCAAGATCAAGGACCTCTACGAGCGTCATACCGCTGGTGAGGAGATCGGGTTCGGGCCCGGAGCCGAACGCGTCAAGGACGCCTTCGACCAGATCGCCGCCACCGTCAAGGCCCGCAACGGCGATGCCCGCACCGCTGACAGCCTCTTGCGCACCACGCGGATCCACATCCGGTTCGGCATGCTCAACAACTGCACCGCCGACCACACCAATCCCGTTGGTGCCGTCTGCCTTGAGAACGCGATCGTCCCCGAAGGACACGTCGGCCCGCTCGACGAACGCTGCCGGCCCGACCGGTGCGCGAATAGCATGATCGGCCCTGAGCACCTGCCGATCTATGACTCCCACCAGCGCACCCAGCTCGAGCTCATCAACAACCCCTCCACACCGGCCTGCCGCCGGGACCTCGCCGAACGTGAACTCGACATCACCCGCAATGTCTTCAAGATGGCAGGTGAGTCCCCGTGACGCACCCCGCGGACACCCCTGAAGACCAGGTGAGCCCCAAGACCGCCGCCGCCCTACGGGCAGCGAAGACCCGCCTCTTCGAGGGCCGTCCACAACGGACCGACGGCCGCCTCACGAAAGAGAACCTCTACAAAGAAGCCCAGGTCAGCCGCGCGACCATGAACCGCGCGCACGCGATCCTGGCCGAGTGGGACACCCACATTGCCGCCCACGGCAAGGCCACCCCCGGCGAAGCGAAGCGCGATGCGGCCATCGCCGACCTCAAGAAGCGCCTGGCCAAGAAGACCCGGGAATGCACCCTCCTGGAGAACAAGCTCAAAGCTGCCCAGACCGCGATTGCCGCCCTCTACCACGACAACGAAGCCCTGCGGCAGCAGCTCGACAAGGACGTCTCAGGCGTCGTCACACCCCTCCGTCCCAGGGGACCCCGTCAGCGTCGCTGAAGCCCGAGAGCCCTCAGGGACCAGAAGGTCCGTGATCTTCTGCCCGCCGTCGGGCCGGGGCCGCGCTGACTGTTCTTGCCGGACTCACTCGGAAGTCGCCGCCTGGGCCATCTTGATACGAAACTCCTCCAGGCCTGGGGGGCGGACTTCCTGATCCCGGCTAGCCCGAGTCATTAGTGCCGCCTTCAGGAGATGAATCTTTCCGAAGACCTTCGTCTCGGTCTGGAGAGCACCTAGCAGCCTCTTCGGTTCAACTAGGTCCAGCCAATCTTCATTCCAGCGGCCTCGAACCAGCTCCTGTTGCTCAGACAAAATGTCATTCCATGCAGCAGCGCGGGCCTCAAGGACACGGGCATAGGCAGTATCGTGATCAGGTGGGGACTTGGAATCCCCCGGTCGGGGTGCAGGATGGATGCGATTCTTCGCCGCGTGGGCGAGAGCTTCGGCTACCTCCCCCATGAATGGCATGGCCAACTCTCGGAGCATCTCCTCCACCTTCTTCTCCGAGATTCTGCGTCCAATTGTTTCCAGGAAAACGGAAGAGATGAGAGGAGGGTGAAGCAGCATGCTTTCAAGGGCTCGGCGAGGCCAGACATGAAGATGCGGATACTCGACGGAAAGGCTCTGAACTTCTTCCGCGGTCAAGAGGTCGCGATCCATCAGGCAGATCCATGGCAGCTGATTTACGCTCGCTGCCAAGGATCGGTGATGGCTTAGGACCTCCTTTGAGTTTCCCGCCCTTACCACCATGGCGCGACTGATCTCGTTGGGGAATAGCAAGGGCAGATCGTCCTCATCGCGCTCACCTTCGACAATGAGCTGAAAATCCATCAGCATGCCATCGGCGACACTGTGCCCGAGTGACACTGACGCACCATAAGGGGACGCTGGACGATGAGCTTGGTTTCCCTTCCCTGAATCGCGCCGGATCTCAATAATGCGGCGCGGGGGGAGGGCTGCGACGATCTCCCTCGAGTGGGTAACCCCCAGGACCTGTGATGAGGAGGGGAGATCCCGGAAGTGGTTCATCAATGGAACTTGAAGCGAGGGGTGGAGGTGGACCTCGGGCTCGTCGAGCAGGACGATGCCACCCGTTGTCTTGAGGTAATGGGCGAGGCAAAGGAGCCCAAGGGCGCCACGCTGCCCACTGGACAGTCCCTCCAGCCCGTGACGATGCCCATCGGGCAGGGCTACCGACAAATAGCTGGCCCCAGAGCCCCGCTTCGAGGAAGGCCTGAGGAGGATCTGGCCAGTTAGCTCCCTGAACTGTTCAGATATAACGGCGAACGCGTCTTCTCCCTCTCTTCCCTCACGCTTGGCGAGCATCGATTCGTAGTCCACCGAAGCCAGATACCCCTCGGTGTCTCTCGTTGGGTGATTCCATCCGGAGTGGGACTTGATGGTCGCCTGGGGATTTAAGGGGGCCCCAAGGCTGATGGTGGGACTGTTCTTGAGGTTGAAGATCTGAGAGGGGCCGACGAGGGTGATCTCTGAGAATGGGTGGCTTGCCTTGAACTCTGGCGAGAAAGCGACCTTTAGCTCCTCATCGCCGGATACCTGCCTCCGCCCATCATCTCCGATGATGACCTTGCGGCTATATTCCTTCTCGGTCTTTACGGGGCGCCCCAGCCTCTTCCGGCATTCGGCGTCGAGGATGCCTAGCTCATGGTCATCGAAAGTGAACGATGCCTCAATTTCGGCATGGCCGCCGTGAGGGCCGATCGGGTGCTTCCCGATGCTAGCCCCTAGCGTTAGGAAGACCAAAGCGTCCAAGATGCTCGTCTTCCCTACACCGTTATGTCCGGTCATCACCACGAGAGAGTGAGTGGAGACATCGGTGACGGCGAATTCCCTGACAGCCCGAAAGTTTGACACAGATATGCGTGATAAGCGCACGCTTCCACCTCCGGGTGACAGTGTGGTTTCGACCTGGAACGACCACACAAATTACTGCGGGCGGCGAACTTTGGAAAGTCTTTATCGAATCCTGGGAGTTATTGCTATACTGCGGCCTTTTGATCTCGCAACCTCGTGGTCAACGGTGGGTGAAGGCTGCGAGATACCTGGCTGCATGATCACAGAGTGCGCTCTCCGCAGGGGCGGGTGAGGCAGAAACCGCTAGTGAAGGAGCTGAGCCGTTCCCGGCTGCGGTCTCGCCGACCTGCCGGTCACTCCGCCCTCGCGAACATGGCCCGGGCGGCGACGCCTGCAGTCGCCAGGACGAAGCGCTTGGTCATGGGCCCGTCTCCGCTCGACTTCAAGGGGCTGAAGGGGCTGAGATTTAGGGAAGGTCCGTGCGCGGCCATGCTCATTCGGCACGTCTCAACCGCACCTCAGGCGGCGACGCCGAGCTCGGTGCGGGTGCGGTGGATGAACTCGCGGACGGTCGGCTCGCGCCGCCAGGGGGCGAGGGCGGTGTTGAATTCGCGGACGTAGTCCTTGGCGCGGGCGGACTGGACGCGGGCGAGGATGTCGATGGACCGGTTGCCGAGTTCGAGGCCGTGGTCGAGGTCGCGGGCCTGGAGGTGGGCGGTTCCGACGATGGCGAGACGCATGCCGACGGAGCGGGTGAAGACCCCGGTCGGCATCGCGCTGGCCTGCTGGTTCCAGGTCAGGGCGGCCTTGGGGTTCTTCAGGTCCCGGAAGACTTCGGCGGCGTCCGCGGACAAGCGGGAGTGCGCATAGAAGTCGATCCAGGCGGGCTCGTCGCCGCTGTCGTCCTTCGCCTGGCCCAGGAGGTCCTCGGAGGCTTTGAGGGCCCGTGAGGCGGCCCTGGGGTCGTTCTCGCGGGCATGGGCTCGGGCTTCGATGAGCTTGGTGAACGCCAGCACCCTCGGGACGGCCTGGCCCTTCGCCCGGTTGAAGGCGCCTTGGGCCATATCGACGGCTTCGGACGCGAACCCGCGCATCAGGGTCTGCATCGCCATGGTGGTCAGGACATAGCAGCCGAGCTGGACGTCACCTCCGGCGCGGGCGAGGCGGAGGGCCTGGATGAAGTGGCGCTGGGCGGCATCGTGCTCACCGACGTCAAACGCCGTCCACCCGGCGAGTCTCGACAACTCGGCGGTCACACTGAAGAGTTCCCGGCCGATCTCATCGGAGAAGGATCCCTCCAGCAGCGGGGCAGCCCCGTGGTCGAGGCAGTCGGTGACGGAGTTGGCCTTCCAGTTCCCGCCGCCATACTTCGAGTCCCACCGCCTGGCCTCCTCGGCAGCCTCTCGCAGCTCGTTCAGGTCGGCCCGGCCGACCTGCTTCCCGCCCTTGTGGTCGGCGGTCTCGTCGGCGGGGGTGACGAGCCAGCGGGTGACGGGGGTGGTGAAGGCGGACGCGGCGAAGCCGGATCCGGTGCCGGTGAGGAAGTCGCGGCGGTTCACGGAGCTCCAGAACGAAGTGGCGACGCGGACGGCGTCGGCGGGGTCTCGCGGGAAATCCAACCCCACATCCGCGTCGATTGTCTCCGCCTCGCCCATACCGATCTCGCCGAGGTTGACGGGTCGGCCGAGCCGTTCGCTGATGGCCTGCGACAACAGCTTAGGGACCGGCCATTTCGGCGTCATCCCCCGGCGGCACCAGTTCGCCACGGACGTGTGTGAGTAGTCGGTCTCTATCCCGGCAGCATGGGTGAGCTGGTTGACGCGCAGAGCCAGGGACTTATGGCTCGCGCCGCTGGCTTCGATGAGCCGGGCCAGGTCCGCGTTGGGCGGACGGGTCCGGCGGGCGGTCGATGCCACGACTCTCCCCTTTTGCCGGTGACCGGACCACGCACGGCTCGAACAGACGGTTGAGTACGTATGTCTGTACTTGGTGGAGCACGAGAGATTCGTACTCGACTGGGGTCCAAGAGTCGTACGCGTTCCGCGTGGTGGGTCTCTGACGATATTCCTCGCCGACGGGCCGCGAACCGTCTTTGCGAGTTGTGAGCCCCCCTGCGAGCCCTGCCTCCGCTCTTTGCGGGCGGCTGTGATGTGAGTCCAGGCCGCCGCCGGAACCGGAACATATCTCCTTCCTGCGGCGGCCGCCGCAGGCACCACCACACCCGGGGGTGAACCAGATATGTGCGGAATCGCAGGACTGGCCGGAGCCGACGCCGTCCGCCACGAGCACACGGTCGGCGCGATGGGCGCCTCGCAAGCGCATCGAGGCCCGGACGGCACCATGCACGCCGCCGCGTTGGATGGACGGGCGGTGCTGGCGATGAACACGCTGCTGATCGTCGACCCGCAGGCCGAGCCCGGCCCCTACCTCGACCGCGAGACTGGGATCCTGCTGGCCTTCAACGGCGAGATCTACAACTACCGGTCCCAGGCCGCCGCCTGGGGCATCCCACTCGGCGCCCGGGACACGGACTCACACTTCCTGCTGCGGGCCTGGGCGAAGATCGGCCCGTCCTGCCTCGACGGACTGGACGGCATGTTCGCCCTCGCCGTCTATGACCCGCGAGTCGGGAAGCTGTTCCTCGCCCGGGACCGGCTGGGCGAGAAGCCGCTCTACTGGCGCCTGGACGGCGGCCGGCTCGCGTTCGCGAGCGAGGTCACCACCCTGACCGGCTACGGACCCGCACCCCTGGTCCTGCGGCCCGAGGTCCTCGCCATCGAGACGCCGACCGGCGTCGACACTCCCTTCCAGGGCATCCAGCTGCTGGCCCCGGCGAACTTGCTGTCCTTCGACGTCATGACCGGCTCGCTCGACCAGCACGTCTACTGGCGCCTGGAAGACCGGCAGCCGTTCACCGGCACCTATCGCGAAGCCCTGGCGAAGTACTCCGTCGTCCTGGCCGAGCAGGTCCCGCTGCGGGCCCCGGCCTGCGACTTCGCGCTCTTGCTCTCGGGCGGACTGGACTCCTCGGTGCTGGCCTACCTGATGCGGCCGCCGGTCTGCGTCACCGTCCGCTACCCCGGACAGGACCGCCTCGACGAGTCGAAGATCGCCGCGACGATCGCCCGGGACATCGGCGCCGAACTGGTGGTGGTCGAGCCGGATCCCATCGACTTCACCAAGGTGCTGCCGCACATGATGTCCGCGCTGGACTACCCGATGGGCAACGCGGCCACGTTCTCCGAGTACATGGCCTACCGGAAGATCGCCGGTCTCGGCCTGAAGGTCGCCATCGGTGGACTCGGCCCGGACGAGTTCCTCATGGGCTACGTCCGCCAGGCCCTGGTCCTGTTCGGTCCGGACGCCGTCCTGGCCGCCGGGATGGACGCCTACAAACCGCTGGCCGCCAAACTGATGCACGCAGCCGGTGAGGCCCTTCACCCGGCCGAGGCGGTTACCCGGCTCGTCCTGCGCGGCCCCGACCCCGACCGGCGCATCCACGACCTCATCGCGGGCACGATGGAGAAGGCCGACGGAGACCTCGCCCGAGCCCTCACCCTCGCTGACCTGGCGACGGCCTGGCGGCCACTGGTGATGACCAGCGACAAACTCGCCTCCGCCTACGCCCTCGAACGCCGGTCCCCCTTCCTGGCCCGCGACCTGGTCGAGTTGTCCTACCGACTGCCCCAGAGGCACAAAATCTGTCACCCCGCCGAGGGCAAGAGAATCCTCCGCGATGCGGCGAAGGCGCTCGGGTTACCGCGGGAGGTCTGGGGCAGTCGGGACAAGCTCGGCTTCGCCTCCCCGGTCCCCGCCTGGCTGAACGGCAAGCTCGCCGGCTGGGCCGATGCCCAGATCCGCACCGCCCTGACCAAGGCCCCGGCCGCGATGCGGCCGCTGCTGGAAGGCGGGTTGAAGCCGGGAGGGCGGTTCGACCGCACCAGGATGCAGGCCCTGATGGCAGCTGCCTGGTTTTGCGACCAGACGGTGAGGGCGGCGGCATGACGATCGCTCACATCACTACGGTGTCCGGATGCACCAGGACACCACTGCCGGTCCTCCGGCCACCGCCCGCGGAGCGGTCGCGATCATCGTCAACAGCCGCGGCGAACTCCTCCTCCACCTGCGTGATGACATCGACGGCATCGCCTGGCCCGGCTACTGGAGCCTGCTGGGCGGCGGCTGCGATCCGGGCGAGCACGAAGTCGACGCGATCTGCCGCGAGCTGAACGAAGAAGCCGGACTGGGCGACGAGGTCGAGAGCCTGCTGCAGCTCTGCGACATCCCCGACGAGCACGGCTCCGGGCAGCTGATCAGCTTCTTCTCCGCCCACTGGGACGGGGATGAGACCCAGCTCCCGCTGGCCGAGGGCGTCAAGCTCCAGTTCTTCGCGCCCGAGTTCCTGGACGACCTCAAGATCCCGTTCTTCATCCGGGACGGCATCAACCGCTACCTGACCAGCCTTCCGCCCAAGCGGCGCCTTCCCCGGTGACGGGTGGGGGCCGCCTGCGGCGGCCCCCACCGCACCCTCTGGAAGGACACCCGCTCATGAAGCTCACCGTCATCGGCTGCGGCTACCTCGGCGCCACCCACGCCGCCTGCATGGCCGAACTCGGCCACGACGTCCTCGGCATGGACTCCGACATGGACAAGGTCGCCGTCCTCAACTCCGGCAAGGCCCCGATCCACGAACAGGGCCTCGACGACCTCATCTCCAAGCACACCGCTACCGGAAAACTGAGCTTCACCGCCTCCTACGCGGAGGCCGCCGCCTTCGGCGTCCTGCACTTCATCGGGGTCGGCACCCCGCAGCACCCTGGCGAGAACGCCTACAACCTCGACCACCTGTTCGCGGCCGTCCGCCAGCTCGCACCTCGCCTGCACAGCCCCGCCGTGGTCACGGTGAAGTCGACCGTCCCGGTCGGCACCGCACCGCGAGTCCGCGACATCCTCCACGAGTTCGCCCCGGCCGGCGACGCCGTCGAGGTCGCCTGGAACCCGGAGTTCCTGCGCGAGTCGTTCGCCATCGAGGACACCCTCCGCCCCGACCGGCTCGTCCTCGGCTTTGAGAGCGAGCACTCCTGGGCCGAAGCCGTCCTGCGGCAGTGCTTCGAGAAGATCATCGAGTCGGGGACGCCGACGATCGTCACCGACTGGGCCACCGCCGAGCTTGCCAAGGCGTCCGCGAACGCCTTCCTCGCCACAAAGATCAGCTTCATCAACGCCATCGCTGAGGTCTGCGAAGCCTCCGGCGCCGACGTCACCACCCTCGCTGACATCCTCGGCCACGACGCACGGATCGGACGTCGGGGCATGCGGCCCGGCCTCGGCTTCGGCGGCGGCTGCCTGCCCAAGGACATCCGCGGCTTCATGGCGCGGGCCGGCGAGCTCGGCGCCGACCAGGCCGCGGCGATCCTCCGTGAGGTCGACGCGATCAACAACCGGCGCCGCGAACGCATGGTCGACCTCGCCCGCCAGCAGCTCGGCGGGAACCTCGCCGGCAAGCGGATTACCATCTGGGGCGCCGCGTTCAAGCCGAACACCGACGACATCCGCGATTCACCCGCCCTGGCCGTTGCCCAGAAACTCCACGAGCTCGGCGCCACGGTCACCGTCACCGACCCCCAGGCCCTGGACAACGCCCGCAAGATCCACGCCGAGCTCGACTACCTCGACGACCCGATCGCCGCCGTTCAGGACGCCGACCTGCTGCTGCACCTGACCGAGTGGCCGCAGTACTCGCACGCCGACCCGCACCGCCTCGCCACCCTCGCCACCACGCCGAAGGTCATCGACGGCCGCGGCACCCTCAACCCGGTCACCTGGCGCGAAGCCGGATGGACCTTCCGGGCCCTCGGACGACCCTGAACTTCCGGTTCAATCCTGCGCGGCGCGTCGCCCGGACCGGTCGAGGTCGGCGCGCCCGACTGGGCAGACGTCGGGGGCGCTTGATACTCCCGAGTGCCTCCCACAGCGGCTGGCCCTCCCGGCTCCACAGCTCCAGACAGTGGCGGTCCATCAGTCGAATCCCATGCCGTTCGGCCCAGGTCACGGCAGGTCCGCTGAACCGTCCGTTGGTGACAACGACGGCGATCTCGGCGCCATGGACTTGCGCCGCGGTCCCGTTGACCTGTTGCAGCACGCCGACGCCCGTGGCTCGTCCTGCCCAGCCGTCGCGGCGGTGTTTGCACTGGACGGCCCAGACCCGGCCGTCGGGATCCACGGCGCGCACGTCGCAGGCATCGTCACCGGCGCCGCCGACTCGCTCGGCTGTGAATCCGTCGCGCCGCATCAGATCGCGTATGGCGTATTCGAAGGTCCGGTGGTCCGACTCGTCCAGTTCGGACAGCTGCATCCGTAACCCTTGCGCTCGACGCTCTTCCCACCTGCGGCGCTGTTCTGCCGCCGCCCCGAAGAAGACCACGAGCATCAGGCCCACCTGGGGCAGAACGGCATAGATCCCCCAGTGATCGTTCAGCCAGGCGCCCAGCCAGACGAAGAAGCCGATGAACGCGGCGCCTGCGATGACCGCCCCCACGGCGAGCGCGGCGAACTGCAGCTTCTCGCGCCGCTCCAGCAGACGCTCATGCTCGTCCTCGCTCAGTCCTTGCGGCACAGACACCCTCAACGTCGCACGCGCCTCCGCAAGATGCCCGCGCAACTTAGCGAGCTCGCCGCTCAGCTCTGCCCGCGCCCCATCTCCAACCACACGGTCTCCTCGGCCAGTTGGTGTTCCCGCACGACGATTCAGTGGACCACAGCGCACTGACAGTGCAGCCACACTTCGGGGCGGCCGAGAGCCAGCCGGCGTGGTCGCGGGCGCCGGTCACGACAGCAAGGCCCTCCTCCGCCGCGATCCCGCCCACGCGTGGTCGACGGCCGCGGCACCCTCAGCGCGGACCGCTGACACGAAGCCAACGGGGCCTTCCGAGCTCTCCGATGCTGCCAGGCCCCTCCCCGCCACCACGGGACCGTCGGCCGAAAACGCCTGTTCACAGGATCGCGGCCGCCAGATTTGTGGAACTACAGGGGCTGAAGGGGCTGACTTCCAACCAAAGATCAAGAAAGCGCCCGTGCTGACGCCCGGCAGGCGTTCTGGAGTAGATTCTCTTCCGCGCATCTTTGCTCTGGTTGTTGAGCATGGCGGCGGCCCGGCCGGGCCGCCCGCCACCACAAAAACAACAAGAAAAAAAAGTGGTAAAAAAAAAAAAAAAAAAAAA
>NZ_JBIUYI010000004.1:255930-1040195 GCF_044744425.1 Streptomyces sp. NPDC087300
TCCTTTCTCCCCCCCCCGCCATTGTTGCGCTGGTGTGCGCCGCGGCGCGCCCCCCCCCCCCCCCCCCCCCCATCCACAACAACCAGAGCAAAGAAGTGAGTGAACACTCAGACACTGATCATGTTTCTGCTTCTCGGGGCCTCGGTCTCGCTGAACGCTGCACTCGTCGCGGGGATCGTGGCCCGGCTCAGTGGCTTGGCCCCGCTGCGGGCCGTCCTCATCGCAGGCCCTGCGTTCATAGCCGTCTTCAGCCTGTTCATCGCCGCATGGGGGAACCTGACCCGATAGCCGGGCGCCCACGACCGCAAGACTCCGGCACGGCCCGACCGCCTTCCAGAACACCACGGCGTGGGGCCGGCAGTGTCGGGCACCTTGCCTATTTCGACCTGCATCGGGTGATCCATCGCTCCCGCCATGGGCGCGTCGTTACAGCTGTTGCGGCATCGACGCAGAAACTTCTGCCGTGTCTCAGCAACAGCCCCCGGGGCCTTTGGAGAAACCAGCCGGTGCACCCTCACGGGAGCCTGATCTCAGCGGATACCTGACGGCGAGCGAATGCGCGACAGCGCAGGCTTTTGCTGCCCGTATTGCGCACATGGTTCCCCGGCATATGGCCAGGCGGCACAGGCGGCTCGCTGAGAACTTCCCCGACCGGCCGCGAAGCACATGGGGCATGAAGAAGTGGCTGATCACGCTGCCGGACAAGCGCCTCAAGCTCTATGCCGAACTCTCGGCATTCGAAGCAGCCTTGCTCGCCATGCCGCCAGCTTCTGAGTGCCTGGCGAGCTGGCAGACTGCAGCGGCGCTCGTCGACCTCTACCCCGGCTATCTCCCGGCACCGACCGACCAGACCGCGCGCGACCTCCTCGCTCTTCGCGAGACGGCACGTGATCGCCTCCGCACCGAGAACCGCAGCCGTTCGGCCGCCGTCACGGTCCCGGAGCCGACATCGCCGACGGGGTCTCGGCGGGGACGCCGGACCGCAACACGACCCGCCACCACCCTCTCCACGGTCTGATCGGCAAGGACGGAGCGACCCATGGCACTTCCCAGTGCAGGACTGACCTTTGAGAGGCCGACCGGCTACGTCATCCCGCTGATCCGAGCCGGAATGCTCGGGGGCGAGCGCGAGGGCCGGCCTCGCGGCGAGGCCCCGGAGGTCGCGGTCCTCTCCGACTGCTACCAGCAGTTCGACTACGAAGGGCTACAGCGGCTGGTGATGGACGTTGCCGGCGCTGCCGCCGAGGCGACGACCATGCTTGCCGAGATGAGCCCGCTCAACCAGGTTCAGATTCTCCAGGAGTTCGCGGCCCAGCACACCGTCGAGGCAGCCTTCGAGTCTTCACGGAACGGTGGTGTGGTCTGGGGGTACATCCCCGCGATGCTCCGGCCGATGTTCCAGCCGGAGGTCAGACCGACCATGGACGAGGTCCTGTTCGAGATCGACGAGAAGTACGGCTTCGCCACGTCGATGGACTTCATCGTCGCCCTCGCCAACTACACAGGCGCCGTCATCCGGCACATGGCACAGGCGACCGGCCGCACCATCGAGGACACCGTTCAGCTACTCGAAGGCCGGGCGAAGGCGGGCTGGGCCGAGCTCGACGCCTACGACACCCGGGAGTACATGAACCGCTGAACCTCGGTCACGGTCGCCCGGGCGAGGGGCGCGGAAAATCGGCCCTCCCACCCGCACCTTCTCGCTACTCTGCGCCAGGTGATCGTTCTTGACAGTAATCAGCTGAGATTCGTACTGCCCCACAGCCCTGCGCTGAGGCTGCTCTCTGCGGTCGCCGAGCGGGCCGGGCACACGCTGGCCACGACCGACATCGTGTTGCGCGAGGTTATCCGGCAGCGCCGGGAGGAACTGGAGGGGGCCCTGGCCGCCTTCGCCAAGTCCAGGCGCGAGGCCAACCGGCTGCTGCCGCCGGGCAAGCGCATCTCCGCGGTCAATTTCCCAGACCGACTCCGCGCGCTGAAGGTCAAGGAGACGGTCGCCGAGTTAGAGGACGATGTCCGTGACACGTTCCAGGTGCTGGCCACGGCACCCGAGGACGCGGTGGTCGCGCTGGAGATGGAGGCCGATCAGCGGCCGCCCTGCAGCAACGGCACAGGGGCGAGGGACGCTGCCATCTGGCTGACTGCCGCACGGGCCTGCCGGTCGCCGGAGTCCGATGCATCCGGCCGGCCGCTGCCGGTGATCTTCGTGTCCCAGGACAAGGACTTCCGCGGGCCCGGCAAGGCCGCAGGACTCGCGCCGGAACTCGTGAACGAGGACACCGAGGCGGGGCGGCTTCTCGTCCTGCCGACCGTGCTGGCCGCGATGGACGCGCTGGGCTACCCGCAGAAGTTCGCGGACGCCGAGGAGATCACGGCAGGCGAAGGCTTCCGGAACGCCCTGCTCGACGCAGTCATCCGCGCTACTCCGTTCCCCAGTCGGCAGCTGGCGCAGATGGAGGAGGGAGACGTAACCGTGCGGTTCAACGGCGACGGCAAGGCACGCCAATGCCTGGGTGACGGCACCAAGCTCACCAGCATCGCGGGGACCTGGAGCGTCCGGGTCGTCACCGAGCGGCTGCCGCGTCGGCCCGATGGGCACGGTGGGGGCTATCGCGGGTTTCCCATGACCGTGGAGGGCGCCGCCCTGATGGTCGAGGACGGCGGCCTGTCAGCCGCGATCGACTTCGTTCCCCAGTCCGTACACCTTCCCTGGGCATGATGCGCGGAACAGTGTCGCCCCGAACGTGAACCATCCAATCGGCGGTCAAGGAAGCAGCACGGCATGGCAAGTGAACCCGCCCCGGACGAAGGGGACTTCGACAAGCGCGAGCGCGACGAGGTGTTTCTGGCGGACCTCAGCGACGACGAACTGCGCGAGTTCTCCCGCCGAGCATCGGACCTCGCGGCGAGCGTGAGCAGACAGATCGCACCGCTCGTGGCCGCCATGGCTCCGGTCACCGACCTCGAACGCCGCCTGCGCACGGCGCTTGCCCCCGCACTGGAACAGCACGCGGCAGCCTCTGCCGTGCTCCGGAGGATGCAGCCGGCCTTCGACCTGCCGCAGATCTCGTCGGCATTCACCCTCGAAGTCGCGAAGATGCGCGACTGGCACCGGCGCATCGACGAGATCCAGAAGAGCCTCGCACCCTCCGCCGCCCTGCTCGGCCGCCTGCAGGACATCGCCACCGGCTACCTTCCCGGCAACCTGCAGGGCCTGCGGCTCGACTGGCACCGCGTCCTCGACATCAGCAAGGAGGACGGGATCTCGCTCGCCTGGGCACCCCGCCAGGAGATCGTCGAGGAACTCATCGGACTCGACAGCCGTGAAGCCCGCGAAGAACTGCTGCACAAGCGGCAGGACGAGGTGCTCGACGACGTCAGCGGCAGCCTCGCGCTCGTCACGCACCCGGCTCTGGTCGAACTGGCGGATCTCCTAGACAAAGCCGCAGATGCGGTCCGGGCCGGTCATGCGGAGGCGGCCCAGGCTCTGATCGCGAACGTCCTCGAGACGACGATGAAGAACCACGCCAACGCCTGGATCAGGCGCACGTTCCCCTCCGCCGAATACCGGGGCGCTCCGGGCACCGGACACCACAGGACGCTGGCCAGCGCGACGAGCGGACCGGACAACCCTCGCGACCTGACCTTGCTCCAGTTCAACCACTACCTGGTCCTGAGGGGCATGACCGATACCTTCCAGGGCAGCGTCAGCACCCAGGAGACCTTCAACCGGCACCTCAGCTGCCACCAGGCCTCGCACGACACCTACCGCAGCGGGTTCGTCCTGCCGTCCCTCCTGCTCACGCAGGCCCTCCTGCGGGTGATGGACCAGGCACTGGAGCCGCCCGAAGAGCCCCGCTGACGTCCCCACAGGGCCGTCAGCGGCGCCTCTACCTTTAACAGCCGAAGAAGATCGTTAAGGATATCGGCGGAGGTCAGGCCGGGGCCGGGCTGCCGCACGCGCTAGGCGGCCCGGCACAATGACCGCGATGGCCACGAACAAGTACGAAGACTCCTGCGCACACTGCGATCGCCGAGTGCCAGCGGGCGAGGGTGTTCTGCGGCGCGGGAAGACCGGCTGGCTCACCTACTGCCCCGATGAGGCGCCGAACCCGAACCAGCCGGGCCCGGTGCTCGAAGCCCGCTCTCCGAGCCGGCGACGCCACTCCGCCCTGGCCGCGTTCGTCCACGCCCGCCTCGATGAGGACGTCGAAGCCACCGCGAACCATGGCACCGCCTGGCGGCATCGCCCGGCCCGCAGCGGCCGCGTCATCGACGACCAGGACGAGGAGATCGTGCAGACCTGGCGATACCTCGCCGACCACCTCGAGCAGTGGAACCCGAACCGCGTCTGGGCCAACGTCGAATCCCGGCGCCTGGTCGTGGATCTCTTCGAAGCCGCCACCGGCACCCCGGACAAGACCGCACTCGGCGACGCGGTGAAGTCCCTCGCGATGGCCTACCGCGACCACCCCGACTTCGATCCGTCCTGGCTGCTGCGGGAATGGTGAACCCCACCGCCCACAGGACCGCCGTCTCACAGGACAACGCCCAGGACGACACTCAGGGGAGGGCCCGAACTAGACCCAACTCCCTTCTCGGAAACTCCACTTGAGGACTTTCGTGTTCCGCCTTGCGGCTTCCGGAGCATATATAGAGTTAGGAATTGTGAGGACACCATTTCGCATCACGTCGGCCACGCTCGACGTTCTCGAAGCGTTCTTGGTGACCAGCGAAGAGCTCCACGGCTTCGCCGTCGCCAAAGCAGCCGGCAAACCTACCGGCTCCGTCTATCCGATCCTGGCCCGCCTTGAGCAGGCCGGATGGCTCGACAGCCACTGGGAGACGGAACACCCCGAGGAAGGCCGTCCTCGGCGCCGGTTCTACTTCCTGACCCCCAACGGCGCCCAGGAAGCCCGCAGCATCGTCATCGAGCGCCGCGGCCAGCTGCCGACCCGGACCTCTTCGGCACAGCCCCGCCCCAAGCTCGCCTTCGGATTCCTGACGCGATGGGCGGGAGCCTGGTGAACGACGTCTTAATCCAGACCACGCTCATCCCCCTGGCCCTCGGCCTGATCCTCGGCGAGTTCACCGAGGTCTCCCCGTGGCTCGCCCGCCGGATCCTGCGGCTCGCCGCCGGCCGACTGGGCAATCCAGAAGCCGCCGAACGCTACGAAGCCGAGTGGGTGGCCCTGCTCGAAGAACGACCGGGCAAGCTGCTGAAGCTACCCTTCGCAACCTGGATCGCCCTTCGGGCCACCTGGGAACTGCGGGCCATCCACCGGCCTCTCGCCCCCTCGCCAGAGGCGTCAAACCCGTCGGCCACGCAGCCCTCCGAAGAAGATCAGTCGCTTCAGCCGGACGGCCCCGAACCTGCGGCTCCTCGGCGGCAGCGCGAAGCAGAAGCCCAGAGGCGGGGCACTTACGTCCGGCCGCACTACCGCGGGCGGCGCTACTACCGCGACGAGGGCGGATGGATGCCCCGGCCGCGACGGCGCCGCACGTTCGGTGGCGTCCCTCCCGTTGCCTGCCTTGTATTGCTCTGGGTCGCCATGGCCACGAACGAGACAAACGGAGTTGTCGAGTTCACCGCCGTCGGCATCGCGCCGGCCCTTCTCGCCCTGACTGCCTGGTTTTACTCGGTGACGACACTGAAGCGGGTCCGATCCCGCCTGGCCACCTCCTCACTCCGGCGAACCGACTGGGTCTTGAGCATCCGCAAGATCCCCCCGGAGGCCGTCGGCCCGATCAGGAAGACCATCTCCGAGGGCGGGCACGTGCAGATCACCGACCCGCGACGCGGTGGTGACGATCCGCTCCGGGTCGTTGACGTCGCACTGGGGAGCCTGGCCTTCGTGGTCCGGCCCAGGCGCCATCCGAAGCGATAGCCCACGAGCGAGCAAGGGGCCCTGTCCGCGCCAGGGCCCCTTGCTCGTCACTTGAAGGACCCGCACGGCGTGCTCACCGGGGCCCTGCTCACTTCCCGGGCTGCTCGTGTCAGGTCCGCGACGCCGAGCACATCGCGTGTTTCGACCTGCGTAATCCCGGTCCGCACGGCAAGGTCAGTCATCGGGACCCCGGCGGGATGCTTAGTAGCCCTTGCCCGCGAAGCACGCGAGGCGGCCGCGCTCCGGGTGCCGATGCTGCCGTGGCTGCGGGCGGCGATCCAATCGATCGGCAGTAGGGTGCCGTCCAGAGTTCCGTACGCCTTCGACGCCGCGGCGCGGACGACGTCTCGTTGCTTTGGAAGTCAGCGCGCCTCGGCCGAGTCATCGTCGCAGGAGAAGCCCAGCACCTCGTCGCGCAGGCCTGCCACCACTTCCGCGTTGCGCAGCAACGTCTCGGGCTCGTAAGTGAACGTCACCCTCAGGCGAGACATCCGCTCAAGGACCTCTTCGTCAGTCAGCTGCTCCGCCCACGCCGTAATGTCTGCAACGCTCGGAGAGCCATCGATCTGGCCGATCAAGTCAACGAGTCCGGGCCGGGAAGTGGCAGCGCCCAGGCGCAGCTTGTGGCGCTGAAGGGCTGAGATCATCGAGCCAGCCGCTATTGCAGCGCGCTCGTCCTCGTGCCCGACAGAGATTTCGTAGCGCGTCGGCAATGCGGGCTCGGGCGGGTCCCCGCCAGCGATGAGGCGCGGCACCGCCTGAGTTCGGACCCACGAGGAGATCTCGTCGAGCTCCGTCATCAGTACAGGCCAGCGGTCCGTGCCCGGCCTGTTGATCCCGACCACCGGGACTAGGGTCACAGGCACTTTAATGCCTAGTGGCGTCTCGGCGATGACGTCGCCGATGCGGAGCGGCTCTTCGGGCCGGGTCGGCAGGTCCCGTATGGAGCGCGGCAACTGGTCGTCCCGGTACATGGCCGCGAGCCGGACCGCCGTGATCGCTGGCGTCCGGTGCTTCGCGTGGTTCGTGTGGAGCGTCAGGCGGGCCAAGGGGTGGCTGTGCGGTTCGTTGAGTCGCTGGAAGGGTTGGAGAGCTTCGATCCTGCGCACGAGCTCGCTCCCGGCGCGGAGTGATGGCGGGCCGTTCTTCGCGCGTTTCTTCACCCACTCGTCGAACTTCTTGTAGGAATCGGACGCGGGGATCTCGACGAGCTTGGCCGCCCGTTCGTCGAGCTGCCCGCCCTTGAGGAACTCGACTTCGGCGAAGAGTGCGTGCTCCAGTGCAGCGCGCAGCGCCACAAAGGCGTCGGCCACGAGCAGCGAGACCTTCCGCGGGATCGGGGCGACGTGGACGACCTCGGTGCGGCTGACCGGGCCAGCCGGGAACTCGCGAAGGGTGAACGCGCCGCCGACCTGGGTCTGGTAGTCGAACAGCAGGTCGCCGATCTGACCGATCAGATCGTCCGCGTGCGAAAGTGTCGCAGCAACTCCGAGATGCCGTTCCGGGATCCAGTCGTGCGTCGGTCTCGTCACGCCGCAACACTACCGGGCGCCCAGATTGTCGTGGACTGGCGTTTTCCTCACACCGGCCTCGACTGCGCAGCGCTCGACAGTGGCGAAGCCGTCCGATCTGTGATGGGCACAGCCCTCAGCGCGATCCGGGCCGGGTTTGGCTACGTCGCTCGCAAGCCGACGTTCAGCCGTCCACAACTGCCCAGGTCCCACCGGCATGGGCTGGCGTATGGATATTAATCGAATCTTTGTTCCATCTATTGAGTGGAGGCCTTGCAGGGCCAGAGCCCGTGCGGCACGCTGCAAAGTAGAGCTACGAGGTGGAAAGTAGGGCTACGAGGCGGACTGTCGGTGTCGGTGTGTGGAAGGAGGAGCTGGATATGGAAGAGCTTTCGCCGCAAGGTGCCCTGCTGGCGCTGTGTGTCTTCCGGCTCCCCGGACATACGCTGCCCCGGCATGCTTGGGCAGCTGAGGTACTTGTCGAGCAGTTGTGGGCGTATACCGCTGAGCGGGCGGAGGGTGACGGCTGGCTGGACGTCCTGGCGCCGCTCGTTGGCAGCGGTGGCGTGGACGCGCGCCGGATCCGGGCCGAGGTGTGGGCATTGGCGCAGGAAGGTGCGCTGGTCCCGGTGGGTGTGGGAGCCGAAGCTCGGTACGAGGCGGCGGAGGACCTGCGCTGCACGGCGATCTGCAGCACACTGACGCCTGAACAGGACCGCGTGGTCGACCTGGCTGTGGATCAGCTGACGGCCAGGCTGTTGGCCTTCTCGAAGACGGTCAGTGCCTGCTGATCACGCAGGTCGGTCACCGTTACGTCGGTTTCCGTACGGCGCCATGACAGCGTCTTGCGTTTGTGCGTGATGAGGGTGAGGCCGCCGCCTCGGGCGGGCTTCGCGGTGACACGGATGCGCATGCGGGCGTCGCGGAGAAACGGCGCTTCCCAGGTGTCAGTGCTGGTCTCCCGCCAGTCCGCGACCTTGATCTTGGCGAGCTGGTCGCTCATTTCGCGGGCATTCTGGAAGCGGCGGGCCGGATCAGGGTCCATGGCCTTCTGGACGACTTTGCGCAGCGACCGGCACACCCAGACGGGCAGTACGAGGTCTTCCTTGCGCAGCGGCGACTCTCCCTTGACCAGGGCGTCGACGGTGACCGTTCTCGAGTACGAGTCGTAGTCGAACTTGCCGCGCAGGAGTTCTAGAAGCACCACGCCCAGGGAATACAGGTCAGAGGCCCGTGTCAGGCCGTCGCTGGCGAGCAGTTCTGGCGGGGAATACAGCTGCGGCGCGTTCACGCCCGGGGTCCTGCCGTCGCCGTCCATCTTGCCGGCCAGTCCAAGGTCGCCGAGCTTGACCGTCTGGGCGTCACCGGTGAGGAAGAGGTTCGGGCTCTTCACGTCGCGGTGCAGGATGCCGTGGCATTCATGCATCTCCGCCAGCCCCTGTAGAGCGGCCCGGATGATGCGCAGTGCCTGGCTGGGAGTGAAGCACTTGCCCGCTTCGAAGGCATCGGTGATGCTGCCCTCCTCGTAGTAAGGCATGAGCACCTCGACGACCCGCATCGGCGCTTGATAGCCGGCGACGGTGGCGACCGAGCGGACCTTCACCACATTGGGGTGGTCGATCATCTCCATCACCTGGGGCTCCACCAGGTCGGCGCCGCTCTCGACCTCCGAGAGGTCGACGCGCTTGCCGACGAGCCAGTTCGCGAGGTCCGGGTCCCACCACACGCGTACCTCGCGCACACCGGTCGGCATGGTCTGCAGGCACTCATAGTTGAGGATGAGTCGTCTCTCGCGCTGCTTCACGCGCGGTCTCCTTCGTCACGCATTGCGGCGCGTCAGCTCTCGGACCCATCGGTGACATAGGCCAGGGCAGCGGCGAAAGCGAGTCCTCGCCCTGCGGTCCAGTATGGCGGCCGTTCTGTCAGCCCGATTGTCTCGTGACTGAAGGTGCCCAGGGAAGCAGGGGGGAGACCGACGAGCTTGCCGATCCGTTCGGTCTTCAACTCCTCGTAGGCCACGTCCTGCTGGGCACACGAGAGCATCAGCGCCGAAATCAGGGAGATGCGCTCCGTCGCCTCCTTGTACGTCCAGTTGCCGTGCTTGCGGGTCCCCACCAGGACCACGGCGTCGGGAGCGAGGATGCGCAGGTCCTGGGTGATCCTGTCGAACGTGTTGGCCAGCCGCTCGGCCCCCGCTAGACCGGCGGCGGGAACCAGGCGTGGCGGGGCGCCGACCATCACAGCAGGAGCAACACCGCCCTGCGGGGCGTCGAGCGCCCCAAAGTGCAGGACGCCAGAGGAGACGGCAACACCCAGAACCTTCACAAGTCACGTCTTTCGAGAGGAGACAGGCGTGCGGCGCACCAGGAAAACACGGCCGCGAACGGGACAGACTGCGGTGGTCAACCGCGCCACCTAGCCCTTGACGAGCCGCAGTTGCGGGCGCACGGGCGCGGAGTGCTGCCCTCCCCCCTCCACTGCGACCGGGACCAAGCCGAACACATACTCATTGAGTTCCTCGACAAAGATGTTCAGCTCCGCCGCCACGTCTGACGGAGACTTCTTCAGCGGATCACGCAGCACCTCGAACACTTTGGCCAGCAGCTGGCTGCTCTCGCGGACCAGAGAGGAGTCGGGCTCCGCCCTGCGGTAGCCGCGGCGGGCCAGCTCCTTCACGGTCTGGCTGTAGCGCCACTCGGACAGTAGATCGAGCTTGCGCAGGCGGTAGGTCAGGGCCATAGCGGAGACGCCCCACCGGCGTTTGGCGCTCAGTATCCGCTCAAGAGAAGCGTTGTGAAGCCGCTGCGCGAGGATACCCGCGCGCGGCATCAGGAAGGCGGAGGCGAAGTCGTTCGCCTCACCCTCCGAGTCCCGCCCGTGGGGGATGCGGTGCTCGCAGTGCAGCACCAGGTGCCCCAGCTCGTGCGCGGCGTCGAACCGGCCTCGCTCACCGGTCTTGCGGGTATTCAAAAAGACGTACGGGGTGCCCGAGTTGATGGTGGAGAACGCGTCGATGTTCAGGCAGTCCGACGGCAGGGAGAACACCCGCACCCCGTGTGCCTCCATTAGGTGCACGGTGTTCGGCACCGGGGCCTCGCCGAGGCCCCAGGCTGCCCGTACCTGTTCAGCTGCTGCCTCGGGCTCCAGGTGCGGGTAGGTGGGCAAGTCGGGTCGGGGGAGCTTGAACAGGCTCTCCAGCCAGACATTCACAGCCACGGCGATAGCTCCCGAGCTCAGAGCGCTGTCGCGTTCCGTCGCAGTCATCTTCGACGGCGCTCTGAAACTCACTGAGTCCAGTTGCAGGTCCGCCGGCCGCGGCGCGGCGAAGAAGGAGAGCGGGTAATGAAGGGCCGCTGCGAGCGCGGCCAGCGTCTCCGGCGAGGGGGTCTTGCGGTGGTTCTCGAACGCCGTGATGCTCTGCGCCGAATACCCCGAGGTCCGGGCCAGCTCCGCCAGCGTCATACGCCGTCGCCTGCGCGCCAGGACCAACCGTTCAGGGGTGAACACGTTCCCTCAGCTCCCGCTCTCCGTCTCACGTCAACATGGTCAGCCCCCCAGTAGCTCCACCACGACCTCCGGGCTATCGCCGTCGCCCGGGTCGTCCAGCAGCCCGATGTCCGCGCCCGGGTCGCCGAGATCCGGAAGGACCAGCGGAATGCGTTCCTGCCACTCGTCGACGAACTTCCCGTTCATCTTTATAGGCAAGGACAGCTCCGCGCTGATCACTCCCTTGTCCCATTTGTACAGCAGGCACCACGTCGGGATCTGATCGAGCTCCCGGCCGTAAAGCACCTCGTCGTGGGTCATGAACGCGAACTGGCCGTTCCTCTCCACCAGGCGGGCCATCGCCGGACCCTTCGGGTTCTTCGACCGTACGCGCGCCGCGAGATCGCCCACGCCGCCCTCGGCGCTGATCGCGGTGACCGCGTGGCTGATGCTGGGGTGGATCATCCGGAGGATGCTGTCCCGGGCCGTGCGCCCCCACCCTTCGGGATCGAGAGCCTCGGCGAGATACCGGTTCGTGCGGCTCCAGAACATGAAGCCGCGCATCGCGGGAGCATCAAAGTCGGTACAGGTGCGGACATCGGCAATCGCAAGGTCGAGCGCCTCATGGAACAAGTCCGTCGAGAAGTCGAGTTGCGCGAGCCGCTGCATGCACTGTTCCGGGTCCAGGTTCTGCAAGGCCCCCTCCAGACAACCGTGAGTTTCAAGAATCATACCTCAATCGAGGTGTCATTTTTGAAACCTTGGTCATCATCGCATGTAAGTTCGAATATGTCACCTCCGTCCAACGCGCCGGTCGGCAGTGTCTGTTCCGCGAAGGGGACCACTCGGGGCGAGACCGGCGAGCCCTTCCATCTCCTCCGGGCCAAGCCGGACGGTGCTCCTGGGGATGGAGCTGTTGGTGCTCGAAGGATCGCCGACGGCCAAGGCTTACGCGGATGGCCGCTCGCGCGAGGCCCGCCGTCGGCTGGCCCGGAGCGCCGTTGGTGCCTGCTCGCAGCGGGTGGCATGGATACGGCGCCATGCACCGTCGACGCTCGTTGTCTTCGCCGTACGAGTAGGCGTGGGCCTGTGTCTCGGCACCAATCCTCAAGCCTGACGGTGGAACAGGGTGGCCTAAAGGCCGGAGGAGGGCGGTCTCATCCTTGGTGATGTCTCATGAGACGCGCTGAACGTAAAGAATGCGTCCATGCCGACCACGTGGCGGGGCTGCCGGGCGTGCTGCGGGGCCGTGAGGTGGGCGCGATCGAGACGACGGGGTTCGAGGAACCGTGGGAGCAGGCCCGGTTCGTGCGGGCGCGCGCGGCCGCCGAGGGCGTCCCCGTGACGCGGGCGGCGGCGGGCGAGCGGCGCAGGGTGGGCGCCTTGGACTGGCAGGTGCTCTGGCCCCCGGCGGAACAGGCGCGACCGGCGGAACCGATCGGACCCGCAGCACCCGCCGGGTCGGCTCCGGTTCCTGCGCAGGCGCAGGCCCCCACAACGACGCCCGAAGGTCCGAACGACGCCAGCGTCACCCTGCTCGTCCGGGCCGGAGGGCTGAACCTGTTGCTGCTCGGCGATCTCGAACCACCGTCCCAGCGGGCCCTGTTGCGCAGTCCGGCCGCCGCGACACTCGGCCCGGTGGACGTACTCAAGGTCGCGCATCACGGTTCGGCGCACCAAGATCCGGAGCTGCTGCGCAGGGTCGCCCCGAGGCTCGCGCTGATCTCGTGCGGAGCGGACAACTCGTACGGTCATCCGTCGCCCCGCACGGTCGACGCGCTGCGGGGAGGGGGAGCGGAGGTACTGCGTACCGACAAGCAGGGTTCGATCGCGGTGGTGGAGAAGGGCTCCCGGACGACGCCGCGACTCGAAGTGGCCACATCGGAAGAGGCACCCCCCGATGTGACCGCAGCTGACGCGGTCACCCGACCGCCCTAGCGCTGCCCTTTCGCGAAACGGAACCTCTGGTCGACCGTGCGATGTCGGCCAAGGTCGGGGCGTGAGTCAACTGCGCTGCTCAGAGGGGAGGTCCCTTTGGGTGAGAACGGAGGGGCCGAAGGCAACTGGACCGACGGCTAACGACCGAGCGGCAATTGGGCCGAAGACGAGGGAGCACGGGATGGCAGCACGTCGACAAGTACGCACCGGGGTAGTGGGACTTGCCGCGGCCGCGGTGGCCTTCACCGCCTTCGCGGTACCCGCACACGCGGAGTCCGGCAAGGCGGCCGAGCACGCCGCGTCCGGCAAGGGGCACGCCGCGACCCAGCGTGAGATGGACGCCCTCGTGGCCGCGGGCACCCCCGGTGTCACGGCCGCGGCGGTCGAGAAGGGGGCGGTCTGGAAGGGGACCTCGGGGGTGGGCGACTTACGGACGGGCGCTCCGAGAGGGACCGAGGACCGGTTCCGGATGGGCAGCATCACCAAGGCGTTCGTGGCGACCGTGCTGTTGCAGATGGAGGCCGAGGGGCGGCTCGACCTCGATGACACCGTGGAGCACTGGCTCCCCGGCGTCGTGCGGGGCAACGGCAACGACGGCCGGGCGATCACCGTGCGGCAGTTGCTCAACCACACCAGTGGGCTCTTCAACTACACGGACGACACGGATTTCCAGCATCGGAACCTGCTGGCGGGCTTCCCCGAGCACCGGTACGACACCCACAGCCCGCGGGAGTTGATACGGGTGGCGCTGGCGCACGAGCCGGACTTCGCGCCGGGTGCCAGGCACTCGTACTCCAACACCGGTTACGTCCTGGCCGGGTTGATCATCGAGAAGGTCAGTGGCCACAGCTACGGGCACGAGGTCCGTGAGCGCGTCATCGAACCGCTCGGTCTGCGGAGCACCAGCCTGCCCGGGACGGATCCGTCCCTGCCGAAGCCGAGCGGCAGGGCCTACTCCAAGCTGAGCAGGGACCCCGCGGCGACCAAGATCTACGACGTCACCGAGAACAACATGTCCTGGGCCTGGGCGGCAGGTGAGGGGGTGTCCACGACCGGCGACCTCAACCGGTTCTTCAGCGCCCTGCTGCGCGGCGAGCTGATGCCCGCGAAGCAACTCGCCGCGATGAAGAAGACGGTGCCGACGCCCGACAACGACCTGTACTCCGGTTACGGACTCGGTCTGTACAAGGCCAGGACGAGCTGCGGCGCGGAGTTGTGGGGTCACACCGGCGGAACCCCCGGCTCCGGCACGGAGGCGTTGTCCACGTCCGACGGCCGCCACACCCTCACCTACAACGTGAACGGCGACTGGAACAACCTGGGCGGTGTGGCCGACGCTGAATTCTGCGGGAAGGTCGGCGCGGACGCCAGGAAGGGGCGGGTGTTGCCGCAGTTGTGAACAGGAGTGGCTGCTACCGCGGGGAACCCCGGCGCGACCTGCTGAAACGTGGGAAGGGGCGATCAATTCGGGCTACTCATGACACTTGCAGCGCATCGACAGCATTGCTGTGATGTGGGGCCGTGTTGCATCGAATGCCGCAACGGTGATCGAATGCCTAATCGTTGCAGTGTGCAGGTGATGACGTAGCGCGGGGGTGTCGCAGGTGTTCGGCCGATGGCTGGGAAACCGTACGAACAGGGCAGCTCGGACGGGGCCTTTGTCGGCGGTGCCGGTGCCGGCGAGCGCGGGGGTGCTCAGCTGCCGGGTCCTCGACCCGGTCAACGAGCCGGTGCGGAACGCGGAGTTGGCCGTCAGTGATGCCGCGGGGCGCAAGGTGGTCACCGGCGGCACGGACCCGTTCGGCTCGTTCGTCACGACCGTGCCGGCCGGGGACTACCGGCTGGCGGTCTCGGCGGAGGGGTTCACCCCGTACCGGGCGAGCGCCACGGTCGGGGAGGGCGCGCATGCCTCGCTGGGCGACGTCATGCTCCAGGTCGCCCAGCCTCCCGCGCTGCCCGAGCCCGGTGACTGGGACGTCGACCCCATGCACTCCTCCGTCGCCTTCACCGCGCGGCACATCGGCCTGGCCCGCATCCACGGCCGGTTCAACAGCTTCGCTGGCGCCATCCGCGTGGGGGAGCGCATGGAGGACTCCGCCATGCACGTCGTCATCGACGCGGCCTCCATCGACACCGCGGTCAAGATGCGCGACGACCACCTACGGTCGGGTGACTTCCTGGACGTGGAGCGCTTCCCGACGATGGAGTTCTACAGCGACCGCTTCGTGCACAAGGGCGGCAGCCGCTGGGCGATCTCGGGCGGTCTGACGCTGCACGGAGTGACGCGCACGGTCACGCTCGACACCGAGTACCTCGGGGTCGGTCAGGGGCTGGAGGGCGAGACCCGCGTCGCCTGCCGCGCCACCACCGAGCTGCACCGCGACGACTTCACGATCACCTGGCAGACGATGCTGGCGCGCGGCATCGCGGCCGTGGGGCACAGCATCACGATCGACCTCGACATCCAGGTGATCCCCAAGAGCTGACCGTCCAGGTCATCCCCAAGAGCTGACCGGGCGCGGCGTCAGGGGGCCTCCAGCCAGCCCTCGTGCTCCGCCGCCAGTTCGTCGAGGGCGGCCCGGTCGAGGCGGGACTCGGGGTCCTCGACCACGACCAGCCACTGGGCGTCCTCGGCGTCGTCCTCGCCGGCCAGGGCGTCGCGCACCAGCTGGGGTTCCTCGGCGACACCGAAACGGTCGGGCAGCTCTTCGGCGACTTCCTCCGCGGCATCGCGGTCGGGCAGCACCAGGACATGTCGTACGTCGTTCACGCGACCATTCTCCGCTACCGGGAAGGGCGGGCGGGGAGCCGGTCGGAATCGCCGTACGGGACGGGCTGTCAGTGCCGCGTGGGATGCTTGACCGCGATGGCCAGGAAGACAGAAAACGCCGACAAGTCAGATCCGCTCGCTCCTCTCACGCTCGCCGTGGGGCAGGAGGACCTGCTCCTCGACCGCGCCGTGCAGCAGGTGGTCGCGGCCGCCCGCGCCGCCGACGCGGACACGGACGTGCGCGACCTCACCCCCGACCAGTTGCAGCCCGGCACGCTCGCCGAGCTGACGAGCCCGTCGCTCTTCGCCGAGCGCAAGGTCGTCGTCGTGCGGAACGCGCAGGACCTCTCGGCTGACACGGTCAAGGACGTGAAGGCGTACTTCGGCGCGCCCGTCGAGGAGATCACCCTCGTCCTGCTGCACGCGGGTGGCGCCAAGGGCAAGGCCCTGCTCGACGCCGCGCGCAAGGCGGGGGCCCGCGAGGTCGCCTGCCCCAAGATGACCAAGCCCGCGGAACGGCTCTCGTTCGTGCGGAACGAATTCCGCACCCTGGGCCGCTCGGCCACCCCCGAGGCGTGCCAGGCCCTGGTGGACTCGATCGGCAGCGACCTGCGCGAGCTCGCCTCCGCGGCCTCGCAGCTGACGTCGGACATCGAGGGCACGATCGACGAGGCGATCGTCGGCCGGTACTACACGGGCCGGGCGGAGGCCTCCAGCTTCACGGTGGCCGACCGGGCCGTCGAGGGCCGGGCCGCCGAGGCGCTCGAAGCGTTGCGCTGGTCGCTGTCGACCGGTGTCGCCCCCGTGCTGATCACCAGTGCGTTGGCGCAGGCCGTGCGGGCGATCGGGAAGCTGTCCTCCGCGAGGGGCGGGCGTCCCGCCGACCTCGCCCGAGAGCTGGGCATGCCGCCCTGGAAGATCGACCGGGTCCGGCAGCAGATGAGGGGGTGGTCTCCCGACGGGGTAGCGGTGGCTCTGCGGGCCTGCGCGGCGGCTGACGCGGGGGTCAAGGGCGGCGGTGACGATCCGGAGTACGCGCTGGAGAAGGCCGTCGTGACCATCGCCCGAGCGGCGCGCTCCGGTCGGCGCTAGGCCCTGCGGGCCGGGCCGGGCCGGGTGGCTCGTTCTCCGCGGGCCCGTCGTGGCTCGCCGCGCAGTTCTCCGCGCCCCTAAAGACACCCCCCCCCGCGCCCCTGGCGACGCCCGCGCCGCCAAGGACGCCCGCGCCCCTGAAGGGGCGCCCCCTCAAGACGCCCCCGGACACAGCAATGCCCCCGGAGTGGGTCCGGGGGCATCGTCGCAGCGTGGCGTACTGCGTGGTCTGTCCGCGATTCGAGGTAGAGGGCTCGAATTACCCTCGCGGGAGGATTGATCAGCGCCCCGGCGAACCGGGGCCAAGGGCTTTCGCCCTGAGAGACGCCTTAGAGGGACGCGGCCTTCGAAGCAAGCGCCGACTTCTTGTTGGCGGCCTGGTTCTTGTGGATGACGCCCTTGGAGACGGCCTTGTCGAGCTGGCGCGTGGCCTCACGCGTGAGCTCGGCGGCCTTCTGGGTGTCACCGGCGGCAACGGCCTCGCGGGCCTTGCGGATCGCGGTCTTCAGCGAAGACTTGACCGCCTTGTTGCGCTGACGCGCCTTCTCGTTGGTCTTGATCCGCTTGATCTGGGACTTGATGTTCGCCACGAAAGAGCCTTTTCAGGTTCAGGTTCTGCGGAGGATCCGCAGATGAGTGTTATGACACGCGTCTCGAAGTCTGAGAGGGCTAGGAGACACAGCTGTCCACGGTACCAGCCGGTCTCGGACCGGCCCAAACCGAGCGCAGTGCTCCGCCCATGGGACGATGGAACCTACGTATAGATCCGACCCGAGGCGACAGGCGCCTCAAGAGACAGGACCCTGCGTGCCCGCGACCCCTAAGAATGTGCCCGAGCCGAGCCGTACGGACCCGGCGCTGATCCGCAATTTCTGCATCATCGCGCACATCGACCACGGCAAGTCCACGCTCGCCGACCGCATGCTCCAGCTCACCGGTGTGGTGGATCAGCGGCAGATGCGTGCTCAGTATCTCGACCGCATGGACATCGAGCGCGAGCGCGGCATCACGATCAAGTCACAGGCGGTGCGTCTGCCCTGGGCCCCTTCGGAGGGCCCCGACCAAGGCAGTACGCACATCCTGAACATGATCGACACCCCGGGCCACGTGGACTTCACGTATGAAGTCTCGCGTTCGCTCGCGGCCTGTGAGGGCACGATCCTCCTGGTCGACGCGGCCCAGGGCATCGAGGCGCAGACTCTCGCCAACCTCTACCTGGCGATGGAGAACGACCTCAAGATCGTCCCCGTACTGAACAAGATCGACCTGCCGGCCGCGCAGCCGGAGAAGTTCTCCGAGGAGCTCGCCAACCTCATCGGCTGTGAGCCCGAGGACGTCCTGAAGGTCTCCGCGAAGACCGGCATGGGCGTCGAGGCGCTGCTCGACAAGGTCGTCGCCGAGGTCCCGGCGCCGGTCGGCGTCAAGGACGCCCCGGCCCGCGCGATGATCTTCGACTCGGTCTACGACTCCTACCGCGGTGTCGTGACGTACGTGCGTGTGGTCGACGGCCAGCTCAACAAGCGTGAGCGGATCCGGATGATGTCCACCGGCGCCACCCACGAGCTCCTGGAGATCGGCGTCTCCTCGCCGGAGATGACCCCGGCCGACGGCATCGGCGTCGGCGAGGTGGGCTACATCATCACCGGCGTGAAGGACGTCCGTCAGTCCAAGGTCGGTGACACGATCACCTCCCTGCACAAGGGCGCGACCGAGGCGCTCGGCGGCTACAAGGACCCGAAGCCGATGGTCTTCTCGGGTCTGTATCCGCTGGACGGCTCGGAGTACCCGGACCTGCGCGAGGCCCTGGACAAGCTCCAGCTCAACGACGCCGCGCTCGTCTACGAGCCGGAGACCTCCGCCGCACTCGGCTTCGGCTTCCGCGTGGGCTTCCTGGGTCTGCTCCACCTCGACGTGATCCGTGAGCGGCTCGAGCGCGAGTTCGGTCTCGACCTCATCGCCACCGCTCCGAACGTGGTCTACCGCGTGATCATGGAGGACGGCACCGAGCACACGGTGACCAACCCCAGCGAGTTCCCCGAGGGCAAGATCGACGAGGTCTACGAGCCCGTCGTGCGCGCCACGATCCTCGCCCCCAGCGAGTTCATCGGCTCGATCATGGAGCTCTGCCAGAACCGGCGCGGCGTCATGCTCGGCATGGACTACCTCTCCGAGGACCGCGTCGAGATCCGCTACACGCTGCCGCTCGCCGAGATCGTCTTCGACTTCTTCGACCAGCTGAAGTCAAAGACCCGCGGTTACGCCTCGCTGGACTACGAGCCCACGGGCGAGCAGTCGGCGCAGCTCGTCAAGGTCGACATCCTGCTGCACGGCGACAAGGTCGACGCCTTCTCCGCGGTCACGCACAAGGACGCCGCGTACGCGTACGGCGTGCGCCTGGTGGCCAAGCTGCGCGAGCTGATCCCGCGGCAGGCCTTCGAGGTGCCCGTGCAGGCCGCGATCGGTTCCCGGGTCATCGCCCGCGAGACCATCCGCGCCATCCGCAAGGACGTCCTCGCCAAGTGCTACGGCGGTGACATCTCGCGTAAGCGCAAGCTCCTGGAGAAGCAGAAGGAGGGCAAGAAGCGCATGAAGATGGTCGGCTCCGTCGAGGTGCCGCAGGAAGCCTTCATCGCGGTGCTCTCCAGCGACGACAGCGGTCCCGGCAAGGCGAAGAAGTAGCTCCGGCGGGGAGTGCGGCCCGGCCGCCCCCACGTCACAGCAGGCCGGAACGGGCCCGCGGCGCCTCGGCGCGGCGGGCCCTTTCCGTAGGGGTTGTCTGTAGGAAGTGACAGGCAGAAGCCCCTTACGCACCGGGCGTCGGCGCTCTACTCTGATCACTGCTCGTAGGTTACTCGCAAGTTAAACAAGTAGCCGACAGGGACGTAAGAAGCAGCCGCCAGCCAGTTCGCCGCACTGCCGTGGGCCCGGAGGATGTCGTGAGCGACACACAGACCTTGATCGAGAACCGTCCGCCCTCCGTGGCGCATCTCTTCCTGGAGCGCGTGGCGGCCACGCCGGATGCCGAGGCCTACCGCTATCCCGTGCCGGCGGCCTCCGGCACGGGCCCCGACGAGTGGAAGTCGCTCAGCTGGGCGGAGACCGCCCAGCGGGTCAACGCGATCGCCGCGGGCCTGATCGACCTGGGCCTGAACCCCGAGGACCGCGTCGCCCTCGCCTCCGCGACGCGGATCGAGTGGATCCTCGCCGACCTCGGCATCATGTGCGCGGGCGCGGCCACCACGACCGTCTACCCGCAGACCAACGCCGAGGAGTCCGCCTACATCCTGGCCGACTCCGAGAGCCGCGTACTCATCGCCGAGGACGCGGCGCAGCTCGCCAAGGCGCGCGAGAAGCGGGGCGAGCTGCCCGAGCTGCGGCACGTGGTGGTGTTCGACTCCGAGGGCGTCACCAAGGACGAGAGCGACCCCGACGGCTGGGTGCTCACCCTCGCCGAGCTGGAGCTGCGCGGTGCCGCGCTCCTCGAACAGAACCCGGAGCTCGTCAAGGAGCGGGTCGGGGCGATCACCGCCGACCAGCTGGCCACCCTCATCTACACCTCGGGCACCACGGGCAAGCCCAAGGGCGTGCGGCTGCCGCACGACAACTGGTCGTACATGGCGAAGGCCATCGTGGCGACCGGGCTGCTCGGGCCCGACGACGTGCAGTACCTGTGGCTGCCGCTCGCGCACGTCTTCGGCAAGGTGCTGACCTCCGCGCACATCGACCTCGGGCACGTCACCGCGGTCGACGGCCGCGTGGACAAGATCATCGAGAATCTGCCGGTGGTCCAGCCGACGTACATGGCCGCCGTGCCGCGCATCTTCGAGAAGGTCTACAACGGCGTCGCGGCCAAGGCGCGGGCCGGCGGCGGGGCCAAGTACAAGATCTTCCAGTGGGCCGCCGAGGTCGCCCGCGAGCACGCCAAGGCCAGCCAGGACAACTTCCGCAGGACCGGCACCGCCTCCGTGCCCTTCGGGCTCGGCGCCAAGCACAAGGTCGCCGACGCGCTCGTCTACTCCAAGCTGCGCGAGGCGTTCGGCGGGCGGCTGCGGGCCGCGGTGTCGGGCTCCGCGGCGCTCGCGCCGGACATCGGTTACTTCTTCGCCGGCGCCGGGATTCACATCCTGGAGGGCTACGGGCTGACCGAGTCCTCCGCGGCCTCCTTCGTTAACCCGGGGGAGGCCTACCGCACCGGCACCGTCGGCAAGCCGCTGCCCGGCACCGAGGTGCGCATCGCGGACGACGGCGAGATCCTGCTGCGCGGCCCCGGCATCATGGAGGGCTACCACCGGCTGCCCGAGAAGACCGCCGAGGTCCTGGAGTCCGACGGCTGGTTCCACACCGGGGACATCGGCGAGCTGTCCGTCGACGGCTATCTGCGGATCACCGACCGCAAGAAGGACCTCATCAAGACGTCCGGCGGCAAGTACATCGCGCCGGCCGAGGTCGAGGGCCAGTTCAAGGCCGTGTGTCCGTATGTCTCGAACATCCTGGTGCACGGCGCCGACCGGAACTTCTGCACCGCGCTGATCTCCCTGGACGAGCCCGCGATCCTCGACTGGGCCAAGGAGAACGGCCTGTCGGGCAAGTCGTACGCCGAGGTGTGCGCGGCCCCGGTCACGGTCGAGCTCATCGAGGGCTATGTGAAGGAGCTCAACGAGGGGCTCCAGCGCTGGCAGACCATCAAGAAGTTCCGCCTCCTGCCGCGTGACCTCGACGTCGAGCACGGCGAGCTGACGCCCAGCCTGAAGCTGAAGCGCCCGGTGGTGGAGCGGGAGTACAAGCACCTGATCGAGGACATGTACGCGGGCTCGCGCGAGGCCTGAGCCCGGCGGGGCGGCCGTGGCGCGTCGGGCGCGAGCCTGATCGTCGTACGCGGGCGGGGTGTCTGTTCGGTCAGATGCCCCGCCCGCGGCGCATTTCCTGCACGAGCTCCTCCATGTGGGTCACGTGGCGGCGTAGTTCGAGGACGTCCTTGAGGCTGCTGGCCGACATATGGGTCTCGATCGCGGAGAGGCGGGCCGACAGCTCGTCGAACTGGCGCTGCTCGCGGGCCAGTATCCGCTCCAACTGCCGGTTCTTGCGGTGCAGTTCGAGGAAGACGGTGACCTTGGCGCGCAGTACCCAGGGGTCGAAGGGTTTGGTGAGGTAGTCGGCGGCGCCCGTCGCGTAACCGCGGAAGGCGTAACCGGCGTCGTTGTCGGTGCCCGTCAGGAAGATGATGGGCACGTCCTTGGTCTGGTCGAGGCGCTTGATGTTCGACGCGGTCTCGAAGCCGTCCATCCCCGGCATCCGTACGTCGAGGAGGATCACGGCGAATCGTTGCCTCAGGATCGCTTTCATGGCTTCCTCGCCCGAACGGGCGCGCACCAGCGGCTCGTTCAACGACCCGAGGACCGCTTCGAGGGCCATCAGATTGTCCTCCATGTCGTCGACGAGGAGGATGCTCGCACGGTTGTCGGTCGTGGCCTCTGCACTCATGATGACGGTGCCTCACTCGGTTGCCGGCGGAACAGCGCTCTCTCCTGAAGGGTGGTCCGGCTGCTCCGCGGCGACGGATTCTGAATCGGGGGAGGCGGCCTGATCGGTGGTGGCCGAGCCCTCGGGGTCCAGGAGGGCACAGATGACGCCGAGCAATTGATCCACATCCACGGGTTTGGGTACGTAGTCGGTGGCGCCCTGGGAAATGGCCTTCTCACGGTCCCCGGGCATCGCCTTCGCGGTGAGGGCGACGATGGGCAGGCCCCGCCAGCGGGGGCTGCGGCGGATGGCTGCCATGGTCTCGTAGCCGTCCATCTCCGGCATCATGATGTCCATCAGGACGATGTCGACGTCGGGATTGCGCTCCAGGGTCTCGATGCCCTCGCGCCCGTTCTCCGCGTAGAGGACGGGCATGCCGACGCGGCTCAGGACGTGCGTGAGCGCGAAGACGTTGCGGATGTCGTCGTCGACGATGAGCACCCTGCGACCCGGCAGTATGCGGCCCGCGCGCCCCTCCTTCCACTCCTCCAGCTTGGTCGGGGTGGGCCAGCTGTCGTCGGGCTCCAGGGTGGTGTGCGGGCGCAGCGCGGCATGTTCCATGGGCTCGGGCAGGTGCTGGGTGCGCGAGGCGGCGTAGGCGACGGCGGCGGCGCCGTGGCCCGGGTGGACGACGGGGACGTACAGCGAGAAGGTCGAGCCCTGGCCGGGGTGGCTCTCGGCGGTGATGCGGCCGCCGAGCAGGCCCGCGATCTCCCGGCTGATGGAGAGGCCGAGCCCCGTGCCGCCGTACTTGCGGTTGGTGGTGCCGTCGGCCTGCTGGAACGCCTCGAAGATGACCGGGAGTTGCTCGGAGGGGATGCCGATGCCGGTGTCCCTGACGGCGAAGCAGAGCAGGTCGTCGTTGTCGTGCAGGATCCGCTCGCCCGAGGTGTCCTTGACGCGGCTGACGCGCAGCTCCACGCGGCCCGCCGAGGTGAACTTGACCGCGTTCGACAGGAGGTTGCGCAGGATCTGCTGGAGGCGCTGCTCGTCGGAGAACATCTCGCGCGGCACGTCCTCGCCGACCGACACGTCGAACGCCAGGCCCCGGTCGAGCGTGAGCGGGCGGAATGTCGCGTGCACGTAGTCGAGGACCTTGATGAGCGGGAGCTTCTTGGGGCGTACGTCCATCCGGCCCGCCTCGATCTTCGAGAGGTCCAGGATGTCGTTGATGAGCTGGAGGAGGTCGGATCCCGAGCGGTGGATCGTCGTCGCGAACTGCACCTCCTGGTCGGAGAGGTGGTTGTCGGGGTTGTCGGAGAGCAGCCTGGCCAGGATGAGCAGCGAGTTCAGCGGGGTGCGCAGCTCGTGCGACATGTTCGCCAGGAACTCCGACTTGTACTGGGAGCTGGTGGCAAGGAGCGCCGCCTTCTCCTCCAGTTCGGCGTTGGAGCGGCGCAACTCGGCCTGCTGGCGCTGGAGTTCGTCCGAGCGCTCCTGGAGCTGGGTGGCCAGGCGCTGGGACTCGCCGAGCAGCGATTCCGTACGGGAGTTGGCGATGATCGTGTTGATCGCGACGCCGATGGTGTTCACGAACTGGTCGAAGAAGGCCAGGTGGACGTCGGAGAAGCGGGAGAACGTGGCCAGCTCGATCACGCCGAGGAGCTTGTCCTCGAAGAGGATCGGGATGATCACGACGGTGGCGGGCGCGGCGTCCCCGAGCCCCGAATGGATCTTGATGTACTCCGGGGGCACCTCCTCCACCAGGATGCGCTTCTTCTCCAGGGCCGCCTGACGTACGAGACCCTGCGCGGGCATGCCGCCGGTGTCGACGACCGAGCCCTGCGCGGAGCCGTACCCGGCGATGAAGGCGAGGCCCTTCGCGGTGACCTGGGTGGGCGCCGGAGCCTCCGCCGTGTCCGGGTCGGCCAGGAAGAACGCTCCGTACTGCGCGTTCACCAGCGGGGTCAGCTCGCGCAGGATCAGGTCGGCGACCTCCATCAGGTCGCGGTGGCCCTGCATCAGGCCCGCGAGACGGGCCAGGTTGGACTCCAGCCAGTCCTTGGCGCGGGTGGTCTCCCTCAGGTTGGAGACCATGAGGTTGATGTTGTCCTTGAGCTCGGAGACCTCGCCGCGCGTCTCGACCGTGATGGCGCGGGTCATGTCGCCCTGGGCCACGGCGGAGGCGACCTCGGCGATGGCGCGCACCTGGGTGGTCAGGTTCAGCGCCAGCTCGTTCACGTTCGTCGTCAGGCGCTTCCACGTGCCGTACACGCCCTCCACCCGGGCCTGGCCGCCCAGTTGGCCCTCGGAGCCGACCTCGCGGGCCACGCGGGTGACCTCGGAGGAGAACGAGGACAGCGTGTCCACCATGGTGTTGATGGTGGTCTTCAGCTCCAGGATCTCGCCGCGCGCGTCCACGTCGATCTTCTTGGAGAGGTCGCCCTGGGCCACGGCGGTCGCGACCTGCGCGATGTTGCGGACCTGCCCGGTGAGGTTGTCCGCCATGTAGTTGACGTTGTCGGTGAGGTCCTTCCAGACGCCGGAGACGCCGAGGACCTGGGCGCGGCCGCCGAGCCGGCCGTCGGTGCCGACCTCGCGGGCCACGCGGGTCACCTCGTCGGCGAACGCGCGCAGCTGTTCCACCATCGTGTTGACGGTGTCCTTCAGCTCCAGGATCTCGCCGCGCGCCGTGACGGTGATCATCTTGGACAGGTCGCCGTTGGCGACGGCGGTGGTGACCTGGGCGATGTTGCGGACCTGGGAGGTGAGGTTCGACGCCATGAAGTTGACGTTGTCGGTGAGGTCCTTCCACACGCCGGAGACGCCGCGGACCTGGGCCTGGCCGCCGAGGTTGCCCTCGGTGCCGACCTCGCGGGCGACGCGGGTGACCTCGTCGGCGAAGGCGGAGAGCTGGTCGACCATCGTGTTGATCGTCGACTTCAGTTCGAGGATCTCGCCCTTCGCCTCGACGGTGATCTTCTTGCCGAGGTCGCCCTGCGCGACGGCCGTCGACACGAGCGCGATGTTGCGCACCTGGGAGGTGAGGTTGTCGGCCATGAAGTTGACGTTGTCGGTGAGGTCCTTCCAGACGCCCGACACGCCACGCACCTGGGCGCGCCCGCCCAGGTTGCCCTCGGTGCCGACCTCGCGGGCGACGCGGGTGACCTCGTCGGCGAAGGCGGAGAGCTGGTCGACCATCGTGTTCACCGTCGACTTCAGCTCCAGGATCTCGCCCCGGGCGTCCACGGTGATCTTCTGGCTCAGGTCGCCGTTGGCCACGGCGGTGGTGACCTGGGCGATGTTGCGGACCTGGGAGGTGAGGTTCGACGCCATGAAGTTGACGTTGTCGGTGAGGTCCTTCCAGACGCCCGACACGCCACGCGCCTGCGCGCGCCCGCCGAGCTGACCCTCCGTACCCACCTCACGCGCCACACGCGTCACTTCGGCGGCGAACGCGGAGAGCTGCTCCACCATCGTGTTCACGGTGAGCTTCAGTTCGAGCAGCTCGCCCGTCGCCTCCACGGTGACCGTGCGGGTCAGGTCGCCCTGCGCCACCGCCGTGGTCACCAGGGCGATGTCGCGCACCTGTGCGGTCAGCCGCGCCGCCATCGTGTTGACGGCCTCGGTCACGTCCCGCCAACTGCCTGACAGGCCCCGCACCTTGGCGCGCCCCCCGAGACGCCCCTCCGTACCCACCTCGCGGGCGACGCGGGTGACCTCTCCCGTGAAGAGGGACAGCTGATCGACCATCGTGTTGACGGCGCGGCCCAAACGGCGCAGATCGCCCCTCAGTTCGCGGGTGCCGTCGTGCAGGTCGACACGCTGGGTGAGATCGCCGCCCGCCACCGCGTTCAGGACCCGGGTGGCGTTGGCCGCGGGGGCGACCAGCGAGTCGAGCAGCGTGTTGATCTCCTGGACGCGCGCGGCCCACCTGCCCTGCCCGGGGCTCGGCGAGAACCGCTCGTCGAGGCGGCCGTGCCGGATGATCTCCCGGCGTACGCGCACGAGTTCGCCGTCGAAGTGCAGCGAGCGGTCGAGCATCTCGTTCAGCGTGGCGTACAGCTCGGCCGTCATGCCCTCGCCCACGGGCGCTACCTTGGAGAAGTCCCCGTCGCGCGCCGCCCGCATGGCGGCGAGCAGCGGGCGCAGCTCCGCCTCGGTGGCCACCACAGGGCTCGCGGCCGCGCCACCGGGTGAGCCTGGCGGCGCCGCGGTGGAGGTCCTGGTCTGCGCAGGTGCCGGAATCTTGCCATGGCGGAGCGCGGGCATAGCACTGTTCTCACTCATAGCGGCCCACTTCAGTAACTCGGTGCTTATGGGCGTGGCCAGTCTGTCACTCTGTGGGTGTCGCCTGAGGCGTATTCGCCCGAACTGCTCAGGAGCCGCACAGTGGGGTCCATTCCGACGCAACGGGAGACCGCGTTCCGTTCCTCCGCCAACTCTGGCCCCACCCCGGGGCCGTCGGCGGTGGTGCGCACATCGCTGCCAGGAAACCCGCTGGCGCCCGCCGCCGCGCGCAAATTCGTGCGCGCCGCGCTCGCCGACTGGACCGAGCTGGGCGTGCCCGCCGCCGCGGGCGTCACCGACCGCCTCGCCGACGACGCGGTGCTCCTGGTCAGCGAGTTGGTGACCAACGCCGTCGTGCACGCGGGCACGGCCGTCGAGCTGCTCTGCCGCCTCGACGAGGCGGCGCCGGGCGAGGACGCCGAGACCCTCGTCATCGAGGTGTCCGATCACCACCCCTCGCGCGCGGTGCGCGGTGAACAGGGCCCGCCGCCGCCCGGCACTCCGGAGTACGGCCGCGGCCTGCACCTCGTCGCCACCCTCTCCGACTCCTGGGGCATCACCTACCGCACGGGCACCAAGACCGTCTGGGCCCGGCTGCCCGTCGACGGCGTGCAGGCCGTGCAGGACATCGAGACGTACGCGAGTGAACAGGCGCTGCAACGCGGGCTGCGCGCCGCCGAGATCCTCGCCCCGCTGCCCAAGCGCGCCACGCACGACACGGACTGGATCAACCGGGGCGCGCTCTCCTTCCTCGCCGAGGCGTCCGACCTGCTCGCCGGCCAGTTCGACGAGGACCTGGTGGCCGCCCTCGCCGGACAGCTGCTGGTGCCGCGGCTCGCGGACTGGTGCGCGGTCTGGCTCGACGACGCGGCGGAGGGACCGGGCCGGGCCGCGGTGGGCGGCGGGGCCGGCGAGCGGCTCGCCCGCGTCTGGCACACCAGCGAGCACCGGATAGAGGAACTGCGCCGCGTCCTGGAGAAGGACCCGCCGCGGCTGCCGCTCGCCGCGGGCGGCGCCTACCCCGTGCCCTGGCCCGGCGCCGCGCTCACCGGCGAGAGCTCGGGCGCCGCGCTCGCGTACCGCCTCACCGCGGGCGGCCGGGTGCTCGGCACGCTGGTGATCGGCAGGGCCGGGCTCGTGCGCTTCCCCGACGAGGTCACCGGCCTCGTCGAGGACTTCAGCCGCCGGGTCGCGCTCGCCATCAGCGCCGCCCGTCGCTATCAGAGACAGGCCACCATCAGCCAGATCCTGCAACGCGGACTGCTGCCCAGCCGGATCGCGGAGATCCCCGGCGTGGAGAGCGGCCTCGTGTACGAGCCACGGGACCAGGGCGGTCCCGGCGGCGACTTCTACGACGTGTTCCAGGCGGGCGACGGGCGCTGGTGCTTCGCGCTCGGCGACGTCCAGGGCAAGGGCCCCGAGGCCGCCGTCGTCATCGGCCTCGCCCGCCCCTGGCTGCGGCTGCTGGCCCGCGAGGGGTACCAGGTCGCGGAGGTGCTCAGCCACCTCAACCAGCTCCTGCTCGACGACGCGGCGGAGGCGGCGGCCGCCGCGGCCGCGGTCGTCGCCGTCGCGGGCGGCCAGGGCGTGCCGTCCGAGGGACCCACCTCACGCTTCCTCTCGCTCCTCTACGGCGAACTGGTCCCCTTCGAAGGCGGCGTCCGCTGCACGGTGGCGTGCGCGGGGCACCCGCTGCCGCTGCTGCTCTCGCCCGAGGGCGAGGTGCGGCCCGCGGCCAGTCCGCAGATGCTGCTCGGCGTCGTCGACGACGTGACGTACACGAGCGAGGCGTTCGAGCTGCGGACCGGCGACACGCTCCTGTGCGTCACCGACGGGGTGACCGAGCGCCGCCAGGGACGCCTCCAGTTCGACGACGCCGACGGGCTCGCCCAGGCGCTCGCCGGGTGTGCGGGGCTCGACGCGGAGCTCGTGGCGGAGCGGATCAGGCGGCTCGTGCACGAGTTCTCGGAACGGCCGCCGGACGACGACATGGCGTTGCTGGTGCTGCAGGCGCGGTGAGGGTTCCCGCGGTGCGGGACAATGGAAGGTATGCCTTCCGCACTGCCCGATGGTGAGCCCATGCCCGAGGACGGCGCGCTGCCCGCGTCCGCCCTGGACGGCGCGGCCGCGCGCCCGCTCGGCTTCTACCTCCACGTCCCGTACTGCGCCACGCGCTGCGGCTACTGCGACTTCAACACCTACACGGCGACCGAGCTGCGCGGCTCCGGCGGCGTGCTCGCCTCGCGCGACAACTACGCGGACACCCTGGTCGACGAGGTGCGCCTGGCCAGGAAGGTGCTCGGCGACGACCCGCGCCCGGTGCGGACCGTCTTCGTCGGCGGGGGTACGCCCACGCTGCTCGCGGCCGGCGATCTGGTGCGCATGCTGGCGGCCGTACGGGATGAGTTCGGCCTCGCGGACGACGCGGAGATCACCACCGAGGCGAACCCGGAGTCGGTCGATCCGGCGTACCTGGCCGAGTTGCGGGCCGGTGGCTTCAACCGGATCTCCTTCGGCATGCAGAGCGCCAGGCAGCACGTCCTGAAGGTGCTCGACCGCACGCATACGCCGGGCCGGCCCGAGGCGTGCGTCGCCGAGGCGCGGGCGGCGGGGTTCGAGCACGTGAACCTCGACCTGATCTACGGCACTCCGGGGGAGACCGACGACGACTGGCGGGCCTCCCTCGACGCGGCCCTCGGCGCCGGGCCCGACCACATCAGCGCCTACGCGCTGATCGTCGAGGAGGGCACGCAGCTGGCCCGCCGGATCCGGCGCGGCGAGGTCCCGATGACCGACGACGACGTCCACGCGGACCGGTACCTCATCGCCGAGGAGATCCTCGGGCGGGCGGGCTTCGACTGGTACGAGGTGTCCAACTGGGCCACCTCCGAGGCGGGTCGCTGTCTGCACAACGAGCTGTACTGGCGCGGGGCCGACTGGTGGGGGGCCGGGCCGGGGGCCCACAGCCATGTGGGCGGGGTGCGGTGGTGGAACGTCAAGCACCCCGGTGCGTACGCGGCCGCCCTCGCGGAGGGGCGGTCGCCCGGTGCGGGCCGGGAGGTCCTCGCGGACGAGGACCGACGGGTCGAGCGGATCCTCCTCGAACTCCGCCTCCGTGACGGCTGCCCGCTGTCCCTCCTCCGCCCGGCCGGACTCGCCGCTGCGCGGGGGGCGCTGGCGGACGGGCTCCTGGAGGAGGGGCCCTTCGGGGAGGGGCGGGCTGTGTTGACGCTTCGGGGGCGGTTGTTGGCGGACGGGGTGGTTCGGGGGCTGGTGGACTGAGTGCCGCTGCGCGGGGCTGGGGCAGAGGTTGTGTTCCTGTTGGCTTGGTGTGCCCGGGTCGTCCGGCGTCGGTGCCACCCGTCAACTCGGCGTCGCCCCCTTTCCGCCCTCCGGGCGGCCCCTTCACCCACCCGCTCCACCCGTACTCCCACCCGGACGGTGTGAGTCTCCTGTGGGGGTGGGGCGCCGTCGGCGTCTGCGGGTGGGTGGGTGGGCAGTGCGTGGGGTGCGGTCGCTGTGGACTGGGCGGGCGCGTCTCTGCGGGGGCGTTCGGTGGGGGAGGGCCGGGGCGCGTGTCCGTGGAGGGGCGTGATCGGTGCTGGGAGGGCCGGGCGTGTTCCTGCTGGGGTGGTTCGGTGCGGAGATTCGGGTGGGCGGGTGGGGATGGCCACCGCGGAGCGGCGGGATTGGTTTTGGAGGGGCGCTCCGCGCGGAGGGGACCGGGTGCGTGTCCCGCCAGGGACGTGCTCCGCGCGGAGGGGATTGGGCTCGGGCATCCGCAGGGGCGTGTCCGAGAGGCCGGGGCTCAGGCATCCGCGGGGATGTCGTCCGAGGCCCAGGGGCCAGTTACTCCGTGACGAAGTCGATCAACTCTTCCACCCGTCCGAGAAGCTCCGGCTCAAGATCCCGGTAGCTGCGCACCGAGCCCAGGATCCGCTGCCACGCCGCCCCCGTGTTCTCCGGCCAGCCGAGGGCCCGGCAGACGCCCGTCTTCCAGTCCTGCCCGCGCGGCACCCGCGGCCACGCCGCGATGCCGACCGACGCGGGCTTCACCGCCTCCCACACGTCGATGTACGGGTGGCCCACCACCAGCGCGTCCGACGTGGAGATCTCCGCCGCGATGCGGGACTCCTTGGAGCCGGGGACCAGGTGGTCGACGAGGACGCCGAGGCGGGCGTCGGGGCCCGGCCGGAACTCCGCGACGATCGCGGGCAGGTCGTCGATGCCCTCCAGGTACTCGACGACGACGCCCTCGATGCGCAGGTCGTCGCCCCAGACCCGCTCGACGAGTTCGGCGTCGTGGCGGCCCTCCACGTAGATGCGTCCCGCGCGGGCGACCCTGGCCCGCGCCCCGGGTACGGCCACCGATCCTGAGGCGGTGCGTGAGGGACGTACGGGCGGAGCGCCCGCAACCGCGGTGGGGCGGACCAGCGTGATCGTGCGGCCCTCCAGGAGGAAGCCGCGGGGCGCCATCGGGAAGACGCGGTGCTTGCCGAAGCGGTCCTCCAGCGTCACCGTCGGCCCCTCCGCGGTCTTCTCGCAGCGGATCACCGCGCCGCAGAATCCGGTGCTCAGCTCCTCGACCACGAGGCCGGCGTCCGCCGCCACCTCGGGCACGGGCTTCGGCTTCTTCCAGGGGGGAGTGAGATCGGCGGAGTACAGACGGCGCTGCGGGCCCGCAGGGCCCTCGGAGGGGTGGTGGCGGGAGACGGGTGGGCGCATTCTGCCGACGATAAGAAAAGTGACAAGGAGCTCCGCTACGACACGCCGAAGCGGGTCGCCAGTGTGGCGCGCTGCGCACGGACAAAAGCAGCATCCACCACCGCACCGTGCCCCGGCACGTACAGCGCGTCCTCGCCGCCCAGGTCGAGCAGCCGGTCGAGCGCCGCGGGCCACCGGTCGGGTACGGCGTCGGGTCCCGCCTGCGGTTCGCCCGACTCCTCGACCAGGTCGCCGCAGAACACGATCTCCCGGCTCCCGTCGACTCCCGGGACGAGCACCGCGAGATCGTGGCCCGAGTGGCCGGGGCCGACGTCGGCGAGCAGCACCCGCACCCCGCCGCCGAGGTCGAGCGTCCACTCCCCGCACACCAAGTGGTGCGGGCGGACCAGGAGATCGGCCGCCTCGGCCGCCGCGTCCGGGTCCACTCCGTGCCGTACCGCGTCGGCGCGCAGTTCGTCACGGCCCTTGTCGAGGACCGTGTCGATGCCCACCGCCCCGTACACCTCCACGCCCGCGAAGGCCGCGGCCCCCAGGACGTGGTCGAAGTGGGGGTGCGTCAACACGAGGTGCGTGACCCGTCGCCCGTCCCCGATGATCTCCCTGGCGCGGGTCCGCAGCGCCGCGCCCTCGGCCAGGGTCGACCCCGCCTCGATCATGAGAGCCGCGTCGTCGCCGACGACGAGGCCCGCCGTGCAGTCCCAGACCGGCAGGCGGCACCGCCCCACCCGCGGTGCGAGCCGCTCCCAGCCCGCCGCTTCCCATGCCAGCGCCACGTCCATACGGTGACGCTATCCGCACGCGCCGTGTTCGGCAGCCGCTGCCTGACACGCATGCGTGACTTCGGTGGGTCCGCCCTTGCCGGGGCCGTACCTCACGGCCGTACACTGACCTTTCGGTAGCTGGCACTCACCCATGGTGAGTGCCAGGCAAGGGGGCTCGGCGGGGCTCGACGCGACGTACGACAGCTGGAGGTGTGCGCGATGCTCAATGAACGCAGGCTCGAAGTGCTGCGCGCCATCGTCCACGACTACGTAGGCACCGAGGAGCCGGTCGGCTCCAAGGCGCTGACGGAGCGGCACAGTCTCGGGGTCTCTCCCGCGACGGTCCGCAACGACATGGCCGCGCTGGAGGAGGAAGGGTTCATCGCCCAGCCCCACACCAGCGCGGGGCGCATCCCGACGGACAAGGGCTACCGCCTGTTCGTCGACAAGCTCGCGGGCGTCAAGCCGATGACCGCGCCGGAGCGCCGGGCCATCCAGAACTTCCTCGACGGCGCCGTCGACCTCGACGACGTCGTGGGGCGCACGGTGCGGCTGCTCGCGCAGCTGACCCGGCAGGTCGCGGTCGTGCAGTACCCGTCGCTCACGCGGTCGACGGTGCGGCACGTGGAGCTGCTCTCGCTGGCTCCGGCACGGCTGATGCTCGTACTGATCACCGATACCGGCCGGGTCGAGCAGCGCATGATCGACTGCCCGGCGCCGTTCGGCGAGACCTCGCTCGCCGACCTGCGGGCGCGGCTCAACAGCAGGGTCGCGGGACGCCGCTTCGCGGACGTGCCGCAGCTCGTGCAGGACCTGCCCGACGTCTTCGAGGCGGAGGACCGCGGCACCGTCGCGACCGTCCTCTCCACCCTCCTCGAAACGCTCGTGGAGGAGACCGAGGAGCGGCTGATGATCGGCGGAACCGCCAATCTCACCCGCTTCGGACATGACTTTCCCCTCACCATCCGGCCCGTCCTCGAAGCCCTCGAGGAGCAGGTCGTACTCCTCAAGTTGCTTGGTGAGGTGCAGGATTCGGGCATGGCCGTACGGATCGGTCATGAGAACGCCCATGAGGGCCTCAGCTCCACGTCCGTGGTCTCGGTCGGCTACGGTTCGGGCAGCGAGGCAGTAGCCAAACTCGGCGTGGTCGGACCGACCCGCATGGACTATCCGGGAACGATGGGAGCAGTACGCGCAGTGGCACGTTACGTCGGACAGATCCTGGCGGAGTCGTAAGTGGCCACGGACTACTACGCCGTACTCGGCGTGCGCCGCGACGCTTCCCAGGACGAGATCAAGAAGGCCTTCCGGAGGCTGGCGCGCGAGCTTCACCCGGACGTGAATCCGGATCCGAAGACTCAGGAGCGCTTCAAGGAGATCAACGCCGCGTACGAGGTGTTGTCGGACCCGCAGAAGAAGCAGGTCTACGACCTCGGCGGTGACCCGCTGTCCCAGGCGGGCGGCGGCGGTGCGGGCGGTTTCGGGGCCGGTGGCTTCGGCAACTTCTCGGACATCATGGACGCGTTCTTCGGGACGGCGTCGCAGCGTGGCCCCCGGTCGCGCACGCGCCGTGGCCAGGACGCCATGATCCGTCTGGAGATCGACCTCAACGAGGCCGCCTTCGGCACCACCAAGGACATCCAGGTCGACACGGCCGTGGTGTGTACGACCTGTAGCGGGGAAGGCGCCGCTCCCGGCACCTCCGCGCAGACCTGTGACATGTGCCGCGGTCGCGGCGAGGTGTCGCAGGTCACGCGGTCCTTCCTCGGACAGGTCATGACGTCGCGCCCGTGCCCGCAGTGCCAGGGCTTCGGCACGGTCGTGCCCACGCCCTGCCCGGAGTGCGCCGGCGACGGCCGCATCCGGTCGCGCAGGACGCTGACCGTGAAGATCCCCGCGGGCGTCGACAACGGCACGCGGATCCAGCTCGCGGGCGAGGGCGAGGTCGGCCCCGGCGGCGGCCCCGCCGGTGACCTGTACGTGGAGATCCACGAGCTGCCGCACGGCGTCTTCCAGCGCCGCGGCGACGACCTGCACTGCACGGTCACCATCCCGATGACGGCCGCGGCTCTCGGCACGAAGGTGCCGCTGGAGACGCTGGACGGCCTGGAGGAGATCGACATCAGGCCCGGCACCCAGTCCGGGCAGTCGGTGCCGCTGCACGGCCGTGGCGTCACGCATCTGCGGGGCGGCGGCCGCGGTGACCTCATCGTGCACGTCGAGGTCCTGACCCCGACCAAGCTCGATCCCGAGCAGGAGCGGGTGCTGCGGGAGCTTTCGCAGCTGCGGGGCGAGGAGCGGCCCACGGGGCAGTTCCAGCCGGGGCAGCAGGGGCTTTTCTCGCGGCTCAAGGATGCGTTCAACGGGCGGTAGCGCCTGGAGCGGGTTCCTCTGCCCCTCGGCGACGGGTTCTTCCCGTGCCGGGGGGCTTTGCCGTTCTCCGCGGGCCGGTGGGGGCTGGCCGCGCAGTTCCCCGCGCCCCTGACGGGGCGCTGCACGTCGGCGTGCGGGGTGCGATTCGTTGTGGTGTGGGGGACGTGGCACGATGCGGTCATGTCCTCCGCACTGACCGATCTCTGCCGCCATCCGATCGTGCAGGCCCCCATGGCGGGTGGCGCGTCCGGCCCGCAGTTGGCCGCCGCCGTCGCCGAGGCCGGTGGGCTCGGGTTCCTCGCCGCCGGGTACAAGACCGCCGACGGGATGTACCAGGAGATCAAACAGTTGCGGGGGCTCACCTCGAAGCCCTTCGGCGTCAACCTCTTCATGCCGCAGCCCGAGTACGCGGACGCCGCGGCCGTCGACGTGTACCGCAGCCAGCTCGCCGGTGAGGCCACCTGGTACGAGACGCAGCTCGGCGACCCGGACAGCGGGCGTGACGACGGGTACGACGCCAAGCTGGCGATCCTGCTCGACGATCCGGTGCCGCTGGTCTCCTTCACCTTCGGGTGCCCCACCCGCGACGTCTTCGACGCGTTCGCGCGCGTCGGCACCCTGACCGTCGTCACCGTGACCACGCCCGAGGAGGCCCAGACCGCCCAGTGGTCCGGCGCCGACGCCGTCTGCGTGCAGGGCATCGAGGCGGGCGGCCACCAGGGCACCCACCGGGACAACCCGGAGACCGACGGCGCGGGCATCGGACTGCTCGCCCTGATCACGCAGGTCCGCGAGACCGTGCAGATCCCCGTCGTCGCCGCCGGAGGCCTGATGCGCGGCGCGCAGATCGCCGCGGTGCTCGCGGCGGGCGCCGACGCGGCGCAGCTCGGCACGGCCTTCCTCGTCACCCCCGAGTCCGGCGCGAACCCCCTGCACAAGCAGGCCATGACCAACCCGCTGTTCGTGCGGACCGAGCTGACCCGGGCGTTCTCCGGGCGCCCGGCGCGCGGCCTGGTCAACCGCTTCATGCGCGAGCACGGTCCGTACGCCCCCGCCGCCTATCCCCAGGTCCACCACCTCACCAGCGGTCTGCGCAAGGCCGCCGCCAAGGCCGGTGACGCGCAGGGCATGGCGCTCTGGGCCGGGCAGGGCCACCGGCTCGCCCGTGAGGTGCCCGCGGGACAGCTCGTCGAGGTCCTGGTGGCCGAGCTGGCCGAGGCGCGGACCGCGCTGACGTCCACGGCGCAGGAGGAAGAGGCGTGACCGCCCCCGTCTTCGTCGTCGAGCACTTCGACGCGGGCGCCGGCGGACGGTACGTACTGGACGGGCCCGAGGGGCGGCACGCCGTCTCGGTGAAGCGGCTGCGCGCCGGTGAGGACGTCGTCCTGACCGACGGCGCGGGGCGCTGGGCGGACTGCGTGGTCCTCGACACCGAGGGCAAGGACCGGCTCGTGGTGAAGATGGACTCCTACTCCGAGGAGCCCCCGGAGTCGCCCCGCGTCACCGTCGTACAGGCGCTGCCCAAGGGCGACCGCGGCGAGCTGGCCGTGGAGACCATGACGGAGACCGGCGTGGACGCGGTGGTGCCGTGGGCCGCGTCGCGCTGCATCACGCAGTGGAAGGGCGAGCGCGGTCTCAAGGCCCTCGCCAAGTGGCGGGCCACCGCGCGCGAGGCGGGCAAGCAGTCGCGCCGGGTGCGCTTCCCCGAGGTGCTGGAGGCGGCGTCCACCAAACAGGTCGCCGCGCTGCTCGCCGACGCCGACTTCGCCGCCGTCCTGCACGAGGAGGGCAGCGAGCCGCTGGCCACCGCGGAACTCCCGGCGAGCGGGCACATCGTCCTGGTGGTCGGGCCCGAAGGGGGCGTGTCCCCGGACGAGTTGGCGGCCTTCGCCGCGGCGGGCGCGAAGCCCTACCGGCTCGGCCGCAGCGTGCTGCGCACGTCCACCGCGGGCACCGCCGCGACCGCGCTGCTGCTCGGGCGCACGGGCCGCTGGTCCTGACCGGTTCTCGCGCGCGGGGGTTGAGCCGGTTCCGGCCCCGCCAACGCCCTTGCCCGGGTGGACAGATGGCCGCAAGAGGTCTACCGCGTCGGCGCGTACGGTGGCACTCTGCCGCCTATGGGGGCATTGAGGCGGTTAAGCGGCAGGGGTGTACGGAAGCGGCGTGCACGGGTTCTGTACGCCGTGGCGCTCGGCGGTGCGGCCGCGCTCGGCGTCACCGCGTGCGATCCCGTGGACGGGCAGCTGAACACCTCGGCGGTCGCGCTCACCACGGACGAGATGGGCACCAAGGAGCTGGAGCGGCAGCACGCCGACGTGTCGTGGCTCAGCTGCAACGGCAGGTTCGAGGGCCGTGTCACGCCGCGCAGCGGTGAGCCGACGAAGAAGGCCGTGGTGGAGGTGGACTGCCAGGGCGAGACCAAGGACGGCAAGGACATCACCATCAAGGGCAAGGTGCACGACGTCGTCGACGGCGCCTGCGTCCGCGGCAGTCTCACCGCCAAGATCGACGGCAAGCAGTGGTTCCGCGTCGACGTCCTCGGCAACTGCGCCTCAGGGAACGGCAACGGCAACGGCAACGGCAACGGCGGGAACAACGGCGGGAACAACGGCGGGAACAACGGCGGGGGCGGGCACGGCAAGCTCTCCAACCCGCCCGTCTCGCACCAGCCGCCGCCCTCCCACGAGAACCCTCAGCCGGGACCCACCACCACCGTCACCGTGACCGCCACCGCCCCGCCGCCCGAGCCGACCTGCACCTGCCTGCCGGGCAAATGAGACCGGGCACCGGACGCGCGGCCCCCGGCCAAGTGATCAAAACCGCTGCCGGGCCGCCCGGAGCCTGCCTAGGCTGGACGCCGTGACACAGGCAGCGCACTCCGCGTATCTCCGGTATCCGCACATCCACGGCGAGTTGACCGCGTTCACGGCTGAGGACGACGTCTGGGTCGCCCCCCTCGACGGCGGCCGCGCCTGGCGCGTCAGCGCCGACAACATGCCCGTGAACCACCCCAGGATCTCCCCGGACGGCACGACCGTCGCCTGGACCTCCACCCGCGACGGGGCGCCCGAGGTGCTCGTCGCGCCCGTCGACGGCGGACCCGCCGAGCGGCTGACGTACTGGGGCAGTTGGAAGACCGCCGTGCGCGGCTGGACGCCCGGCGGGCAGGTCCTCGCGGTCACCTCGGCGGGCCAGGCGTCGATGCGCCGCACCTGGGCGCGCGCCGTGCCGCTCGACGGCGGACCCGCGGCCACCCTGCCGTACGGCGTCGTGGGCGATGTCGCGCACGGCCCCGGCGGCGAGGTGCTGCTGCTCTCCGCGCCGATGGGACGCGAGGCCGCCTGGTGGAAGCGGTACCGGGGCGGCACCGCGGGCAAGTTGTGGATCCGCACGCCCGGCGGGGAGACCCGGGGGCCCGACGGTGACCAGGAGCCGTCCTTCGTACGGCTCCACGAGGAGATCGAAGGGAACATCGAGTACCCGCTGTGGGTGGGGGAGCGGATCGCGTTCCTCTCCGATCACGAGGGCGTCGGTGCCCTGTACTCCTCGCTGCCCGACGGCTCCGAACTGCGCAGGCACACCCCGGTGGACGGCTTCTACGCGCGGCACGCCGCCACCGACGGGACCCGCGTCGTCTACGTCTGCGCGGGCGAACTCTGGCTCCTTGACGACCTGTCGGGCGCCGAACCGCGCCGCGTCGACGTCCGGCTCGGCGGGCAGCGCACCGACCTCCAGCGGCACCCCGTCACCGCCGCCCGCTGGTTCGGCGCCGCGGAGCCCGACCACACCGGGCGCGGCAGTGCCGTCTCCGTGCGCGGCTCCGTGCACTGGGTCACGCACCGCGAAGGGCCCGCCCGCGCGCTCGCCGCCACGCCGGGCGTGCGCGCCAGGCTGCCCCGCACCTTCCGCGTGCAGGGCGAGGAGCACGTCGTCTGGGTCACCGACGCCGAGGGCGACGAGGCCCTCGAATTCGCCCCGGCCACCGGGGTCGCGCCCGGCGCGACGCCCCGCAGGCTCGCCGCGGGCCAGCTCGGCCGGGTCCTCGCGCTCGCCATGGCGCCGGACGGCTCGCGCGCCGCCGTCGCCTCGCACGACGGCCGCGTGCTGCTCGTCGAGCGGGAGAGCGGCGAGGTCCGCGAGGTCGACCGCAGCGCGGACGGCGAGGTCAGCGGGCTCGTGTTCTCGCCCGACTCGGCCTGGCTCGCCTGGTCGCACCCGGGCCCGCGCCCGCTGCGCCAGCTCAAGCTCGCCAACACCGCCGACCTCTCGGTCACCGAGGCGACCCCGCTGCGCTTCCGTGACTACGCGCCTGCCTTCACGCTCGACGGCAAGCACCTGGCGTTCCTCTCCGCGCGGGCCTTCGACCCGGTCTACGACGAGCACGTCTTCGACCTGGCGTTCGTCGGCGGCTCGCGGCCCTACCTGATCACGCTGGGCGCGACCACGCCCTCGCCGTTCGGCCCCCAGCGGCACGGCAGGCCTTTCGAGGCACAGGACGGCGCGGGTTCCGAGACGCCGGACAGCGAGGGTTCCCCCGTCACCCGCATCGACTTCGACGGACTGGCCGACCGCATCGTGCCGTTCCCCGTCGAGGCCGCCCGCTACACCACGCTGCGCGCCGCGAAGGACGGCCTGCTCTGGCTGCGCCACCCGGTGCGCGGCGTGCTCGGCGCCTCCCGCGCCACGCCGTCCGACCCGGACCCGAAGACCGAGCTGGAGCGGTACGACCTGGCGCAGCACCGGGTCGAGGAACTCGCCGCCGACGCCGACCACTTCGCGGTCACCGGCGACGGCAAGCGGGTGCTCCTGTGGACCGACGGCAAGCTGAAGGTGGTGCCGAGCGACCGGCGCGCCTCCGGCGACGAGGACAGCGACTCGAACATCACCGTCGACCTCTCCCGGGTCCGCCACACCGTCGACCCGGCCGCCGAGTGGCGCCAGATGTACGCCGAGACGGGCCGCCTCATGCGGGACAACTTCTGGCGGCCCGACATGGGCGGCGTCGACTGGGACGGCGTCCTGGCGCGCTACCGCCCCGTCCTCGACCGCGTCGCCACCCACGACGACCTGGTCGACCTGCTGTGGGAGGTGCACGGCGAACTCGGCACCTCGCACGCCTACGTCGTCCCCGGCGGCGGCGGGGGCAGCGCGGCGACCCGGCAGGGCCTGCTCGGCGCGGACCTCTCGCGCGGCGAGGACGGCCTGTGGCGCATCGACCGGGTGCTGCCCTCGGAGACGTCCGACCCGGCCGCCCGCTCGCCGCTGGCCGCGCCCGGTGTCGCGGTGCGGCCCGGTGACGCGGTCCTCGCGGTCGACGGCAGGCCCGTCGACCCGGTGGCGGGCCCCGGGCCGCTGCTCGCGGGTACCGCGGGCAAGCCCGTCGAGCTGACCGTCTCGCCGTCGGGCGGCGGCGACCCCCGGCACGCGGTGGTGGTCCCCGTCGACGACGAGGAGCCGCTGCGCTACCACGCCTGGGTCGCGGACCGCCGCGCCTACGTCCACGAGCGCTCCGGGGGCCGCCTCGGCTATCTGCACGTCCCCGACATGCAGGCGCCGGGCTGGGCGCAGATCCACCGCGACCTGCGCGTCGAGGTGGCCCGCGAGGGCCTGGTCGTGGACGTCCGCGAGAACCGCGGCGGGCACACCTCGCAGCTCGTCGTGGAGAAGCTGGCGCGCCGCGTCGTCGGCTGGGACCTGCCGCGCGGCTCGCGCCCGCTCAGCTACCCCACGGACGCGCCGCGCGGCCCCGTCGTCGCCGTGGCCAACGAGTTCTCCGGGTCCGACGGCGACATCGTGAACGCCGCGATCAGGGCGCTGGGCATCGGGCCCGTGGTGGGCACCCGCACCTGGGGCGGCGTGGTCGGCATCGACAGCCGCTACCACCTGGTGGACGGCACGCTGGTGACCCAGCCCAAGTACGCCTTCTGGCTGGAGGGGTACGACTGGGGCGTCGAGAACCACGGGGTCGACCCCGACGTGGAGGTCGTGACCACGCCGGACGACTACGCGGCGGGGCGCGACCCGCAGCTGGACGAGGCCGTCCGGCTCGCGCTGGCCGCGCTGGAGGAGAGCCCGGCCAAGGCGGCACCGGTCCTGCCGGGGAGCTAGGGCCCGCCCACGCCCCCGTCGCCGGGACGCGGCAACGGCGAGCGATACGCTTCCGTCTGTACTGATCACGGTCACGCTGTACTGATCACGGTCACGCCGTACCGAACTGATCACTGTCACGCTGCATTGATCACTGTCACGTAGGAGGTCGACCCATGGCGGGCGAAGCGCAAGGTGACTGCCTGTTCTGCAAGATCGTCGCGGGCGAGGTGCCCGCGACCGTCGTGCGGGAGACGGAGACGACCGTCGCCTTCCGCGACATCAACCCGCAGGCGCCGACCCACGTCCTGGTGATTCCCAAGGCGCACTACCCCGACGCCGCCTCGCTCGCCGCCGGTGACCCCAAGGCCGCCGCCGACGTGCTGCGCGAGGCCGGTGAGGTCGCCGCCGAGGAGAAGGCGGAGAGCTACCGCATCGTCTTCAACACCGGCTCGGGCGCCGGGCAGACCGTCTTCCACGCGCACGCGCACGTCCTGGGCGGCCGCGGCCTCCAGTGGCCTCCCGGATAGCGGGCGACCCTCCTTGTCCGTACGTGAACTGGTGGTGCTCGGCACCGCGAGCCAAGTCCCCACCAGGCACCGCAACCACAACGGCTACGTCCTGCTCTGGGACGGCCAGGGCATCATGTTCGACCCCGGCGAGGGCACGCAGCGGCAGATGCTGCGCGCCGGGGTCGCCGCCCACGACCTGCACCGGATCTGCGTCACGCACTTCCACGGGGACCACTCCCTCGGTCTCGCGGGCGTCATCCAGCGCATCAACCTCGACCGGGTCCCGCACCCCGTCACCGCCCACTACCCGGCATCGGGACAGCACTTCTTCGACCGGCTCCGGTACGCCACGGCGTACCGCGAGACCGTCGCGCTGACCGAGGCGCCGGTCGCCGCCGACGGGCCGCTGGCCACCACCTCCTCGTACACCCTCGAAGCGAGGAAGCTCTCGCACCCCGTCGAGTCGTACGGCTACCGGATCGTGGAGCCCGACGGGCGGCGCATGCTGCCCGCGCTGCTCGCCGAGCGCGGCATCAGCGGGCCCGACGTGGGCCGGATCCAGCAGGAGGGCGGCCTCGGCGGCGTCACGCTCGACGAGGTCAGCGAGGTGCGGCGCGGCCAGCGCTTCGCCTTCGTGATGGACACCCGGCTCTGCGAGGGGGTGTACGCGCTCGCCGAGGGCTGCGACATGCTCGTCATCGAGTCGACGTTCCTCGACGAGGACGAGCAACTGGCCGTCGAGCACGGCCACTTGACCGCGGGACAGGCGGCGAGGGTGGCCGTCGAGGCGGGCGTGCGCCATCTGGTGCTCACCCACTTCAGCCAGCGCTACCCCGACCCGGGCCGCTATGAACAGCAGGCCCGTGCCGCCGGGTTCGACGGTGAACTCACCGTCGCCCGCGACCTGTCGCGCGTCCCCCTGCCCAAACGAACCTGAGCACCACCACCGAACTGAGCGAGACCGCACCATGCCGATCCCCAAGGCCGAACTCCACCTCCACATCGAAGGCACCCTCGAACCCGAGCTCGCCTTCGCCCTCGCCGCCCGCAACGGCGTCGAACTGCCCTACGCGGACACCGAAGAGCTGCGCGAGGCCTACCTCTTCGAGGACCTCCAGACCTTCCTGAACCTCTACTACGGCCTGATGAGCGTGTTGCGCACCGAGGCCGACTTCGAGGAGCTCGCGGACGCCTATCTGGCGCGCGCCGCCGCACAGGGCGTGCGCCACGCGGAGATCTTCTTCGACCCGCAGGCGCACATCGCGCGCGGCGTCCCCATGGGCACCGTCGTCGAAGGGCTGTCCCGCGCCCTGGCGCGGAGCGAGGAGCGGCACGGCGTCTCCACGCGGCTCATCATGTGCTTCCTGCGCGACCAGTCCGCCGAGTCGGCCCTGGAGACGCTGGAGGCCGCGAAGCCCTACCTCGACCGGATCATCGGCGTCGGCCTGGACTCCGCCGAGGTCGGCCACCCGCCGGCCAAGTTCCGCGCGGTGTACGAGGCGGCCGCGGCGCTCGGCCTCCGGCTCGTCGCGCACGCGGGCGAGGAGGGGCCGCCCGCCTACATCACCGAGGCCCTCGACGTGCTGCGCGTCGAGCGCGTCGACCACGGGCTGCGCTGCATGGAGGACCCGGACCTCGTCGAGCGCCTGGTCCGCGAGCGCGTGCCGCTCACCCTCTGCCCCCTCTCCAACGTCCGGCTGCGCGCCATCGACGTCCTGGAGGACCACCCGCTGGCCCGGATGCTCGACGCGGGCCTGGTGTGCACGGTCAACTCCGACGACCCGGCGTACTTCGGCGGCTACGTCGACGACACCTTCCACGCGGTGCGCGAGGCGCTCGGCATCGACAACGAGCGGCTGCGCACCCTCGCGCGCAACTCCTTCGAGGCGTCCTTCCTCGACCGCGACGCGGCCGACGAGGCGCTGCGGGCGAAGTACCTCGCCGAGGTCGAGGCTTATTCGTTCGACTGAGCACGGGCGGTGGGTTACGGTCCTGCCCATGGACACCATCGCGCAGATCTACGGCTGACACGGCCCTTCCGGCCCCCGCCCGCCCTTCGAGGGCCGTGGCGGCGGGCCGCCGTGTCGTCATCCATAGCTCTCTGTACGCGAAGGAACTCGCATGTCATCTCGCCGAATTCACCGTCGCCCTGCCCATATCGCCATGATCGGCGTCCCGATGGTCAGCCACGTGCTGCCCTCCCTTGAGGTCATCCGTGAACTGGTGGCGCGCGGCCACCGCGTGACGTACGCCAACGATCCCGCGACCGCCGCCCTCATCGAGCCGACGGGTGCCGAACTCATCGCCTGTGAGTCCACGCTCCCGCACCGCTCCAACATCTGGCCCGAGGACCCCATCGAGGCCAGCTCGCTCTTCCTCGACGACGCGATGGCGGTGCTCCCGCAGCTCCACGCGGCGTACGACGAGGACCCCGCCGACCTGTATCTGTACGACATCGGCGCCTACGTCGCACGGGCGCTCGCGGAGTCGCAGGGGCGGCCGCTCGTGCAGCTCTCGCCGAGCTTCGTGGCCTGGGGCAGCTACCAGGAGGACGTCGGCGCGTACCTGGCCCAACTGCCGGGCGCCGACGTCCTGGAGGCCCGGTTCAAGGAGTGGCTCGCCGGGTGCGGGGCCACCACGCTCGACGTCGCGGAGTTCTCCGGGGTGCCGCCCCGGGGCATCGCCACGATCCCGCGCGCCATGCAGCCGCAGGCCGACACGGTCGATTCCGGGCGGATCGACTTCGTCGGGCCGTGCTTCGGGGACCGTGCCGAACGGGAGAGCTGGACGCGGCCCGAGGGCGCCGAGAAGGTGCTCCTGGTCTCGCTCGGCTCGGCGTACACCGTCCAGCCCGAGTTCTACCGGCAGTGCGTGGCCGCCTTCGGGGACCTGCCCGGGTGGCACGTGGTGCTCCAGATAGGCAAGCACGTGGATCCTGCGGAGCTGGGCGGGGAGCTTCCGGGGAACGTCGAAGTCTGCTCCTGGGTGCCGCAGTTGGCCGTCCTTGAGCAGGCCGATGCCTTTGTGACCCATGCGGGCATGGGGAGCAGTGCCGAAGGGCTCTACTGCGGGGTGCCGATGATCGCCGTGCCTCAGGGGGCGGAGCAGCCTATGAACGCGGATCGGCTGGTGGAGCTGGGGGTTGCCCGGCGCGTCGATACGGCTGATGCCACGGGGGACGTGCTGCGGGCGGCGTTGCTTGAGCTCGTCTCCGACCCTGAGGTCGCGGTGCGGTCCGCGCGGTTGAAGGCGGAGGCCCGGGGCGAGGGTGGTGCGGCTCGGGCCGCGGATCTGATCGAGGCGGAGCTCGGCGGCTAGTTGGTTCGCCGCAGGTCCGCCGTGGCTGGGCGCGCAGTTCCCCGCGCCCCTCTCGCAGTTCCCCGAGCCCCTTGTCAGGGGCTCGGGGAACTGCCCCATTGACGCTGTCGAGTTCGCGTACCTAGTCTGCGTTCTCATGTATGGACAGTGCTCCGGCAGTCTCGTCATCGCAGAGGTCCGTCTCACGCCCGTGCTCGTCGCCGATCCGCCGCTTCTCAACACCCAGGGCGTGCATCAGCCCTACACCCCGCGCCTGATCATCGAGGTGGTCACGGCCGGTGGCGTGGTGGGGGTCGGGGAGACGTACGGGGACGGGAAGTATCTGGAGCTCGCGCGGCCCTTCGCCGGGCGGCTGGTCGGGCGGGAAGTCGCCGATCTGAACGGGCTGTTCACACTCGCGGACGAGGTGGCCGTGGACGCCGCTCGGGTCGACGACGCCGTGGACGTCGGCGGGCTGCGCGGCGTGCAGACCGCCGACAAGCTGCGGCTCTCCGTCGTCTCCGGGTTCGAGGTGGCCTGCCTGGACGCGCTCGGCAAGTCGCTCGGGCTGCCCGTGCACGCGCTGCTCGGCGGCAAGGTGCGCGACGCCGTGGAGTACAGCGCGTACCTCTTCTACAAGTGGGCCGCCCACCCCGGGGCCACGGGTGCCGACGCCTGGGGGGAGGCCGTGGACCCCGCGGGGATCGTCGCGCAGGCGCGGCTCTTCGCCGAGCGGTACGGCTTCGCGTCCTTCAAGCTCAAGGGCGGTGTCTTCCCGCCGGACCAGGAGATCGCCGCGATCCGCGCGCTGGCAGACGCCTTCCCGGGGCAGCCGCTGCGGCTCGACCCCAACGGGGCCTGGTCGGTGGAGACTTCGCTGAAGGTCGCCGACGAACTCGCGGACGTACTGGAGTACCTGGAGGACCCGGCGCTCGGCACGCCCGCGATGGCGCGGGTCGCGGCGGGCACCTCGGTGCCGCTGGCCACGAACATGTGCGTGACCACCTTCGAGGAGATACCGGAGGCGTTCGCCGCGGGCGCCGTGCAGGTGGTGCTCTCCGACCACCACTACTGGGGCGGGCTGCGGCGCACCCGTGAACTGGCCGCGCTCTGCCGTACGTTCGGCGTCGGCGTCTCGATGCACTCCAACACGCACCTGGGCATCAGCCTGGCCGCGATGACCCAGGTGGCGGCGACCGTACCCGCGCTCGACTTCGCCTGCGACTCGCACTATCCGTGGCAGTCGGAGGACGTGCTGACCTCGCGGACGCGGTTCGTGGAGGGACGCGTCGCGGTCACCGACACCCCCGGCCTCGGCGTCGAGCTCGACCGGGACAAGCTCGCCGTGCTGCACGCCCGCTGGCTGGACGAGGACCACCGCGCGCTGCGGGAGCGGGACGACGCCGCGGCGATGCGCGCGGTGGATCCGGAGTGGGTGACTCCGGCGGTGCCGCGCTGGTAACCCCGGGCTCCCCGGGGGATCGTCCGTTACGTTGCCTTCATGGTCGTACCAGCCAAGCCCACCGTCGACCCGCTGAAGGCGGCCCGCAGACCCGGCGACCCGGACTGCGACGTCTACCTCACCGGCACGGTCTTCCTCGACATCATCTTCACCGGGCTCGATTCCGCGCCGGTGCGCGGGACCGAGTCCTGGGCGCGCGGCATGGGGTCGAGCCCCGGCGGCGTCGCCAACATGGCGACGGCGCTCGCCCGGCTCGGCCTGCACACCTCGCTCGCCGCCGCCTTCGGGGACGACCACTACGGGGAGTACTGCTGGGACGCCCTCGAACAGGGCGAGGGCATCGACCTGGCGACCTCGCGGACCGTGCCCGGCTGGCACTCCCCGGTGACCGTCTCCATGGCGTACGAGGACGAAAGGACCATGGTCAGCCACGGCCACGAGCCGCCGCCCGACGCCGACGCGCCGGACGGCGGCGCCCCGCACCGCCCGCCACGCGCGCGTGCCGCCGTCGCCGCCCTCACGCCCGGCACGTGCGCGCCGTGGATCGCCGAGGCCGCCCGTAGCGGCACCCGGATCTTCGCCGACGTGGGCTGGGACGACACCGGGCGCTGGGACCTGGCCGGGCTCGCCGACCTGGCGCACTGCGAGGCGTTCCTGCCGAACGCCGAGGAGGCCATGCGCTACACGGGCACCTCCTGCCCCAGGGCGGCCGCGCGGGCGCTCACCGAGCACGTGCCGCTGGCCGTGGTGACGCTGGGCGCCGAGGGCGCGTACGCGGTGGACGGGCGGACCGGCGAGACCGCGGAGGTCCCCGCGATCGAGGTCGAGGCACTCGACCCCACCGGGGCGGGCGACGTCTTCGTCGCGGGCTTCGTCACCGGGACGCTGGCCGGCTGGCCGCTCGCCGACCGCCTCGCCTTCGCCGGGCTCACGGCGGCGCTCTCCGTACAGGAGTTCGGCGGTTCCCTGTCGGCGCCCGGCTGGGCCGAGGTGGGGGCCTGGTGGCGCACGGTGCGCGAGGTCGACGACCAGGATCCGGTGGCGCTGCGCCGCTACCGCTTCCTGGAAGATCTCCTTCCGGCGGCGGCCAGGCCGTGGCCGCTGCGCCGCGCGGTGCCGACGATCGGTTTCGGCCGTTCGGCCTGAGGCGCGGGGGACGCCGGGACCCGGGAGGGCGAGGTCCGAAAACCTCTCGGTCTTGTCGGTGCCCCGACGTACTCTTGGCAGTGCAAGGCTGAGACGCGGCCCCAAGCCCCGCACGAGGAGGACCGAGCGGCCTTCAGAGCCGGCCCATGACGCAGACACCCACAGCTCAGACCCCCGAGCACGGCCAGGCGCGAGCCCACTTCACCGTTCCGGCGAAGCACCCGATGGTGACCGTCCTCGGCTCCGGCGACGCCCTGCTGCGCGTCATCGAGACGGCCTTCCCGGCGGCCGACATCCACGTCCGGGGCAATGAGATCAGCGCCGTGGGCGAGGCCCACGAAGTCGCCCTCATCCAACGGCTTTTCGACGAGATGATGCTCGTGCTGCGCACCGGGCAGCCGATGACGGAGGACGCGGTGGAACGTTCGATCGCGATGCTGCGGGCGGACGAGAACGGGGAAGGACCGCCGGAGACCCCGGCCGAGGTCCTCACGCAGAACATCCTCTCGTCCCGCGGCCGCACCATCCGCCCCAAGACGCTGAACCAGAAGCGGTACGTCGACGCGATCGACAAGCACACCATCGTCTTCGGCATCGGTCCCGCGGGCACCGGCAAGACCTATCTGGCCATGGCCAAGGCGGTCCAGGCGCTCCAGTCCAAGCAGGTCAACCGGATCATCCTGACCCGCCCCGCCGTCGAGGCCGGCGAGCGCCTCGGCTTCCTGCCCGGCACGCTCTACGAGAAGATCGACCCCTACCTGCGCCCGTTGTACGACGCGCTGCACGACATGCTCGACCCCGACTCCATCCCCCGTCTGATGGCGGCGGGCACGATCGAGGTCGCCCCGCTGGCGTACATGCGGGGCCGCACGCTGAACGACGCGTTCATCATCCTCGACGAGGCGCAGAACACCAGCGCCGAGCAGATGAAGATGTTCCTCACCCGCCTCGGCTTCGAGTCGAAGATCGTCATCACCGGTGACGTCACCCAGGTCGACCTGCCGGGCGGCACCAAGAGCGGTCTGCGCGAGGTGCAGCAGATCCTCGACGGCGTCGAGGACATCCACTTCTCGCGGCTCACCTCCAGCGATGTCGTACGGCACAAGCTGGTCGGCCGTATCGTCGACGCGTACGAGCAGCACGACAGCCGCGACGGGAAGTAGACCAGCACCACCATGTCGATCGACGTCAACAACGAATCCGGAACCGAGGTCGACGAGCAGGCGATCCTCGACATCGCCCGCTACGCCCTCGCGCGGATGCGCATCCACCCGCTCTCCGAGCTCTCGGTGATCGTGGTGGACGCCGACGCCATGGAGCAGCTGCACATCCAGTGGATGGACCTGCCGGGGCCCACGGACGTCATGTCCTTCCCCATGGACGAGCTGCGGCCGCCCATGAAGGACGACGACGAGCCCCCGCAGGGCCTCCTCGGGGACATCGTGCTCTGCCCCGAGGTCGCCACCCAGCAGGGCAAGGACGCCCCGACGCAGCACTCCATGGACGAGGAGCTCCAGCTCCTGACCGTGCACGGAGTCCTTCACCTGCTCGGGTACGACCACGAGGAGCCCGACGAGAAGGCCGAGATGTTCGGCCTCCAGGCGGCCATCGTCGACGGCTGGCGTGCCGAGACGGGCCTGACCGGCCCGTCCCCGGCACCCACCGTCTCGTAGCGCCATGAGTCTGTCGCTGATCGCCGGGGCCGTCGCCCTGGTCGTCGTCGCCTGGCTGGCGGCCTGCGCCGAGGCGGGCATCGCGCGCGTCTCCAGCTTCCGCGCGGACGAGGCGGTCCGCTCGGGCCGGCGCGGCAGCGCGAAGCTCGCGCAGGTCGCCGCCGACCCGACCCGCTATCTCAACGTGGCCCTCCTCGTGCGGGTCGCCTGCGAGATGGCGGCGGCCGCCCTGGTGACGTACGCCTGCCTCCAGGAGTTCGACGAGACCTGGCAGGCCCTCGCCGTCGCCATCGGCGTGATGGTCCTCGTCAGCTATGTCGCCGTGGGCGTCTCGCCGCGCACGATCGGCCGTCAGCACCCGCTGAACACGGCCACCGCCGCGGCGTACGTCCTGCTCCCGCTGGCCCGCGTGATGGGCCCGATCCCGCCCCTGCTGATCCTCATCGGCAACGCGCTCACCCCCGGCAAGGGCTTCCGGCGCGGCCCGTTCGCCTCCGAGGCGGAGCTGCGCGCGATGGTCGACCTCGCCGAGAAGGAGTCCCTGATCGAGGACGAGGAGCGGCGCATGGTCCACTCCGTCTTCGAGCTCGGCGACACCCTGGTCCGCGAAGTCATGGTGCCCCGCACCGACTTGATCGCCATCGAACGGTTCAAGACGATCCGCCAGGCGCTCACCCTCGCCCTGCGCTCCGGCTTCTCGCGCATCCCCGTGACGGGGGAGAGCGAGGACGACATCGTCGGCATGGTGTATCTGAAGGACCTCGCCCGCAAGACGCACATCAACCGCGACAGCGAGTCGGATCTGGTGTCGACGGCGATGCGCCCCGCGACCTTCGTGCCCGACACGAAGAACGCGGGTGACCTGCTGCGGGAGATGCAGCAGGAGCGCAACCACGTGGCCGTGGTGATCGACGAGTACGGCGGCACGGCGGGCATCGTGACCATCGAGGACATCCTGGAAGAGATCGTCGGCGAGATCACCGACGAGTACGACCGCGAGCTGCCGCCCGTGGAGGAGCTCGCCGACGGCTGCTACCGCGTCACCGCGCGGCTCGACATCGGCGACCTCGGCGAGCTGTTCGGCCTCGACGAGTTCGACGACGAGGACGTCGAGACGGTCGGCGGCCTGCTCGCCAAGGCCCTCGGCCGCGTCCCGATCGCGGACGCGTCGGCGGTCGTGCCGCTGCCCGACGGCCGGGAGCTGCGGCTCACCGCGGAGTCCGCGGGGGGCCGCAGGAACAAGATCGTCACCGTGCTGGTCGAGCCCCTGGCGTCCGCCGGGGACGAGGGCAAGGAGGGGGAGTCCGGGTGACGCCCGACGAACTGCGCACGTTCTGCCTGTCGTTCAACGACGTGGTGGAGGAGTTCCCCTTCACCCCGGAGACCTCGGTCTTCAAGGTCGCGGGAAAGCTGTTCGCGCTCACCGCGCTCGACCGGCGCCCGCTCACCGTCAACCTCAAGTGCGACCCGGAGATGGCGGTCCAGCTGCGCGCGGCGCATCCGGAGATCGTGCCGGGGTGGCACATGAACAAGCGGCACTGGAACACGGTGACGGTCGACGGCCCGTTGCCCGACCGGCAGGTGCGCGAACTCATCGAGGATTCGTACGACTTGGTGGTGGCGGGACTGCCGCGGGCGGAGCGGCTGCGACTCGACCGCCCCTGAGGGGCGCGCCGTACGGAGCACGCGCTCGGCGCACGTGCACGGCAGAGTGTCCCAACAGGCCCTCGCCATCGGGGTGGCGGGGCGGCAGAATGGAAGGACCGGCGGATCCCGAACGCTCCCACTCCGGGCTGCCGGGCAAGGGAACTCGGAGTGGAAACGTCTTGTGCGAAGGCGTCCGCCGCATCCTGGCCCCGGCCCTCAGGCCGGGGTCAGTCCTTTTTCACACGTGGGTCCCTGGTTCATACGTGGGGGAGCACCCATCGGTCGACGATCTCCTGGATCGCGACGAGGACACTGGCCCACGGGGCTGCCAGAGCGGCCCATTCGGTCCACATGCGGATGGTGCGGCGCCCGTCCGGCTTCTCTGCCATCGGGCTGATCTCCTTCCTGGTCCACGCTGTCGTGGATACCGCGGCGATCCACGAACGGGTGGCGCCAGGAAGGGGGAATCCGGTGGCTCGTGAACACTCGATGGAGTGAGTCCGCGCCGCGTCGGTTCTGTTCTCAACCTCCTTGTGCGGATGGTCAGTTGTGCAGGCTTCCCTCTGCCATAGCGTATCCTGCACATCGCCACATGGGTAGTGCCGTCGGATAGCTCGCTGAAGGAAGACTCCTTTCTGCGACATAGCTTTCCGGGAGCTGTCGGCCGTATCCACGCCCCGTTCGGCCGATCTGCGTTTGCCGCCGAGTAGGGGCCTGCGGTGTAGTAGCCGTGGCGTGAAGTCTCTTCTCGGAAGGTCTCGATGAGTAAGCTACTGCTCTGCTATGTTGCATCTCGCACGGTCCGGTTGGGGGTGGAGCCATCATGAGCGTGCCGAGTGCAGCACTTCAGCGGCTGCGACTGCGCACCGAGCTCCGTAAGGCGCGGACCGCTGCGCGCCTCACTCAGCGGCAGGTCGCCTCGAAGATGGAGTGGAGCCCCTCCAAGCTGATCCGGATCGAGTCCGGCGAGGTGGGGATCTCCGTCAACGACCTGAGGCCCCTGCTCGACGCCTACGGCATCCGGGACCGGCGCAAGATCGAGGAACTGCTCGATCTCGCGCGGGGAAGTCGGCGCATGCCCTTCAGCGAGTACCGCGACCTCTACACCAAAGAGTTCCTGCAGTTCCTCGCCCTGGAGTCCTCCGCGTCGATCGTCCGGCACTACGGCGCCCTGCTGATGCCGGGTCCGCTACAGACCGAGGAGTACGCCCGCGCGATCATGCTCTCCTACAACAAGGCCATCCCCGAGGATCGCCTGGAGCGCAGCGTCGAAGTCCGCCTCGCCAGGCAGGAGTTGCTGACATCGGGCGGCAGAGAGCTCTTCTACGTGCTCGACGAGGCCGTCGTGCGTCGGCACGTCGGCGGCCGGGGCGTGATGCGGGCCCAGCTGGAGCGGCTCGCGGAACTGGCGGAGCGCCCCGGCGTCACCATCCAGATCCTGCCGTTCAGCGTCGGTGCCCACGCGGGCATCCAAGGGCCTTTCAGCCACTTCGAGTTCGAGGCCGACGAGATGCCGGACTCGCTCTATCTGGAGAACCCGCGCGGCGACTCGTACACCACGGACGCCCCGGAGGAGACCGGCCGTTACCTGGAAAGGTTCTGGGAGCTGGAGGACCTCGCCATCAAGGACGACATGCCCGCCCTGCTGCGTGCTCTCGCGGTCCGGCTCGACGAGGGTACGGACGACCTGGAGGCGCTGATCCGGGAAGCCGCGCCACAGGAGGTGCCACAGGGCTAACTCCCCCTGGAACACGCGACCTTGGCGAGAAACGGCTCGTTCATATTCGTATGACCTGCCGTTACTCTGGAAGAGGTGCTGCGTGTCCCTGCACCAGCCGCGCGGGGGAAGCGACGGCTGGCCTTCCGCACCCGGGGTGGAGGAGAAGCGTGGGCGGCTCATGGACGTGGCGCAAGAGCAGTGCGAGCGACGGTGACGCCGGCGCTTGTCTGGAGGCGGCCTGGACCGGTGAGTCGGTCTTTGTGCGCGACTCCACCCGCCGTGAGGACGTTGTGCTCGTTCTCGGCCCGGAGGCGTGGTCGGCCTTCCTCGCCCTGGCGGCCCCGCCGCCCGCACAGGATTCACCGCTGGTGTAGGCCCGGCGCCCTGCCACGAAGCTCGACGACGGCCCGGCCTCCTCCCGAGGCCGGGCCGTCGTCACGTGCGCGCTCCGCGGAGATCCGCCAGAAGGGCCCTAGCCGCGAGTGGCCTTCCGGCGCAGCCCCAGCCAGATCAGCCCCGCCGCACCCAACACCACCACCGCATCGATCGCCAACACCATCCGCGTCCCCGCCAGAAGGTCCGAGTTCGTCGTCGCGAGGACGCCGAGGAGGGGGATGCCGATCGTGATGCCCACCTGTTGGGTGGAGGTGACCAGGCCCGTCGCGAGGCCCTGTTCCTCGTCGGGGACGCCCGACGTGACCGTCACGCCGTACGAGATGATCGCGCCCAGGTGGAACATGCTCGCGAGGGACACCGCGGCCGTGGCGAGCCACACCGACCAGGTGCCCTCGCCGATGCCCAGCAGCGCCGCGCCCAGTACGCCCTGGCCGGCCAGCGACGCCACCAGGGTGCGGCGGGCGCCGAAGCGGCCGATGACCTTCGGGGCGAAGATGCCCGCGACGACCGAGAGGACGCCCTGCACGCCGAAGACCAGGCCCGTCCTGAACGCCGAGAGGTGCAGGACCTCCTGGAAGTAGAGGGTCAGGACGAAGACGACCGTCGTCATCATCGAGAAGGTGACGAGGCCGCCCAGGTTGCCCCACGCCACCGTGCGGCGGCGCAGCATCGGCAGGGAGACCAGGGGCGCGGCGGCGCGTGACTCGATGAAGCCGAAGGCCGCCAGCAGGGCGATGCCCGCCACCAGCGTGACCAGGACGTCCGCGCCGCCGAAGCCGCGCTCGGCCGCCGTGGACAGGGCGTAGATCAGGGCGAGCAGACCGGCGGTGACCGTCACCGCGCCCGGGATGTCGAGGCGCGGGCGGTCCGGGGTGCGGGACTCGGGCAGCAGGCCGGGTGCCAGCGGCAGCACGAGCAGGGCGAAGAGGGTCAGCAGGCCCATCGTGGAGCGCCAGCCGAGGGTGTCCGTCAGTACGCCGCCGAGCACCATGCCGACCGTGAAGCCGAGCGAGAGGAGCGTGCCGGAGATGCCGAGCGCCCGGTCGCGCTGCGGGCCCTCGGGGAACGTCGTGGTCAGCAGGGACATGCCGGTCGGCACGATGGCCGCGGCGCCCACGCCCTGGAGCGCCCGCCCGGCCAGGAACGACGCCGGGTCCCACGCGAACGTGGCGAGCAGCGAGGCCAGACCGAAGAGCGCGAGTCCCGCGAGGAAGAGCCTGCGGCGCCCGAAGAGGTCGCCGAACCGGCCGAAGAGCAGCAGGAAGCCGCCGGACGGCAGCGCGAAGGCGGTCACCGCCCACTGCAGCGCGGAGGTGCTCATGCCGAGGTCGGGGCCGAGCACGGGCAGCGCCACGTTCAGTACGGAGAAGTCCAGGGAGACCATGAACTGCGCGGCGCAGAGCACGAAGAGGACGAGCTTCTCGCGGGTGGAGAGCTTGGGCGCCCGCGGCCGCGGCGCGGACGGGGCTTCCCGGGTGGAAGGGGCAGGGGTGGTGTCGATCGCCATGCCCAAGAGCTTGCGGCGGCCGGAATAGACGTGGGGAGCGGGAACTTATGCTGGTGGTCGGAACACCAGTCAGGGCTTGAGGGCTTGGGGGCGCCAGATGGCAACACCGTCGGTCGCGACGGCGGGGACGGACGCGTCGAAGGCGCATCGCCTGGGGGAGCTGCGGGAGTTCCTGATGAGCCGCCGTGCGCGGGTCAGCCCTGCCGAGGCGGGGCTTCCGGACGGCGGGGCGCGGCGGCGTACGCCGGGTCTGCGCCGTGAGGAGGTCGCCGTGCTCGCCGGCGTCGGCGCCTCCTGGTACCAGTGGCTCGAGCAGGGCCGCGACATCTCCGTGTCGCCGCAGGTCCTGGACTCCGTGGCCCGCGTCCTGAAGCTGAGCAGCGCCGAGCGGCGTCATCTCTACGTCCTGGCCGGGCTCAACCCGCCCGCGCCGGAGGTCGCGCAGACCGACTGGGGCATGTGCGAGGGGCTGAACCGGCTCATCGACGCGTGGATGCCGTTTCCGGCGCACATCATGGACGTGTACTGGAACTGCGTGATGTACAACGACGCGGCGGCGTCCGTGCTCGGCATGCGCTCCGAGACCTCCGAGAACTGTCTGCTCACCTTCTTCAGCGACCCCATCTACCGTGCCCGCGCGACCAGTTGGCGGCGGAACGCGCCGCAGGTCGTGGCGATGTACCGGGCCGCGTGCTCGGACCACCCCGCCGACGACGGGTTCGCCTCGGTGATCGCCGAGGGGAAGGCGACGAGCGCGGAGTTCAGGGAGCTGTGGGAGCGGCGGGACATCCGGCCCGGCGGGCAGGTCGCCAAGGAGATCGAGCATCCGGTGGCGGGGACGCTGTTCCTGGAGTCGACGCAGCTGAAGGTGCCGGCCAGGCCCGACCTCACGATCGTGCTGCACACGCCGCTGCCCGGTGCGGGGGCGGACGCGGACGTCGACACGGCACAGCGCCTGGCGTGGCTCGCCTCGCCCGAGGGGCGGCGCGGGTCGATCCATCCGGTGGCGGGCTGACGGGGCGTGCTCCGTATGCTCGGGGCATGACTGAGAGCGCCGCGCTGGATCCCGAGGACCGCAAGATCGTCACCCTGGCCCGTTCGGCCAGGGCCCGTAACGGGGTGCCGGAGGGGGCCGCGGTGCGGGACTCGACCGGGCGTACGTATGTGGCGGGGACCGTCGCGCTCTCGTCGCTCCAGCTCTCCGCGCTGCGGACCGCGGTCGCCATGGCGGTGGCGTCGGGGGCGGAGTCCCTCGAGGCGGCCGCGGTGGTCTCCGGTGCGGAGTCCGTTTCCGCGGAGGATCTTGCCGCTGTGCGGGACCTTGGCGGGGCCGGGACGCCGGTGTTCCTCGCCGGGGCCGACGGGGAGGTCCGGGTGCGGGTGGAGGCGGGCTGACGTTACCCGGGGCCGGTGCCGATCACCGGCCCCGCCGAGTTCGTCCTCAAACGCCGGACGGGCTGATACTCCTACACCGCGTCCGGGCCCCGTTCCCCCGTCCGCACCCGCACCACCGTGTCCACCGGGACCGACCAGACCTTGCCGTCGCCGATCTTGCCCGTGTGGGCCGCGCGGACGATCGCGTCGATCGTGGGGTCCGCGTCGAGGTCGGGGACCACCACCTCGATGCGGACCTTGGGGACCAGGTCGACCTGGTACTCCGCGCCCCGGTAGACCTCCGTGTGGCCGCGCTGGCGGCCGTAGCCGCTGGCCTCGGTGACGGTGAGGCCGTCGATGCCGAGTTCCTGGAGTGCCGTCTTCACCTCGTCCAGGCGGAACGGCTTGATGACCGCGGTGATCAGCTTCATGCGGCGGGGCTCCCCTTCTTGACCGACGCGGAGCCCACGGGGCTCGTCAGGACGCCGTGATCGTAGGCGCTCTCGGCGTGCTGTGTCTGGTCGAGGCCGGTCAGTTCGTGCTCGGCGCTGGCGCGGAAGCCGAGCAGCTTGTCGATGGCCTTTCCGATGCCGTACGTGACGGCGAACGTGTACGCCGCCACCGCCAGGACCGCCACCGTCTGCTTGCCCAACTGGGCCGCGCCGCCCCCGTAGAGCAGGCCCTCCGCGCCGTCGGTCATCGTGGCCGTGGCGAACAGGCCGATCAGGAGCGTGCCGATCACCCCGCCCACCAGGTGCACGCCCACGACGTCGAGCGAGTCGTCGTATCCGGCGCGGAACTTCCACGCCACCGCGTACGAGCAGACGACGCCCGCCGCCAGGCCGATCGCCGCCGCGCCGGGGATGCCGACCACGCCGCACGAGGGAGTGATCGCGACCAGGCCCGCGACCGCGCCGGACGCGGCGCCGAAGGTGGTGGGGTGGCCGTCCCTGCGCTGCTCGACGAAGAGCCAGCCGAGCAGGCCCGTGCAGCCGGCGACCAGGGTGTTCAGGAGCGAGGCCGCCGCGAGGCCGTTGGCACCGAGGGCCGAGCCGCCGTTGAAGCCGAGCCAGCCGAACCAGAGCAGGCCCGCGCCCATCAGGACCATGGGGAGGTTGTGCGGGCGCATCGCCTCCTTCTTGAAGCCGATGCGGGGGCCGAGCACCAGGCACAGGGCCAGGCCCGACGCACCCGACGCGATCTCCACGACCAGACCGCCCGCGAAGTCCAGGGCGCCGAGGGAGTGCGCGATCCAGCCGTCCGGGCCCCACACCCAGTGCGCCACGGGAACGTATACGAGCAGCGTCCACACCGGTACGAAGACCAGCCAGGCCGCGAACTTCGTGCGGTCCGCGATCGCGCCGCTGATCAGCGCCGCCGTGATGATCGCGAAGGTCAGCTGGAAGGTGGTGAAGAGGAGGGTGGGGACGGTGCCGGTCAGGGTGCCGGGGCCGATGCCCGCCATGCCGATGTGGTCGGGGCCGCCGATCAGGCCCGCGAAGGTGTCGTCGCCGAAGGCCAGCGAGTAGCCCGCGAGCAGCCACACCACGGTGACCAGGGCGATCGACACGAAGGACATGAGCAGCATGTTCAGGACGCTCTTCGTGCGGACCATGCCGCCGTAGAAGAGGGCGAGGCCCGGGGTCATCAGGAGGACCAGCGCGGTCGCGGCGAGCAGCCAGGCCGTGTCGCCGGTGTCGGGGTGGGGGGCGGCGAGGGTCGTCAGGGGGGACATGGGGGAAGAGGGTCACGGGTCCGCGTTTCGGTTCGCGCACCTCGGGGTTTCCGCCGTGTTTCGTCCGGTGCGGGCGTGCCGGTGGGCGTGTGCGCGGGCGCGCGGGCGGGGGCCCGGACGGGGGCGGTGGGGCGCGTGGGCGGGCCCGTGGGGGCGTGCGGTGCGGCGGTGCTCCGGGGATCAGGGACAATGGGCGCCATGAGCGTTCGTAATCCGTCTTCAGCCGCGTCGTCCGAGGCCGCCCACCGGGCCGGCTTCGCCTGCTTCGTCGGCCGCCCCAACGCGGGCAAGTCCACCCTGACGAACGCTCTGGTCGGCAAGAAGGTGGCGATCACCGCCGACCAGCCGCAGACCACGCGGCACACCGTGCGCGGCATCGTGCACCGCGAGGACGCCCAGCTGATCCTGGTGGACACGCCGGGGCTGCACAAGCCGCGCACGCTGCTCGGTGAGCGTCTCAACGACGTGGTGCGCACCACCTGGGCCGAGGTCGACGTCATCGGCTTCTGTCTGCCCGCGAACGAGAAGCTCGGCCCCGGTGACCGGTTCATCGCCAAGGAACTCGCGTCCATCAAGAAGACGCCGAAGATCGCGATCGTCACCAAGACGGACCTCGTCGACAGCAAGGCGCTCGCCGAGCAGCTCATCGCCATCGACCAGCTCGGCAAGGAGCTCGGCTTCGAGTGGGCCGAGATCATCCCCGTCTCCGCGGTCGGCGACAAGCAGGTCGGCCTCCTCGCCGACCTGATCGTGCCGCTGCTGCCCGAGGGGCCCGCGCTCTACCCCGAGGGCGACCTCACGGACGAGCCCGAGCAGGTCATGGTCGCCGAGCTGATCCGTGAGGCGGCGCTCGAAGGCGTGCGGGACGAGCTGCCGCACTCCATCGCCGTCGTCGTCGAGGAGATGCTCCCGCGCGAGGACCGCCCGGCCGACAAGCCGCTCCTGGACATCCACGCGTTCGTCTACATCGAGCGGCCCAGCCAGAAGGGCATCATCATCGGCCCGAAGGGCAAGCGGCTCAAGGACGTGGGCATCAAGTCCCGCAAGCAGATCGAGGCGCTGCTGGGTACGCCGGTCTTCCTTGATCTGCACGTCAAGGTGGCGAAGGACTGGCAGCGGGATCCTCGCCAGCTCCGCAAGCTCGGGTTCTGAGGGTTTTCGACTGCGGGCTCGTCGTGGCTTGTCGCGCAGTTCCCCGCGCCCCTCAAGGGGCGCCTATTCCACGCCCCTGATCCTGCGGACCAGCACCGCCCCCGCCAGTCCCACCACCGCCGCCGTCAGGTACAGGACCCGGTAGCCGCCCAGGTACGTGACGATCGGGGCCGCGATCGCCGGGGCCGCGACCTGGGGGAGGGAGTTGGCGATGTTGATGACGCCGAGGTCCTTGCCCCGGTCGAGGGCCTCGGGGAGCACGTCGGTCATCAGGGCGAAGTCCACGGACGTGAAGACGCCGAAGCCGATGCCGAGGACCGCCGCGGCGACGATCGCGCCGGGCCAGGTCTGCCAGAGCGCGAGCAGGCCCGTCGCCACCGCCATCAGCGTGCCCGCCCAGATCACGAAGGGCTTGCGGCGGCCCACCCGGTCCGACCAGGCGCCGCCGACGACGACCGTGGCGAGCATGGTCACGCCGTTCACGGCGGTGAGGACGAGCACGCCCTGCTCGGGGTCCGCGTGGTGCAGGCGGTCGCGCAGGAAGTACAGCAGGTAGAGCAGGACCACCGAGTTGCCGACGTTGATCAGGAACCGGGTGAGCCAGGCCCAGGCCAGGTCGGGGTGGCGGCGCGGGCTCAGCCAGAAGCTCTTCAGGAACTCCCGCCCGTTCCACGGCGGCCGGTCGGCGCGCGGCAGGCGCAGGTCCCGGTGGCGTACGACGTAGGGGAGCACGCCCGCGACGGTGAAGACCGCGCACGCCGCGTACCCCGCCACCGTGCCGCCCGCCACCGTCGCCAGTCCCGTGCCCACCACCACGCCGAGCAGTTGCGCCGCGCCGAGCCAGCCGCCGACCGAGCCGCGCTGCGCGCGCGGCACCCGGTCGGGGACGGCGGCCGTGACGGCGGCGAACGCGGCGTTCAGGGTGAGCTGGACCAGGCACCAGCCCGCCGCCATCGACCAGACCGAGCCCGCGGCGGAGAGCAGCAGCAGCGCGGCCGCGCCGCCCGCCGTGCCCGCCACGATCCACGGGGTGCGCCGGCCCCGGCGGGCGGTGGTGCGGTCCGAGAGCGCGCCGAAGAGCGGGTTCGCGGCGAGGGAGACCACCGCGCCGACGCCGGTGACCCAGGCCAGGACGGTCTCCTTGGAGGTGCCCGCAGGCGCGAGGTCCTCCGCCTGCACGGCGAGCAGGATCTGCAGCGGCCCGTACCAGCCCACCCAGATCGCGCCGTTGGCGAGGGACAGCGCGCCGGTCCAGGACCTGCCGACCCGCTCGGTCGGCTCCCGCAGCGCGGTGGCGGTCATGGGCGCTGCGCCCGCAGGGCCTCGCGCAGCCAGTGGTAGGACGCCTTCGGGGTGCGCGTCAGGGTGTCGTAGTCGACGTGGACGAGGCCGAAGCGGCGCCGGTAGCCCTCGGCCCACTCGAAGTTGTCGAGCAGGGACCAGACGAAGTACCCGCGCACGTCCACGCCCGCCGTCAACGCCCGGTGCAGCGCCCGCAGATGGCCGTCGAGGTAGGCGATCCGGTCCTGGTCGTCGAGCCCCTCGTACGAGCAGCCGTTCTCGGTGATGACCAGGGGCGGGAGACGGTCGCCGTAGCGGTCGCGGAAGGCGGTGAGGAGTTCGGTGAGCGCGTCGGGGACCACCGGCCAGCCGAAGTCGGTGACCGGGTAGCCCTCGATCTGCCTGGGGGAGAAGGGGAGTTCGGGCGGGAGCGTGACGCCGGAGAACTCGGCGGCGGTGCCCTCGGGCAGCGGGGCGCCCACCTTCGTCGGCTGGTAGAAATTGATCCCGTACCAGTCGAGCGGCTCGGCGATGGCCTTCAGGTCGGCTTCGAGATCGGGCGAGGGCATCAACTCGCCCATGCCGTCCGGGTAGTGGCCGAGGAGCAGCGGGTCGGCGAAGAGCCGGTTGAGGAGTACGTCGTAGAAGTCGGCCGCCGCCGTGTCCTGCGCGTCGGGCGAGGCGGGCCAGGTCGGGCCGTGCGAGTTGGCGATGCCGATGTCACGCGCGCCCGCCGCGCGCAGCGCCCGTACGGCGAGGCCGTGCGCGAGCAGTTGGTGGTGGGCGACGGGGAGCGCGTCGAAGAGGAGCCGCTCGCCGGGCGCGTGCTGGCCGAGAGCGTGGCCGAGCAGGGTGTGTTCGGCGGGTTCGTTGAGGGTGATCCAGTGGCTGACGCGGTCGCCGATCCTGGCCGCGACGACGGCGGCGTACTCGGCGAACCGGCCGGCCGTCGACCGCTTCAGCCAGCCGCCCGCCTCCTGCACCACGAGCGGGGTGTCCCAGTGGAAGAGGGTGGGCACGGGGCGTACGCCCGCCGCGCACAGCTCGTCCACGAGGCGGTCGTAGAAGTCGAGGCCCGCCGGGTCCACGGCGCCGGACCCGGTGGGCAGGACGCGCGGCCAGGAGACCGAGAAGCGGTAGGCGCCGACGCCCAACTCCCTGATGAGGGCGACGTCTTCGCGGTAGCGGTGGTAGTGGTCGCAGGCGACGGCGGCCGTGCTGCCGTCCTTGACGTTGCCGGGGACGGCGGTGAACGCGTCCCACACCGAGGCGCCGCGCTCGTCGGCGGCGCCCTCGATCTGGTGGGCCGATGTGGACACGCCCCACAGGAAGTCGTGGGGGAACTGGGGTATCGCCGCGCTCGCTGCCATGGGCGGGATCTTCCGTACCGGTAGGTACGGAAGTCAATGGCCATGCGCGGAAAAGATGAACAAGGCTCAGGTTTCCCGGTAATCCGCAGGCCCGCCGTGGCTTGTCGCGCAGTTCCCCGCGCCCCTTACGGGGGCGCCTCCTAGGCACCCTCCTTCAAGACCCGCGAGATCAGCTTGCGCTGCGGCTCGGTCAGGCGCGGGTCCGAGCAGTACACCGTGCGCCCGTCCACCGTCAGCTGGTAGTTGAAGCCGTCCGGTACCCCTATCGACGGGGTGCCGCGGCCGTCGGCCAAGGCCTGTTCGGCCAGGGCGTGCCATTCGGGGGCATCGGCCAGCCGCGAGGTGTCCACCTCGGCGTGCCGGTCGATGCCCGCGAATCCTCCCGTGCGCTTCACCTGGATACGCATGGGTCCTGTCTACTCCACCGCGTGGGCGGCGGGTAGCGCGACGGTCAGTCGGTGGCGGGGACCTTCACCGTGGACCACGCGTCGATGACGGCCTTGAGCTCGTCGCCGTCGCCGTACTTCGCGCGTGCCGCGGCGACCGTCAGCTTCGCGAAGTCCGTGAACGACGCGTCCTGCGCCAGCTCGCCGCCGGTCAGGACGGCGTACCAGATCTGTCCCGCGCGCTCCCAGGAGTGCCCGCCGAGGGCGTCGGCGACCAGGAAGAAGGCGCGGTTGGGGATGCCGGAGTTGATGTGCACGCCGCCGTTGTCGCGGCCGGTCTTCACGTAGTGGTCCATGTCGGCGGGCTGCGGGTCCTTGCCGAGCACGTCGTCGTCGTACGCCGTGCCGGGCTCCTTCATGGAGCGCAGCGCCTTGCCGGTGACGCGCGGGGCGAGCAGGCCGGCGCCGATCAGCCAGTCGGCCTCCTGGGCGGTCTGGCCGAGCGCGTACTGCTTGATCATCGAACCGAAGACGTCCGAGAGCGACTCGTTCAGGGCGCCGGGCTGCCCGAAGTACGTCAGGTTCGCGGTGTACTGCGTGACGCCGTGCGTCAGCTCGTGGCCGATGACGTCGACCGGGATGGTGAAGTCGAGGAAGATCTCGCCGTCACCGTCGCCGAACACCATCTGCTCGCCGTTCCAGAAGGCGTTGTTGTACTCCTCGGAGTAGTGCACGGTGGCGTTCAGCGGCAGACCGCTGCCGTCGATGGAGTCGCGCTCGTAGGACTTCAGGTAGAGCTCGAAGGTCGCGCCGAGGCCCGCGAACGCGCGGTTGACCGTGGCGTCCTTGCCGGGCTTGTCGCTCTCGCCGCGCACCTTGCGGCCCGGGAGCTCCGTGCGGTGCCTGGCGTCGTAGATGGTGCGGTGGGGCTTGCCCGCGGCGGCTTCCTTGGGCGGGCTCACGCTGGGTGCGCCGACGACGGTCGTCAGGCGGCGCTGGGTGCGCTCGAAGGCGTCCCGCTGCAGGGTGCGGCGGGCGGGCGCGGCGAGCGCGGGGTCCTGGCTCTGGGCGAGGGTGTCCAGGACGTGCGGCGGCACGATGCTGCAGAAAACGGGCTCGAAGCCCGTTGGGTTCGCGGTCATGGCGGCAATGTGGCACTGGGTCATGCCGCTGTCACTACCTGCAACCATGATTAGTGAAATAGAGGTATACGGGGGCCGGAAGGTGACCCCGTCGTGACCGTCCCCGTGGGATACCGCACCTTTTGGCCGGAATCTGACGTCGGTCCCGCATACTGATACGGGCCCGCGCACAGCGCGCCGCTCGGCTAGGCTGCGGCACATCATGCGATTCGGGCTGCTTCTCCTTAGCTGCCGCGGCGAGGGCCTGTAGACGAGGCCGACCCCCTCCCCGCGGAGTTCGGCGTTGCGCTAAGACCGTCGGCCGTCCTTCAGGACACTTCCGAGGAGCCCCGCAGATGCCGAACTTCCAGCGCCCCACCTCCATGCCTGTCCACAAGTACGGCAGGTACGAGCAGGTCGACATCCCCGACCGCACGTGGCCGGACAACCGGATCACCGTCGCCCCCCGCTGGCTCTCCACCGACCTGCGCGACGGCAACCAGGCCCTGATCGACCCGATGTCCCCGGCCCGCAAGCGCGCGATGTTCGACCTGCTGGTGCGGATGGGCTACAAGGAGATCGAGGTCGGTTTCCCGTCATCGGGCCAGACCGACTTCGACTTCGTACGGTCGATCATCGAGGACGAGGACGCGATCCCCGAGGACGTGACGATCTCCGTCCTGACCCAGGCGCGCGAGGAGCTGATCGAGCGCACGGTCGAGTCCCTGAAGGGCGCGAGGCGCGCCACCGTGCACCTGTACAACGCGACCGCGCCCGTCTGGCGCGACGTCGTCTTCCGCGGCTCGCGCGACGCCGTGAAGCAGATCGCCGTGGACGGCACCCGGCTGGTCATGGAGTACGCCGACAAGCTGCTGGACGACCGGACGGCCTTCGGCTACCAGTACAGCCCGGAGATCTTCACCGACACCGAGCTGGACTTCGCCCTGGAGGTCTGCGAGGGCGTCATGGACGTCTGGCAGCCCGACGCCGAGCGCGAGATCATCCTCAACCTGCCCGCCACGGTGGAGCGTTCGACGCCCTCCACGCACGCGGACCGCTTCGAGTGGATGTCCCGCAACCTGTCCCGGCGCGAGTTCGTCTGTCTGTCCATCCACCCGCACAACGACCGCGGCACCGCCGTCGCCGCCGCCGAGCTGGCCGTGATGGCCGGCGGCGACCGCGTCGAGGGCTGCCTGTTCGGCCAGGGCGAGCGCACCGGCAACGTCGACCTGGTGACGCTGGGCATGAACCTGTTCAGCCAGGGCGTCGACCCGCAGATCGACTTCTCGGACATCGACGAGATCCGCCGTACGGCCGAGTACTGCAACCAGATGGAGATCCACCCGCGCCACCCCTACGCGGGCGACCTCGTCTACACCGCCTTCTCCGGCTCCCACCAGGACGCCATCAAGAAGGGCTTCGACGCGATGGAGACCCGCGCGGCGGGCCAGGGCAAGACGATCGACGACATCGAGTGGGCCGTGCCGTACCTGCCCATCGACCCCAAGGACGTCGGCCGGTCCTACGAGGCCGTCATCCGCGTCAACTCCCAGTCGGGCAAGGGCGGCATCGCGTACGTCCTGCAGAACGACCACAAGCTGGACCTGCCCCGCCGGATGCAGATCGAGTTCTCACGGATCATCCAGGCGAAGACCGACGCCGAGGGCGGCGAGGTCACGCCGGGCGCCATCTGGAGCGTCTTCCAGGACGAGTACCTGCCCAACCCGGGCAACGCCGCGGCTCAGTGGGGTCGGATTCAGGTCAAGAACGGCCAGACGACGACCGACAAGGACGGCGTCGACACGCTGACCGTCGAGGCCACGCTGGACGGCGCGGACACCGTACTGACCGGCTCCGGCAACGGGCCGATCTCCGCGTTCTTCGACGCGCTGCAGGGGATCGGCGTCGACGTACGCCTGCTCGACTACCAGGAGCACACGATGAGCGAGGGCGCGTCCGCGCAGGCCGCCTCGTACATCGAGTGCGCGATCGGCGAGAAGGTCCTGTGGGGCATCGGCATCGACGCGAATACGACACGTGCGTCGCTCAAGGCCGTCGTCTCCGCCGTGAACCGGGCCGCGCGCTGACGCGCTGACCGGCGCTTTCCCGGCCCCGGCCGCCGATCGGGCGGGCGGGGCCGCGTCGTGTCCCGGCCATGTCCCGCTCGATCTCCTGTGCGAGGTGCTGACGCCACATCATCAATGTGGCTAACATCACGCCAACGCGGCAATGCAGCCGGGGAGTTACGGAGGTGCGTGGTGCTGCCAGATCGGGGACGAAACGGCCGGAAAGCGCGCATCTTCGGCACGCCCGTCACACGCGGGCATGCCCTCTTCCGGCGCGTCATCGGCATCCACACGGCCTGGGACTCCGTCGGCGACGGCGAGTTCTTCTGCCCCGGCTGCGGCGGCGACCGCAACTACCAGCGGCTCACCGGGCGGCGCCGCTTCATGCTGCTGGGCCTGCCGGTCGTGCCGCGCGGCGACGCGGGCCCGGTCATCCAGTGCGCCGCCTGCCAGGACCTGTTCGACCCCGACGTCCTGGACCACCCCACCACCACCCGGCTCTCCGCGATGCTCCGCGAAGCCGTGCACACCGTCGTCCTCGCCGTCCTGTCCACCGGCGGCGCCGCCTCCCGCACCACCCTGGAGACCGCCGTCGCCGCGCTGCGCGGCGCCGGCTTCGACGACTGCACCCGCGACGAGCTCAGCGCCCTCGTCGACGCGCTCGCCGCCGACACCGGCCGCGCCACCGACCCCGACTGCGGCCCCGCGATCCCCGGCCTCGCCATCGAACTCCACGAGGCACTCGGCCCGCTCGCCCCGCACCTGGCCCCCGCGGGCCGCGAGGCGCTGCTCCTCCAGGGCGCCAGGATCGCCCTCGCCGACGGCCCCTACACCCCCGCCGAACGCGACGTACTCGCCACGGCGGGCTGCGCGCTGACGATCGGCTCGGACGACGTGGCCCGGCTCCTGGTGGCGGCGCGCACGCCCTCCTGAGGGCCCCGTGACCGCCGCGCCGACTTCACCGCGCGTACTCCGCCGGGAGTAATCCCCACCCCCGGCCTCCGTACGCCGTACCCCTCAACTCGGTCGCGAGCCGGACGGAACGAGGGGCGGGTGCCGGAAGGGTTGACGTTGAACATGTCATCCCTGCCGAAGGAGGCCCGTCATGGGGGCCGCACCGAACAGCGTCGCCTCGCCACGGCGGCGGCGCGCCGTGCCCTGGGTGTTTCTGGGGCTCTGGGTCGTGGTGCTCGCGCTCGCCTCGCCGTTCGCGGCGAAGCTCGCCGATGTGCAGAAGGACCGGCCGGTCGACTATCTGCCCGCGAGCGCCGACTCGACCGAAGTCGCCGAGATCCAGGACCGGTTGCCCGGGGGCGAGGCCACCGAGCTGGTGCTCGTCTACCACCGCGACGGCGGGCTCACCGCCGCCGACCGCCGGCTCGCCGGTGCGCAGGCCGCCGAGATAGCGGGGGCCCACGAACTCGTCTCCGAGCCTCGCGGCGTGCCCTCCAAGGACGGCACCACCCTCGTCTACCCGGTCGCGAGCACCGATCCTGGACAGGACGAGGAGAAGCGGAACGCGCTCGTCGAGGACGTGCGGGACATCGCCAGGGGCGAGGGCGGGCTGAGCGTCGACGTCGGGGGATCCGGGGCGCTCGACACCGACGCGGGGGAGGTCTACGACTCGCTCGGCGGGCCGCTGCTCTACACCACCGCCGCCGTGGTCGCGCTGCTCCTGATCCTCATCTACCGCAGCCCGTTCCTGTGGCTCGTGCCGCTCGCCGTCGCCGGGGTCGCGGACTACTTCGCGATGGCCGTCGCGTACGGACTGAACCAGGCCTTCGGGACGTCCGTCACCGGGCAGAGCGCGGGCGTCATGACCATCCTCGTGTTCGGCGCGGGCACCGACTACGCGCTGCTGCTCGTCTCCCGCTATCGGGAGGAGCTCAGGCGGATCGAGCGGCCCTACGACGCCATGGTGGCCGCGCTGCGCGGCTGCGGGCCCGCCGTGCTCGCCTCGTCGGGGACCGTCGCCGCGGGGCTGCTCTGCCTGCTCGCCGCCGACCTCAACAGCAGCAGGGGCATGGGGCCGCTCGGCACCGTCGGGGTGCTCTGCGCGCTCGCCACGATGCTGACCCTGCTGCCCGCGGTCCTCGTGCTGCTCGGGCGGCGCGTGTTCTGGCCGCTCGTGCCCGCCTTCGGCAGCGTGCCCAAGGCGCGGCGCGGGCTCTTCGCGGCGATGGGCGGTTCGGCGGGGCGGCGGCCGCTCACCGTGCTCGCGGGCGGCGCCGTGCTGCTCGGGGCACTCGCGCTCGGCGCGTTCAACCTGCCGGGCGCCCTCAAGCAGGAGGACTCCTTCACGAAGAAGCCGGACTCCGTGGCCGCCATGGAGACCCTCGCCGCCGCCTATCCCGAGCAGGGCACCCAGCCCCTCACCGTGATGACACCGGCCGCGCGGGCCGACGCGTCCCTCGCGGAGATCCGGGCCACCCGGGGCGTCGACAGCGCGGCACGCGGCCGTACGGCCGAGGGCTGGACGGAGATCTCCGTGCTCGCGTCGGCGCCGCCCGAGTCGGCGGGGGAGACCGCCACCATCGAGGCGCTCAGGGACGGGCTCGACGGGTCCTACGTCGGCGGGGCCAGCGCCCAGCAGCTCGACCTGAAGGACACCAGCGCGCGGGACCGGACGATCGTGGTGCCGCTGGTGCTCGCGGCCGTGCTGCTGATCCTCGTCGTCCTGCTGCGCAGCCTCGTCGCGCCGCTGCTGCTGCTCGCCGCGGTCATCGCCGTCTGGGGCGCCTCGCTGGGCATCGCCGGGTTCGTCTTCGAACCGCTCTTCGGGTTCGGGGGCACCGACCCGGGGCTCGGCCTGCTCTCGTTCGTGTTCCTCGTCGCACTCGGGGTCGACTACGGGATCTTCCTGATGCACCGGATGCGTGAGGAGTGCCTGAACGGGGCCGAACCGGGGACGGCCGCGCTCACCGCACTGCGCACCACCGGCGGCGTCATCGCCTCCGCGGGCCTGGTGCTCGCCGCCACGTTCGCGGTGCTCACCAACATGCCGCTGGTCCAACTCGTCGAGCTGGGCTTCGTCATCGCGGTCGGCGTGCTGCTCGACACCTTCCTGGTGCGTACGTACCTGGTGACGAGCGCGAGCGTGGCGCTCGGCAGGAAGGTGTGGTGGCCAGGGCCGCTCGCCAGGCCGCGTGCCGTCGGGGAGCCGCGGCCCGAACCCGTACGGGTGCCCGCGCCGTGACCTTCGTATCCAGGGCGTCCCTCCCCTCCCGGAGGGGCGCCCGCGTGCCGCAGGATGAGGCGGTGGACGACACCGTGAACCCCTCCGGGCGCGCGCGCCCGCGCCTGGTCGAGCGGATGCCCGGTCTCCGCCTGGTCGAGCGGGTGGCCGCCATGCCCGCGCCCGCCGGACGGCTCGGCGCCGACGTCCTGTTCGCCCTGGTGATGTTCGCGAGCAGCGGCGCCGTCGTGGGGTTCGTGCGCGACAACGGCGAGCCGCCCGGCGCGGCGGGCTGGACGCTGCTCGTCGCGGCCCACGCCGTCATCGTGTGGCGGCGGCGCGCGCCGCTCGGCGTCATGGTCGCGCTGATCGCGATCCTGATGTCGTACCACCTCCTGGACGTCAACCACACCGCCCCCATGGCGGTCTCGATGTGCGCCCTCTACACGGTCGCCTCGCGGCGCCGCCCGCTGTACGCCGTACTCGTCGGCGCGGTCGTGCTCACCGTGATGCTCAGCCTGAAGTTCTCCGAGGGCATGGCCCAGGGCGCCGAGTCGCTGCGGATCTCCGGCTGGATCGTGGCCTTCCTGCTGCTCGGCGTGTACGTGCGCATGCACCGGCAGTACGTCGCCTCCGTCCTTGAGCGGGCCGAGCGCGCCGAGCGCACCCGCGAGGAGGAGGCCCGGCGCCGGGTCGCCGAGGAACGGCTGCGGGTGGCCCGCGATCTGCACGACCTGCTCGCGCACAGCATCACCCTGGTCGGCGTCCAGACGTCGGTGGCCGCGCACGTCCTGGCCACCGACCCGGACCGCCTGGACCGGGCGGCCGTGGCCAAGGCGCTCGACGACGTCGCGGAGACCTGCCGCAGCGCGCGGGGCGAACTCCGCGCCACCCTGGAGGTGTTGAGGTCGGGAACCGAGGGGGACGCCGCGGAGGCCAGGGGCCCGCTGCCCGGCCTGGACGGCCTGCCCGACCTCGCGGCGGCGGCCCGCACGGCGGGCGCCGACGTGGAGCTCTCGGTGGCCGTGTGCGAGGCGCCGCCCGTGGTGGGCGCCGCCGTCTACCGCATCGTGCAGGAGGCGCTCACCAACGCCGTACGGCACGCGGGTCCCGGCCTCGCCGTCCGCGTCGCCGTGCGGGTCGCGGACGAGGCGCTGAACGTGACGGTCGCCGACGACGGCGCCGGGGCCGAAGAGCCTTCCCACGCACCGGGGTTCGGCCTCGTCGGGATGCGCGAGCGGGCCCGCACCGTCGGCGGCACGCTGGAGGCGGGGCCGCGGCCAGGCGGCGGCTTCCTGGTGTCGGCCGTGCTGCCCCTCGCGCCGGTGTCCCTGGGCGGCCTGACATGATGAACTCCGGCTCAGGAGGCCCGAGATGACCGTGCGTGTGCTGCTCGCCGACGACCAGACGCTGGTGCGTGCCGCGTTCGCGATGCTCGTCGATTCGGCGCCCGGCATGGAGGTAGTCGGGCAGGCGGGCACCGGCCGCTCGGCCGTCGAACTCGCCCGCGCCGCACGGCCCGACCTCGTCGTCATGGACATCCGCATGCCCGACCTCGACGGCATCGAGGCGACGCGGCTGCTCGCGGCGGACCCGGACCTCGCGGACGTCAGGGTCCTGATGCTCACGACGTACGACACGGACGAGCACGTCGTCGACGCGCTGCGCGCGGGCGCGTCCGGCTTCCTGGTCAAGGACACCAGGCCCGCCGAACTCCTGGACGCGATCCGCACGGTGGCGGCCGGCGAGTCACTGCTGTCGCCGGGGCCCACGGCACGGCTGATCGCCCGGGTCCTGCGGGCGCCGGACGCCGCCGAGCTGACCGGGGCGGGCGGCCCCGAAGGGCTCTCGGAGCGGGAGCGGCAGGTGCTGCGGCTCGTCGCGCGCGGCCTGAACAACACGGAGATCGCCGAGACGCTCGGGCTGAGCCCGCTGACCGCGAAGACCCACGTGAGCCGCATCATGGGGAAGCTGGGCGCACGCGACCGCGCCCAACTCGTCATCGTGGCCTACGAGTCGGGGCTCGTGTCGCCGGGATCCGTGCCCTCGTCGTGAGCCCTCGCGGTGCGCGGCGAGGTCACATCAGGCCCGCCGCCGCCAGGTACTTGCCGACCCGCTCGATGTCCTCGGCCGACAGCGGGATCTGCGGCGCGGCCGTGGCGGGGCAGTCGATGATGCCGCGCAGCCGCAGCGCCGCCTTGAAGGCGCCGAGCGCCGACGAACTGCCGCCCATCCGGGCCGGATCGCCCACGGTGACCATGCCGAACAGGCCGCACAGACGCTCCTGTTCGGTCCGCGCGAGCGCCCAGTCGCCCGCGCGGCAGGCGCGGTACAGGCGCACGTACCCCGCCGGGTCGACGTTCCCGAGCCCCGGCACGACACCGTCCGCGCCCATCGCGAGCGCCGCGTCGGCCGTCACCTCGGAGCCCGTGAGCACGCTCAGGTCCGTCGGGCCCGACCGCCTGCCGAGGATGACGCGCCGGAAGCCGCCCTCGTCGCCGCTGGAGTCCTTCAGGCCCGCGAGGACGCCCTCCGCGGCCAGTTCCAGGACCAGTTCGGCGGACAGCTTCGTGTGGACGGCCATCGGCAGGTCGTACGCGAGGACGGGCACCGCGGAGCCGCGCGCGACGAGCCGGTAGTGGCGGGCGATCTCGGCGGGGTGCGTGCGCGTGTAGAAGGGGGCGGTGACCACCACCGCGTCGGCGCCGCCGGCGCCGAGCGCGCGCACGTGGTCCAGGACGCGGGGCGTCGTCATGTCGATCGCGCCCGCCAGGACGGGCAGTTGACCGGCCACGTGCCGTACGACCGTGTCGAGCACCAGGGCCCGTTGCCGGTCGGTGAGGTAGGCGACCTCCGAGGTCGAGCCGAGCACGAACAGGCCGTCCACACCGCCCGCGACCAGATGGTCGACGAGCCTGACGAGCGACGCGGTGTCCACCTCGCCCTCCGGTGTCAGGGGGGTGCAGACGGGTGGGACGACACCGGTGAGCGGGGCGGGCGGAGTCATGGACGCTCCCTGATGGCTGGGGCCGTGGCGGCGGCCTGGGTGACGAGATCGTGGGTCGACTGTCCTATGCCCACGGGGTGGTGGCAGCGGAACGTGTGCGCGGGGCCCGCGGGTTCCGGATTCGGCATCGCGGTCGCGCACACCTCGTCGGCCTTCCAGCAGCGGGTGCGGAACGGGCAGCCGCTCGGCGGGTGGGTCGCCGAGGGCACGGGACCCGCCAGCGGAATCGGGTCGATGGGGTCGAGGAGTCCGGGCGTGGCGGAGAACAGGGCGCGGGTGTACGGGTGCCTGGCCCGGTCGAGGATCTCGGCGGCGGGCGACTCCTCGACGATCCTGCCGAGGTACATCGTGACGACGCGGTCGCTCATCCTGCGGACGGTCTGGATGTCGTGCGAGACGAAGACGAGGGCGAGGCCCAGGCGTTCCTTCAGGTCGAGGAGGAGGTTCAGGATCTGGGCGCGCACGGAGACGTCGAGGGCGCTGGTCGGCTCGTCGGCCACGACCAGATCGGGTTCGAGGGCGAGCGCGCGGGCGATGGCGACGCGTTGGCGTTGTCCGCCGGACAGTTGGCCGGGCAGGGCGTCGGCGAGGGCCTTGGGCAGGCCGACGAGTTCCATCAAGTCCCGTACGCGGATGTCGCGTTCCCTCGGGGTGCCGCGCCTGTGCACGTCGAGCGGGTCGCGCAGGACCTGCCGTACGGGGAGCCTGCGGTTCAGGGCCGTCGAGGGGTCCTGGAAGATCATGCCCGTGCGGGTGCCGATCGCCGTCCGTCGGGGTGCGGGTCTCATCGTCCAGAGGTCCTGGCCCCGGAACGACACCGTCCCCGTGGTGGGGCGCTGGACGCCGACGAGCACCTTCGCCAGGGTCGTCTTGCCGCAGCCCGATTCGCCGACGATGCCTACCGTTTCGCTCGGGGCGATGGACAGGGAGGCGCTTGTCAGGGCGTACACCTTGTCCCGGGACAGGAGGCCGCCCGAACGGGCCCTGTGCACTACGTGTACGTCGTGCAACTCCGCGATGGGGGTGGTCATTTCGGATCACTCTCCTTCGTGGGGCGGCGGGCAGGCGGGATGTCGGGTGCGGGTTCGTGGGGGCTGGTCGCGCCGTTCCCCGCGCCCCTTGGGGGCGCTCCTGCCTGCGCCGGGTGGTGGCATGCCGTCGCGTGGGAGCGGTCGCCGATCAGCTCCGGTGCGTCGCTCCTGCACACGGAGGAGGCCAGCGGGCACCTGTCCGCGAAGCGGCAGCCCCGGGGGAAGTCCGCGGGGGACGGGACCACGCCCTTGATCTGGGTGAGGCGGCGCGCCGCCGATTCCAGGGAGAGCACCGAGCCGAGCAGGCCCCGCGTGTAGTGGTGGGTGGGGTGCTCCACCAGGTCGGCGGTGACGCCCGTCTCGACGATCTGGCCGCCGTACATCACCACCACCCGGTCGGTGACGTCGGCGACGAGGGCCAGGTCGTGCGAGACGAGGATCAGCGCGAAGCCCAGCTCCTCGCGCAGCCGGAGCAGGAGCTGGATGATCTGCGCCTGGACGGTGACGTCGAGCGCGGTGGTGGGCTCGTCGGCGACGATCAGTTTCGGGTCGCGGGAGAGGGCCATGGCGATCAGGACGCGCTGGCGCTGGCCGCCGGAGAGTTCGTGCGGATAGCTGCGCAGGGTGCGTTCCGGGTCCAGGCCGACCAGTTCGAGGAGTTCGACGGGGGTGCGCCTGCCGCCCCTTCGTACGACCTGTTTGAGCTGGGCGCGGACGGTCATCGCGGGGTTCAGCGAGGAGAGGGCGTCCTGGTAGATCATCGCCATGTCGTGGCCGAGGAGGCGGCGCCGGGCCCGCATCGGCAGGCCGGTGAGCTCCTGCCCGTCGAAGGTGACGCGGCCCCTGACCCGGGCGCCCCTCGGCTGGAGGCCCATCACGGTGAGGGCGGTCAGCGACTTGCCGCAGCCCGACTCGCCGACCAGGCCGAGGACTTCGCCGGGGCGTACGGAGAAGCTGATGCCGTCGACGATGTCCACGCCGCCGTGGCGCTGGTCGAAGCCGACGGCGAGGCCGTTGACGGTGAGCACCGGGGCCCCGTCGGGCAGTGGGCGGGCCCGGGAGCGCAGGCGGTGGGCGGCCTCGGTCAGGCCGGGCAGCGCGAGGACCTCGCCGCTGCCGGGCGCGGCGGCTTCGAGGGGGTCCTCGTCGCGGGCCTTCGCCACGTCGCGCCCCGAGACGTCGCGGGTGGAGGGCGCGGCCCAGGCGTCGGAGACGCCCTCGGAGAGGATGTTGAGGGCGAGGACGGTGAGCAGCATCAGGAGGCCGGGGAAGACGGTCGCCCACCAGCCGCCGATCAGGACCATGTTCTTGCCGTCGGCGACGACGCTGCCCCAGGACGGGTCGGGCGGCCGGACGCCCGCGCCGATGAAGGAGAGCGACGCCTCGAAGACGATGGCCTCGGCGACCTGCACGGTGCAGAAGACCAGGATGGGCGCGGCGCAGTTGACGGCGACGTGGCGGATCAGGATGTGCGGCGTACGGGCGCCGATGATGCGTTCGGCGACCACGTAGTCCTCGCCGTACTGGTCGAGGACGTTGGCCCGTACGACCCGGGCGATCGGCGGTGTGAACAGGAACGCGATGGCGCAGATGAGGACGACGATGCCGCCGCCGAAGACCGCGACGAGCACGGCGGCGAGGGCGATGCCGGGGAACGCCATGACGACGTCGAGGCAGCGCATCAGCGCCTCGTCGACGGCCTTGCGGGAGGTCGCGGCGATCGCGCCGATGACCGCCCCGACGACGAGGGCGAGCAGGGTGGCGCCGAGCCCGATGGCCAGGGACCAGCGGGCGCCGTACATCAGCCTGCTGAGGATGTCGCGGCCCAGGCTGTCCTGGCCCATCCAGTGGTCGGCCGAGGGGTGCCCGGTGCCGTCGGTCTGGGTCTGCTGGTCGAGCGGGTCGTGCGGGGCGAGGAGCGGGGCGAACAGTGCCACCAGGACGACGAGGCCGACGACGGCGACGGCGATCCGGGACAGGACGGGCAGTCCCCGCAGGGGGCGCGGCCTGATGCCGGGAACGGAGAGGCGTGCGGCGAGTGCCTTGCGCGACGCGATCATCAACTGGCTCCCCTCAGACGCGGATTGACCAGGAGGTGGAGGACGTCGATGACGAGGTTGACGACGACGAAGCCGACGGCGGTGGTGATGACGACGCCCTGCACGACGGCAGGGTCGCCGTTCTTCACCGCGTCGATCATCAGTTTCCCCATGCCGGGCAGCGAGAAGATCGTCTCGATGACGACGGCGCCGCCGAGCAGATAGCCGACGCGCAGACCGAGGACGGTGAGCGGGTTGATGAGCGCGTTGCGCAGGACGTTGCGGCCGACGACCACCACCGGGGGCAGTCCGCTGCCGACGGCCGTGCGGACGTAGTCCTTGTCCAGCTCCTCGACCACGGCGGTGCGGATGATGCGGGTGAGGCCCGCCGCCACCGGCAGGGAGAGCGCGAAGGCGGGCAGCGTCATGGTCTTGAGCCAGCCGGTGAGGGAGTCGCCGGGGTTGATGTAGCCGCCGGTGGGGAACCAGCCGAGGTCCACCGCGAGGTACTGGATCATCAGGAGCGCCAGCCAGAAGCCGGGCGCCGCGACACCGGTCAGCGAGACGACGCGGATCAGCTGGTCGGGCAGCCGGTCGCGGTAGATCGCGGCGGTCACGCCGAGGGCCAGGGAGAGGACGACCGCGATGCCGAGGCCGAGGAAGGCGAGCTGCATGGTGAGCGGCAGCGCCGTGGTGACCTGGTCGAGCACGGGGGAGCGGTTGAGGACGCTGATGCCCATGTCGCCCCGGAGCAGGTCCCCCACGAACGCGACGTAGCGGACCGGCAGCGGGTCGAGGAGGCCGTTCTCCTCCCGGAAGTCGTGGAGCTGCTGGGGCGTCGGGTTCGCGCCCTGGAAGAACGCCGATGCCGGGTCGACGTCCGAGAACCGCATCACGAGGAACACGAACAGGACGATGCCGAGCAGCAGCGGGACGAGCAGGGCGATGCGGCGGGCCAGGATTCTGAGGACTGCGGTCACGGCGTACGACTCCTGAACTGGCTGGGGCTCCTGGGATTCCAAAGGCTCCCGAACTGGCTCCGGATCAGGCCCACTTGGCCTGGAGCAGATTGATCCCCGGGTAGGGCTGGGCCTTGACGCCGGTGATCTTCTTGGGGTCCCAGGCGGTCATCAGCTCGTTGTGCACGACCGGGTAGAGCACGGCCTGCTCGGCGACGACGTCGATGTAGTCCTGGATCATGGCCCGCTTCTTCGACGCCTCGGGCTCGCGCGTCGCCTGGTCCATGTCCTTGAAGAGCTTCTTGGCGACGGAGTTGCCCGCCCAGCGCGCGTAGCCCATCCAGATGTTCTCGGGGCCGTAGTTGTAGTGCATGATCAGGTCGGCGTCGAGCCCGAACTGGTTGGGGTTGGAGGCGGCCGCGACCACCTGGAAGTCCTTCTTCTGGTCCAGCTTGGTGAAGACGGCGGTGGTCTCCTGCGGATCGAGGGTGACGTCGACGCCGAGCTTCTCCCAGCCGTCCTTGATGGTCGGCAGGCAGTCCACGATCCAGCTCACGTTCACGGCCATCAGGTTGATCTTCAGGCCGTCGACCCCGGCCTCCGTCAGGAGCTTCTTCGCCTTCGCCAGGTCGTAGCCGTACACGGACTTGGCGGGCCGGTAGGAGGGGTTGGACTCGTTGAGGAAGGACGTCGACGCCTTGCCGTGGCCCTTGAGCGCGGCCTCGATCATCTTCTCGCGGTCGATGGCGTAGTGCAGGGCCTGGCGTACGCGTACGTCGTCGAACGGCTTGTGCGCGGTGTTGAAGAGCAGGAACAGGTTGTTCATGCCCGCACCGCCCTCGACGGTGAGGCCGCCCTTCTTCAGCTGCTCGATGTTGGCGTACGGGATGTTGTCGGCGATCTCCGCGTCCGCGCTGCCGCCCGAGATCTTCGCGACGCGCGGCGCGGCGTCCACGATGGTCAGCCAGTTCATCTTCTTGAAGGCGGCCTTGCGCGGCCCGTTGTAGTCGCCGAACGCCTCGAAGGTGGTGTTCGACTTCGCGTGGTGCGCGGTCTGCCGGTAGGGGCCCGAGCCCACCGCCTTGCCCTTGGTCGCGTCGTCCCAGGCGCCGGGCTCGGAGAACACGTGCTTCGGCATGATCTTGGCGAGGGAGAGGCGGGCCGCGCCGTCGGGGAAGGGGAACTTCAGGATCAGCTCGACGTTCATCGCGTCGACCTTCCTGACCTCCTTCAGCCAGCTCGCGAAGAAGCCCTTGGCCAGGGTCTGCGTCTTCGGGTCGAGGATCCGCTCGAAGACGAAGACCACGTCGTCGGCGGTGACCGGCTTGCCGTCGTGCCACTTGGCGCCGGGGCGCAGCGCGAACTTCCAGGTGGTCGCCTTGAGGTCGGCGGGGATCTGGGTGGCGAGGGCGGCGTAGGGCTCGCGGGTGATCGGGTCGGTGCCGAGCAGCCCCTCGTAGATGTGCTCGTTGCCGGCCATCGCGAACGCGGACGCGGTCTGCGTCGGGTCCCAACTGCCGTCGTTGCCATAGCCGATGACGGCCGTGAGCGTGGCGTCGCCGCCCTTGCCGCCGCCCCCGGTGTCGTTGGTGGACTCGGGCCCCGACGAACAGGCGGAGAGCGTGGTGGTGATGGCGGCGGCCGCGCCAAGGGCACCGGTGTACCTGAGGAAGGAGCGGCGGTCCGGCGCGACTCCGTGGTGCGTGGTCCGGGGGGTCTGGTCGCTCACTGTGTCTCCCTTGAGAGATCCCACGTCCTACGTCGTGGTGGCGTGGCGACCATAGGAGCGGTGCGGGACCCGGTCAAGAGATCGCGCAGGGATCCGAATGCGGCGAACTCGTACCGGAGGTGGGACGTGGGATGTCACCCGTGCCTACGATGACCCGCATGCCTGAGGAGCCAGTCCGAGAGCGGCGTGTGAGCGGTCAAGTGCGGCGTGAGGTCGTGCAGTTGATCCTGGACAGGGGGCTGCTGCCCGGCGCCCCGCTGCCCACCGAGACCGAGCTGATGGAAGCGCTCGGCGTCAGCCGCAACTCCGTGCGCGAGGCGCTCAAGGCGCTCCAGGCCCTGGACATCGTGGAGATCAGACACGGCTACGGAACGTACGTCGGCCAGGCGTCCCTCACCCCGCTCGCCGACGGTCTGACCTTCCGCGCGCTCGTCCGGGTCCGCGACGACGACCACGCCCTCGCGGAGATCCTGGAGGTCCGCGAGGTCCTGGAGGAGGGCCTGATGCGACGGGTCGCGGGCTCCCTCACGGATGCGGAACTGTGCTGCCTGGAGGACCTGGTGGGCCGCATGGAGGACGCGGCGGAGACCGGCACGGCCTTCCCCGACCTGGACCGCGAGTTCCACGAGACGCTCTACCGCTCCCTCGGCAACGAGCTGGTGCCACAGCTCCTCGGCGCGTTCTGGAACGTCTTCCACCGGGTGGCGGGCGCACGCGGCTGGTCCAACGACCCGGCGCCGGACGTGACGGTACGCAGACACCGGGACATCGTGACGGCGCTCCGCGCCAGGGACGTGGGGCGCGCGCAGCGGGCGATGGCGGACCACTTCAGGGGGATCGGGGAGCGGGCGGGGCAGGGGATGCGGGGGGTGGGGTGAGCGGGTCCCGGGTGCTCGGCGGAGCCTCCGACGCGGCTCCTAGGCCGACGGCGCATCCGATGCGAGGGCGTAGGCGAGGCCGTCCGTGGGGTCGGTGTCCAGGCCCGTGCGGTAGGACCTCTCGTACGCCGCGTCGCCTATGCACGACCTGATCCGCAGCTCCGACCGCTCGCGCGCGGCGAGGAGTTCGGGCATGCCCATCTGGGGGAGGCCGACGGTCTGCCACATGCGCTGGCCGATGCCGAGCAGCCGGGCCGCCCGTACCCCGTGGCCCGATGCGGCGGTCGTCGACGCGAGCAGGTCCACGGTCATCACGGTGCCGATGGTGTCGTGCAGCAGCGCCTTGCCGCGCAGCGCCGACCGGGCGTGCGCGGCGGCCTCGGCGGGCCGGCCGAGGCCGACGGCGGCCAGCGCCCTGGTGTACTCGGCCCAGGCGTGCATCCACCGCTCGCCGCGCCGCGCGCACCGGTCGCACAGCGCGTCGGCGACGGCGGCGGCCGCCGCGAACTCCCCGCGGTGGACGTGCACGAACGCACTGGTCACCTGGTTCAGGAAGTGAGCCGCGGGAAAGGCCCCGCGCCCGGCCCCGGCCCCACCCCTGCCCCCGGCTTCGTCGTCCGCCGGGAGGTCCGCCACCGAGGCGAACACCTCGGCGGCCGCCCGCTGATCGCCCCGCAGGGTCAGCGCGGCGCCCTCGAGATAGGCCGCGGCGGCGGCCGCGTCCGGGTCGGTGCTGTCCCGCACCGCCTCGCGGAACGCGGCGGCGAGCCGCCAGGCCGCGCCGGTGTCGCCCTGCGCGATGGCCACCACCCCGTTCGCCCACAGGGCCTTGGCGCGCGCGGGCCCCGGCTCCCCGCACACGTCGAGCGCCCACCCGAGATAGTGCCTGCCCTCCCGCGTGAATCCGCACGCGAACCAGAAGAACCAGAGCGCGCCGCCCATGTCGAGCGCGGCGCGGCCGTGCCCCTGGGACAGAGAGAAGTCCAGCGCCGTACGGAGGTTGGCGTGCTCGGCCGCCAGGCGGTTGTACCAGTCGACCTGGTGCGGCCCCATCCACTCCGCGTCGGCCCGCAGCACCAGGTCCAGATGGTGGTCCCGGTGCGCGCACCGCGCGGTGTGCTCCTCGTCGAGCTCGCGCAGCCACTGGGCGCCGTACTCGCGGACGGTGTCGAGCATGTCGTAGCGCGGCGGGCGCTCCGTGCCGTTCGAACGGCGGCGTACGAGGGACTTGGCGACCAGGCCGTCCAGGAGTTGTTCGACCTCGCCCGCCGGGATCGGCCCGCCCGCGCCCACCGCACGCGCGCCGCCCAGGTCGAAGCCGCCGTTGAAGACGGACAGGCGCGCCCACAGCAGCCGTTCCAGGGGCGTGCACAGCTCGTGGCTCCAGCCGATGGTGGTGCGCAGCGTGCGGTGGCGCGGCAGAGCGGCGGTGCCGGTGCCCGACCGTTCGGTGAGCGCGTCGAAACGGTGCTGGATGCGGTCGGCGAGCTGTTCGAGGGAGAGCTCGGCGAGCTGCGCGGCGGCCAGTTCGATGGCGAGCGGGATGCCGTCCAGGCGGCGGCAGACGGCGGCCGCGGAGGCCCGGCGCGCCGCGCACAGTTCGAAGCCGGGCAGCGCGGTCGCGGCGCGCTCCGCGAAGAGCGTCACCGCGTCGCTGTGCTCGGGCGGCGCGTCCCTCCGTGTGGGCGGGCGGGGCAGCGGCAGCGGGCACACCGCCACGACGCGCTCGCCGCGGGTGCCGAGCGGCTGCCTGCTGGTGGCCAGGATTCGCAGCTCCGGGGCGGTGTCCAGGAGCGTGCGGGCCAGCCGGGCGCACTCGGTCACCAGGTGCTCGCACGAGTCGAGTACGAGCAGGAGCTGCTTGCCTGCGAGCCACTCGGCGGCCAGTTCCTCGGGCGGCCGCAGGGTCTGGTCGGCCAGGAGCAACTCTTCGAGCAGCACGTTCCCTAGCAGGGAGGCGTCGCGGAGCGGGGCAAGCCGGACCAGGCGGGCCCCGTCGGCGTACCGCTCCTGGAGCCGGTGGGCGGCCCGCAGGGCGAGACGCGACTTCCCGACGCCGCCCACCCCGGTCAGGGTCACGAGGCGGGCCCCCGCCAACAGGTCGCTGATCTCCCGCAGTTCGGCTGCCCGCCCGACGAAACTCGTTGTCTCAGAGGGGAGATTCATGATCCGTAGTCTCCTCCGCGGGGGTGGGAGGGGCGCCCGATTGCCGCAAGTTGAGCCCTGCCGAGGACGATGCGCTCACATTCCCACAACGGAGAGCCAGCTCCGGTCAGCACTGCGACTGGCGCGATCAATGGGGGGCCGCGACGGTTCCGAGCACGGAACCGGAGGCGCCCGCGCCGGGTAGCTCGCCGCGCTGCTGACCGGGGCCGGTCCTCAGTGCTGCTGCGGCTTCTGCGGTGTCGCCTCGCTCGGGCGGACGATGACGTGGCCCTCGCCCTGGAGCATCAGCTGGACCGCCTCGCCCGAGCCGCCGCGGATCATCGAGCCGATCGACTGCGAGCGGTGCAGGGTGGTGCTGAGGTTGGCGGTCCAGCCGACGACCGCGTCCGTGTCGACGTACACCGGCTGGTCCTTGCTGACCGGGATGACCAGGGGATTGCCCTCGCAGATCAGGCCGAGGTGGCCCGAACCCGTGAAGACGCTGTTGAACAGGCCGCCGCCGGTGATGCCCGCGCCCTTCACCGTCTCGATCTTGTACGAGAGGGTCGCGTCGAAGCAGAGGACGTTGCGGCCGTTGACGGTGAGCACGTCGCCGGGCTCGATGTCGACTATGAAGCAGTTCTGCGCCTCGTGCGCGAACCACGCCTCGCCCCGGCCGCGCACGGCCATCAGCGGAAGCCCCTCGCCGGTCACCGCCCGCTTGAGCATGCCGCCGACGCCGCCCTGGCTCTTCCGCTCGAACTGGAGGTCGCCCCGGTAGGCGATCATCGCGCCCTGGCGCGCGAGCATCTCGCCGTTGACCGCGTACTTGATGGACTTGGCGTTCTGGAGGGTCATGCCGGGCACGTGGGCCGGCTGCGCCATGTGGTCGTTGGAGAACAGGTCACTCTTCATGCCCACATCTTGGGCTATGCCTTCCGGGCGCGGAAGCGCATGCCACCGGATTCCGGGTGCAGGTGGACCGCCGGCTCCGAGAAGCCCGCCGCCGTGAGCCGGGCGGGCAGCTCGACCGGGTCCACCGTGTTCATGATGTCCCCGACGTGCAGCTCGTCCAGTTCGCGGCTGGGCTGGCTGTCGCTGCCCGCGAAGACCCCGCCGGGCCGCAGCACGCGGTACGCCTCGGCGAAGATGCGGTCCTGGAGCGCGTCGGTCGGCACGTGGTGCAGCATCGTGAAGCCGACGACCGCGGAGTACGTCGCGTCGGGCAGCGGCAGCCGCGCCGCGTCCGCGTGCAGGACGCGGACCCGGTCGCCCCAGCCGCGCTCCAGGAGTTCGGCGGTCGCCCCGTCGATCTCCACCGAGGTGAGGGAGGGGACGAGGTCGACGAGCAGCCGGAGGTTGGCGCCGTAGCCGGGCCCGATCTCCACCACGTCGTCGCCGAGTTCGATGTCCTCAAGGGCCCACGGCAGGATGCGGTCCTTCACGGTCCGCGCCCACTCCTCGGAGCTGCACAGCTGGCGGTGTGCTTCGTTCATCGGCATACGGCGACGCTAGGCCGGGCCGTACCGTGTCAGCCACGGGCTAGGCTGCCGTCCCATGTCGCGAACCGGACAGGGCCGATCCACCGGAGCCGCCGGATCCGGCGCGCCGATCACCACCGCGATCTTCGTCGGCGACTTCGCCATGCCACGCGGCCGCGCCTTCCGTACGCACACCCACCCGGCCCATCAACTCGCCTGGGCGGCCAGGGGGTTGCTCCGCGTACGCACCGCGCAGGGCACCTGGCTGCTGCCGCCCTCCCTCGCCCTGTGGATCCCCGCGGGACTGCCCCACGCGACCGCGGCGGAGGGCGACACGGTGATGCGGAGCCCCTACGTCGATCCCACGCACTGCCCCGTCGACTCGGTCTGGACCGAACCGACCGTCCTCGCCGTCGGCCCCCTCCCGCGCGCCCTCATCGACCATCTGGTCCGCGACGACCTGCCCACGGACGCCCGCTCGCGCGCCGAGGCCGTTCTCCTCGACGTCCTGCGGCCCGTTCCGGTGGCGACCGTCTCCGTCTCCGAGCCGCGCGACCCGCGGGCCCGCACGGTCGCGCGGGCGCTCGTCGCCGACCCGGCCGACGACCGGACCCTGGAGGCCTGGGGGTGCGAAGCGGGCGCCTCCGAAAGGACATTGGCGCGGCTCTTCGTCACGGAGACCGGCCTCGCCTTCGGCCAGTGGCGCAAGCGCCTGCGGATGCGCGCCGCCATGCCCCTCCTCGCCGAGGGCCTGCCCGTCGAGGCGGTCGCCCGGCGCGTCGGCTACGCGTCGGCCAGCTCCTTCGTCGCCGCGTTCCACCGGGTCGTGGGGCTCACGCCCCGCCAGTACTTCCCCGTCCGCGAGGAGTGACGCCCCGGGCACGCTTCGGCCCGCACCGAAGCGTCGCGCCCTTACGTTCGTGCCATGACACTTCGGTACGAGGAGTTCCGCGACCTGCACCACCGCCCCGGCGCGCCCCTGTTCCTGCCCAACGCGTGGGACCACGCGTCGGCCGCCGCGCTCGCCGCCGCCGGGTTCCGCGCGATCGGCACGACCAGCCTGGGCGTGGCCGCCGCGGCGGGCCTGCCGGACGGCACGGGCGCGGCCCGAGCGCAGACGCTACGACTGGCCCACGGCCTTGCCCGCACCGACACCCTCGTCACCATCGACATCGAGGGCGGCTTCAGCGACGACCCGAAGCGAGTCGCGCTGCTGGTGGGTGAGTTGGCTGACGCGGGCGTCGTAGGCGTGAACATCGAGGACGGCCGCCCGGACGGCACGCTGCGCGACACCGCCCACCAGAGCGAGATCCTGCACGCGGCGTGCGAGACGGCATCCGGCCGACTCTTCGTCAACGCCCGCACGGACACGTACTGGCTGCCGGACGCCGGGGCGGCGGAGGAGACGGCCGAACGACTTACCGTCTACCAACAGGCGGGTGCGGAAGGGGCGTTCGTACCCGGACTACGGGACGTACACGCGATCGCGGAGCTGACCGCGGCGCTCGACGCCCCGCTGAACGTCCTCCACGCGCCGGAAGGACCGTCCCTCCGGGCGCTCGCCGAGGCGGGCGTCCAGCGGATCAGCACCGGCTCGCTGCTGTTCCGCGCGGCACTCGGCGCGGCGCTGACGACGGCCACGTCGGCGGCCCGGGGCGCCCCGGCCCCCACACACGTCCCGTCGTACGCCGAGACGCAGGCCCTCGCCGACGCGGCAGCCCCTCCGGTGTCAGACCACGTTGGAGTCACCGATGTCGTTTACCTCGACCCAGCCGCAGGAGAAGACCAGGCAGTTCAACTGGCGAGGAAGCAGCATTGAGCATGATCAGGGACGCCGGAAGCTGTTCACGACAACCGCGTCCCCGTAGCTGTGCGGGTCCGCTTCTTCCACGTTGAACCCCGCTGAGATGAGGATTCTCAGAAGAGCTTCCCGCATGCACGTATGGACGGTTGAGGAGTGGCGAAGCGCGTGAGGCGGATTCGAAGGATCGACTCCACCCTCCAGAAGAGTCACAGCGGCAGTGACCAGTTCTTCCCCTGCGTTCCAGTTCACCAGAACTCCGCCATCGGCGACGGACTCTACGTGAACCTCCGCCCCTGGCCTGCTTTCGAGATCGCCCCCGAGGCCACTCCGGTACACGGGAAAACCGGCTTGGGTCAACGAGCGGCAAGCCTCTTCAGCCAGTGTGCTGCGCTGGGCGAGGACCTTCGATGAGGCTTGCGGAGGCAGGTCAAACTCGTCTCTTGCCATGCGTCGTTCGCTTTCCTTTTTGGTCTTGGCCTGGCAGGGGGCGTGCCAAGTTTCCCCCGCCGGTTCGCTTGGCGTAGTGAGACAGCAGTTGCCTCCCCCGCGCTCTCCATGCCGGGAAGGTAAGGGGCGACCGCATCGGGTCGCGACTCCATGAAGATCGGGCAGAGCAAGAAGTGGAGAAGCATCAAGACGCCTGGATCACGTGCGCGATTTCCTCGGCCGTTGACACGACGGCTACTTCCCACCCGTCCCTGATGCCCTCAGGAAGCAACTCACGGTCCGCTCCTCGACTGAGGATCACTTTGATCTGGAGGAAGCTGCCGTCCCGCGCCGTCACGTAGGGGTCAAGGACTTCGTGTGCGGTTTCCCTGTCCAGCACCGCCGGCTCACCACCCATGAACCGGCAAACGAAGATCTCGTAACTCACAGTCCCCCCATAGTGAATGTCAGATGCGGCAGCCCCTCCCGCGTCAGGCCCGGATCAGTATGCGACCTTGCCCGTCCCGTCGTTGCCGCCGGAGAACTCCAGGTAGAACTCCCAGCCGTTCGGGACCTTGTCGTCGAGCACCTTCCACTGGCCCGCCTTGGCGTACTGGTAGTCCTGGCAGCCGTGGCGGTAGCAGATCTTGACGTGCCGGTTGTAGTTCACCTTGATGTTGATGTCGGCGCAGTTGCCGGTGGTCTTGGCCCAGGCGGTCCCGGCGGGCCAGATCGTCGTGCCGTCGCTGCCCTCGGCCTTGTAGTTCTTCGCGCTGCCGTAGCAGGACTGGATCTGGACCCCGTCCTTCGGCGCGTCGGCGCTCGCCGTGGCGGCGGTCGCGGCGGCCATCCCGCCGCCCAGCATGGCGGCGGTCAGCGCGATCGAGGCCATGCGTGAACGTATGCGCATGAGTGTTTCCCCCTGTGTGGTCTTCGTCGTGGTCTTCGTCCGTGGTCACCGGCGTACTCGCCGACGAGCGGAGAAGTTACGCGGGGGCACGGGCCGGAGACGTCAACCCGTGGGTGTCTGTCGGGGGTAAACCTGGGCGTTAGCCGGGGCGGAGGGTAAACCTGGGTGGCAGTGGGTGCCCCGCGCGAAGCGAGGCGCCCCGTCACGGTGCGGTGCTCGACGGGCCTTCCCGGGACGGGGAGCCGGAGTCGGGGGAGGAGCGGTCGTACGTCAGTTGGTCCTTGTTCCCTTCGGAGACGCGCCGCAGTTGGTCGTCGCTGGTCAGTGTCAGTGTCGAGCGGGGGCCTGGTGCGCAGGACCCGGGCGGCTTCGCCGAAGCGACCGTCGACCTGCCCAGCCGGACGCTGTTGAACGTGACGGACTCCAGCTTCGCCGTGAACACGCAGTGGTACCCGTGACCGCCTTTCGTCGGCCCGTCCGCCCGCAGGGTCATCACGGTGTCGGCCACGTCGCCCGGTCTGATCACGAGCGTCCGGGTGTGCTTGCCCTGCGTGTTCTCAAGCGTGGCTTTCCAGGTGCCGACGTAGAGGTCCAACGTGCCCGCCTGGGGCTCGACCGTCACGACGGAGTCTTCGTGGAGGTAGGCGTAGGCGCCGAAGGCGATGGCCATGACGGCGGCGACCGTGGCCAGGACGAGGGCACGGCGCGGGCGCGCCCCGGCCGGGGGCCTTTCGAGGGGACCGAGGGCCACCGGCGGGGGCATGCCGGACGGAGAACTCGCGTCGATCCTCCCCGTATCGGCCCTCTCCGCCACCTTCCCCCGCACCGACGCCCCGGCGCCGGCCCTCGCCCCCACGGGCAGCCCCGGCACGCGGACACCGATGAGCGCGCAGGCGACCCTCCGCGTCAGCGTGCGGCCCTGCCCCAGGGGCAGGGTGCGATCGCCGGGCGGGCGCCGGTCCACGCCGATCGTGGCCGCGGCGGCCCGGCGGAGCAGCGTGGGCCGGGTCATTCGGTGCTGCTCCGGCCCGGGGCGGGGCGCCGGGGGCCCACCTGCGGCTCGTCCGGCGACCCGGTCACGGGCGACTGGGCGGGCTGCGCCGCCTCGGAGTCACCGATGAGCACCTCCGCCAGCCGGGAGTGCTTGAGCTGAACGAGGATCAAGGGCGCCGACGCTCCGACGGCGAATGTCGCGAAGCCCCCGCTGACCTGGCCCCAGGACGCCATGAGGACCGCCACCCCGGCGCCCAGCACGGTGTGCACCACCGCCGCGATGCTCTCGCCCGCGACGTCGTAGAACGTGCCGAACGCGGGCGGCCCCTCCGCCCCGGGCTGCTCGGCGAGCCGGAACTCCCGCCGCCGCACGAGCCATTCGGACATGCAGTCGTATGCGTGCACGATCCCACGTGCCGCCCCGCCTGCCGCACCGATCAGAAGCAGACTCGCAGTGTCCACGTGTCCTCAGCCCATGCAGCGAGACTTAGACGGTCGACACAAAAGGGTACGGACCTCCTCATCGCATGAGAAGAGGACCGCCCGGGTAGTTCATCGCCTGCCAACAAGCCTGCGAGGCAAGGGTGTTGGTCCCTCTGCGCCGTGTCGGTGCGCGTCTCCTCCGCCCATCGTCGGCTCCAGACGGTCAGCGGGTCCCGTTCCCCGCACGGATGCCCGGTGATCCGTCGCCGGGCCGATCGAGCTGAGTGCGAGGCGGCCGCCGCGGCCCGGACGGGGGGCAGCCGCGACGCCGGAATCGCCGAGCGCACCGTCCTGGTCGAGTTCAGTCGCCGGTCGTGCCGTCGAGCAGCTCGCGCAGGATGTCCAAGTGGCCGTTGTGGCGGGCCGTTTCCTCCGTGAGGTGGAGGAGGATCCAGCGCAGGTCGACGTGGAGGCCGTCGCGGATGGTTCCCTCGGTGCGCTTGTCCAGGGCGGTCGCCGCGGCCAGTTCGCGGTAGCGGGCGCTTTGTTCGGCGTACTCGTCCAGGAGTTGAGTGAGCGGGAAATCGACCGCGACGCGCATCTCGCGGTCGGGGTCCTCCTCGGTCCAGGGGCCCTGGTCCTCCTCGCCGAGGAGGACCACCTGGAACCAGTAGTACTCGACCCAGCGGAGGTGGTTGATCACTCCGCTCATCGTCATCAGCGGTGAGCCCGGAAGGAGCGCCTTGCGGGCGTTCTCCGCGGAGACGCCCTCGCACTTGGCGCGGGCGGTGTCCCGCGCGTAGTCGAGGAACGTGGTGAGCTGGGTGCGCTCGTCCCATGCGGGCGGCGTGTCATCGATTCTGGTCATCGCGCGCAGCGTCCCCGATCGACACGTCCGCTGTCGAAGCATTTATCGGGGGCTCGGCCCTGCCCGTGGCCGGGTAGCGACCCGCCCCGTCGCCTAGAGTCGCGCCGGTGGACATCAGTCAACTGAGCGACGCCGAGCGGCAGGTGTGGGAGGCGTATCCGCTGGGGCGGCGCGTCGACTTCCGGGAGCGGGACCGGGAGCCCGCCGACCTCGGAGCCGGGTGGGGGCCCGAACGGACCGTGCGGGCCGCGGTGTTGCGCGCGCTGCTCGTCGGCGGGCCGCGCCAGGACGGTGAGATCGCGGCGCTGCGGCTGCACGGTGCGCGGATCATTGGGCAGTTGGACCTTCAGTACGCCGAGGTCGCCGCGCCCGTGCATCTGTGGTCCTGCCACTTCGACGAGGAACTCGACCTGTACGGCGCCCAGTTGCGCCAGCTCAATCTGGGCTGGTCCGTGCTGCCCGGCATCAACGGCAACTCCCTGCGCGTCGACGGCTCCGTGCGCATGACCGGGTGCCGGATCCGCGGGCCCGTCCGGCTCGGCGGCGCGCGGATCTCCGGGGCGGTGTTCCTTGAGGGCGCGCACCTGGGGGAGGAGGGCGTCGCGCTCGACGAGCCCGTCCTCGCGCTCAACCGCACCACCATCGACGACGACCTCCAGGCCGACGGGGGCCTCGTCGTGCACGGCCTCGTACGGCTCGCGGGCGCGGTCGTCGCCGGGAACATCACGTTCAACGACGCGGTTCTGAGCAATCCGGGCGGGACCGCCCTGCACGCGTCCAACCTCAGCGGCGGCACGGATCTGCACGCGATGCGGCTGACGGCGTACGGGCGGCTCAACCTGCGGGGCATCCGCATACCCGGTCAGCTCAACTTCGCCTACGCGCGACTGTCCAACCCGGGCGGGTTCGCCCTGCGGGCCAGCAGCGTCATCGCCGGTGAGCTGTGGTTCCGTGAGGCCGCCCCCATCGAGGGCGCCGTCACACTGCGCCGTTCCCGCCTCGACCTGCTGCACATCGCCCCCGACACCTGGCCGGACGAGGTCCGCCTCGACGGTCTGACCTACACCTCGCTCGACCCCCACGAGCCCGCCGAGCGCCGCCTCCAGGTACTGGAGCGGGACACCGACGGTTACGTCCCGTACGAGTACGAGCAACTCGCCGCGGCGTATCGCAGGATCGGCGACGACGGGGCCGCGCGCACGGTGCTGCTCGCCAAGCAGCGGCGGCACCGTGCCACTCTCGCCTGGTACGCCAGGGCCTGGGGCTACCTCCAGGACTGGACCGTCGGCTACGGCTTCCGCCCCACCCGCGCGGCGGTCTGGCTCTTCTCGCTGCTGCTCGTCGGCGCGGTGACGTTCGCGGTGCGCGAGCCGGCCGCGTTGAAGCCCGAGGAGGCGCCGGACTTCAATCCGGTCTTCTACACGGTGGACCTGCTGCTGCCGATCGTCGACTTCGGCCAGGAGAGTGCGTATGCCGCGCCGGGGGCGTATCAGTGGTTCGGGTACGCGCTGGTGGTGCTGGGGTGGACGCTTGCGACGACGATCGCGGCGGGGGTGACGAGGGCGATAAGCCGTCAGTAGCAAGCCCTCGCGGGCCGTCGCGGGTCACGGAAATCCGTGGACGGACCCGCGGAAGTCCACGTAACGTGTGGGCTCACGCCCCGAGACGAACGGAAGGAGGCGAGTGCCATGCGGTTCACACCTTTCCAGCGCTCCCTCTTCCGCTGTCCCGGCGTGCTTCGCGAGTTCTGACCGGGAGCGCTCCAAGCAGCCTGTATCCCGGAGGAATCCATGACCGGTCTGGTCATCCGCTCGCTCTCCGCGAGCGACGCTCATCTCTTCGACGCACTCCCCGACCCACTGGGCGCCCGTGAAAGCCATCGGCGTACCCAGTTCCGCCCCGACTGGAAGCGCGTCGCCCTTCGCGACGGCCAGGTCGTCGCACGCGGCGCGTGGTGGGGCGGGCCCGACGACCCGGAGCCCGTCAACATCAACTGGTTCGACGTGGCCGAGGGCGAGGAGGAGGCCGGAGCCGAACTCCTGCGCTCCGCTCCCCGGCAGGTCGAACTCGAGATCAACCTGCCAGGCGGCTGGCGGGACGAGCCCGGCCTACGGGCCGGTGCCGAGGCGCGCTTCGCCGCCGCACGAGCCGCCGGGTACGAACTCCTGGTGGAACGCTTCGTGTACCGCTGGACCCCGGAGCGGGGTCTGCCCGAGCGGCCAGGACGCCTGCGCTTCAGGGCCGAGCCCGACGACACCGTGTTCTTCGACGCGGTGCGCCGCATCCACTCCGTCACGCTGGACGCCCACGCGCTCAGCGCCATCGAGGAGGGCGGCGTCGACCAGGCCGCCCAGCAGGAACTCGACTTCTTCCACTGGTGCCCATCGCCACGGGAGTGGTGGCAGATCGCGCACACGCCCGAAGGCGACCTGGCCGGCATCCACATCCCGGCCCACAACCCCTCGGGCCCGACCGTCGCCTTCATCGGCGTCGTCCCGGAACAGCGCGGTCACGGCTACGCCTACGACCTCCTCGCGGAGTGCACCCACCTGCTCGTCGAGCACGGCGCGGAGTTCGTGAGCGGAGCGACGGACCAGGGCAACTTCCCCATGGCCGCGAACTTCGCCAAGGCCGGCTTCCCCGTCGTCAGGGAACGCATCAACTTCCACCCGGCGGGTGGAGAGGCCTAGTGCCTAGCGAGGAGTAGCACCGGGTGCGGGCGGTCCGGTCCGAGGGCAGGTCCGGACCGCTCGTCGTGCGCGGTGGCAGGCGGAGGGATCACGAACCGTCTCGAAGGGACGCCCAGCCCACGAACGTGGACCAGGCCGCGGCGCCGATCAGCAGGGCGGGGCCCTGGGGGGCGGTCTTGCTGTCCCGTACGGGTACGACGCCGGGGACTCCGTCCGCCACCTCGACGCAGTTTCCGCCTTCGCCGTTGCTGTAGCTGCTCTTGCGCCAGCGTGCGGCGCCGATGAAGTCGTACGCGATCTCGACGCAGTCGCCGCCGCTGCCGTTGCTGTAGCTGCTCTTGCGCCAGCGGGCGTTGCTCAGGTCGGGCTCGTACATTGCCTGTAGTCCTCAGCCGCCGACTCGATCATGGAGAGGGACGCCTCCGGCGACAACGCGGCGGCCCTGAGCAGATCGTAAGTCGCCCTGGCATGCTTCACCAGGGCGGGATCGTCGAGCAGGCTTCCCGAAAACTCCGACTCTGTATAGAGAGTTGGGGGAGCGTCGTCGAATTCCATGAGCTTGAGCGAACCCTGCATCGAGGCGTGCGCGCCCGCCGAGTAGGGGATGACGGCGACCAGGGCCTGGCGCTGCCGCCCGAGCTTGGCGATGTGGTCCAGCTGCGCGGCCATCGTGGCGGTGCCGCCCACCGGGATGTGCAGCACGCACTCATGCATGATCGCCCAGTACACGGGCCGCGTGGCGTCGTGGAGGATGCGCCCGCGCTCCGTGCGGGCGGTCACCATGTCCTCGACGTACTCATCGGGTGCGAACGGGTGGGAGGCCAGGGTGAGCGCACGGGTGTAGGACGAGACCTGGAGAAGTCCGGGTACGAGGGACGGGGCGAAATCGCAGATCTCCGTCGCCAGCCGTTCCAGCTCGACGACCGTCGCGAAGTACTCCGCATAGCGCCGGTCATTGATCAGCTTGCGGCACATCCGCTCGAAAAAGCCATCGGTTTGTAGTGTCTCGTCAATACGTTGAGCCACATCCAACTGAGGTTTGCGAATGGCCTGTTCGAACTGCCCAATGTATCCGCCGGAGACGAAAACCCGCGTCCCTAGCGCCGACTGGGAGAGGCCCGCTTCCTCCCGCCGTCGCTTGAGCTCAGCCCCGAAGAACTCCCAAGCCGCCTGCCGTGATCCACGCGAACCATTGGCCATGGCCAACCGCCTTTCCATGCCCCGCAGTTGTAGCGGACAGACTCCTGCCGAGTGTAGGTGGACTCCGTCACCGTAGGAGGGCGAAGAGTGAAATCCACAGGCAAAGGGGAGCCACGTGAAGGCGGAATCGGAGCGGCATGCAGTGGCATGTATCGAACAGGCGGAGGACACCGTGAAAGAATTGCGCGACGCGCTCGGCAGGGCCGGAATTACCTTGCCTTCATTGCGGATCGACCCGGTCTCACTCGCTCGCGAAGCGCCCTGCCCGCGCATCGAATTGGGCGGTTGTTCCGTCGACGTGGCGGCCCGCCTGGCCGCCACGCTGCGGGGCGGCGCATGAATCTGCACCTTCCCGTCGGGGCGTACGTCGTGGACACCCGCAGCGGCCGGGTCGGCAGAGTGATGGGGCACGAGGGGCCCTACGTCCAGCTGCGGCCCTACGGGGGCGGGCGCGAGTGGGACTGCACGCCCGAGGCCGTACGGACGGCGACCTCGGCGGAGCGGCTGCGCGCGGCGACGGCGTATGCGAACGCGCGGAGCCGGGGGGAGGTGCCTTGAACGTGCCGATCAGGCATCAGCGCAGGGCCCAGATCCTGGCGCGCTTGCCCGCCGGGCCCAGCTGATCCAGGAGGTGCTGGATGTCGTCGGGGTCCGAGGTGAACACCCTGGCTCCGAGCTGTGCGGCGATCATCGCGACGGCGCCGTCCACCGGGTCCGAGGTGTCGGACTGCCCTAAGAGCCGGCCGACGCTCCGGGCCAGGGCGTAGTCCAGGGGCGGGACGTCGCACCCGCTGAGGAGGCGGGCCAGCTGGGCCTGGCGGGCGCCGTCACGCCAGGCCTGGGACACGACGGGTGCGGGTACCAACGGCACGCCGCCCGCGGTCAGATAGGAGCGGTGGGCCCGCCAGAAGGCGACTTGGTTCCGCTCGGCGGCGATCAGCGCCCCGGCGTCGTACACGAAGGGCTTGAGGGGGCTCACGCGGCGCCTCGTGCCTGCTCGTCCGAGCGCTCGGGGCGGGTGGCGTCCGCCATGACGGCGTCCACCCATGCCTGCTCGTCGGGCGTGGGCGGGTCAAGGTCCACCATGGCTTCCTCCGCCGCCGCCAGGCCCGCCTCGATCTTCGCCGCGTGTTCGGCCGCTCGCGACAGCCAGGCGGAGACGCTCAGCCCCTCCCGCTCGGCGGCCGACTTGGCGGCGTCGAGTGTCTCGCTGGGGATGGTGATGGTGACGCGTTCCAGACTCATACTGAGAGTCTTACTGGCGTGACCGGCGCCGCGCCAGTCGTACCGGGCCGTGTTCACCGGTACGAGGTAGGGCGACCCCCGGCCGGTGGCCCGTCGGCGTGCGCGAGAATGGCCCCATGAGTCTGTTCCGCGACGACGGCATCGTGCTGCGCACCCAGAAGCTGGGTGAGGCGGACCGCATCATCACGATACTCACGCGCGGTCACGGCCGCGTACGCGCTGTCGCGCGCGGGGTGCGGCGGACGAAGTCCAAGTTCGGGGCGCGGCTCGAACCGTTCTCGCACGTCGACGTGCAGTTCTTCGCGCGCAACAGCGAACTGGTCGGGCGCGGGCTCCCGTTGTGCACGCAGAGCGAGATCATCGCTCCGTACGGTAGCGGGATCGTCGCGGACTACGCCCGCTACACCGCCGGTACGGCCATGCTGGAGACCGCCGAGCGGTTCACCGACCACGAGGGCGAGCCCGCCGTGCAGCAGTATCTGCTGCTGGTGGGCGGGCTGCGAGTGCTCGCCCGCGGGGAGCACGAGCCGCATCTCGTCCTGGACGCCTTCCTGCTGCGCTCGCTCGCCGTGAACGGCTACGCGCCGAGCTTCAACGACTGCGCGAAGTGCGGGATGCCGGGACCGAACCGGTTCTTCTCGGTCGCGGCGGGCGGCTCGATTTGCGTCGACTGCCGGGTGCCGGGCAGCGTCGTACCCTCGGCGGAGGCCCTCACGCTCCTCGCCGCCCTGCTCACCGGCGACTGGGCGACGGCGGACGCGTGCGAGGCGCGGCACGCCAGGGAGGGCAGTGGGCTCGTATCGGCCTATCTGCACTGGCACTTGGAGCGCGGGCTGCGCTCCCTGCGGTACGTAGAGAAGAACTGAATCCAGCTAGGAGAGAGCCCCCCATGGCACGACGCGGAATCCTCGGACGGTCCCGCCGTGAGTACGTCGCCCCCGAGCCGCACCCCTCGGGCGCGCGGCCGCCGAAGATCCCCGGCGAGCTGGTGCCCAAGCACGTCGCCATCGTCATGGACGGGAACGGCCGGTGGGCCAAGGAGCGTGGCCTGCCGCGCACCGAGGGGCACAAGGTGGGAGCCGAGCGCGTCCTCGACGTGCTCCAGGGCGGCATCGAGATGGGCGTCGGCGCGATCTCGCTCTACGCCTTCTCCACCGAGAACTGGAAGCGCTCCCCGGACGAGGTGAAGTTCCTGATGAACTTCAACCGCGACTTCATCCGCAAGACCCGCGACCAGCTCGACGAGCTCGGCATCCGGGTGCGCTGGGTGGGCCGCATGCCCAAGCTGTGGAAGTCGGTCGCCAAGGAGCTGGAGATCTCCCAGGAGCAGACCAAGGACAACGACAAGCTGACCTTGTACTTCTGCATGAACTACGGGGGCAGGGCCGAGATCGCGGATGCCGCGCAGGCCCTCGCCGAGGACGTGAAGGCGGGCCGGCTCGACCCGTCCAAGGTCAGCGAGAAGACCTTCGCCAAGTACCTGTACTACCCGGACATGCCGGACGTCGACCTGTTCCTGCGCCCCAGCGGCGAGCAGCGCACCTCCAACTACCTGCTCTGGCAGAGCGCGTACGCCGAGATGGTCTTCCAGGACGTGCTCTGGCCGGACTTCGACCGGCGCGACCTGTGGCGGGCCTGCCTGGAGTACGCCTCGCGCGACCGCCGCTTCGGCGGCGCGATCCCGAACGAGCAGCAGATCGCCGACAGCTGATCAGGGGGCGTGGGGGGTACGAAGTACCCCCCACCGCCGGACGGATGGGCGGGTGGGGCGTGCGGGCCCGCGACGGCTCCGCTCAGGCCTGCGCCGAGCACTCCGCGCACGTACCGAAGATCTCCACCGTGTGCGCCACGTTCACGTATCCGTGCTCCGAGGCGATCGCCTCGGCCCACTTCTCGACGGCGGGACCCTCCACCTCGACGGCCTTGCCGCAGACGCGGCAGACCAGATGGTGGTGGTGATCGCCGGTGGAGCACCTGCGGTAGACCGTCTCGCCCTCGCTGGTGCGCAGCGCGTCGACCTCGCCGGCGTCGGCGAGCGACTGGAGGGTGCGGTAGACCGTGGTGAGACCGACGGAGTCGCCCTTGTGCTTGAGCATGTCGTGCAGCTCCTGCGCACTGCGGAACTCGTCCACGTCGTCGAGCGCCGCCGCGACTGCCGCTCGCTGGCGGGTCGACCTGCCTCGAACCGGGGCTCCCACGGTTACCTCCTCGCGTCTGCGCTCTGGTCTGCTGCTCAAGCCTGCCGGGCCATTGTGCCAGGTTGGCCTGAGCTCAGGTCAGAGCTTGGCGCCCGACTGCGCCGGAACGGCGCACTCCGCGGGGTCGCCCCCGGCCGCCGCGGCCGCCGCCGCACGGGCTCTGCGCCTGGCCAGCGGTGTCGCGAGGACCGTGAGCGCGATGAAGACGCCGATGGTGAGAAGGACGATCGTCGCGCCGGGCGGCACGTCCTGGTAGTACGAGGTGACGGTGCCGCCGAGCGTCACCGCGACGCCGATCGCCACCGAGACCGCGAAGGTCGCCGCGAAGCTGCGGGTCAGCTGCTGGGCGGCCGCGACCGGCACCACCATCAGCGCGGAGACCAGGAGCAGGCCCACCACGCGCATGGCGACGGTGACCGTGACCGCGGCGGTGACGGCGGTCAGCAGGTTCAGGGCGCGCACCGGCAGACCCGTCACCCGCGCGAACTCCTCGTCCTGGCTGACCGCGAAGAGCTGCCTGCGCAGGCCGAGCGTGACGAGCACCACAAAGGCGGCGAGCAGGCAGATCGCGGTGACGTCCTGCTCGGAGACCGTGGAGAGCGAACCGAAGAGGTACGACTGGAGGTTCGCGTTCGAGCCGCCGGGGGCGAGGTTGATGAACATGACGCCGCCCGCCATGCCGCCGTAGAACAGCATCGCGAGCGCGATGTCGCCGCGCGTCTTGCCGTACCAGCGGATCAGCTCCATCACGACGGCGCCGACGATCGCGACCGCCGTCGCCATCCACACCGGCGAGGTGGAGAGCAGGAAGCCGAGGCCGACGCCGGTCATCGCGACGTGCCCGATGCCGTCGCCCATCAGGGCCTGGCGGCGCTGCACCAGGTAGATGCCGACGGCGGGCGCGGTGATGCCGACCAGGACGGCGGCGAGCAACGCCCGCTGCATGAAGGCGTAGTTGAGGAGTTCCATGATTCTTCGCCCCGGTCAGGTCAGCAGGCCGGTGCGGACCGGTTCCGCGTCGGCGGTGTGCGGGTGGACGTGGTCGTGGCCGGGCAGCGCGTGCTGGCCGACGGCCTCCGGGGGCGGCCCGTCGTGCAGGACGCAACCGTCGCGCAGGACCACGGCGCGGTCGATCAGCGGTTCGAGGGGGCCCAGTTCGTGCAGCACGAGCAGGACCGAGGTGCCCTTGGCGACCTGCTCGCGCAGGGTGGCCGCGAGGATCTCCTGGCTGGCCAGGTCGACGCCCGCCATCGGCTCGTCCATGATCAGCAGCTCCGGCTCCGCGGCCAGCGCGCGGGCGATGAGCACCCGCTGGTGCTGCCCTCCGGAGAGCGCGTCGACGGAGTCCTTGGCACGGTCGGCGAGGCCCACGAGGTCGATGGCGCGGGCCACGGCCTCGCGGTCGGCCTTGCGCAGGACGCCGAAGCGGGCGCGGGAGAGCCGCCCGGATGAGACGACCTCGGTGATGGTGGCGGGCACGCCGCCCGCGGCCGTGGTGCGCTGCGGGACGTACCCGACGCGGGCCCAGTCGCGGAACCGGCGGCGCGGGGTGCCGAAGATCTCGACGTCGCCGCCGGTGGCCGTGACCTGGCCGATGATCGTGCGTACGGCCGTGGACTTGCCCGAGCCGTTGGCGCCGAGCAGCGCCACGACCTCACCGCGCCCGACCCGCAGGTCGATGCCGCGCAGCACGGGGCGCGAGCCGAGCTCGGCCGTCACCTTGCGCAGGGATATGACGGCTTCGCCTTCGCCGGAACCGGCTGTCTTGCTCATGGCTCGTGCCTCCGTAGCCGCGGGAGTGGGGGTCACTTGGCGCCCAGGGCCTTCTGCAGGGCCTTGAGGTTGGACTCCATGACCTGGACGTAGTCCTTGCCCTTGGACTTGCCGGTGATGCCCTCGACGGGGTCGAGCACATCGGTCTTCAGGCCGGTGTCCTTGGCGAGGGTCTGCGCCGTCTTGTCGCTGACGAGGGTCTCGTAGAAGACGGTGGTGACCCCGTCGGCCTTCGCCATCTTCTGGAGGTCCTTGACGCGCTTGGCGCTGGGCTCGGCCTCGGGGTCCAGACCGCTGATGGCCTCCTCGGTGAGGCCGTAGCGCTCGGCGAGGTAGCCGAAGGCGGCGTGGGTGGTGATGAAGACCTTGGAGTCGGTGTCCTTCAGGCCGTCCTTGAAGGACTTGTCCAGGCCGCCGAGCTTCTTCACCAGCTTCGCGGTGTTCTTCTCGTACGTCGCCGCGTTGTCCGGGTCGGCCTTCTCCAGGGCCTTGCCGACGCCCTCGGCGACCTCGGCGTACTTCACCGGGTCCAGCCAGATGTGCGGGTCGGCGCCCTCGTGCGAGTGGTCGTGGCCGTGATCGTCGTGGTCGTGCTCCTCGGCGTGCCCGCCGACCTCGTTGCCGTGCTTCTCCATGCTGGTCAGCGATGCGGCGTCGACCTTGGTCTTGATGCCGGACTGGTCGATCGCGCTGTCGACGGCGGGCTGCAGGCCCTTGAGGTAGAGCGCGACGTCGGACTCTTCGAGCTGTCCGCGCTGCTGGGCGGAGACCTCCAGGTCGTGCGGCTCCTGGCCGGGCTCGGTGAGGTTGGTGACCAAGACGTGGCTGCCGCCGATCTGCTCGGCGAGGTACTGCATGGGGTAGAACGACGCCACCACGTCGAGCTTGCCGTCCTTGTCGTCCGCGGCGGATGTGGAGCACGCGGTCAGGGCCGTGAGGCCGAGGACGGTGGCGGAGGCAAGGGCGGCGGTGGGTATGAGGCGTCGTACGTTCATGACACTCATTTTCAACAAATGTGGAAACGATTGTCAACAAGGGGTCCGCGCAGGGGGCCGGTGCGGGGTCCGCTCCGTGGTCGTACGGGAACCGATTTGATTAGGGGGGTAAGGCCGCCGGTAACCTGAAGCATTCGCTCCCGGAGCGCGTATTCCCGCTCTGCCCGCCGTCGTAATGAAGAGAGCACCGTGGCCGCCGACAAGATCGACACCATCGTCAGCCTGAGCAAGCGCCGTGGCTTCGTTTTTCCCTGCAGTGAGATCTACGGCGGCCAGCGTGCCGCCTGGGACTACGGGCCGCTCGGCGTCGAGCTGAAGGAGAACCTCAAGCGCCAGTGGTGGCGCTACATGGTCACCTCGCGCGAGGACGTCGTCGGCATCGACTCGTCGGTGATCCTGGCGAGCGAGGTCTGGGAGGCCTCCGGCCACATCAAGACCTTCTCCGACCCGCTCACCGAGTGCCTCTCCTGTCACAAGCGCCACCGCGCCGACCACCTGGAAGAGGCGTACGAGGCCAAGCACAACCGCCCGCCGGCCAACGGCCTCGCGGACATCAACTGCCCCAACTGCGGCACCAAGGGCCAGTTCACCGAGCCCAAGCAGTTCTCCGGCATGCTCGCCACGCACCTCGGCCCCACGCAGGACAGCGGCTCCGTCGCCTACCTGCGCCCCGAGACCGCGCAGGGCATCTTCACCAACTTCGCCCAGGTCCAGCAGACCTCGCGCCGCAAGCCGCCGTTCGGCATCGCGCAGACGGGCAAGTCCTTCCGCAACGAGATCACGCCCGGCAACTTCATCTTCCGGACCCGCGAGTTCGAGCAGATGGAGATGGAGTTCTTCGTCAAGCCGGGCGAGGACGAGCAGTGGCAGGAGTACTGGATGGAGCAGCGCTGGAACTGGTACACCGGCCTGGGCCTGCGCGAGGAGAACATGCGGTGGTACGAGCACCCGAAGGAGAAGCTCTCCCACTACTCCAAGCGCACCGCTGACATCGAGTACCGCTTCCAGTTCGGCGGCAGCGAGTGGGGCGAGCTGGAGGGCGTCGCCAACCGCACCGACTACGACCTGTCGGCGCACTCCAAGGCCTCCGGCCAGGACCTCTCCTACTTCGACCAGGAGGCGGGCGAGCGCTACACCCCGTACGTCATCGAGCCCGCGGCCGGCCTCGGCCGCACCATGCTCGCCTTCCTGCTCGACTCGTACTTCGAGGACGAGGCGCCCAACGCCAAGGGCAAGCTGGAGAAGCGCACGGTCATGCGCTTCGACCACCGCATCGCCCCGGTGAAGGTCGCGGTCCTGCCGCTCTCCCGCAACCCGGAGCTCTCGCCCAAGGCCAAGGGCCTGGCGACCGCCCTCCGGCAGAACTGGAACATCGAGTTCGACGACGCGGGCGCCATCGGCCGCCGCTACCGCCGCCAGGACGAGATCGGCACGCCGTACTGCGTGACGGTCGACTTCGACACCCTGGACGACAACGCGGTCACCGTGCGCGAGCGCGACACCATGAAGCAGGAGCGCGTCTCCCTCGACCAGATCGAGGGCTACCTGGCCACGCGCCTCGTGGGCTGCTGACGCTCGTACGTTCGCGGCACGACGCCGTAGGGAGCCCCCGGTTCCGGGTTATGGAACCGGGGGCTTTTGTGCACACTGAGGCGCATGCTTCCGATGACGACGAGCAAGGTCAGCAGGTGGGACCAGCACGGGCGCGAACACGTCGTGCAGGTCCAGAAGGCGGGCAGGCAGCGGCAGTTGAGCTGCGGGACCTGCGGATGGCGCAGGAAGGCGCAGTTCCTGCCGTGGCTCAAGGCCGAGGAGCACCTGACCCAGGAGCATCAGGCGACGGTTGATCCGTCGGCTCCGTCCTCGTAGGGGTCATGACGAGGATGGCGGCGTCCTGCGGCTGCGGGGCGAGCAGCAGAGTCATGCCGTACGCGCGGGGCGGGGTGCCGTCCGCAGGGACGACGTCGACCGTGCGCGAGGCGAAGTCCCCGATCGAACGGCAGGCCCACCAGGCGTCCAACTCGGGCCGCGCGGACCGCAGCCGCTCAGTGAGGCGCCGGAAGTCCTCGTCCTTGGGACGGCGGTCCGCGCGGGTGCGCAGGTGCCGGTACAGATCGATGGCGACGGGCTCCCAGCCGGGCAGCGCCCGCTGATGCCGTGCGTCGCCGACCAGCAGGAGCAGCAGATTGCGTCGGTCCTCGGGGACGTCGGCCGGGTCGGGCCACAGGGTGGCGTACGCGCTGTTCCAGGCGAGGACGTCCAGGGCGGGGCCGAGAAGCAGCGCCGGGCTGTCGGGCCAACCGTCCAGTACGGCGCGGAGGTTCGGGTCGTACGAGGTGTCCCACCCCTCGGAGGCGGGGGCGAACCCGGCGAGGGCGAGCGCGTGCCGGTGGGCGGCCTCGTCGAGCCGGAGCGCGCGGGCGACCGAGTCGAGTACCTGCCGCGAGGTGTCCACGCGGCCCTGTTCGATCCAGGTGTACCAGGCCACGGAGACGCCGGAGAGCGCCGCGACCTCCTCGCGGCGCAGCCCCTTCGTGCGGCGCCGCGGGGTGTGCGGGAGGCCGACGTCGCTGGGGGAGAGGAACTCGCGGTAGGCGCGCAGGAACCCGCCGAGTCGCTGCCGGAGCGGGGCGGTGGCGCTCTCCGGGGGCTCCGCTGTCTCAGTGATGGCCATGGCCTCAGCCTATGACCTGGACCAACCCCCATGAATGCCTGGCTGGTTGAGGGGCGGGCCGAACGGGAGGCTGGTCCCATGACCGAAACCCCTGTGATGTGGCGCCGCCGCAACGACTCCACGGACCTGACCGAACCCCGCCCCTTCATCCGCGTCTATACGGGCCCGGGCACCCTGGACGCCTTGGCGTCGTCCTACGAGCGGCTGCTCGGCACGGAACGCGACATGTGGTTCGCCTACCCCGAGAAGAACCTCGCCCTCGCCGTGGTCGGCGCCTTCCTCCTGATCGAGGGCACGGAGGAGACCCTGGCTCCCTTCCGCGCGACCCACGGCACGCTGCTCGTCGACTCGGCGCAGGCGTACCTGGAACGCCTCGCGGAGGAGGGCGCGGAGATCACGGACCCGCTGATCAAGGTCCCGACGGGCTCGGGCTTCACGGCGCGGCACAAGGACGGCACGGTGATCGAGTACGTGGAGCACCGGCCGACGGAGGACGGGCTGTAGGCGCGATTGTCGACCTGGCCCGCGCCGCCCATCCGGACATCCGCTTCGAGGTCGGCTCCATGGACGCCCTCGACGTACCGGACGGCACCCTCTCCGGCGTCGCGTCCTGGTACTCGGTGATCCACACGCCCCCGGCGCAACTCCCGCCGTACTTCGCTGAGTTCCACCGGGTCCTGGCCCCCGGCGGCCACCTCCTGCTCGCGTTCTTCGAGTCGGAGGGGCCCCCGGTCACGCCGTTCGACCACAAGGTGACGACGGCCTACCGCTGGCCGGTCGACGGCCTGGCGGAACTGGCGGCGAAGTCCGGCTTCACGGAGACCGGCCGGATGCTGCGGGAACCCCGCGAGGGGGAGCGGTTCCGCAGGGGGCATCTGCTGATGAAGAGGAGTGCTTGGAGCATGCCCGCTTACGTCATAGTCACCATCGACGTGCTCGATGAGGAGGCGGCCCTGGCCTACGCGCCCGTGGCCCAGCAGTCCATCCTCGCCCACGGCGGCCGCTACCTGGTGGCGGGCCCCACGCCCGAACCGGTCGAAGGCACCTGGGAATCCTCCCGGTTGGTGCTCCTGGAGTTCCCGGACGTGGCCCGGATCGGGGAGTGGTACGACTCCCCGGAGTACCGGCACGCCCGCGAGATCCGGGAGGGCAAGGTCCGGGTGTCGCTGCTGTTCGCCGAGGGGGCGCCGCCGGAGGGGTTCTCGCTCCCAGTTAATTAACATTCAACTATTTCTCGCCACGGTCCGCGCGCCGGATCGGTGTCGGTCGCCTGGTGGCCGACCTGCGGGGGCGGGCTGGAGGGGTGCCGCATCGGCGCCTCGGGGGTGCCGTTCCGGCGTGCGGACAATGGCCCAAATTGATTTAACATTCAACCTATTCGAGGTGCATGCTGGTCAGAGAGCCGCCCCCCCCCGAGGGGGGCCGGCCCAATACCCCATCTGACCAATGGAGATGACCCGAGATGGCGCAGACGCAGACCGAGCCCCAGGCCCTGCCCCAGGCCCTGCCCCAGCCCTCGACCCAGCCCCTCCGCCTCCACCACCACGCGTGGATCACCGACGACCAGGAAGCCAACCGGCGCTTCTACGAGGACGTGATCGGCCTGCCCCTGGTGGCCACGTGGACCGAGCGCGAGGTGCTGGCCGGGGCCGAGCGCGCCTACAGCCATGCCCTCTACGGCCTTGCCGACGGCAGTGCGCTCGCCTTCTTCCAGTTCGCCGACCCCAAGGACCAGGCGGAGTTCAAGACCGGCATCAACACCACTCCCTTGCGTCACATCGCCTTCAAGGTCGATGCGGAGGCCCAGGACGCCATCCGCGAGCGCGCCGTCGCGGCCCATCCGGAGGCGAATGCCCACGTGCTCGACCACGGGTTCTGCGTCTCGCTGTACATCACGGACCTCAACGGCCTGATCCTGGAGTTCGCCGTCGACCACCCCGACGTGGCGAAGATCGACGCCGAGAAGCGCACCACGGCACACGCCGACCTCGCCCGCTGGCTCGCGGGGGACCACGCCAGTAACAACAGTTGGCGCTGACGGGGGCGTGCGCGAAGCGGAAGGCAGGGGGGGCGGAGCCGGTTCTTCACGGACCTGGCTCCGCCCCGCCTCTTATGCCGCCAGGGTCATGACGTCATGGCGATGTCGGTCTTGGACGCCACAACTCGCCTGCCATAGCGTCGAGTTGTCGGCACGCGTAGATCGCCATGAGGAGTTTCCACGATGGGGAACAACAGCAACCGGCTCCTGCTCAAGAGATGCGCCGCCCTGTCGCTGGCCACCGCGGCGGTCGGCGTCTTCGCCGTGGGGGGCGCGAACGCCGATGCCTCGAAAGCGCATGCCGATCCCTCGGACAAGGACCGGGTCGAGGTCATCGAACTCCGCCTCAAGGACCTGGAGTACGAGTCCGTCGATCTCGGCGAGGCGGGGCCGAGCCTGGGCGACATGACCGTCTACTGCGCCACCGCGGTGGAGAACGGCCGCGACGTCGGACGGGGCGCCGGGACGTCTCAGGTCGTGTACGTCGGCGGTGGGAAGGTCACGTCGCAGGCCGTGATCACGTTGGAGCTCGAGCGTGGCTCGCTGACGATGCAATCGCTGCGGCCGGAGGAGGCGAGTTCGCTCGACATGGCCATCACCGGCGGCACGGGCGCCTTCAAGGACGCCCGGGGCAGTGTCCGCTACTGGGACATCAACACGCCCAAGGAGAGGCTGCGCGCCGAGATCCTGCACTGAGTTCCAGGGCTCGTGGGCTCATGTCCGCCGGGGCATCGGTACATGACCGCATCGGTCTTGGACCGCGTGAACGCCGTGTGTTTGTCTCCAGAGACAGCACGCGGCGAGAGGCACAGGCCATGAACGACAGTCCGACGTACGGAAATCAGGGCACCGGCGAGGGATACGAGAGCTACGTCGAGACCCTGCTCGACGTCCTCGGCGCGGACCCCGGAAGAACCGCCCTGCGCACCGCCGAGGGGTGTGGCGTCACGGCCGGGGAACTCCGCGACGGCGTGCACCGGCTGGCCGCGGGACTCGCGGAACGCGGCATCGGCCGGGGCAGCACCGTGACCCTGCTCACGGGCAACAGGATCGAAGCCCTCCTCGCGCGGTACGCGGCGAATCTCCTGGGCGCCCGGGCCGTCTCCCTCGGCGAGGGCACGGCACCGCGGGCCCAGGCGGAGATCGTGCACAGGGTGGACACGGCGCTGCTCATCATCCTGGACTCCGCTGCCGAACCCCTGGCTGACCTGGTCGAGGTCCCCGTCGTACGCATACGGGATGCCGCGCTCCTCGGCGACGGCGATGGCGATGGCGATGGCGATGGCGATGGCGACGGGGCCCGCGCCGCGGAACCGGTGTCCGGACGGGCGAGGCCCGAGGACGACTGGTGCATCCGCTTCACGGGCGGCACCACCGGGGTGCCCAAGGGCATCCGGATGGCACACGGCCCCTACCGGCGGTTCCTGACCGAACGCGTGGGCGGCCTGTCCGCCGGGGAACGCCCGCGCTTCCTCGCCTGCACCCCGCTCGCCCACATGGCCGGGATCTTCGCCGACATGGCGCTCATGGCCGGAGGCACCGTGGTGCTGCGGGACGGCTTCGACCCGGCCGACGTGCTCACCGCCATCGGCGACGAAGGCATCACCGACCTCTGGCTGCTGCCGCCCCTGCTGTACGAACTCCTCGACCACCCGCGGCTGTCCACGGCCGAGGTCGGCACGCTGCGCCGCATCGTCTACGGCGGCACCGCCGTGTCGGCGCGGCGCCTCCGGCAGGCCGCCGCGGCGTTCGGGCCCGTGCTGCACGGCTCGTACGGGCAGACCGAGGCCGGGTGCATCGCGGAGGTGCTGCCGCACGAGCACGAGCGCCTGGTGACGGCGGACGGCGGCCCGGCGCCCGCGGGGCGCGCGGTGCCCGGCGCGGAGATCGAGGTGCGCGGCCCGGACGGCACGGTGCTCGCGGCGGGCGAGGCCGGGGAGGTCCACGTCCGCACCCCGATGCTGATGACCGGGTACTGGCGACAGCCCGAACTGACCGCGGAGGTCCTGCGCGACGGCTGGGTCCGCACCGGCGACGTCGGGCGGCTGGACGCCGACGGGTACCTGTACCTCGTCGACCGGATCAAGGACATGGTCGTCGTGGTCGGCGGACACATCTATCCGGCGGAACTGGAGCGGCTGCTGCTCACGCACCCGGCCGTGGCGGGTTGCGCGGTGGTCGGGGTGCACGGCGCGGACGAGACCGAGCAGGTGCGGGCGGCGGTCGTCCGCGCGCCCGGATACGGCGGTACGGAAGAGGAGTTGACGCGGGAGGTCACGGCGTTCGTCACGGAACACAAGGGAGCGCTGTACGCCCCGCGCGCGGTGCACGTCCTCGACCGGATTCCGCTGACGGATGTCGGCAAGCCCGACAAGAAGCTGCTCCGGTCGACGTTGGCGGACCGGTAGGCCGCGGCTACGCCTCCCTGAAACTCTGCCCGCAAGTCGCCCAGCGCCGCTTCGGTGACCACCTGGTAGTCACGCGCTTCCGGCACGACAGCGGGGAACGGCGCTCCGAACTCGATGAACATCTGCTCAGCTGTCCGGCCTGCCGCGGCGAAGCAGGCCGGCAGGCGGAAATCGTCGCAGGTCGAGCACCACGATCGGCTTGGCACCCGTGTTGTAGAGCACGAGAGGAAAGCGGACCCGAGCGATCTCGGAGGTCACAGCGGCCGCGAACGAATGCGACTCCCAGACCTTCAGGTCTCCCTGGCGAGCGTTGATCCACCAGAACGAGGCCACCGTGAACGCGAGGGCGCACGCCGCGACGAAGACGGTCAGAGGGAGCGAAGCACTGCTCTGCTGCTCCGCAGCGGTCAGTGGAATCACGCCCAGAGTCTGCCAGTTGGTGCGGCTTCGGCGTGGGTGTTCCGGCTGGCTGGTGCAGCCGGGTACGGGAGTGGGCCGTGGTCCGCTCCTGGTCCACACACCCGCTTCTACGCGAAGGCCATGCACCGTAGTCAGGAACGGTCGAACCCCCAGATTGAGCGGGCTCTAGAGGCAGCAGAGGGAGAAGGCGGACGCCAGTCCCGCACGTTCGGTCAGGCGCTGTCCACACCCGCATCGGGCGGGGCGGCGCTCTTTCGGTTCATGGAGACGCATATGCCCGAAGCATGACCTCAATTCTTGCTCAGAAGATCACGCAAGATCTTCACCCACCGCAATCGCTCCCGTACTTTCAGTGGACCGGCCGCCCAGTAAGGGCGGCTCATCGGGGAAGGTGCTCATGAGCATCAGAACAAGCAAGGGCCTGCTGATACCGGCAGCGACATTGGCCCTTATGGCGGGGCTGACCACCCCTGCGCTGGCCGACGCAGCCACTACAGAACCTGTCGCCACTGCTACGGCAAACGCAGAAGACACCGCCGTCCAGCCCGGTCCGCCGGCCGAGCCGGAGGAGACGGACCTCATCGAGGTCGGGGACCCCGAGGCCCCCACCGGGGAGGCCGAGTGGCCGGTCGGTAAGCCCGACCCGGGACCGGCCGCCGAGCACTGCACGCCGGGCGGTGTGTACCGGCCCATCAGCAAGGGCGGTAAGTTCCACAAGGGCGTCGGCCCGACGAACTCCAACTACAACGGCACGAGCCGTACCGCGAAGTCCCGGTTCGAGGCTGAGGTAACCGCCAAGGTCGGCATATCAGTATCTGCGGGACTCAAGGTGAAGGCCAGTGCGATGGTGGCCGAAATTGAGCAGGAGTACAGCGTCAATCTGTCCCTTGAGCTGACCGCGAAACTCGGCAACGTCATCACCGTGGACACTCCGGCCAAGAAGACCACGCACGCCAAGTACGGGGTATACCGGCTGAAGCACAAGGGCAAGAGCTACTCCTACTACAGCAACTGCTCAACGACCGCGAAGAAGACGATCACCAGCTACACCCCGTACCGGGTGGGCTGGTACATCTGGGAGAGCTGATGCCCAACAGCGCCAAGCGGGGAACCCTCCGCACCGTGAGCTGCGCCGCCGGGGCACTGCTGGTGAGCCTCACGATTGGCGCCTGCTCAGGATCGGACGACACGTCGGACCAGTCGAAGTCGACACCGTCCGCGACGCGCACCAAGGACGCGGCCAGACCTGAACACATCCCTGGGGAATCGGTCAGCGAGGCGCCCAAGCTTCCGGAGGGCCAGCCGCTGGCCGAGGTCGCAGCGGCCAAGGGGAACCAGAACATCCCGCTCGGCGATATCGCCAAGGGATCGCTGTCCGTGCTCGTCAACTGCCAGGGCAAGGGCACCCTCAAGGTCACCGTCCAGCCTATGGGCATGCACTTCCCCCTCAACTGCGTGGACGGCGAGGTCAGCAGCACGTACAACGAGCTGGGCCTCAAGAAGGCCAGGCCAACGGGCACAGTCGCAGTGACCGCGCCCTCCTCGGTTCGCTGGTCCCTCACAGTCGGGCAGTAGCAGCCAATGCCACAGCGCCCCAGGGTTTTTGCCTGGGGCGCTGTTCGCCGTCCTGGGTCCACGGCGTGACAGTCCCGGATCAAACTCGCGCCACGACGGTCTTCCAGACCGTTCAGGCCCGCAGCCCCCGCACCGTCAGATCCACCACCGCCGTGAAGGCCGCCTCGATGCCGGGGCGGGACCAGTGCGACGCGTACGACGGGTCGTGGAAGCGGCCCGTCGCGTCGAAGACCGCGCGGGCCGAGACCGCGGGGTCCTGGGACGTGAACTCGCCCGCGTCCACGCCCTCTTGGACGATCGCCGTGAGCTGGCCGGTGAGTTCGGCGATGTGGGCGTCCACCACGCCGCCGTTCTCCTCGGTCAGCACCGTGTAGGTCGCGAAGAGTTCGGGGTCGTCGCCGGCCTTGTGCTGCTTGGCCTCGAAGAGGCCCGCCAGCCAGTGCCGCAGCTTGGCCTCGGGCGGCTCGGCGCCGGTGACGATCCCGGACAGGGCGTCGGACGTACGGTCCAGCCAGCGCTTGGTGACCGCGCCGCGCAACTCCGCCTTCGTACGGAAGTGGCGATACACCGTGCCGTGGCTCACCCCGAGCGCGCGGGCCACGTCGACCACCGTGGCCTTGGCCGCGCCGTGCCTGCGAAGCACCTCCTCGGTCGCTTCGAGGATGCGCTCGGGGGTCAGGGGTGCCGCGGTTGCCATGGCTAGACCGTACCCGGGGGACGGTCAGCGCTCGCTGTCGAGGTGTGCCATCTGGGACTCCGGGTAGCGGGCGCCGGCCGCGGCGTCCGCGGGCACGGCCGCCTCGATCGCGGCGAGGTCCGCGTCGTCGAGCGTCACGTCGAGCGCGCCGAGCGCCTCGTCGAGCCGGTCGCGGCGGCGGGCGCCGACCAGCGGCACGATCGACGCCCCGTGCCGGGGGCCCTGCGCGAGCACCCAGGCGATGGCGGTCTGCGCGACGCTGACGCCCTTCTGCTCGGCGATCTTGCGCAGGGCGTCGACCAGGTCGAGGTTCCTGTCGAGGTTCTCGCCCTGGAAGCGGGGGCTCATCGAGCGGAAGTCGTTCGCGGCGAGCTTGCGGTCGCGGGTGAAGTGGCCGGAGATCAGGCCGCGCGAGAGCACCCCGTACGCCGTGACGCCGATGCCGAGCTCGGCGACCGTCGGCAGGATCTCCGCCTCGATGCCGCGCGAGATGAGCGAGTACTCGATCTGGAGGTCGGAGATCGGGGCGGTGGCGGCGGCCCGGCGGATCGTGTCGGCGGCGACCTCGGAGAGGCCGATGTGCCGGACGTGGCCCTTCTCGACAAGGTCGGCGATGGCGCCGACCGTCTCCTCGACGGGGACGTCGGGGTCGATGCGGGCGATGCGGTAGACGTCGATGTGGTCGACGCCGAGGCGCTGGAGGGAGTACGCCGCGAAGTTCTTGACGGCCGCGGGACGTCCGTCGTAGCCCGACCAGCCGCCGTCCGGGTCGCGCAGAGCGCCGAACTTCACGCTGGTGAGCGCCTGTTCGCGACGGGCCGCGGGGGCGGTGCGCAGGGCCTCGCCGATCAGCATCTCGTTGTGCCCCATGGCGTAGAAGTCGCCGGTGTCCAGCAGGGTGACGCCCGCTTCGAGGGCGGCATGGATGGTGGCGATGGACTCCGCGCGGTCGGCTTCGCCGTAGAGCGCGGACATGCCCATGCAGCCGAGGCCGAGGGCGGAGGTGCGGGGGCCGGTGTTTCCGAGGGTGAGAGTACGCATGCGTCCACCATGACATGACAGATGACAGATTTCAATATCTGTCATCTGTCATCCATGGCGCACCGTTGGGCGGTCGTCACTCGCCGTCCGCTGCGGCCGGTGGTGGTGACGCGGTCTTGAATGTCAGCCAAACGGTCTTGCCGGGGGTGTGCCAGGTGACGCCGAAGTCGTCGCTCAGGGCCTGCGCCAGGTAGAGCCCTCTGCCGCCGCATCCCTCAAGTTCCCCGCGCTCCCACCGCGGGTGCCCGCCCCCGCTGTCGCGCACCTTGACGCGGATCGGCGGGCCGTCGGCGACGAGTTCCAGGCTGAACTCGCGTCCTGGTGGAACGCCGTGGAGCAGGGCGTTCGTGGCGAGTTCGGAGACGCAGAGCTGGATGTCCTCCAGCCTCTCGGTGACGCCCCACTCCGTGAGTACCTCCGAGGTGAAGGTGCGCGCGGCTCTCGCGGAGCCGTGTGCGCGAGGGAAGCGTCGTTGCCGTGACGGGGGCACGGTGAACCACCGCCTTGATCCTGGGCTGTGCGATGGTTGGGAACTTATCGCTATTCGCGAAAAGCGGCAAGGTAAGGCCAAGGGGGATGCGCGGAGTGAGTCGCTTAACGTGTAAAGCGGCAAGGTTGGAGACGCCCGGTTCCGGTTCCGTAGGAGGACGCCGTGAGTGACAGTGCGTGGGTCAGTACTTCCATGCCGTACCTGACGCCGCGAGGTGAGGGGCAGGCCGACGCCTGGGCCGAGGAGGCCGCCGCCCGAGGAGGGAGGGGCGGCCAGCGCATCGTGCACGCCGGGGAAGTGGTGGCCCCGGACGAGGTGGCCGCCCTGCTCGGCGTGGCCACCGGGGAGCCCGTCGTCGTGCGCCGCCGCGTCATCCAACTCGATGGGGAACCATGCGAGTTGACCGACACGTACTACCCGGCCAATATCGCCCGTGGCACCCGTCTCGCCGGTACGGGAAAGATCCGTGGTGGGGCCGTCACGCTTCTCGCCGAGCTCGGGCACACCGGCGTGCGCGTACGTGAGGACGTGACCGCGCGCATGCCCAGCGAGGACGAGCGCGCGACGCTGGGCATGGGCGAGGGTGAGCCCGTCCTTCGGATCAGCAGAGTCACGCTGGACGGTGACGGCCGGCCGATCCAGGCCGACATGATGGTGATGCCCGCGCACCGGCAGCGGCTGCGCTACGAGATCAGGATCGGATGACCGTGCCCGCCGACAACACCACCGACACCGGCGCCGAGTCGGCCGACCGCCGCTCACTGCACGAGCGGATCGCCGCCGACCTCCGGGGCGAGATCATGAGCGGTGACTTGGCGCCCGGCGCGAAACTCCCCTCCACGGTCCACCTCAAGGCGAGGTTCGACGCCTCCAACGCCACCATCCAGAAGGCTCTCCAGCTCCTCAAGGGCGAAGGGCTCCTGATCGGGCGGGCCGGAGCGGCCGTCACCGTCCGGGAACACCGGCAGCAGACCGTGCGCCCGGCCTCGTACATGGCCCCGGCCCCTTCGGGCGAGCCGTACCGCTGGCTCACCGAGGCCGCGAAAGGCGGCGGGCAGGCGCGCAGCACGCTGCTGGACGTGGCCGAGGTCCGGCCTCCCGCCGACGTCTCGGCCGCCCTGAACCTCGCGGACGGCGAGACGGCACTGCTGCGGCACCAGATCCTGTTCATCGACGACGAGCCGGTCGAACTGGTCAAGTCCTACTACCCGTTGGCCTTGGTCCAGGGCACCGCCGTCACGGACAAGCGCCGCATCAAGGGTGGCACCCCGGCGCTCCTCGCCGAACTCGGACTGCCGCCACGCCTGAGCGTGGACCGGGTCTCCGCCAGGATTCCGACGCGGGAGCAGTACGTCGCTCTCGGCCTTCCCGGCAGTCTGCCCGTGCTGCGCACCCTGCGTGTCGTCTACAGCGACAACGACAGGCCCATCGAAGCCACCGTCATGGTCAAGGCGGGACACCTCTACGAGCTGCAGTACGAGTTCACGCCGGAGTGACCGAGCGGCCTGTCGCCTCCCGTCCCTCCAGGCACCGCGCCGTACGCTCCGCCGTCCCCCGCGCCCACCGCCCGCTCGTCATCGCGCCGAGTACCAGGACCGCGACGCCGCAGCCCGTGATGATCCACCAGGCGGGGCGGCTCGCCGTTGTGAAGTCCTTCGCGTACGAGGAGGACGCGACGCCCGAGGCCAGGACCGCGCCGATCACCGCGACGCCGAGTGTCTGGCCGATCTGGCGGCTGGTGGAGGCGACCGCGGCGGCGACGCCCGCCTGGGCGCGGGGCATCCCGGCGACCGCCGTGTTGGTGATCGGGGCGTTCACGAAGCCGAAGCCCAGGCCGAACAGGACGTAGCCGACGAAGCGCGTGGCGCCCGCCTCCTCCGCCTGGAACGCGGCGAACAGGAGACCGGACGCCGTCATCGCCACCCCGGCGACCAGCAGCGACAGGCGTGGGCCCCGGCTGCCGACCAGACGGCCCGAGAGCGGGGCGCAGACCAGCGTCATCGCCGCCATCGGCAGCATCCACAGGCCCGCGTGCAGCGCGTCGAGGCCGCGTACGTCCTGGAGGTAGAGCGTCGAGAGGAACAGGAAGCCGCCGAGGGACGCGAACGCGCAGACCGCGATCACGGTGGCGCCGCTGAACGGTGCCGAGCGGAAGAAGCGCAGGTCGATGAGGGGTTCCGCGCGGCGCGGCTCGTACAGGACGAGCCCGGCGAGGCCGAGAAGGGCCGCGCCGGCGAAGGTCAGGATCAGCGGTGACGTCCAGCCCGCGCTCGGCGCCTCGATGATCGCGTACGTCAGGGCGCCGAGCAGCACGATCACCAGGAGCTGGCCCACCGGGTCGGGGCGGCGCGGCTTCGGGGCGCGGGACTCGGGGACGTACCGCGTGGTCAGGAAGAGCGCGGCGAGGCCCACCGGCAGATTGACCCAGAAGATCGAGCGCCAGCCGACCGAGTCCACGAGCAGCCCGCCCACCAGCGGGCCCGCCGCCATGGAGATGCCGACGACGCCGCCCCAGACGCCGATGGCGCGGGCCCGCTCGCGCGGCTCGGTGAAGGTGTTGGTGATGATCGACATCGCGACCGGGTTGAGCATCGAGCCGCCGACCGCCTGGATCATGCGGAAGGCGACCAGGGATTCCAGGTTGGGCGCGAGCGAACAGAGCACCGAGCCGATCGTGAAGGTGATCAGACCCGCCTGGAAGACCTTGCGGCGGCCTATCCGGTCGGCCGTCGAACCCGCCAGCATGAGGAGCGAGGCGAGGACGAGCGTGTACGCGTCGATCGTCCACTGCATGCCCGAGACGCTCGCGTCGAACTCCCGCCGCATGGTGGGGAGCGCGACGTTCAGGATGGTGTTGTCGAGGCTGACGATCAGCAGGCTCATGCAGCAGATCGCGAGGACGAGCATGCGTCTGCGGTGGGTGAGTTCATCGGGCATGTATCTGACGGTAGTCCTCCCGGGGGCACCGGGCGCGGCCGGACCGGAGCGGTGCGGGAGGCGCGGGCTCGGACCGGCTTCCGACCGGCCTCAGCCCAGCCTCCGCGGCAGCCGCAAGCTCAGCAGTGCCAGGCCGAGCAGCCCGGTGAGCTGGGCCCCGAGCATGAGCGCGAACGCGGCCCGCATGCCGAGTGGCGGGGTGAGGGCCAGGAAGAGGGAGCCGAGTGCCGCGACGCCCATGGCCAGGCACGACTGCTGCACGGTCGCCGCGAGGCCGCTTCCCGCCCCCGCCCGCGCGGCCGGTACGGCGGCCAGTGCGACGCGGTAGTAGAGCGCGAGCTGGACGCCCTGCCCGAGACCGCACAGGAGCAGCCCGGGGGCGAGGGCGAGCGGGGTCAGGGCGGCCCACGGTGTCCACAGCACCGTCAGGCCCGTCACCGTGAGGCCCACGACGTGCACCAGGGCGGCGCGGGTCATCGCACGGGTGCCCCAGCGGCGTACGAGGCGCGGCACCAGCATGGCCGCCGGGATCTGCGTGAGACCCATGGGGACCACGGTCAGGCCCGCCTTCAACGCCCCGTAGCGCAGCCCCTGTTGGAGCAGGATCGCGAAGCCGAACATGAACCCGCTGAAGCCGATGAAGATCGGCAGGCCGAGCGCCAGGCTCTTGCGTACGGCGGGTTCGCGCAGCAGCGAAGGGGGCAGCAGCGGACTGCCGCCGGTGCGCTCGGCACGGCTCTCCACCGCCCCGAACGCCCAGCCGAGCAGCGGCGCCGCGACCAGGAGCAGCACGGACCACAGGGGCCAGCCCGTCGCGCGGCCCTCCGTCAGGGGCAGCAGGAGCGCGGTCAGCGACCCGGCGAACAGGACGGTGCCGAGCACGTCACCGCGCGCGGGCCGCTCCGTCCTGCTGTCCGGCACCGCGCGGGCGCCGACGAGCAGGGCGGCCGCCGCGATCGGCACGTTGATGAGGAACACCGCGCGCCAGCCGGTGCCGCCCAGGTCCGCGGCGACCAGCGCACCGCCGAGCGCCTGGCCGAGCAGGCCCGCGATGCCGCTCACGGCGCCGTACAGGGCGACGGCCCGTGCCCGCCGCTCGCCCCGCGTCGTCGCGTGGATCGTGGCGAGGACCTGCGGCAGCATCAGCGCGGCCGCCGCGCCCTGCGCCACCCGTGCCGCCACCAGCCACCACGCGCCGGGCGCGAGCCCGCAGGCTCCCGAGGTCACGCCGAAGGCCGCCACGCCCCACAGGAAGAGCCTCCTGCGGCCGAAGGTGTCGCCGAGCCGCCCGCCGAGGACGAGCAGTACGGCGTACGCCACCGCGTAGCCCGCGACGACCATCTCCAGCGTGGCGGGCGCCGCGCGCAGGTCGCGCTCGATGCTGGGCAGGGCGACGTTGACGATGAAGAAGTCGAGGCTGGAGAGGGTGGCGCCGAGGAGGACGGTGAAGAGGCCCAGGGGCCGCAGGATGGCTGGCCCGGTCGTGTCGGCGGCGAGGGGCCCGGGGGTGCCGGTATCGGTCGTATCGGTCGTGGTGGTCACGGATACGACGATGTTCCGGACCTCAGAGGGGTACCAGAGTGTCCTTATCCTGGTACCAGGCGCACCTGGAAACAGGCTGCGGCATGGGCGAACCTGGGACGGTGACTGTGACAGCCGAACCCCCGGCGCCCGCCGCCGAGATCCGCCGCCAGGAACTCGCCGCGTTCCTGCGCAGCCGCCGCGAACGCGTCACGCCCGAGCAGGCGGGCCTGCCGCGCGGCGTCCGGCGCCGCACGCCGGGGCTGCGCCGCGAGGAGGTCGCCCAGCTCTCCTCGGTGGGCGTCACCTGGTACACGTGGCTCGAACAGGCGAGGCACATCAAGGTGTCCGCCGGGGTCATCGACGCCATCGCGCGGGCCCTCCTGATGGACCCCAGCGAGCGCGCCCACCTCTTCGCGCTCGCGGGCGCCGTCGACCCGCGCCCCGAAGCCGAGTGCACGGCGCTCTCCGCACCGGTCCGCCGCCTCATGCACCGGGTCGCCCCCTACCCGGCCACCGTGCAGAACGGCCGCTACGACGTCCTCGCCCACAACCGCTCCTGGACCCACGTCTTCGGCGACTTCGACGCGATGGAGCCCCGCGACCGCAACTGCCTGTGGCTCCTAGCCACCAGCGACAGCTGGCGCGAGACCTTCCTCGACCGGGACGAGATGCTGCGCGACCTGATCGCCAAGTTCCGCGGTTCGATGGCCGAGCACGGCGCCGAGCCCGCCTGGAAGGAGCTGCGCGACCGGCTCCTTGCGGTCTCCGCCGAGTTCCGCGAGCTGTGGGAGCGGCACGAGGTGGCCACCATGTCGCCGCACGTCAAGCGCTATCAGCACCCCCGGGTCGGGCTGCTGCGCCTGGAGCACCGGATGCTGTGGATGGCCCCGCTCGCGCAGGCGCACCGCCTCATCGCGTACGTCCCCGCCGACGACGAGACGGAGGAGCGCCTGGAGCGTCTCGCGGAGCTGTCGGGGGAGGCGGAGGGGAGGGGGGAACGGGTGCCTGCGGAGTGAGGGACAATGGAGGGTCCCGTCGTCCGTCCCGGAGAGCCTCGATGTCGTCCCAGCCGCTGTCCATCGGCCCGCACACCGTGCGGCCGCCCGTCGTGCTCGCCCCCATGGCGGGCATCACGAACGCGCCGTTCCGGACGCTCTGCCGGGAGTTCTCCGGCGGCAAGGGCCTCTTCGTCAGCGAGATGATCACGACCCGCGCCCTGGTCGAGCGCAACGAGAAGACCATGCAGCTGATCCACTTCGACGAGACCGAGAAGCCCCGGTCCATCCAGCTGTACGGCGTCGACCCCGCGACCGTCGGCAAGGCGGTCCGGATGATCGCCGAGGAGGACCTCGCCGACCACATCGACCTGAACTTCGGCTGCCCCGTCCCCAAGGTCACCCGCAAGGGCGGCGGCTCCGCGCTCCCGTACAAGCGGCCGCTGCTGCGCGCGATCCTGCGCGAGGCGGTCGCGGGCGCCGGTGACCTGCCGGTCACCATGAAGATGCGCAAGGGCATCAACGACGAGCACATCACCTTCCTCGACGCGGGCCGCATCGCCGTCGAGGAGGGCGTCACGGCGATCGCCCTGCACGGGCGCACCGCCGCCCAGCACTACGGAGGCACGGCCGACTGGGACGCCATCGCGCGCCTCAAGGAGCACGTCCCCGAGATCCCGGTGCTCGGCAACGGCGACATCTGGTCGGCGGCCGACGCGGTGCGGATGATGAAGGAGACCGGCTGCGACGGCGTCGTGGTGGGCCGTGGCTGCCTGGGGCGCCCCTGGCTCTTCGGTGACCTGGTCGCCGCCTTCGAGGGCACGGGCGCGCCCAAGGCCCCGGACCTGCGCGAGGTCGCGGCCGTCATGCTCCGGCACGCCACCCTGCTCGGCGAGTGGATCGGCGACGAGGCGCGCGGCGTCATCGACTTCCGCAAGCACGTCGCCTGGTACCTGAAGGGTTTCGCGGTCGGCTCCGAGATGCGCAAGCGCCTCGCGATCACGTCCTCCCTTGCCGAACTGGAGGACGGGCTCGGCGAGTTGGACCTCGATCAGCCCTGGCCCCTCGGCGCGGACGGCCCGCGCGGTCGTACCTCGGGCAACAACCGCGTGGTCCTGCCGGACGGTTGGCTCAAGGACCCCTACGACTGCGCGGGCATCAGCGAGGACGCGGAACTGGACACGTCCGGGGGCTGACGCCCCTGACGGGGCTACGCCAGCGTCACCGACACCGGCAACTCCTTGATCCCATTGACGAAGTTGGACCGGACCCGCCGAACCTCCCCGTCCAAGCGGATGCCCGCCAACCTCGGCAGCAACTCCTCGAACATCACCCGCATTTCGAGCCGCGCGAGCGAGTTGCCCAGGCAGAAGTGCGGAGAGCCCTTGCCGAAGGTGACGTGGTCGATGTTCTCGCGGGTGACGTCGAAGCGGTACGGGTCGGGGAAGACCTCCGCGTCCCGGTTGCCGGAGGCGAACCAGAGCACGACCTTGTCGCCCTTCCTGATGTGCTTGCCGCCGAGTTCGACGTCCCGCGTGGCCGTCCGCCGGAAGTGGTAGACGGGCGAGGCCCAGCGCAGGCACTCCTCGACGGCGCCGGGGATCAGCGAGGGGTCGGCGACGAGCTTGGCGCGCTCCTCCGGGTGCTCGATGAGCGCGAGCATGGAGTGTGAGATGGCGTGCCGCGTCGTCTCGTTGCCCGCGACGACGAGCAGCAGGAAGTAGTTGTCGAAGTCGGTGGAGGAGAGCGGGACGCCGTCCCTGGGGGAGCTGTTGACCAGCGTGGTGACGAGGTCGTCGCCGTCGCCGCCGCGCCGGGCGGCCGCCAGCTTCCTTCCGTACTCGAAGACTTCGAGCGAGGCGGGGGAGCGGAAGGGCAGATTGCGGTAGCGCTCGCTCTCCGCGCTTTCGAGCAGGACGTCGGCGTAGTCGGGGTCGGTGTTGCCGATGATGCGGTTGCCCCAGTCGATGAGCTGCTGGGTGTCCTGCTCCGGTACGTCGAGCATGCGCGCGAGCACATTGATCGGGAAGTCGGCGGAGACCTCCCTGACGAAGTCGAAGGTGCCCTTGGGCAGGGCCGCGTCCAGGGTGCGTGCGGTGAGCCCGCGCAGGAAGGTCTCGTACGTCGCGACGGCCCGCGGCGTGAACCGCTTCTGCAGGATGAGCCGCATCGCGCGGTGCCGCATGCCGTCGGTCTCCAGGAGGGAGCGGCGCAGCGCGATGTAGTCCTCGTCGACCTCTTCGAGGTTGGTGAAGCGCTCCGAGGTGAAGGTGTCGGGGTCGCGGTCCACGCGCACGATGTCCGCGTGTCGGGTGACCGCCCAGAAGCCGGAGTTGGGCGCGGGTTCGGGTTGCCAGTGGACGGGGTCCTCGTGGCGCAGCACGTCGAACATCCGCCAGGGCAGGGCGCCGTCGGTGAACCGGTCGTTGTCGGCGAGGTCGACGTCGCCGATGGCGAGGGGCGCGGGGCCCGTGACCGTACGCATGGACGTACTCCTTCGTGCGTGCTCGGGGCGGTCAGATGAGGAAGGCGTACTCCGTGAACTCCCAGTCCGTGACGGTCTGTTGGAAGCGTTCGAGTTCATTGCGCTTGTACGTGAGGAAGGCGCCGGTGAACTCGGCGCCGAGCAGCCCGGTGAGTGCCTCGTCGGCCTCCAGGGCGTCGAGCGCGGCGGTGAGCGTGCCGGGCAGCCGGGGCGCGGAGGTCTCGTCGTAGCCGTAGCCCTCCAGCGGGGCGGGCGGCTCGGGCTTGTCGCGGATGCCCAGGAGCAGCGCGGCGACGGCTCCGGCGATCATCAGGTACGGGTTGGCGGAGGCGTCGCCCAGGCGCAGTTCGAGCCGGGTGCCCGCGCCGCGCTCGGGCGGGATGCGGACCATCGCGCTGCGGTTGTCCAGCCCCCAGTCGACCAGCCAGGGGGCGAGGGTGTCGGGCCCGAAGCGCTTGTAGGAGTTGATGGTCGGGTTGAGTAACGCGGTGAGCGCGGGGGCGTGCGCGAGGACTCCCGCGATGGCGTGCCGGGCGGTGGCGGAGAGGCCGTCGGGACTCTCGGGATCGTCGAAGACGTTGCGCCCCGCCGCGTCGACGAGCGAGATGTGCAGATGGAAGCCGGAGCCGCCGAGGTCGTTGAACGGCTTGGCCATGAAGGTGGCGAGGCGTCCCTCGCGGCGGGCGGTCTCCTTGACGGCGGACTTGAAGCGGAAGGCGCGGTCGGCGGCGTCCAGGGCCTCGGAGTGGGTGAGGTTGATCTCGAACTGCCCGCCGTCGAATTCGTGGTTGCCCGCGATGACGCCGATGCCGAGGTCGGCCAACTGGCGCAGGGTGCGCAGGAGATGGCCGTCCGGGTCGCCGCGGCGGCCCGCGCTGTAGACGTTGCCGGTGGCGCCGCCGTACGGGACCCAGCCGGTCGGGGCCGCGGGGTCGGGGTCGCACAGGAAGTACTCCAACTCGGGCCCGACGACCGGGGTGTGGCCGGCGGCGCCGGTGTACTCCGCGGTGCTCGCGAGGACGCGGCGGAGCAGGGCGCGGGGGGACTCCGGGGCGGGCTGGCCGGTGCGGGGGTCGATGGTGTCGCCCAGGCACCAGGAGACGCCCTTCTCCCAGGGCAGGGGCTGGAGGGTGTCGAGGTCCGGATGGACGCAGATGTCCGGCAGCCCCGCGTCCAGGCCGCCCGCGACGGGGACGACGTCGCCCCTGGGGGTGGTGTGGTAGACGGCCCGGCAGAAGGTCAGCCCGTGCTCGCAGGCGGTCGGCAGCTGCCCGACCAGGATGTCGCGGCCCCGGTCGGCGCCGATGAGATCGGGATAGACGACCCGCACGACATCGGTCCCCCGCTCCTCCAACTCCCGGACGATCTCCCGGACTTCCGCGCCCCCGCCGTCCTGCCCTCGTGCACTCGCTTCGCTCATCCGTGTCCCAGCCTTTCCGGTGAGGGAGGAGGGGGCCGTTCATCGTTTGACTTCAAACGATATGAAGCCTCGGAGGGGTGCGCAAGGGGTCGATCCCCAATTCGCGTGCGACGTAACGGTGGGTGGCGTCCTGGGCGTGCTGCCCCGCCGCCGGCCGAGCGGGCCCCGTACCGTGACAAGCCCGCTCCGCCCGAATATCGTACGGGCTCAAACGAAAGTCCCCGTCCCCATGCCCGACGGAAGGCGAAGGAGCCCGCAGATGACCGGTGTTCAAGGATTCTTTCCGCCCAAGAGTGCCACCGGGAAGTCCTCCCTCGTGCCCGCGCCCCCTTGGCACTACTCGGGCGACCTGCTCACCGTCGAGTACCGGACCAACCCGGACCGCGTACGCGAACTACTCCCGGAACCACTGGAGTTGGCCGACGCCGACCCCGGCGCCGTCGCGCTGATCTGGGCCGACTGGCAGTCGTGCGGCGCCTCCCGCGCTGAACTCCTCGACCCCGTACGGGCCCAGTACAAGGAGTGCTTCGCCGTCGTACGGTGCGGTTACCGGGGCCGCACCTACTCCCGCTGCGTCTACATCTGGGTCGACAAGGACTTCGCCATCGCCCGCGGCAACCACCAGGGCTACCCGAAGAAGCTCGGCTCGATCCACCTGACCCGCCCCCACCCCTACGGCCCCGCCCCCCGCATCGAGCCCGGCGCCGCCTTCGGCGCCACGCTCGCCGCCGCCGACCGCAGGCTCGCGCAGGCCGTGGTGACCCTCACCGGACCCGCGGAGACCAACGGCTTCGTCAACGCCCACCCCATGGCCCACCACCGCCAACTCCCCGCCATCGACGGCAAGGGCCTCGCCCTGGACGAGCTGATCTCCTCCGGCGCCGCCGCGTTCGAGGGCGGCCAGGCCTGGTCGGGCGAGGCCGAGCTCGACCTCTTCGACGCGCCGACCGAGGAGCTGGCCGCCCTCGCGGTCGAGGAGCCGATCGGGGCGTACTACCGCCAGGTGGGCGTCACGTGGGACGGCGGAACGCTCCTGGAACGAGGCCTGTAGACCCCGCCGCCCCACGGCCGCCCACCCGCTCACCCACCCGCCGTGGAACCGATCCCCGCATACGCCTCGGGCCGGGCCCGCCGCAGCCACAGCCCCCACGCACTCCCCGCCGCCGCGGCGATCAGGATCAGGCACGGCAGGATCCACCGCAGCGGGTTGTCCGACGAAACCCCCAGCTGGACACTGAAGTTGGTGAGCGCCAGCCAGAAGATGACGGCGAGCGCCGCGCCCGACGCGAGGGGTGCGACGAGCCGGTGCCAGAGCGGCTCGGTCAGGTCGGGCCGACGGATGAAGTAGGCGACGACGGACGCGGACGTGGCGAACAGGAGCAGGATGACGCCGAGCGCCCCGAGGTTGGTCAGCCAGGTGAAGACGTCGGCCACCGGGTCGCGCCCGGCCAGCGCGAACACCCCGATGACGACGGCGGTGACGGCGGTCTGGAGGAGGGAGCCGCGGTGCGGAGAGGTGTGCCGGGGGTGCAGCACGCCGAGCGCGCGCGGCAGCACGCCCTCGCGCCCCAGGGAGCGGACGTACCGGGCGACGGCGTTGTGGAAGGAGAGCAGCGCCGCGAGCAGGCTGGTGATCAGGAAGAACTGCGCGAAGTCGGAGAAGGCCGTGCCGAGGCTGGAGTCGCTGAGGGAGAACATCATCTGCGGCCCCTGCTCGGCGGCGACCCGCGTCGCCCGCGAGGTCCCCGCGCCGCTCACCATGGCCCACGCGGTCGCCGCGTAGAAGACCCCGATGAGCCCCACCGCGATGTAGGTGGCGCGCGCCACCGTCCGGCGCGGATCCCGGCACTCCTCGCTGTACAGGGCGGCCGACTCGAAGCCCATGTACGCGGCGAAGACGCAGCACAGCGCGACGCCGAGCGAGCCGTCCGTGGCGGCGCCCCAGGTGAGCGGGGTGGCTGAGACGCCCTCGGGGGCGTGCGTGAACTGGCCGATGTCGAAGACGAGTACGGTGCCGAACTCCAGGACGAGCAGCACCGCGAGCACCCGCACGCCCACGTCGACGCGCCGGTAGCCGAGCGCCCCGACGACCGCCGTGCAGGCCAGGACGAGGACCCACCAGGGGATGTCCACGCCGGTCTTGGCGTCGATGAACTCCGCGGTGGTGGCGCCGAAGAGGCCCGCGATGCCGATCTGCATGGCGTTGTACGAGAGCAGCGCGACGAAGGCCGCGCCGACGCCCGGCGTACGGCCGAGCCCTTGCGCGGTGTACGCGTAGAAGGCGCCCGCCCCGGTGATGTGCCGGCTCATCGCCGCGTATCCGGCGCTGAAGAGCCCGAGCACGACGGCTGTCAGCAGGTAGAGGAGCGGTATCCCGAGGACGCCGGTGACGCCGAGGGACTGCGGAACGCCGCCCGCCGCGACGGTGAGGGGCGCGGACGCGGCCACGACGACGAAGACGATGCCCGCGACGCCGACGCGGCGTTCGGGGACGGTGGTGGGGGAGAGGGGCGGCGCGGGCGAGGCCGAGCCTTGATGGTCGAGAGCCATGACGGGACTCCGGGGAGAGGAGGGCGCATCCACGGGGAACGCGATATCGTTTGAGCCCGTACGAATTCGAATGGCGCTGATGGTACGGACGCCCCTGTGCCCGGGCAAGAGTCCTCAAGAGGTCTTGGCAGACTGGAAACCCACACGCGGACCACCGGAACCGCCGGAACCACTCAGCGCCATCGGACCGAGGAGACACGCACGTGACGGGCCAACGCTCCATCCGCGACACCGAGAAGGCGGTCAGGGCCAAGCTCGGCGACACCCCCGTCAAGCACGGGCAGATGGCCGCCGTCTCGAACATCTACCGCGCGGCGTCGGCCGTCCGGCAGCACTTCGAGAACTCCGTGCTGCGCGGCGCCGAACTGACCTGGACGTCGTTCGTCGTGCTCTACGTCGTCTGGATCTGGGGCGAGATGGAGACGCGGTACGTTGCGGAGGAGGCCGGCATCTCCAAGGGCACGCTCACCGGCGTCGCCCGGACCCTCGCGGGCCGCGGCCTCCTGGAACGCCGGGGCCACCCCGACGACGGCAGGCTCGCGCTGCTCCGGCTCACGGACGAGGGCGAGCGGCTGATGGGCGAGGTCTTCCCCGCCTTCAACGCCGAGGAGGTCTTCGTCACGGAGGGCCTCACGGACGCGGAGTGCGGAGTCCTCGCGGACCTGCTGCGGAAGATCGTCGTACGCACGGAGGACAAGGGCGAGGAGCGGAGGTTGCACCTGCTCGACGGTGCGGATCCCGCGCCGCGCAGGAGCGGTCGCCGGGCGCGGCCGGGCGGGTGAGTCCCGCCACGGCTCCGGCAGGGGGCGCGGGGAACTGCGCGACCGGCCACGATGGACCCGCGGTCGCGTCTGCCTCCGGCGGTCGCACGGCGGGTGCGGGCGCGTTTTCGGCCGCTCGCGCCGTTCCCCGCGCCCCTTAAGGGGCCCCCGCCGCGCCGACCAGCCCCGTGAACAGTCCCTGCTGCGCCCCGTCGCTCTCCGCCGTGTCCTCCGGATGCCACTGCACCGCCGCGAACCACCCCGCCGCGCCCACGAGTTCGAGCGCCTCGACCGTTCCGTCGGCCGCCCACGCCGTGGGTTCGAGGCCCCGGCCGGCCAGGCCCACGCACTGGTGGTGGTAGCACGACGCCTCCACCTTCTCGGCGCCGAGCGCACGCGCCACCGTGGAGCCCGCGGCCACCCGCACCGGGTGCGTCTTGTGCCGGTGGTCCGACGCGGGGCCGCCCATGTCCTGGCGCAGCGTCCCGCCGAGCGCGACGTTCACCACCTGCATGCCCCGGCAGACCGCGAGCGTCGGCAGGCCCCGGTCCAGGGCGCGGCGGGCGAGCGCGAGGTCGAACTCGTCCTGCGCGTCGTCCACGTCGTACACGGAACGGTGCACGTCGGAGCCGGCCGCGTACCGCCAGGGCGCGAGGTCGCCGCCGCCGGGCAGCAGCAGTCCCGCGCAGCGGTCGAGGCGTCCCGCGGCCTCGCCGGGCGGCCCCGGGTGCATCATGAACGGCTCGCCGCCCGCGCGGTACACCGCGTCGGCGAGGGCCCGCGCGGTGACGACGGCCGCGTAGCGCAGGGCGGAGGTCGACGCGGCGTACCGCTGGGGGAGGGCGATCAAGGGGCGGGTACGGGGCCGGGGGCGGGTGTGGAAGTCCGCGCGGCCCACGGGCCCTTCCCGGCTCACAGCTGGATCCACGTCGTCTTGAGCTCCGTGTACTTCTCCAGGGCGTGCGCCGACTTGTCCCTCCCGTGCCCCGACTGCTTGTAGCCGCCGAACGGCACGGTCAGGTCCCCCTCCTCGTAGCAGTTGACCCACACCGTGCCCGCCCGCAGCCGCCGCGCCACCGTGTGCGCGGCCGACAGGTCCGAGGTCCACAGGCCCGCCGCGAGCCCGTACTCGCTGTCGTTGGCGAGCGCGACCGCCTCGTCGAGGGTCTCGAAGGTGAGCACGGACAGGACCGGGCCGAAGATCTCCTCGCGGGCGAGCGGCATGCCGGGGGTGACCCGGTCGAGGACGGTGGGGTCGAAGTAGGCGCCGCCCGGGACGACTTCGCGCGGTGAGCCGCCCGCGCGCAGCCGCGCCCCCGCGTCGGCACCCCTGCGCACGTGGTCCTGGACGGCCGTGACCCGGGCCGCTCCCGCGAGCGCGCCCATCTCGGTGGCGGGGTCGAGCGGATCGCCGACCCGGAGCGTCCCGGCGCGCTCGACGACCGCGTCCGTCACCTCGTCGGCCACGGACGCGTGCACGAGGAGCCGGGAGGGCGCGGTGCACATCTCGCCCTGGTTGAAGAAGATCCCCCAGGCGGCGGTGGCGGCCGCGGTGGCGAGGTCGGGGGCGTCGGGCAGCACGATGTTCGGTGACTTGCCGCCGAGTTCGAGCCAGACCCGCTTGAGGTTGGAGTCGGCGGCGTAGCGCAGGAAGTGCCTGCCGACGGCCGTGGAGCCGGTGAACGCGAGGACGTCCACGTCCGGGTGGAGGCCGAGCGCCCGGCCCGCCCCTGGCCCGTCGCCCGCGACGACGTTCAGGACGCCGGGCGGCAGCCCCGCCTCGTCGGCGATCCTGCCGAGCGACAGCGCGGACAGGGGCGTGAGTTCGGAGGGCTTGAGGACGACGGAGCAGCCCGCGGCGAGGGCGGGCGCGATCTTCCACGCGGCGAGCGTGAGCGGGAAGTTCCACGGCACCACCGCGCCCACCACGCCGGACGGCTCCCTGGTGACCAGGGCGAGCGCGCCGGGCCCGGTGTGCGGGGACTCGTCGGTGAGCTTGTCGGCGAGCTGGCCGTACCAGCGGAACGTGGCGGCAAGCGCCCGCAGTTCGACCGCGTACGACTCGGTGATCGGCTTGCCGTTCTCCAGGGTGACGGTGAGCGCGAGCTCGGCGCGGTGCTCCTCGACGAGCTCGGCGATCCGCAGCAGCACGCGGCCGCGATCCACGGGGGACATGCGCGGCCAGGGCCCGCTGTCGAAGGCGTGGCGGGCGGCGGCGACGGCCAGATCCACCTCCTTGCCGCCGCCGTCGGCGACGAGCGCGATGACGCGGCCGTCGCGCGGTGAGATCACGGGGAACGCGCTGCCCGAGCCGTCCGTCTCGGCGCCCGCGACGCGGTGCCTGGTGGGCAGGCGGGGGATCAGGGCGTCGGCCTCGCGGAGCCAGTCCTGGTGGCCGCGGGCGGCCGGGGCTTCGTCGTGCGGCATGGCTGCCTCCCGGAAGTACGGGTATGTGAAGCGGGGGGAATGTCGTTTGAGTTCAAACGGTATCCCAACAGGCCGTCGCTCACGAGGGGTTGACCCGGCCCTCGGTCGCTCCTAATGTTGTTTGGGTTCAAACGAACTGGAGGTCGCGATGGCTCCCCCCGAGCTCCCGGACACGGCGCTCCCGGCTACGTCCCCTTCTGACGGGACCGGCGCGGACGACGCCCGCGCGGACCGCGCGCTCCCGGACCGGACCCCGTACACGGCCACCGTCGCCGGTGTCCCCGTCGACACCCGGCACTGGATCGGCGGCCGCCGCGTCGCCTCCACCACCACCTTCACCGACCACTCGCCCATCGACGGCACGCCGCTCGCCGACATCGCTCGTGGCGGCCCCGGCGAGGCACACTCCGCCGTGGCCGCCGCCCGTACCGCGTTCCCCGGCTGGGCGGCGACGCCTCCCGCCGAGCGCGCCAGGCTGCTGCACGCCGTCGCCGACGGCGTCGAGGCCCGCACCGAGGAACTCGCCCGCGTCGAGACCGCCGACAACGGCGCCCTGCTCCGCTCGCACCGCCGCGGCGTCATGCCCCGCGTCGCCCACAACCTGCGCTACTTCGCCGACCGCCTCCTCGCCCTCGGCCACGACGACTTCGACACGCGCGGGCACACCAACCACGTGAGCTGGGACCCGGCGGGCCCCGCCGTCCTCATCACGCCGTGGAACGCCCCGCTGATGCTGGCCAGTTGGAAGATCGCCCCGGCGCTCGCCGCGGGCTCCACGGTGATCCTCAAGCCCGCCGAATGGACCCCGCTGACCGCCTCGCTCTTCGCGGACATCACGCACGAGGCGGGGCTGCCGCCCGGCGTCTTCAACGTCGTGCAGGGGTACGGTCCCGAGGTCGGTGCCCCCCTCGTCGCCGACCCCGGCGTACGCCGCGTCAGCTTCACCGGATCCGTGCCCACCGCGCGCCACATCGCCGCGGCCGCCGCGGCGAACCTGGTGCCGTGCAGCTTCGAACTCGGCGGCAAGTCACCGCTGCTCGTCTTCGCCGACGCCGACCTGGAGCTCGCCGCCGACCTCGCCGTCGAGCAGTACGACAACGCGGGCCAGGTCTGCCTCGCGGCCACCCGCATCCTCGTCGAGGAGCCCGTGCGCGACGCCTTCCTCGGTCACTTCACGGACCGGGTGGCGAAGCTGTCCCAGGGCGACCCGCGCGACGAGGCCACCGGCATCGGGCCGAACATCCACCCCCGGCACGTCGAGCGCGTCGACGGATTCGTGCGCCGGGCCGTGGCCGCCGGCGCCGAGACCGTCTTCGGCGGCGGCCCCAACGAGACGCTCGGCGGCACCTACTACCTGCCCACCCTGCTCACCGGCGTCGCCCAGGACTCCGAGATCGTCCAGGAGGAGGTCTTCGGGCCCGTCCTGACCCTCCAGACCTTCCCCGCGGGCGACGAGGACGAGGCCGTGCGCCTGGCCAACGGCACCCGCTTCGGGCTCGCCGCCACCCTCGCCACCGGCGACCGCGACCGCGCCGAGCGGATCACCGCGCGGCTCGTCGCGGGCACGGTCTGGGTCAACTGCTTCTTCGTACGCGACCTTTCGGCCCCCTTCGGCGGCTCGCGCCAGTCCGGCGTGGGGCGTGAGGGCGGGGACTGGTCGTTCGACTTCTACTGCGATGTGAAGAACACCGTGACCGCACGAGTGGGGCCTCCCCTGGTCGAGCGAAGCCGAGAGCTTGGGGAAGGATGGGAGGCCCGCCGTGGGTGAGATCGTCGGGGCGGGCCTCCTCGCCCACGTGCCCACCATCGTGCTGCCCGAGACGACCCGCAAGGAACTCAACGAGGGCCGCGAGATCAGCCTGGTCCCCGGCCTGCGCAGGCTGCGCGAGGAAGTCTTCGAGGAACTCGACTACGACACCGTGGTCGTCCTCGACTCGCACTGGGCCACCACCGTCGAGTTCGTGGTCACCTCGCACCGGCGCCGCGCCGGTCTCTTCACCTCCGAGGAGCTGCCGCGCGGCATGTGCCGGATGCCGTACGACTACCCGGGCGATCCCGAACTGGCGCACAGCATCGCGTCGTTCGCGGACCGGCACGGCACCTGGATCACCCCGATCGAGGATCCCTTCCTGCCCGTGTACTACGCCACCATCAATCTGTGGAAGTACCTGGGTGAAGGCCTCCCCGAGAAGAAGTGGATCTCGATCGGGGTCTGTCAGACCGGCGACGTCGAGGACCATCTGCGGCTCGGCCGCGCGCTCGCCGACGGCGTCGCGGCCCTGCCGGGCCGCCGCGTCCTGCTCATCGCGTCGGGGGCCCTCTCCCACACGTTCTGGCCGCTGCGCGAGCTGCGCGCCCACGAGTCGAGCGACCCCGCGCACATCCGCACCCGCGAGGCGCGCGCCGCCGACGAGCGCCGCATCGACTGGTTCGAGCGCGGCGACCACGCCCAAGTCCTCGACACCATGCCGGAGTTCCTCACCCACCGGCCCGAGGCGCGCTTCGGCCACTACCTGATGATGATCGGCGCCATCGGCGAGGACCGCTGCACCGCGCGGGGACGCCCCTACAGCGCCTACGAGAACTCGATCGGCACCGGCCAGATGCACCTGTGGTTCGACCGCCCCGCCGACGGCTGGACGCGGCCGGACCCCGACCGGAGCGAGGACGCCGCATGACCACCACCGAGTACCGCCGCATCCTGCTCGACGGGGCCGCGGTCCGCGTCGTGCGCGAGGGCGACGAGCTCGCCGCCCCCGACGGCCGCCGGATCAAGGCGTCCGAGGCGCACCACCTGCCGCCCGTGCGGCCCTCCAAGGTGATCGCCGTCCACCTCAACCACCGCAGCAGGGTCGCCGAGTTCGGCGTCACGCTGCCGCCCGCGCCCACCTACTTCCACAAGCCGGTCTCGGCCCTGAACAGCCACGGCGGAGCCGTCGTACGACCCGAGGGCTGCAAGTACCTCAACTACGAGGGCGAGATCGGCATCGTCATCGGCCGCACCTGCCGCAACGTGGCGCCCGCGGAGGCGGGCGCGTACATCGCGGGCTTCACCGTCGCCAACGACTACGGCCTGCACGACTTCCGTGACACCGACGCGGGGTCGATGCTCCGCGTCAAGGGCTCCGACACGCTCTGTCCGCTGGGCCCCGGCCTGGTCACCGGCTGGGACTTCCACGGCAAGTACCTGCGCACGTACGTCAACGGCGAGCTCGTGCAGGACGGTTCGACCGACGAGATGGAGTGGGACATGCACTACCTCGTCGCCGACATCGCCCGCACCATCACCCTGGAGCCCGGCGACGTCCTGCTCTCGGGCACGCCCGCGGGCTCCCGCCCGGTCCGCCCCGGCGACACCGTCGAGGTCGAGGCCGAGGGCCTGGGCCGCCTCGCCAACCACATCGTCACCGGGCCGACGGCCATCCGCACCGACGTCGGCGCCCAGCCCACCGAGTCCGAGGAGGTCCGCTCCACGGCCCTCGGCGGCGACTGGGAACTCAGAGGCGTCCGCGCTCCGCGCCGCTAGCTCCGCCTCCCCATGTCCCGTACGTCTGAAGGGAGTTCAGATGGTCAAGGTCACCGTCGACATGGATGTCTGCCAGAACCACGGGCAGTGCGTCTTCGCCGCGCCGGACGTCTTCCGGCTCGACGATGACGGCCGGCTCGCGTACGTCGCGTCGCCCGACGACGCGCTGCGCGACGACGCGGAGGACGCCGCCGACGTCTGCCCGTTGCAGGCCATCCGGGTCGAGGGCTGAGGCATGGCGGGGGCGGGCATCGCCGTCGTCGGGGCCTCCCTCGGTGGCCTGCGCGCCGCCGAACAACTGCGCGCCGCGGGCTGGCGCGGCACCATCACGCTCTTCGGGGACGAGCCCCATCTGCCGTACAACAGGCCCCCGTTGTCGAAAGAGGTGCTCGCGGGCGAGGCGCCCGCTTCCGGCACCCGACTGCGTCGCCGCCCGAGCGTCGAGGACGTCGAGTGGCGACTGGGCACGGCCGTCGCGACAGCCGATCTCACCGCGCGAACACTCACGCTGGCCGACGGTTCTGTCCATGTGTACGAGGGTCTGGTGGCCGCGACGGGGGTGCGGCCACGCAGGCTCCCGCTGCCCGGGGGCCCGCCCCGGCACGTCGTCCGCACACTGGAGGACTCGGCGGCGCTGGCCGCCGAGCTGGTGGCGGGCGCCCGGGTACTGGTGATCGGCTCCGGCTTCATCGGCTGCGAGGTGGCCGCGACCGCGCGCACGGCGGGCTGCGCGGTCACCGTCGTCGCGCCGGAGGCCGAGCCGATGCTCCTCGCGGTCGGCGAGGACCTCGGACGGGCGCTGCGGCGCCGCCACGAGGCACACGGCGTGCGGTTCCTGATGGGCCGCCTCGTCACCGGACTCGACCCGCACGGAGCGGTCCTCGACGACGGCACCGCACTCGCCGCCGACGTCCTGGTGGAGGCGGTCGGCTCCCTGCCCAACACCGAATGGCTCGCCGCGACCGCCGGACTCGACCTCACCGACGGCATCCTCTGCGACGCCCACCTGCGCGTCGGCGGCCTCCCGCACGCGGTGGCGGTCGGCGACGTCGCCCGCTTCCCGAACCCGCGCTACGGCCCGCTCCCGCGCCGCGTCGAGCACTGGTCGGTCCCCGGCGACACCGCACGCCACGCGGCCCGCACCTTGGTCGCGGGCCTCACCGGGGCCCCGCGCGACCCGGCCCCCTGCGCGCCGCTCCCGTCCTTCTGGAGCGACCAGTTCGCCCTGCGCCTGCAGTCCTTCGGCCAGCCCGGACTCGCCGACCGCGTCCAACTCCTGTCAGGGGAACCGGATGCGTCCGACGGAGACCTGCTCTACGGCTACTACCAGGGCGAGCGCCTCATCGGCGTCGCGGCGCTCGGCGGCCCGGCCGCGGCGGCGGCAGCGGCCCGCCACCGCACGGAACTCATGGCGCTGCCGGAGCGAGTGATCTGACCCGGCACGCCAGGCGGGCGGCTCCTCATGAGGCGGAGAGTTCCTCGGCCAGTTCCATACAGCGCAGGCGGGCCGGGGAGAAGTCGTAGGGCATCTTGCCGACGGCTTCGAACGCGCTCATGGAGCGGGCCGCACCGTCGTCTTCGTCGCCCTCGCCGTCCTCTTCCGCTTCGGGGTGCAAGGCGTCCCAGGAGTCGAAGAGGGCGTCGTCGTCCTTCTCCAGGCCGGACTCCTCGATGAAGGCCCGCAAGGCGCTCTCGAAGGCGTGCCGTTCGACGGCCACCTGAGCCACCCGCGGATCATCGACGGCGACACTGTCGTCGAGCGCCTCCTCGGCGGCGTCGACGCGGTCGGAGTCCGCCCGCAGCGTGGGATGCGTGGCCAGGACGATGAAGCGGGTGGTCTGGACGGCCGCGCCGAGCGGGCCGAAGATCCGCTCGGTGACCAGCAGAGCGTCCAGGTCGGCCTGGCGCAGGGAGCCCTCGGGCAGGTCCTTGAGGCGGTCCGTGACGAAGTCGGAGAGCAGGCCCGTCCGGCTGCCCTCGGTGCGCATCCGCCGCACGGCGGCCCGCTGCCGCCGCAGCTCCGCCTCCTGCGCGGCGAGGGTCTCCTCCAGCCGCTCCAGGGTGCCCGCGATGCCGTCACCACCGTCCGCACCGGCCGCATCCGTGCCGGTGCCGAAGGCGTCCCGGATGTCGTCCAGGGCGATCCCCGCGTCGGCCGTCCTGCGGATCCACAGCAGGCGGATCATGTCCTCGTACCCGTAACGGCGGCGGCCGTCGCCGCCCCGCGCGGGCTCGGGGAGCAGCCCGATCTCGTGGTAGTGGCGGATCGCCCGCGGCGTGGTGCCCGCGAAGGCCGCCGCGTCACCGATCTTGACCTGACGGGGCGGCACGAAGGACGAGTGCATGAGCGGAGGCCTTTCCTCACGGGACCGGGGCGTAGGTCCACCGGACCACATGCCGCTACGGAAGGTGCAACCCGTACGCGCGGCCCCGCGCCCATGGCGAAGGGGCGGCACCCCCGCACAGGATGCCGCCCCTTCATCGCGAACCGGAACCGCCGCCGCATCGGTACTGAGGGTCGGGGACACGGCGGCGGTCCCGGAGTCGGTTACCGGTGGTCGCTGCCCGTCGAGTGGGAGGCGGCGCGGCCGGCCTCCAGGCGGGCCACCGGGATGCGGAACGGCGAGCAGGAGACGTAGTCCAGGCCCACCTCGTGGAAGAAGTGCACGGACTCCGGGTCGCCGCCGTGCTCGCCGCAGACGCCGAGCTTGAGGTCGGGGCGGGTCTCGCGGCCCGCCTTGACCGCGTCGCGGACCAGCTTGCCGACGCCGTCCTTGTCGATGGTCTCGAAGGGGGAGACCCCGAAGATGCCCTTCTCCAGGTACGCGGTGAAGAACGAGGCCTCCACGTCGTCGCGGGAGAAGCCCCAGACGGTCTGCGTCAGGTCGTTGGTGCCGAACGAGAAGAACTCGGCGGCCTCCGCGATCTGGTCGGCCGTCAGCGCGGCGCGCGGCAGCTCGATCATGGTGCCGAGCGCCAGCTTCAGGTCGACGCCGGTCGCCTCGACGACCTCCGCGATGACCTGCTCGGCCTCCTCGCGGACGATCTCCAGCTCCTGGACGGTGCCGACGAGCGGAATCATGATCTCCGCACGCGGGTCGCCCTTGGCGTTCTTGCGCTCGGCCGCGGCCTCGGCGATCGCACGGACCTGCATGGTGAACAGACCGGGGATGACCAGGCCGAGGCGTACGCCGCGCAGACCCAGCATCGGGTTCTGCTCGTGCAGCCGGTGCACGGCCTGGAGCAGGCGCAGGTCGTTCTCGTTGGCGTCCTTGCGGGACTCGGCGAGCGCGACGCGGACGGAGAGCTCGGTGATGTCCGGCAGGAACTCGTGCAGCGGCGGGTCCAGGAGGCGGACGGTGACCGGCAGGCCGTCCATCGCCTCGAAGAGCTCCACGAAGTCCCGCTTCTGGAGCGGCAGGAGCTCCTTGAGCGCGTCCTCGCGCTCGCCGTCCGCGTCGGCGAGGATCAGCCGCTCGACCATCTCGCGGCGCTCACCGAGGAACATGTGCTCGGTGCGGCACAGGCCGATGCCCTGGGCGCCGAAGCGGCGGGCGCGCAGCGCGTCCTCGGCGTTGTCGGCGTTGGCACGGACGCGCAGGCGGCGCACCCGGTCCGCGTACGCCATGATCCGGTGCACGGCGGCGACCAGCTCGTCGGCGTCGTCGGCGCCCGCGTGCATGCGGCCCTCGAAGTACTCCACGACGGGGGAGGGCACCACGGGCACCTCGCCCAGGTAGACCTTGCCGGTCGAGCCGTCGATGGAGACGACGTCGCCCTCCTCGATGACGGTCTCGCCCACCGTCATCCTGCGCCGCTTGGTGTCGACCTCCAGGTCCTCGGCGCCGCACACACAGGTCTTGCCCATGCCGCGCGCCACGACGGCGGCGTGCGAGGTCTTGCCGCCGCGCGAGGTCAGGATGCCCTCGGCCGCGATCATGCCGTCGAGGTCGTCGGGGTTGGTCTCGCGGCGGATCAGGATGACCTTCTCGCCCGAGCGCGACCACTTGATCGCGGTGTACGAGTCGAAGACCGCCTTGCCGACCGCGGCACCGGGTGACGCGGCGATGCCCCGGCCCAGCTGCGTGGTCTTCGCGCCCTCGTCGAAGCGCGGGAACATCAGCTGCGCGAGCTGGGCGCCGTTGACGCGCTGGAGCGCCTCGGCCTCGTCGATCAGGCCCTGGTCCACCAGCTGGGTGGCGATGCGGAAGGCGGCACCTGCGGTGCGCTTGCCGACGCGGGTCTGGAGCATCCACAGCTGGCCGCGCTCGATGGTGAACTCGATGTCGCACAGGTCCTTGTAGTGCGTTTCGAGCGTCTCCATGATCTGCATGAGCTGGTCGTACGACTTCTTGTCGAGCTGCTCCAGATCGGCGAGCGGCACGGTGTTGCGGATGCCCGCCACCACGTCCTCGCCCTGCGCGTTCTGGAGGTAGTCGCCGTACACGCCCTGGTGGCCGCTGGCCGGGTCGCGGGTGAACGCGACGCCCGTGCCGGAGTCGGGGCCGAGGTTGCCGAAGACCATCGAGCAGACGTTGACCGCGGTGCCGAGGTCGCCGGGGATGCGCTCCTGGCGGCGGTAGAGCTTGGCGCGGTCGGTGTTCCACGACTCGAAGACCGAGCGGATCGCGAGGTCCATCTGCTCGCGCGGGTCCTGCGGGAAGTCCCGCCCGGCCTCCGTCTTGACGATCTTCTTGAACCGGGTGACCAGCTTCTTGAGGTCGGCGGCCTCCAGGTCGGTGTCGACCGCGACCTTCTTGGCGTCCTTGGCCTTCTCCAGGGCGTCCTCGAAGAGTTCGCCGTCGACGCCGAGGACGGTCTTGCCGAACATCTGGATGAGCCGGCGGTAGGAGTCCCACGCGAAGCGGTCGTCGCCGGACTGCTTGGCGAGCCCCGTCACGGACTTGTCGGAGAGCCCGATGTTCAGGACGGTGTCCATCATGCCGGGCATCGAGAACTTGGCGCCCGAGCGCACGGAGACCAGCAGCGGGTCGTCGGCCTGGCCGAGCTTCTTGCCCATGTTCTTCTCCAGGGCGTCGAGGTGCGCACTCACCTCGTCACGCAGCTCGACGGGCTCCTCGCCGCTGCCGAGGTACGTCTTGCAGGCCTCGGTGGTGATGGTGAAGCCCGGGGGGACGGGCAGCCCGAGATTCGTCATCTCGGCGAGGTTCGCGCCCTTCCCGCCGAGGAGGTCCTTGAGGTCCTTGTTGCCCTCGGTGAAGTCGTAGACGAACTTCACGCTCTCGCTCGTGTGAGCTACGTGGGGATCTTTGTTTTCCGACACGGGTCTCGACTCCTCGAGAGCTCGGTGGCTGCCCTGACGGCGAGGAACATACCCAGATCGAAGGCGCCTGGGTACGTCCACTTGTGCGTCATGAGGACGTAATCAGTCGTCTGCCACTAGATCGAAAGTGACGGAGCGGTAACCCTGGAAGGCGAGATTCATTCACTTCTTGAACGATCAACTCCCGTAGACCTGGGCATTTGCTCAAATGAGCACCTTGAACTCAGATGTGAGTTCACCTCATGAATGATCGAGCAGTGGCACTGAGTGCCACCCCTTGGAGAAGTGCAGTCGCCGATAAAGCGCTCATCTGAGCGCAAGGGCTATCAGGGGTGGCGAGAATCACGCTGTTTGAAGCGGCCGGATGTCAGGATCCGGACCCCCTCGGGCCACTGGGGGAGACACCGCGCCGCGCGGCTACACGCCCAGCGCGACGAGCCGCTCCTCCACCCGCTCGGGGGCGTAGAGGTGCTCCACCACGAGCGTTCCCGCGCCGACGAGCGCCGCGTGCTCGCCCAGGCGCGAGGTGACCACGTCCAGGTGGGCCGTGGAGCGGGGCAGGGCGCGCTGGTAGAGCAGCTCACGCACGCCGGTCAGGAAGGGAGTTCCGGCCAGATCTCCGGCGATCATCAGAACGCCCGGGTTGAGGAGCGTCACCACGGTCGCGAGCACCTCGCCGACCTGCCGCCCCGCCTCCCGCGCGAACCCCACCGCCGTGGGATGCCCCGCCTCCAGGAGCGCGCGCACGTCCGAGCCCGACGCCGCGGGCACGCCCGCCAGGGTGAGCCTGCGGGCCACCGCGCGGCCACTGGCCACGGCGGCCAGACAGCCGTACGAGCCGCATCTGCACAGCGCGTCCGCGCCCTCGGGCACCCGGATGTGGCCGATGTCGCCCGCGCCCCCGTCGACGCCCCGGTACACCTCGCCGCCGACGACGACGCCGGCCCCGATCCCCGTCGAGACCTTGACCAGGGCGAACGCCGAGCAGTCCGGGTAGTGGGTGCGCTGCTCGCCGTACGCCATGAGGTTGGCGTCGTTGTCGACGAGCACCGGCAGGTCCCCGGGTGCGCCCGTCCGTTCGGCGAAGGCGTGGCGAAGCCGGCCCCTTATGTCGTAGCCGTCCCAGCCCGGCATGATCGGCGGCTGCACGACGCGCCCCGACTCGGTGTCGACCGGCCCCGGCACCGCGAGCCCGATGCCGCACACCGAATCCGCAGGCCGCCCGCTCTCGCGCAGCAGCCCGGCGAACCGGACCCCCAGCTCGCCGAGGACCACCTCGGGTCCTTCCTCGACGGCGAGCGGGCCCGAGCGCTCGGCGAGCACCTCGCCGCCGAGGGTGAGCAGTGCCGCGCGGGCGTGCCGGGTCTCCAGGGCGGCCGCGAGCACCACGGCGTGCGCGTCGTCGAACTCCAGGCGCAGTGCGGGCCTGCCGCCGAGCGGCGACCCGGCGGGGCCCGCCGCGCCCTCGCGCAGCCAGCCGGCCCGGAAGAGCCGGTCGAGGCGCTGGCCGACGGTGGCCCGGGAGAGCCCGGTGACCTGTTGCAGGGCGCCGCGCGTGGTGGCGCGGCCGCTGCGCACCAGGCGCAGCAGGTCGCCCGCGCCCTCGGCCCGCAGGGGCACCCGTGTCTCGGGGCGGGCCTGCGTCCGCCCAGGGCCTCCGGTGTCCATGCGCCCTCCCGTGCTCATGTGCCCCTCCTTGCGCTCCCCAACTTCACGTTATACACGGGGTTTTGCGTGTTAACTGGACGTAACTCTATGGTGGAGAGTACTTAACTGACAGGGCGTCGAGACGTGCAGGGTGTCGAGCCCTACCGGGTGTCGAGTCTCCCGAGGAGGCATCGCGTGGACCGCAGTGCGACCGACCGGCAGGACGCCCACGGTGCCGCCGTGCCGGCCCACGAGCTGCGGGAGCGGGGCGCCAGGGCGCTGTGGGACAACTGGACGGGCGCCTCCACCGTGCCCTCCCGGGCGCTCTACCCCCACCAGTGGTCCTGGGACTCGGCGTTCATCGCCATCGGCCTGCGCCACCTCTCCCCGCTGCGCGCCCAGTTGGAGCTGGAGACGCTGCTGCGCGCCCAGTGGGGCGACGGTCGCGTCCCGCACATCGTCTTCAACGACGCCGTGCCCCTGGACGCCTACTTCCCGAGCCCCGACTTCTGGCGCTCCACGACCGCGGGCCGCGCCGCGGGCGCCCCCGGCGACGTGCAGACCTCGGGCATCGTGCAGCCGCCGGTGCACGCGCTCGCCGTCTGGCTGGTGCACCGCGCCGACCCCGGCCTGTCCGGGGCCCGTTCCTTCCTGGCCCGGCTGCGGCCCCGGCTCGCCGCCTGGCACCGCTATCTGCTCGGCGCCAGGGACGCGGGCGGCGCCGGACTCGCCGCCGTGGTGCACCCCTGGGAACAGGGCATGGACAACAGCCCCTGCTGGGACGCCCCGTTGAGCCGCGTCGAGCCCGCCGACCCGGCCGCCTTCCGCAGGGCCGACCTGGACCACGGCGCGCCGGAGGGCCGGCCGACCGACCTGGACTACGGCAGGTACGTGCGGCTGGCCGCCGAGTACCGCGACCGGCGGTACGCGGACGACGAGGGGCCGGGAGCCTTCGCGGTCGAGGACCCCGCGTTCAACGCGCTGCTGATCACCTCGGAGTACGCACTCGCCCTGATCGAGACCGAACTCGCCGACGAAGAGCCCGAGTTGCTGGAGTCGGCGGCCGAGCGGCGCGGGCGCGCCGACGCGCTGACCAAGACCCTGGTGGACCGCCTCTGGGACCCCCGGCGCGAACTCTTCCTCTGCCGCGACCTGCGCGCCCCCGGCAGGGACGGCGCCCTCGTGCCCGAACGCGGCGTCACCGGACTCATCCCGCTGGTGCTGCCCGGACTCGGCCGCGACGTCGCGGCGGGCCTGATGCGCACCGCGTGCGGCCCGCACTTCGGGCTCGACGGCCCGGCGCGGCTCGTGCCGAGCTACGACCTGACGGGCCCCGCCTTCGACCCGCAGCGGTACTGGCGCGGACCCGCCTGGTTCAACACCAACTGGCTCCTGGAGAAGGGCCTTCGGCTGTACGGCGACCACCCGAGGGCGGACGCCCTGCGCGACGCGCTCCTCGAAGCGGCCGTCACCTCCGGGTTCGCCGAGTACGTCGACCCGTACACCGCACAGGGCAGCGGCGCGCGCGGCTTCGGCTGGACCGCGGCGCTCGCCCTCGATCTGCTGCTCGACGACGGCAGGAGCCGGCGGGGCGGGCTCCTGGGAGAAGAGGTGTGGCCATGAGCGACCGGCATCGGCTCCTCGTCCGCGGGCGGACCTTCGCGGCCGTCGGCACGGGCGGCGACATCAGCGGGGTCGGCGCGGTGCGCGGCGCGGCGGCGGGCCCCGACGGCCTGTTCGTACGGGACGCGCGGCACCTGAGCCGCTGGCAGCTCACCGTCGACGGGGCGGTGCCCGAGATCCTCACGCCCGTGGAGACGTCGGCCGACGCGGCCACCGCGGCGCGCTGCGTCCTGGTGCCGCGCGGCGGCCGCCAGGAGCCGCCCGCCTACACGCTCTTCCGTGAACAGGCCATCGCCGACGGGGCGTTCACCGAGACCCTGCGGGTGCAGAGCAACCGTCCGGTGCCGACGCGGGTGGGGCTCGCGCTGACCGTGGACGCCGACTTCACCGACCAGTTCGAGCTCCGCGCCGACCACCGCACCTACACCAAGCCGGGCGCCGTCCGCTCCCGGCAGCCGCTGGAGGGCGGCGAGGGCGTCGAGTTCACCTACCGGCGCGGCGAGTGGTGTTCGCGTACGACGGTGACCGCGGAGCCCGCGCCGGACGGCATCGAGGAGACCGGCACCGGCGCGCGACGCCTCGTATGGGCCCTGGAGCTCGGCGCGCACGGCTCCGTGGAGGTGGCACTGCGTGCCGCGGCGCATCCGCACGGCGTGCCGGGTCCGCGCACGCCCGAATCGCCGGCCCGCGCCGTACGCCAACTCGCCGCGATCCAGGCCGAGTACGCGTCCGGCGTCGCGCTGCCCGCCACCTGGCCCGAGCTCGCCGCCGCCTGCGCGCGCGGCCTCGCCGACCTCGCGGTGCTCCAGGTCCCCGCGCGGGGCCCGGACGGCGAGGAGCTGCGGGTGCCCGGCGCCGGTGTGCCGTGGTTCCTCACCCTGCTGGGCCGCGACGCCCTGCTGACCTCGCTCTTCGCGCTGCCCTACCTGCCCAGGCTGGCCGCCGCGACACTGCCCGCGCTCGCCGCCACCCAGGCCGCGAAGGACGCCGACGGCGCGGTCGCCCAGCCCGGCAAGATCGTGCACGAGGTGCGCCACGGCGAGCTCGCGCACTTCGGGCAGGTGCCGTTCGGGCGCTACTACGGCTCGGTCGACGCGACGCCGCTCTTCCTCGTACTGCTCGGCGCGTACACCGAACAGACCGGCGACCGCGCCGTGGCCCACCGCCTCCAGGCGCACGCCAGGGCCGCCGTCGCCTGGATGCTCGACCACGGCGGGCTCACCTCGCGCGGCTATCTCGTCTACCGCGCGGACCGGGGCGGCCTCGCCAACCAGAACTGGAAGGACTCGCCGGGCGCGATCTGCTCCGCCGACGGCGAAGGGGCGTCCGGGCCCGTCATGGCGGCGGGCGCCCAGGGATACGCGTACGACGCGCTGACGCGCACGGCGTGGCTCGCGCGGAGCGTCTGGGGCGACGAGGTCTACGCGGAGCTGCTCACGCGGACGGCGGCGGACCTGCGGGACCGCTTCCAGCGGGACTTCTGGATGCCGGACCGGGGTTTCCCCGCGCTCGCCCTGGACGGCGGGGGCCGCCCGCTCGACGCGCTCGCCTCGGACGCGGGACATCTGCTGTGGTCCGGGCTGCTCGACAAGGAGTACGGCGAGACGGTGGGCCGCCGCCTCCTCGAACCCGACTTCTTCTCCGGCTGGGGCGTCCGCACGATCGCGTCCGGCCAGCCCGCGTTCCACCCCCTCTCCTACCACCGGGGCTCGGTGTGGCCGCACGACAACGCGCTGATCGCGTTGGGGCTCGCGCGGTACGGGCTGCACGACGAGGCGCGGGCGGTGGCCCGCGGCCTGATCTCCGCGGCGTCCACGGCGGGCGGCCGCCTGCCGGAGGTCCTCGCGGGGTACGGGAGGGAGGCGTATCCGGTGCCGGTGCCGTATCCGCACTCGTGCGAGCTGGAGTCGCGGTCTGCGGCGGCGCCGTTGGCGTTGTTGACGGCGGTGGGTGGGGCGTAGACGCCTTTAGCATTCGTGCTTGCGTTAGTCAAGTGCCCGGTCGGGCTGACGAGTTGAGGTAGGCGGCGCCTTGCGGGAGGCGTCGCCTCCTTGTTTTTACTAACGGATTCCTCGAACTGCTCTACCAATATGACAAGCATTGCGCTGCCGTGTGTCCGCCCGGCAGGCTTCTCTTTATCAACCAGCTTAGCCGGTGCGGGTGTTGGCCGAAGGGTCGCCCTGCGGCCGCGCCATTCCGAAGGGCCTCAGCCATGCCTTCATCCCCCGAGTTCGGCCGCTCTGCCGATGATCCCGAAGAGGAGATCCGGCGCAAGGAGCGGGAACGGGAGTTCTTCGAGGCTGAATTGGAGCGTCGCCGCCGGATGGCCGACCGGCTGCTGATTCTACGGATCGTCTTCGTTCTCGTCGAGGCCGTGACGGGCAATCCGATCTACCGGTGGGCCCACCGGTTCATCAAGTGGGTCATCGATCTCCTTCGGGACTAGTGATGCGAGGTAAGGCATGAGCGAGGACAGCGTCGAGGGGCCGTTCCCGGTCCCGGTCTCCCTGGAGCGCCAAGAGGCCTGGATCCAGGCGGTCCTGGCGACCGAAGGGGTCAACCTGCCCCGTGGCGCGCTGGAGAACATCGCGCCCTTCGTGGTCGACCCCGAGGACACGCTGGGCGAACCCGATGAGCAGGGGATGCGCACGCTCAAGGGGGGCGCGGTCCGCCGCATTCGTACGGACGCCGGTGACATGGTCGTCGCCGTCGTCCGGATGCACGGTGTCGGTGGCGTGCAGTGGGGGCACAACGAGCGGATCAGTTCCATCTGGAGATCCGTCGCGGACCCGACGGTCGGACCGGAGACCGAGGGGGCGCTGGGCTCGGTCCGGCCGTGGACGGGGGCCGGTGCGGACGGAAAGGAGACGCTCTACGCCGCGCTGGAAAGCAGCGTCACCGACCGGCAGGCGCTGATGATGAACGCGGAGGACGCGGCGGACGGATTGGAGAAGAAGGGGCGTCAACGTACGTACGACCTGGAAGCGGATCTGGTCCTGAACGGGCAGCAGGATCCTGGAATGTATGTTCCCCAACAGGTGCGCCTCCAGCACAATCCCGAGAAGGACTCGGACGGCAACCCTCTTTATCCTGACGCCTATTGGGGGTGGATGGCAGTTCGAGGTAACAATCGAACACAGAAGAGGCAGTCGATTTTTCGTTTGACTTCCGGTGAGGTGCTCGCCGGCGTCCCGCTCGAGAAGCTGGGGCGTGAAGGGGACGGCGTCGTCTGTGATCCCCGTGTCTGGCTCCCGGAATTCTCCGCCGTGCTCAACGAGGAGTACGCGCAGACGGAGGACGACGAGCTGGACCCCACGATCAGCCCCCGCGCGCGGCGGGCCCACGCCGTCGCCGTGGTGGACGCGCACCTGGTGGTCGGCACCCCGACCCCGCAGCGCCTCTACCGCATCGTGCAGATGAACAACCGCAGGGACCACGTGCATCCGCCCCTGGAGTTCGAGGCCCTCGACCGGTCGCGGGCCCTGGGGCGGAGCGTGCTGGGAATGTACGTGGCCCAGCGGCTCATGGACGAGAAGACGGCGGAGGTCCTCGCCGGACTCGCGCCGATCCGCGAACTCCCGGGCCTGGCAGCGCATATGGCGGTGTCGGAGCTGCGTGACGTGCGGTCCATGCGGCTGCTCCAGGAGTTCTTCCCCGTGGACTCGCGCAGGCAACTGCTGTTGCGGCGCTCGCTCAGCGAGCTCCACCCGCCGTCCCAGCTCTCGGCGGGAGAGATCAACCAGCGGGCCCGCACCTGGTCGGCGCTGACCAGCGAGAGTTTCCCCAAGGATTGGAATCCGCGGGTGGGGGAGGTCTTCTCCACCAAGGTCCGCGGCGGCGTCGCGCTGTCCGGGCGCAGACTGCCGGAGCTGCTCGCCGCGGCCGACACCGACGACACGGCCTTCGAGGAGCTGGTGGCCTACCGGGCCGCGCACTGGCTGGCATCCTTCGGGATCATCGAGCCCGACCGGGGTTCGCTCGACGGCCAGGAGGCGATCGGCGACGGGGGCGAGCGGATCCGTCGCTCGCGCAGGACCGTCATGAACTGCCTCCAGGCGCTGCGCAAGCGTCGCCTGATGGCCGTTGGCGTCCTGAAGGCCCTCGCGGCGGCCATGGACGACGGGGACCGCGAACCGTGGCGGGTCAGCGGCTCGGGCAAGGAGCTGCCGGGCCGGAAGATGGATTCGCTCTGGTTCGACCTGGAGTTCCCGAAGGAACTGGGGACGAGGCCGCGCAAGGCGGCGGCCCCCGTCCTGCCGAAACAGTCGGGCCGGTCGGTCCCGATGCCGTCGGGAACCCTGCCGTTTCCGGCCCCGCCCGTTGTTGGTGCTCCGTCAGGATCCGGGGTGGCGGGGCCCGCGGCGCCCCCCTCCGGGGCCGCCGTTTCCACGACCGCCGCGCCCGCCGCCCCGACCGTCAAGCCGTCCGTGAACGTGCCTGCCGCAGCGGCCACGACGGTCTCGGCCTCCGCCGTCTCCGCGCCGTCGCCGGGTCCTCGGACGCCCGCACCAGCTGCCCCCGAGGACTCCCTCGACACCCTCCTGACCCGCGTCGAGGACGGGATCCAGGGACTGCACGCCGGCTCCGTGGAGATCGCCGCACTCCTGGATGAGCTGGCCGAGAAGAGCGATGCGGAGTCCGTCGAGCACCCCCTCGCCAGGGACCGCGCCGACACCGTCGTACGCCTGCTGAACCAGACGCTGTCCAGGCTGCGCAAGCTGCCCGAACGGGTGGAGGACCTGACCGAACCGGAGTGAGCCGGACAGGCCCTAGTCGTCGATCCCCGACCTCTCCACCCCCGCCACGATCCACCGCTGGAAGAACAGGAACACCACGAGCAGCGGCAGGATCGAGACCGCGGCGGCGACGAAGAGGACGTGGAGGCGGATGACCTGGGAGGTGTTGAACGTGGCCAGGGCGACCTGGACCGTCCAGGCCTCGCGGTCCTGGCCGATGACCAGGGGCCACAGGAAGGAGTTCCAGGCGCCGATGAAGACGATCGTGCCGACGGCCGCGAAGACGGGGCGGGAGTTGGGCACGACCACGCGCCAGTACGTGCGCCAGTAGCCGAGCCCGTCCACCCGCGCCGCGTCCTCCAACTCCCGTGGGAAGCCCAGGAAGTACTGGCGGAAGATGAAGCACGCGAAGGCCGAGAAGAGGGTCGGGACGATCAGGCCGCGGAGCGTGGAGACCCAGCCGAGCGAGGAGACGAGGACGAAGCTCGGGACGAAGGTGACCGCCGCGGGGACCATCATCGTGCCGAGGATCGCATAGAAGACCTGGTTGGCGTAGCGGTAGGGGATGCGGGCCAGGCCGTAGCCCGCGAGGGAGGCGAGGAGGAGCGTGCCGAGGGTCGTCGCGACCGCGATCAGCGAGGAGTTGAGCAGGGCGCGCGCCATCGGCACGGTCGGGTCGTCGAACAGTTCGGAGAGGTTCGACCAGTGCAGGGTGGTGGGGAAGAACGTCCAGTCGGGGGACGTGATGTCCTCCTCGGACGCGAGTCCGTTGCGTACGAGGAGGTAGAAGGGGATCAGGAAGAGCAGCGCGAGGGCGACGAGCAGGACGGTGCGCAGGGCGCGGCCCGTCCGGACCAGGGCGTCGTCCAGGGGGCGTTGGGCGGGTTTGGGCATGGTGGTCAGTCCTCCTTCCTGCCGAGGCCGAACCAGCGGGCCTGGCCCACCGTCACGACCGCGATGATCAGCGCGAGGATCACCGCGCCCGCGCTGCCGAGGCCGAGGTTCTGCTCCCGGCCGAGCGCCGTGTAGTAGAGGTAGACCAGCGGCGGACGGGCGTAGGGCGGGTAACCCCCGGAGCTGGAGAGCAGGTTGTAGAACTCGTCGAACGCCTGGAAGGCGTTGATGACGAGGAGCAGCGTCACGGCGACCGAGGTCGCGCGCAGCTGCGGCAGCGTGATGTGGCGCAGGACCTGCCAGCCGGGCCGTGCGCCGTCCACCGCCGCGGCCTCGTAGAGGGTGGGCGAGATCCGCTGGAGCCCCGCGAGGAAGAGGATCATGTAGAAGCCCGCCTGGAGCCAGAGCCGCACGGTGACGATGACCAGCCAGTACCAGGGCGGGTCGGTGGTCGAGAGCCAGGCGGTCTGGTCGGCGCCGAACCAGCCGAGGACGGTGTTGGCGAGCCCGAACCGCACCCCGTTGAAGATCGACAGCTTCCAGATCAGGGCCGCCACGACGTAACTGCACGCCGCGGGCAGGAAGAAGACGGAGCGGAAGAACGCCTGCGCGCGCCGCATGCGGTTCACCATCAGGGCGAGCGCGAGGGAGAGCACGAAGGTCGTCGGGACGATGAAGGCGGAGAAGACCGCGAAGGTGACGAGGCTGTCGGTGAACGCGTCGTTCCGCAGCATCGACGCGTAGTTGTCGAAGCCGATGAAGTCGTCGGGCGAGACCGTGTTGTGCGCGTCGAAGAAGCTGAGGTAGACGCTCCAGGCCAGCGGTACGTAGGTGAAGAGGACCAGGCCGAGCGCGAAGGGGCCGACGAAGACCCAGAACCACAGGGTGCGGTTCTGGGTGCCGAGGATCCGCCTCACGACTTCTTCTTGACCCGGTCGAGCTCCGCCCGCACCTTGCGCACCACCGACTTCAGCTCGCTCTCCGGGTTCGCGCCCGACTTGATGATCCGGTTCAGCGCGTCCTGGTAGGCGGTGCGGCTCGCGGGCGTCCAGAGCAGGGGCTCCGCGTAGCCGTACTCGGTGGAGTAGCGCACGGCGTCCGCGGCGGCGCCGTCCTTCAGCTTGTCGGCCTTCTTCGCGAGGGAGAGCCTGGCCGGGATGTGGAAGCCGTAGGAGAGCGCGAAGTCCTCCTGGTACTCGGTGCGGTCGATCCACAGCCACTTCAGGAAGTCCTTGCCCTCCTTCTGGTGGCCGCTGCGGGCGCTCACCGCCGCGCCGTACGCGCCGACGGGCAGCGACGGCTTGCCCGCCGCCCCGTCCGCGGGGAGCGCGAGCACGCCGAAGTCGTCGCCGAGCGCCTTCTTGACGGCGGGCAGCGCCCACAGGCCGCACCACTGCATGGCGGTCAGCCCCTGGGTGAACGCCGACGGGTCCGACCAGTCGGACGGCGCGCCGAGCAGGAGCGACTTGTCGGCGTACAGCTGGCGCAGCTTGCCGAGCGTCCGGGCGGCCGCCGGGTCGTCGAAGCCGACCTCGCCGCCCTCGGTGACGGACGACAGGCCCGCCGCGTACAGCGGGGTGATGCCGAGCGCGCCCGCGCCGCCGTCGTTGCCGAGGAAGAGGCCCTTCACCTTCTTGTCGGTGAGCGCCTTGGCCGCGTCGACCAGCTCGTCCAGGCTCTTCGGCGGCCGCACGCCCGCGTCGGCGAGCAGGCTCTTGCGGTAGTAGAGCAGATGCATGTCGACGACCTGCGGGATCGACCAGATCTTGCCGTCGTACGTCCTGGGGGCGAGGACCACCGGGTTGAAGTCGTCCTTGACCCCCTCGAAGAGGTCGGTGAGATCGACGACCTGGCCCCGCTGGATCTGGTCCAGGGTGGGCCCGTTGACCTCGAAGACATCGGGGCCCGAATCGGTGAGCAGGGCGGCGGCCGTCTGCTCGTCGTAGTTGCCGGGGCGCCACTGCACGGTGACGTCCGCCTTCTTGTACGCGGCGGCGTAGCGCTTGACGGCCTGCTCGGTGCCCGCCTCGCCGTACTGGTGGTACCACTGGGAGAGCTTCGGGCCCGAGCCGCCCGAACCCCCGCCGTCGCGGCCGGTGTTGGACCCGCACGCGGTGAGCAGTCCGAGCGCCGCGCCCGTGCCGAGCAGTGTCCTGCGGCTGATGGTCATGCTGGTCGTCCCCCTGCGTGATGTCGGAGTTTCGGTACGTGCCGGGCCCAACGATCAACCATGGACGGGGATTACGACAGGGGTGTTGCGGCCGAGTGTCGCGGTGTCCGCGCACGCCGGCGGCGTCAGCGCCCCGTCAAGGTGTGCGGCCCGGCTGTATGCACCACGTCAACGCCGGTGACGGCGCCGCGCGGCCGTCCTACGGTGCCGCACATGGGACACAACAGGACCACACGGCGCGCCGCCCACCTGGGCCGGGCGCGGGGGCGGGCACGCGACGACGGCCTGCGGAAGGGCTTCCGCGGGAGCGCCCGCGCCGCAGATGGCGTGTACGACGACGTGTTCGACGTGTACGACGAGGGGCCGGGTGGCGGCGGGGACGTCACCGCCGACCGGCGCTGGGCGTGCGACGTGCGGGCCGCCTGCCTCTGCGCGCTCGCCCTCTTCGTCCTCGTCCTCCTCGTCGACTGGGCCAACGGCACGTTCGGCGCCCTCAGGTTCGTCCTGTGGGCCGGGCTGTCCGCGCTGCTCTACCTGGTGCTGCACCCCGTGCGCGTGACGGCGGGGCCCGGCTGGCTCGCCGTACGCGGACTCGGCCGCCGTCGGCACGTCTGCACCGGGCTGCTCACCGCCGTGCGGCACAGCGAGGGCGTCGCTTCGCGGCTCGTCCTGTGCGACTCGCTCGGCAACCGCGTCGAACTCGACCCCCAGGTCCTGGTGGACAACCCGCTGCTCCTGCACCGCCTGGACACCGGGGCCCGCGCCGCGCGCGACGCCGGGCTGCTCAGGACCGGCTGCGTCGAGCTGCAACGGCTCACGGCGCGCGTCGACAGAGCCGCGGCGCGGGCCGTCTTCGAGGCGTCCGACCTGCACTGACGGGGACCTTCGGCCCTGGGAGGCGCCGGGCGCGGGACGGACCGTTGAGACATGGACATCTCCTCCCGCGCCGACCTGGACGTACTGCTCCGCCGCTTCTACACGGTCGCCTTCGCCGACCCGCTGATCGGCCCGTTCTTCACGGAGATCGCCGGGACCGACCTGGACGTCCATCTGCCGCGCATCACCGACTTCTGGGAGCGCGCCCTGTTCCGCACCGCCGAGTACCGCCGCAACGCCTTCGCGCCGCACGCCGCGCTGCACTCCGCGCGCCCGCTCACCGCCGAGCACTTCGGGCGCTGGGTGCAGCTGTGGCACGCCACGGTCGACGGGCTGCACCGGGGCCCGAACGCGGACCGCGCGAAGGCGCAGGGGGAGCGGATCGCGCTCGCCATGCTGCGCAGGCTCGGCGGCAAGGACGTGTCCACGGCAGGGGAGGGCCCCGGCTTCGTCCCGCTCGCGGCGGTGGAGCTGCGCGCGGCGGCGTAGGGCGGGGGAGGGGCGCGCGCCGGGGCCCGGTGGGTCAGATCTTGAGCGCTTCGTACGTCACGCCGGTCAGGTCCTCCGAGGCCGCCCAGAGGCGTTCGCCCGCCACGTCGTTCAGCGTCCACTTCGCCCGCCAGGACTTCGCGGGCGCCCCGCGCACGCCCCAGAAGCCGGGACCCGTGAACCAGTCGGGCCTGACCCGCGGCGAGGTGGCCGCGAAGAGGGTGGGCAGCGCGCCCGCGTCGGCGGACTGCGCGATGATCCGGTTGCCGAGCTCCACGACGCGCTCGGCGGTCCTGCGGCCCTCCATCCTGGGCCCCGCGGCCTGGAGGTTCGTCGAGGCGTAGCCGGGGTGGGCGGCGGCCGCGACGACCTCGGAACCGATGGCTTCCAGGCGGCGCGCCAGCTCGTGGACGAAGAGCAGGTTGGCCGTCTTGGAGCGGCCGTAGGCGATCCAGCGGCGGTAGTTGCGCTCGCTGTTGAGATCGCCGATGTCGATGTTGCCGAGGGCGTGGGCGCCGCTGGACACGCTGATGACGCGGGCGCCCGGGGTCTCCAGGAGGCGGGGCAGGAGCAGCCCGGTGAGCGCGAAGTGCCCCAGGTGGTTGACGCCGAACTGCGTCTCGAAGCCGTCCGCCGTACGCCGGTAGGGCAGCGCCATCACGCCCGCGTTGTTGATCAGCAGATCGAGTCGGTCGTCCGCGTACGCGTCGGCGAACTGCCGCACGGACGCCAGGTCCCCGAGGTCCAGCCGCCCGAACTCCACGTCGGCGTCCGGCACTTCGGCCCGCAGGTCCTCCACCGCGCGGGTGCCGCGCTCCGTGCTGCGGCAGGCGAGGACCACCTGGGCGCCGCGGCGGGCCAGCTCGCGGGCCGTGACGTACCCGATGCCGCTGTTGGCGCCGGTGACCACCGCCCGGCGGCCGCTCTGGTCGGGGATGTCGCGCACGGTCCAGGCGGGCATGGCAGGGCTCCCTCTGTATCGGATTCTCGCCGCAGGGTATGGCAGCGAGAGTCGGAGAGGGAGCCCGGGACGGCGGCCGACGCGTACGGGAAGGACCCGCGGCGTCAGGCCGCGGCGCCGCCGTCGATCACCAGGTCGGCGCCGACCACGGAGCCCGACTCGTCCGAGGCCAGGTACAGCACGGCCGCGGCGACCTCCTCGGTCGTCGAGACCCGGCCCAGCGGGTTCGTCTCCTTGATGCGGGCCGCGCGGTCGGCCTCGGTCTCGCCGGGGCGGAACGACATGGTGGTGTCGGAGGAGCCGGGGCTGACGGTGTTGATGCGGACGCCGTCCCTGATGTGCTCGGCGGCGGCCGCGCGGCTCAGCGCGGAGACGGCGGCCTTGGTCGCCCCGTAGGCGGCGGTGCCGGGCACGCTGGTGTGGGCGCCCAGGGTGGAGCCGATGTTGACGATGGCGCCGCCCGTGGACTGCGTGCGCATCTGCTTGACCTCGGCCTGGAGCGCGAGCAGGACGCCGGTGACGTTGATGTCGAGCATCGTGCGCCAGTCCTCCTCGGGCAGTTCGGCGACCGGCTGCCCGGCGCGCAGGACGCCCGCGTTGTTGACGGCGACGTCCAGCGAGCCGAAGCGCTCGACGGTGGCCTCGACGAGCGCCGCGAGGTCGGCGGAGCGCGCGACGTCGGCGGTGACGGCGAGGGCGGTGCCGCCCGCGTCCTCGATGAGGCCGACGGTCTCCTTCAGCGGTCCCTCGGAGCGCCCGGCGACGACGACGGAGGCTCCCTCGGCGCCGAACGCGAGCGCCATGGCCCGGCCGAGGCCGGAGCCGCCGCCGGTGACGAGGACGGTGCGGCCGGTGAAACGGGTGCGGGGTGCGGCAGTCATGACGGACTCTTTTCTTGAACGATCGGTTCAGTATGAGGGCGTGAAGTGGTGCGGCGGGGTATGCGGGGGTAGTGCGGGTGTGGCGTGGCTTGAGGAGGCTGTAAGGGTGCGCGCGTGGGCCGGGTCAGTCGAGCAGTTTCAGCGCCTGCTCCACCGCGTCCCGCACCCGCGCCGGGTCCTCGGACGCCTTGCCGACCACGCGCAGCCCCTGCATCAGGACGAGCAGCATCCGGGCGAGCGTGCGCGGATCGCGGTCCCGCGGCAGCTCGCCCTGCGCCTGGGCTCGGACGAGCGCGGAGTGCAGCAGGGTCTCGATCCGCTCCCAGCTGCGCTCGACGCAGCGGGCCGCCGCCGCGTCGTGCGGGGCCAGCTCGGCCGCCGTGTTGGTGATGAAACACCCGGTCAGGCGGTCCTTGTCGGACGTCGACTCGGCGCCGAAGCGGCGCACCACCGCGCGCACGGCGGGCAGCGCGGGGCCCGGTGCCGACAGCTCGCCGAGCAGGACCGGGTCCTGGTTCTCGCCGTAGCGCTCAAGTGCCTTCAGATACAGGTCGTGCTTGTTGCCGAAGGTCGCGTAGATGCTGGCGCGGCCGATGCCGAGCTCCTCGACGAGGTCGGCCATCGAGGTCGCCTCGTAACCGCGCCGCCAGAACAGCTGGAGGGCCGACTGGAGCGCGGCGTCCGGATCGAATTCCTTGGTCCTTGCCACGAGCAGGACAGTACGCGTTTCTGGAACGACCGGTCAAGCAAAATGATCGAAAGGGCCGCGCCCGGCTCAGGCGACCCGCGCGGGGTACGCCGTCACCGTCACGTCCTCGTCGTCCAGGCACCGCCCCGTCGCCAGGTCGAACCGCTGCTTCAGGAGCGGCGAGGCGACGAACGGGCGGCCCCGCTCCGAGCCGACCAGGCCCCGGGAGAGGACCGCCGCGCCCGTGAAGGGGTCCCGGTTGTCGATGGCGTAGGCGCGGCCCTCGCGGTCGAGGAAGAGCGCGGCCTGACGCCCGTCGGGCAGCAGGGCGGCGACGCCGCGTCCGGGGATCAGACGGTCCAGGCCGCAGGCGGTGAACCAGTCCTGGTCCAGACGCAGTTGAACGGTCAGGCCGGTGGTCCCGGGTGCCAGGGGCACGGGTGTCAGGGTCACGGGGCGACACTTCCTTCCAGGGGGCGGCTGCCGAGGGTCAGCAGGGGCAGGTCGGGCTTGATCTGGCGGCGCTCGGGCACGAACCGGACCGTCGGGTCCGGGGTGCCCGGCGCGTTCACGAAGGAGACGAAGCGCGCGAGCCGCTCGGGGTCGTCCAGGGTGTCGGCCCACTCGTCGCGGTAGTGCCTGACGTGGTCGGCCATCAGCGCTTCGAGCTCGGCGCCGATGCCGAGCGAGTCGTGGACGACGACGTCGCGCACGTGGTCGAGGCCGCCGTCGATCCGCTCCAGCCAGGCCGCGGTGCGCTCCAGGCGGTCCGCGGTGCGGATGTAGAACATCAGGAACCGGTCGACCAGGCGCACCAGCGCGGTGTCGTCCAGGTCCTGGGCGAGCAGGTCGGCGTGGCGCGGGCTCGCGCCGCCGTTGCCGCCCACGTAGAGGTTCCAGCCGCTCGCCGTGGCGATCACGCCGAAGTCCTTGGACTGGGCCTCCGCGCACTCGCGGGCGCACCCGGAGACCGCCGACTTCAGCTTGTGCGGGGCCCGCAGGCCCCGGTAGCGCAGCTCAAGGCCGATGGCCATCCGCACCGAGTCCTGTACGCCGTACCGGCACCAGGTCCGCCCCACGCAGGACTTCACGGTGCGCAGCGCCTTGCCGTACGCGTGCCCGGACTCGAAGCCCGCGTCGACCAACCGCGTCCAGATCATCGGCAGTTGCTCGACGCGCGCGCCGAACAGGTCGATGCGCTGGCCGCCGGTGATCTTCGTGTAGAGCCCGAAGTCCCGTGCCACCTCGCCGATGACGATGAGCTTCTCCGGGGTGATCTCGCCGCCGGGGATGCGGGGCACCACCGAATAGGAGCCGTTCTTCTGGAGGTTGGCGAGGAAGTGGTCGTTGGTGTCCTGCAACGCGGCCTGCTCACCGTCCAGGACGTGTCCGCCCGCGCCGATCGTCGGGGCCAGTGAGGCGATGATCGAGCCGACCGCGGGCTTGCACACCTCGCAGCCCTCGCCGCCGCGCGCCGCCTCCCTGCCGTGCGCGTCGAGCAGCGCGCGGTAGGAGGTGATCCGCAGCGCCCGCACGATCTCGTACAGCTCCTGGCGGGTCTGCCCGAAGCAGCCGCACAGTCCCTGGTCGCCGGTCGTGGGCAGCAGCTGGGTGATCACCTTCACGCAACTGCCGCAGCCCGTGCCGGCCTTGGTGCACTTCTTCACCTCGGGCAGGGTGGCGCAGGCCCGTATCGCGTCCTTGGTGACGTTGTGGCAGTCGCAGATCACCGCGGAGCCCGGCAGTGCGTCGGGGCCGAGCGCCGCGGTCGACCCGGCGCCCGCGGGCAGCACCAACTGCTCGGCGGGCAGCGGCGGTACGGTCCCGGTCAGCGGGCGAAGGAGTCCGTACGCGTCCGCGTCGCCGACCAGGACGCCGCCGAGCAGCTCGCCGTCCGCGCCCATGACCAGCTTCTTGTACGTGCCCGAGCGCGAGTCGGCGTAGACGACGTCGAGGCAGCCTTCCGTCGTGCCGTGCGCGTCGCCGAAGGACGCCACGTCGACGCCGAGCAGCTTCAGCTTGGTGGACAGGTCGGCGCCGGTGAAGCCCGCGCACTCCGCGTCCGCGATGGCGGCGGCCGCCGTCTGGGCCATCTCGTAGCCGGGCGCGACCAGGCCGTAGACGCGGCCGTCCGCGGCCTGCGCGCACTCGCCGATCGCGTACACGGCCGGGTCGGCGGTGCGGCACCGCTCGTCGACGGAGATGCCGCCGCGCTCGCCGACCGGGAGGCCGTGCGCGCGGGCCAGCTGGTCGCGCGGGCGCACCCCCGCGGAGAACACGACCAGGTCCGTGGCGAGTTCGGCGCCGTCCGAGAGGAGCATGCCGCGTACGGCGCCGTCGTCGCCGGTGCGGATCTCCTGCGTGCCGGTGCCGGTGTGCACGGTCAGGCCCATGCCGGTGAGGGTGCGCAGGAGCGCCGCGCCGCCGCCCTCGTCGACCTGGACCGGCATCAGGCGGGGCGCGAACTCCACGATGTGCGTGGCCAGTCCGAGCCCGCGCAGGGCGCCCGCCGCCTCCAGGCCGAGCAGCCCGCCGCCGACCACCGCGCCGGTGCTCGCGCGCGCCTTCGCGTACTCCTCGATGGCGAGCAGGTCCTCGATGGTGCGGTAGACGAAGCAGCCCGTCGCGTCCTTGCCCGGCACGGGCGGCACGAACGGGTAGGAGCCGGTGGCGAGCACGAGCGTGTCGTAGCCGAAGGTACGGCCCGAGCGCGCGGTGACGGTCCTGGCGTCCCTGTCCAGCCGCTCGGCGGCGTCCCCGACGTACAGCTCGATGCCGTGCCGCTCGATGAACTCCCGGTCGGTGAGGGAGAGTTCGTCGGGGGTGCGGCCCGCGAAGTACGAGGTGAGCTGGACGCGGTCGTAGGCCGGCCGGGGCTCCTCGCACAGCACCACGATCCGGTGCGAGGCGGCGAGCCCGCGCTCGGCGGCGGCCTCCAGGAAGCGCTGGCCGACCATGCCGTGCCCGACGAGCACGATCGTGGGGCGGCGGTCCTGGGAGTTGTGGGAGCTCGGCATGTCAGCGGCCTCCGTCGTGGGTGAGCAGGTGGAGCAGCGGGGTGTCGTCGGCGGGCAGCGGTTCGTCGGCCTCCCAGGCGCGGGCCAGCGCGCCGACCGCGTCAAGATCGCCCAGGAGCACCCCGCCGACGAGGCGGTCGCCGCGGACCACGACCTTGCGGTACGTGCCCCGGGTGGCGTCGGCGAGCCGCACGACGTCGTCGTCGGGACGCGGCTCCAGATCGCCGAAGACCGCGAGGTCCAGGGGGCCTGGGCCCGCGAGGGTGAGGCGGGTCAGGGTCCGGGTGCCGGTGTAGGGGCGCGGGGTGTGGGTCCCGGCCGGTGCCAGGAGGTCGTCGGCCAGCGCGTCGGCCTGCTCCACGGCGGGCGTCGCGAGGCCGTAGACCCGGCCCGCGTGCTCCGCGCAGTCGCCGACCGCGCGGATGCGCGGGTCCGACGTGCGCAGCCGGTCGTCGACGACGATCCCTTCGCGTACGTCGAGTCCCGCGGCCCGCGCGAGGCCGGTGCGGGGGCGGGCGCCGCAGGCCAGGACGGTGACGTCGGTGCCGAGGGCGTACCCGTCGGCGAGTTCGACCCGGCGCACCGCGCCGTCGACCACGCCGACGGCGCGCACCCGGCACTCCGTGTGCACCTCGACGCCGAGCCCCGTCAGATGGTCGTGCACCAGCCGGGACGACGCCGGGTCGAGCTGGTGCTCCATGAGGCGTTCGGCCTGCTGGAGGAGGACGACCTGGGCGCCCCTGCGGGCCAGCGCGCGGGCGGCCGAGACGCCGAGCAGTCCGCCGCCGATGACGACGGCGCGCGCGCCGGGCCCGGTCCTCGCGGAGAGGGCGAGGCAGTCGTCCATGGTGCGGAAGGCGTGTACGTCGCCGGGGAGTTCACCGGCGCCGGGCGCGAACAGGCCGCGCAGCGGCGGCAGAACGGGGTTGGAGCCGGTCGCGAGGACGAGCGTGCCGTACGGGACGACGGTGCCGTCCGCGCAGTGCACCCGCCGCGTGGCGCGGTCGACGCGGACGGCGCGGGTGCGGAGCGTGGTGGCCCCTGGGGTGGGCAGGGCGATGACGTCCGGGCCGTACCGGCCCGCGAGGACCTCCGCGAGCAGGACGCGGTTGTACGGGGCGTGCTCCTCCTCGCCGATCAGCACGGTGTCGTCCCCGAGCCGCTGCGCTACGCGGATGCCGGCCGGGCCCGTGCCGATCACCACTGCCGTGGATGTCATGTCCCGCAGCCTGCGGGGCGGGTGTTACCCGGCCGGGGCCGGGTTGTTTCCCTCGGGGAACGGTGTTCTCAGTGGCGGGCCCGCGGGGCTGTGAGGGCTGAGCCACTACCGCCCCCGCGAGGCAGGTGCCCTCCCTTCGCGCGCCGGCCCGCCTTCCCGTCCCCGCCCCGCGCCGTGAAGCTCGATTCCCCGCACCGGACCCCGCCGCACGCCCCCCTCGCTTAACCCCCCTTCAGCCGATCCTCAAGGCCGCCTTAAGGATCTCGGGTGCGGTGCCGACCAGCCGTTTCCCGGCGCCCCCGGCGCCTAGTGTGCCGCCGTGACCACCGAGGCAGCCGACCCCCGACTCGACGCTTATCCCGCCCTCTCCGCCTACTTGCGCCAGACGGATCCGACCCACGCCCCGCACCCCGCCCCCGCCGACGCGCCGCCGATGCCCGCCGGGCCTCCCCGGGCCGGCGGGCGGCGTGGCTCCCGCGCCGTCCGCAAGCCCCGCGCGAGGCGTGGCCGGGACGGGTGGACCGGCCGGCTGAAGGGCGACACCCCCGCCGCGCCCCTCCGCGTCACGCCCGCCGCCCTCCGCGCCGGGATCCTCGCGGGGGCGCTCGCCGTCACCGGGCTGTGGGCCGTGCAGGCCGAGCCGTCCGGGCGGCTCGACGTCGTGTTCGCCACCGGGGCGCACCTCACGGGGCTGCTCGCCGGGTACGGCATCCTCGTCATGCTCTTCCTGATGGCCCGCGTGCCCGCCGTCGAGCACGGCGTCGGCGCCGACCGGCTCGCCCGGCTGCACGCGCTCGGCGGCCGCCACGTGCTGAGCCTCTGCGCGGGCCACGGCCTGCTCGCCCTGTGCGGATACGCCGCCCACGAGGGGACCGGCCTCCTGGACGCCGCCCTCGACCTGCTCGGCTACCCGGGCCTCGCCGCGGCCACCGTCGGCACCGCCCTGCTCGGCGCCGTCGGCGTGACCTCCGCCCGTGCCGTGCGCCGGCGCCTCCCGCACGAGACCTGGCGGGCCGTCCACCTGCTCACCTACCTCGGCGCCGCCCTCGCCTTCGTGCACCAGCTCGCCGGGCCGGACGTCGCGGGCGGCGTCCTGACGGTCTGGCTCTGGGCCCTCGCGCACGCCACCGTCGCCGTCCTCCTTGTCTGGTACCGCCTGGTCGTCCCCGTACGGCAGGCGCTGCGGCACAGCCTGCGCGTCATCGACGTACGCACGGAGGGGCCCGGCGTCGTCTCCGTGGTCGTCCAGGGCATCGGGCTCGACGAACTGCGCGCCGAACCGGGGCAGTTCTTCCGCTGGCGCTTCCTGCGGCGCAGGCTCTGGCACACCGCGCTGCCCTTCTCCCTCTCCGCGCCCGTCCGCGACGACACCCTGCGCATCACCGTGAAGGCGGCCGGCGACCACACGCGGCGGATGCGGCGCCTCAAGCCCGGCACCCGCGTCCTCGCCACCGGCCCCTTCGGCGCGCTCACCGCCCACCGCCGTACGAGGCGCAAGGTGCTGCTCCTGGCGGGCGGCGTCGGCATCACGCCGATGCGGGCCCTCTTCGAGACCCTGCCCGGCGGCCCCGGCGACCTCACGCTGCTCTACCGCGCGGGCAGCTCCGAGCAGCTCGTCCTGCGCGCGGAGCTGGAGGCGATCGCCGCGAGCCGCCAGGCGGGGCTGCACTATCTGCTCGGCCCCTCCGACGCGGCCTTCGATCCCCTCGCTCCACAGGCCCTGCGCAACCTCATCCCCGATCTCGCCGAGCACGACGTCTATCTGTGCGGGCCGCCAGGGATGTCGGCTGCGGCGACGACGGCGCTCGTGCGGGCCGGGGTGCCGGAGGAACGGATCCACGCGGAGTGCTTCACGTACTGACTCCGCCGGTTCAGAGCGTGCGGGCCGTCCGCGGCCGGCCGCGCAGTTCCCCGCGCCCCTTACGGGGCCCGACCACCCGAGAGAGCTGATCATGGGACGCCACCGCAGACCCGCCGCCCCGGCCAAGGGCCCCACCCGTCAGGCCCGCCACAGGCTCGCCGCGGGGCTCGCCGGGGCGAGTGCGCTCGTTGCCACCGCCCTCGCCCTCACCGTCGACCCGGCGGCGCCCCCGGCTCCCGACCGGTCCCCGGCCACCGCCCCCGAACCCCAGGCGGCACCCTGACCGGGCGCCCCGCCAAGCTCAGAAGTCGCTCAACTCTCCGGAGTTCCATGGACGCCGTGATCACCGCGTCCATAAGGTCATGATCATGCCTGACATATCCCTGACCACGGTCGTCGTCCTCTGCCTCGCCGCCCTCGCGGCCGGCTGGATCGACGCAGTGGTCGGCGGCGGCGGACTGCTGCTGCTCCCCGCCCTGCTGCTCGGCCTGCCGGGCTCCACCCCGGCCGCGCACGCCCTCGGCACCAACAAGGCCGTCGCGATCGTCGGGACCACGGGTGCGGCGGTGACGTACGTCAGGAAGACCCCGGTCGACGTGCCGACCGCCGTCCGCATCGGCCTCGCCGCGCTCGCCGGGTCGATGGGCGGCGCCTTCTTCGCGGCCGGGATGAGCACCGAGGTGCTCAAGCCTGTGATCATGGTGGTGCTGCTCGCCGTCGCCGCCTTCGTGATCCTCAGGCCCGCGTTCGGCACCGCGCCGTCCGCCGAGCCCGCCTCGCCCAAGCGGATCCTCGCCGCGATCGGCCTCGCGGGCCTCGGCATCGGCTTCTACGACGGCCTCATCGGGCCCGGCACCGGCACCTTCCTGGTGCTCGCGCTGACCGCCGTGCTCCATCTCGACCTGGTCTCGGCCTCCGCCACCGCCAAGATCGTCAACTGCTGCACCAACGTGGGCGCCCTCGCCATGTTCGCCTGGCAGGGCGCGGTCCTGTGGCAGCTGGCCGGGCTGATGGCCGTCTTCAACCTCGCGGGCGGCCTGTTCGGCGCGCGCACCGCGCTGAAGAAGGGCAGCGGCTTCGTCCGGGTCGTGCTCCTGACCACCGTCTTCGCGCTCGTGGTGAAGATGGCGTACGAGCAGTGGCTGGCCTAGGGTCTTTCTGGAGGATCTCCGCCAGAAGGGCCCCAGGGCGTCAGCGCACCGAGGTCAGATGCGCGAAGACCACCACGTTGCCCTGGTAGCCCGTCTTCCTGGAGTACTTGCCGCCGCAGGTGATCACCCGCAGTTCCGGGCGGCGGGCGGCGCCGTACACCTTCTCGTCGGGGAAGTCGGCCGCGTCGTACACCTCGTTCGCGTCGACCGTGAAGACGGCCACGCTGCCGTCCCTGCGCTCGACCTCGATGGTGCGGCCCTTCTGGAGGGCGCCCAGCTCGTAGAAGACCGAGGGGCCCTCCTTGTTGTCGACGTGCCCCGCCACGATGGCCGTGCCCCGCTCGCCCGGCGTGGTGCCCGCCTCGTACCAGCCCGCGAGGTTCTCCCGCTCGGGCGGCGGTACGTCGAGGCTGCCCTGCGGGGTCAGGCCGAGGCCCATCAGGGGTGCGTCGACGCCGATCGCCGGGATCCGCACGCGGTCGGGCGGCGACGGGGGGAGCGGCGCGGGCCCGAGGTCGGCGCGGTGCACGCCGGGGCGGGCCGACGCGGCCTGCGCGGCGGAGGGCTGCGGCGGCGGGTGCGACTCGGCGCCGCCGCGCAGCAGCCACGCGCCGGAGCACAGGGCGACGACGGTGACGGCTCCTATGACGGCGTTGCCGGTCTTCCTGCGTACTCCGCGCGTACGGCGCATGCGGCGTCCCCCTCGGGATCGGGCGGTCCTGCCCCTCGTCCCCCTTCCGGCCCGCGAGGGGACACGGGCCGGGAGGGGGCAGGGGTGGCGGTACCGGTGGACAGCGGAGGGTGTCCGTCAGATCCTGTCGCCTCTCGCCCGGCGATGCAGGAGCCAGGTACCGCCCGCGGCGGCGACGGCAAGCGCCGCCACTCCCGCCGCGGTCTGTACGGGGTCGGGGCCCAGTGCGCCGCCGACCCCCGTCTTCACATGTCCCTTCGGGTGCGGCTGCTGCCGCTCCCCGGCGTCGGCCGTGGAGGTGACCGTGACCATCAGGTCGCCCGCCAGCTGCTTGTTCTTGGCCGCGGCCCCGCCGGACCCCGAGCACTTCGCGACGATCTCGTAGGTGCCGGGCTGCGCGGAGGGCGGGACCTTGAACTGGCCGACCGCGTCCTGCGGGTGGGTGCTCGGCGCCAGCGTGAACATGCCCGCCCCGACCGCGCTCGCGTCGCCCGTCGCGGTGCCGTCGGTGCCGCAGGCGGTGGTGTTCACGGTGACGGTGGAACCGGGGGAGACGGTGGCGGGATAGATCTCCAGGCCCCCGCCTGCCGCGGCGGACGCGGGGGCGGCCAGCGCACCCGCCGCCGCTACGGCGAGCGCGGTACCGGACAGCAGGCGGGCGATGCGCATGGTGCTAGTTCCTCCGAGGCCTTCGCGCGAGCCCGTCCCGCGGCACCCCCAAGTGCCGCTGCGTCGGTCGGACCCCGCACTGCCGAGGTAAGTGGCACTCGCACCCGCACGCCTGCTGATACCCCATCAGAAACGGCCCGATCCTCCGCCCCGCGCGCCCTCGACGGGGGCGTTCCAGCAGGTCACCGGCGTACCGGAGGAGAGACTCCGAAGAGGACGGGCGGCGGCTGTGAATGGGTGACCCCTGCACCGGATGGGTCCAGTGGGGCAGGGGGACCCGGTGGGTCAGATGGACCCGGTGGGGCAGGCGGACCCGGTGGGTCAGATGGTGTCCCAGGGGACCCCCGCGTAGATCTCCGCCACCTTCGTCATCAGTTTCTCGTCGACCTCGTACTCCCTGTCGTCGATCCGGCGCACCGGACTGACCCCCCACGAGTTGGTGACGAAGGCCGCCGGGTACGACGGGAGGTCGGCGAGGGTGACGGGGGCGTGCCGGGTGGGCAGGCCTGCGGCGGGCAGGCGGGCCTCGACCAGCTGCATCGTGATGCCGGACAGATGGGGCGCGCTCGGCCACACCACCTCCGTGCCGTCGAAGAACGCGACGTTCGTGACCGCGCCCTCGCTGACCTCCCCGCCGGGCCCGGTGAGCAGCGCCTCGTCGAAGCCCGCGCGCCGCACCAGCTCGGTGTGCCTGGCCTGCCCGAAGCCGCCCAGGTGCTTGATGTGCGCGAAGGGCCGCTGGTACGGCACGGACCGCAGCGCCTGCGCGCGGTCCGCCATCGTGGCGGGCAGCTCGGTGGGCGGCCGGACGGTGACCATCAGGGAGGGGGTGCCGTCGGGCGCGTGCACGTGGACGCGTACGGACGCCTCGGTGATGTCGTCGCGCAGGACGTGCCGGATCAGGCCGCGCACGTGGTCGCCGTCGAGGCCCTGCCCGAAGAGCTCGCGGGTGGCCGCGTCGAGGCGGGCCAGATGGAGGCCGACGCCGCGCACCTTCCCGCCCCTGATCTGCATCGCGGTGAAGTGCCCCAGGTTCACGGTGGCGGGGTGGAGCAGCGTTTCGGCGGTGGCGGCACGGCCGTCGATCTCGACGCGCAGCACCTGCGGGGTCGTTGTCATGGCGCCACGCTACGAGGCGCCCCCCGCCGCGGGCCCGCGGCCCCCGGGGCCGGCCGGGCCCCGCCCCTCGACGAGCCTGCGCGGCCCGGCACCGCGCGAGCCCAGTTCGTCCGCCGGATTGGACAGCGCGCACCTGGTCAGCGAGAGACAGCCGCAGCCGATGCAGTCGCTGAGCTCGTCGCGCAGCCGCTGGAGCGTCCGGATGCGGGCGTCGAGGTCGGAGCGCCAGCGCTCGGAGATCAGCGCCCAGTCCGCGCGGGTCGGCGTGCGGTCGTCGGGGAGCAGGTCGAGCGCGTCGCGGATCGCGGCCAGTGGGATGCCGATCCCCTGCGAGGTGCGGATGAAGGCGACCCTGCGCAGGGTGTCGCGGCTGTAGCGGCGCTGATTGCCCGTCGTGCGGCGGCTCTTGATGAGCCCTTCGCGCTCGTAGAACCGCAGCGCGGACGGGGCGACACCGCTGCGCCTCGCGAGCTCGCCGACCGTGGCTTCCCTGGCGTCCGGTGCGAGGTGCGAGGTCATGTGGGCAGCGTAGCCACGGAGATGCCTTGACCTGAATCGCGGTTGAGGTAAGAGCCTTGGCGCATGACCGAAACCACGTCGTCGGCAGTCGCTCCTGCCGCCGCTTCCGCCTCCCTGTCCGCCACCGTGTCCGCGCCCGAGCCCGCCGCTCCGCTCCGCGTCGCCGTCGTCATCGGCAGCAACCGGGAGGGCCGCTTCGGGCCCGTCGTCGCCGAGTGGCTGCTGGCCAGGGTGCGCGAGCGGACCGATCTCGTCTTCGACGTCGTCGACCTCGCCGACGCCGACCTGCCCACGTCCCTCTCCTTCCGTCCCTCCGACACCGTGAACGCCGAACTCGCGAAGGTCACACCGAAGTTGGCCGACGCCGACGCGTTCGTCGTGCTCACCCCCGAGTACAACCACTCCTACCCGGCGTCCCTGAAGAGCCTCATCGACTGGCACGGCGCCGAATGGCAGGCCAAGCCCGTCGCCTTCGTCTCCTACGGCGGCCTCTCCGGCGGCCTGCGCGCCGTCGAGCACCTGCGGCCCGTCCTCGCCGAACTGCACGCCGTGACGATCCGCGACACCGTCTCCTTCCACAACGCGGGCGCCCTCTTCGACGACGAGGGCAACCACCGGGACCCGGCGGCCGCGGACGCGGCGGCCAAGACGATGCTCGACCAGCTGGCGTGGTGGGCCTGGGCCCTGCGCGCCGCCAAGGAGGTACGCCCGTACGGGAGTTGAGGTTCGCAGGTGATCACCCGCAGGCCCCCGCCGTGGACTCAGGCCGCCACCGGCTCCACGGCGGCGCGCGGCGGCCGGGCCCGCGGCAGGTCGACCGCGGCGACCGCCCCACCGTCCGGCCCGTTGGACAACTCGACGCGCGCGCCGATCACTTGGGCCTGGCCGAGCGCGATGGTCAGCCCGAGCCCGGTGCCCTGACCGCGTTCGCGCGCGCCGGTCTGGAAGCGCTGCGGACCGTCCCTGAGCAGGCCGTCGGGGAAACCGGGGCCGTGGTCGACGACGGAGACGCGGGTCCCCGATATCCGCACCTCGACCGGCCCGCCGCCGTGCCTGCGGGCATTGGTGACGAGGTTGGCGAGAATCCGCTCCAGGCGGCGCGCGTCGGTGCGTACGAAGACGTCGCCGGTGCCGTCGGCGCGCCCGGCGTCCCCGCTCTCGCCCGACTCCCCGTTCTCCCTGCTCTCCCCGGAAGTCCCGGCGGCCTCCCGGGACTTCCCGGCGTTCCCGTCGGTGAAGCTGACCGTGCCGTCGCAGCCCGAGCGCTGCACGATGCCCTCGACGAGCCGCCCCAGCGGATGCACGTCCAGGTCGGGCTTCTCCACCTCCGCGTCGAGCCGCGCCACCTCCAGGAGGTCCTCGGTGAGGGCGCGCAGGGCGAGCACCCGGTCGCGCACCAGCTCGGTGGGCCTGCTCGGCGGCAGCAGCTCGGCGGCGGTGTGCAGCCCGGTCAGCGGCGTACGCAGCTCGTGCGCGACGTCCGCGGTGAAGCGCTGCTCGGCCTCCAGGCGCTGCTGGAGCGAGGCGGCCATCGTGTCGACGGCGGTGGCGAGTTCGGCGACCTCGTCCTTGCCGTGCCGGACGCCCGGCGGCCTGGGATGGTCGATGCGGGCGTCGAGGTCGCCCTGGCTGATCCGGCGCGCGGTGGCCGCGGCGGTGCGCAGTTCGCGGCTGAGCCTGCTGGACAGACCGGCGCCGCCGAGCGCCGCGAGGCCCACGACGGCGGCACCCGAGACGATCAGCTGCCGGTCGAACTCGGCCATCTCGTCGGCCTGTTCGTGCAGCGACTCGCGGACGGAGAGCACCTGGTCGCCGACCGGACGGGCCGCCCACACGCACGGATCGCCCGACTTCATGTCGAGGTAGGTGGTGCGCTGCCCGGCCAGCGCGGCCTTGCGCAGCGGCTTCGGCAGGTCGGGCGAGTCGAGCGCGGCGCCCGTGTCGTCCTGGTCGACCTGCCCGGTCAGCTCGTACAGCTGGCGCACCCGCACCAGCTGCGCGATCGCGCCCGACCTGGCGTTGTCCGAGACCTGGTCGAGCCTGGCCTGGTGCACGAGCACCCCGATGGCGACCGCGACGACGGCGCAGCCCGCGGCGAGCAGCGCGGCGATCTTCCAGCGCAGTCCGAGGCCGTTGAGCGCGGCGCGGGCCCCGCGCGCCATCAGTGGCCGCCCGGGGAGGCGGAGGGGGTGGGCGGCCGGGAGGTCTTCGGTTCCCCGGTCTCCTTGGGCTCCACCGGCTTCTTGTAGTTCTTGACGTCGCTGAGCGTGGACATCCGCGCGCCGTCCCAGTGGAAGCGCACGGCCTGCTCGCCGCCGTCCGCACACGGCGTGCGCACCAGCAGGTCGGGGCCGATCGTCTCGACGCTCATGCTCCGCCCCGAGGTGAACAGGATGGGATAGACCTTGCCGCCGCGCTCGGTGTAGGCGACGACCACGCTGCGCCCGCTCTCCGTGTCGGCGGCCACGAGCAGCTCGGGCTTCTTGTCGCCGGTCAGGTCCGTGAACATGGGCGGCCGCAGCCCGGCCTGCCCCGGGCGGTCGATCATCTCCCGGTCGGCGAGCGGCCGGGTGCGCGGATCGGCCCGCAGGATCGCGCGGACGTCCATCTCGGCGAGCCCGCCGGAGCCCACCTTCGGCAGCCCCTTGAGCGCCCGGGGCGGCGGCTCGCGCGTGGCCGCGTCGGCGCCGGGCGCCTCGGAGGACGTACTCGCCCAGGCGGGCCAGACCGACTCGGGGCGCGGCTGCACCGAGACGGACGGCGCGGGCGTACCGGCGCCGAGGCCGTTGGTGCGCTCGCACCCGGACAGCGCGAAGACCGCCAGGACGGCGAGGGGCGCGGCGCACAGGGCGAGCCTGCGGCGGAGGATCGGGTTCATGAAGTCAGGGACCGTCGCGGTGGGGAGCGGGCGTGGCGGTGGCCGGTCCCGGGACTGCGCTGGGGATTCGGCAGTGGACCGGCCACCGCGTCCGACGCTAGGAACCGTCCGTCACGGAAATCGGGAGATTGTGTAACAGCTGCGCTTAATAACGCCGCGATCCTCCGATCGGGGACCTTCGGATCGGGACCAAGGGCCCGCCCGCCGGGCCGGTGGACTTCGGGAAGGATCACCGCTACGACTGCTGGGAGAACCGACACGACCCACGTACGAACGAGGTGCCCCGTGCCAGAACCGACCGTGCTCACCGTCCTGACCACGACGGACACCGAGGCGAAGGCGGCCGGCCTCGCCCGCGGGGCGGTGCACGCACGCGTGGCCGCCTGCGCCCAGGTGAGCGGCGCACCCGTCACCTCCGTGTACCGGTGGGACGACGGCATCGAGTCCGCGCGGGAGTGGCAGGTGCTGTTCAAGACGACCGCCGCCCGCTACGCCGCCCTCGAAGCGTGGCTGCTCGAAGCCCACGACTACGACACCCCGGAGATCATCGCGACCCCCGTGGTCCGGGGGAGCGCGGCCTATCTGGAGTGGGTGGAACGGGAGACGGCGGAGTGAGCCCGCAGGGGGCGGCGGCCCGGTTGCCGTTCTTCGTGTACGGCACGCTGCGGCCGGGGGAGTGCAACCACGCGGCGCTGCTCACCGGCCGGGTCGCCCGCGAGGACCCCGCCCTGCTGCCGGACGCCGTCCTCTACGAGGGCCCCGGCTACCCGTACGCCGTCGAGCAGCCACAAGCGGGCCCCATATACGGCGAGTTGGTCACCGCCCTGCCGTCCGCCCACGCCCGGCTGCTCGTCGCACTCGACCTCCTGGAGGAGTACGCGCCCGGCGATCCGCGCAACCTCTACGAGCGCGTGGCCCGCGAGGTGACCCGCACCGCCGACGGGGCGCCGGTCCGCGCCTGGGTCTATGTGGCGGCGCCCAGGGTGGCGACGCGCCTGCGCACGGCGGGCACGGTGATCGAGGGCGGCGACTGGGCGTCCCACCGGCTCCGGAGTTGAGCCCCCGTCCGCCCCACCTGACCACCCCCTGAACTCACGCCTCAGGAGACCAAAGCCGCAGCTCAAACGCCTTCGACTTCGATCTGATGGACTCCACCACTCGTACGGGCGAATCGACGCGACCACCCAGCGTGAGCACCTGGATGCTCTCCGTGTGCACCGGTCGGTGCGCACGTCGGTGCGCGAGCACCCTGTCCTCAAGAAGGAGTCGCCTCATGCGAGTTCGCCGTTCCCTGCCGGCCCTCATCGGCGCCCTTGCTCTCGGTCTCGGGATGTCCATGGCGTCCTCGGCCACCGCCTCCCCGGCGGCGGTCAAGGACCCGTGCGGATTCTTCGAGACCGCCAGCGACGCCTACTACAACCACTGCACGAGCGACGGCTCGCACATCGTGATCGAGATCGACGACTGGGGACCCAACTCCGAACAGTGCGTGGGCCCCGGCGTGACCTGGATCGGCTCGGCGTCCGGTGTGGACGGCGCCTGGTACACGGGACGCACCTGCTGACGCACGACACCACCGCATGACGGCGGGTCCGGGGGTGCTCTCCCTCCCCGGGCCCGCTCCCTGCCCCCTACGGCCGTTCGAGCCGCACCGCGCACACCTTGAACTCCGGCATCCGCGACACGGGGTCGAGCGCCGGATGCGTCAGGGAATTGGCCCGCCCCTCGCCCGGCCAGTGGAACGGCATGAACACGGTGTCGGAGCGGATGCCGGACGTGACCCGCGCGGGAGCGACCGCGCGGCCGCGCCGCGAGACCACCGCGACCGGCTCGCCCTCGACGACGCCGAGCCGCGCGGCCAGCCGCGGGTGCAGCTCCACGAAGGGCCCGGGAGCGGCCGAGTTGAGCTCGTCGACCCTGCGCGTCTGGGCCCCCGACTGATACTGCGCGAGCACCCGCCCCGTCGTGAGCAGCACCGGATACTCCGCGTCCGGCTCCTCCGCCGCCGCCCGGTGCACCACGGGCACGAACCGCGCCCGCCCGTCCTCGGTGGCGAACCGGTCGAGGAAGAGCCGCGGGGTTCCGGGGTGGGGGGTTCCGGGGCGCGGGGCTGCAGCGCCGCCGAGTTCACCTTCTGCGCCGCCCCCGCTGCCGTCGCCGTCTCCATCGTCTCCGCCGTCTCCGCCACCCCCAACGTCCCCAACGTCCGGGCAGGGCCAGAACACCCCCTCGCCCTCGTCCTCGGCGAGCCGCGCGTACGAGATTCCCGCGTAGTCCGCGGGGCCGCCCGCACTCGCCCTGCGCAGCTCCTCGAAGACCTCCTCCGGGTCGGTGGGGAAACCCTTGCCGTGGCCGAGCCGGTCCGCGAGGCCGTGCAGGACGTCCAGGTCGCTGCGGACCCCGGGCGGCGCCGACACCGCGCGGCGCCGCAGCAGCACCCTCCCCTCCAGGTTCGTCACCGTCCCCGTCTCCTCCGCCCACTGCGTCACCGGCAGCACCACGTCCGCCAGTTCGGCCGTCTCGGACAGCACCACGTCCGCCACCGCGAGGAAGTCCAGCGCACGCAGCCGCTCCTCCACGTGTCCGGCCCGCGGCGCCGACACCACCGGGTTGGACCCCATCAGGAGCAGCGCCCTGACGTCCCCGCCGAGCGCGTCGAGCAGCTCGTACGCCGACCTGCCGGGACCCGGCAGCGCATCCGGATCCACCCCCCAGACGCCCGCGACATGCGCCCGCGCCGCCGGATCGGTCAGCTTGCGGTACCCGGGCAACTGGTCCGCCTTCTGGCCGTGTTCGCGCCCGCCCTGCCCGTTGCCCTGCCCCGTCAGACAGCCGTACCCGGACAGCGGCCGCCCCGCCCGCCCCGTGGCCAGGCACAGGTTGATCCACGCCCCGACGGTGTCGGTCCCCTTGGACTGCTGCTCGGGACCGCGCGCGGTGAGCACCATCCCCGACCCGGCGTCGCAGAACAGTCGCACCGCCTCGCGCAGCCGGGGCACCGGCACCCCGCTGATCCGCTCCACGTGCTCGGGCCAGTGGGCCATCGCCGCGGCCCGCGCCTCCTCCCATCCGCTGGTGCGCTCCTCGATGAACTCCTCGTCCGTGCGGCCCTCGGCCACCACCAGGTGCAGCAGGCCGAGCGCCAGGGCGAGATCCGTCCCCGGGCGCGGCGCCAGATGCAGATCGGCCTGCTCGGCGGTACGGGTCCGCCGGGGGTCGACCACGATCAACGTGCCGCCGTTCGCCCGCAGTTCCGTCAGATACCGCAGCGCGGGCGGCATCGTCTCCGCGAGGTTCGACCCGACGAGGATCACGCACCCGGTGCGGGGGACGTCCGCCAGCGGGAACGGCAGCCCCCGGTCAAGCCCGAACGCCCGCTGCCCCGCCGCCGCGGCCGACGACATGCAGAACCGCCCGTTGTAGTCGATCTGCGACGTGCCGAGCGCCACCCGCGCGAACTTGCCGAGCGCGTACGCCTTCTCGTTCGTCAGACCACCCCCGCCGAACACCCCGCACGCGTCCGCGCCATGCTCCGTACGCGCCCGGGAGAGCCCGTCGGCGACCCGGTCGAGCGCCTCCTCCCAGCCGGCCGGCGTCAGCCTGCCCGTGGCCCGGGACCGCACGAGCGGCTCCGTCAGCCGCACCCGGGAGGAGAGCAGCGCGGGCGCGGTGCGGCCCTTGCCGCACAGGGCTCCTCTGTTGACGGGAAACCCGGGGCGCTCCACGACGTCCACGCCACCGCCAGGGGCCTCCGTCAGCCCCATCCCGCACTGCAGGGCGCAGTAGGGACAGTGGGTCGGGGTCGCCGTGGCCGTGGTGGTGGGGTGCATGCGGACCAGCGTCCGCCGGGCTTGTTACGCGCCTCCGCGTGGTCGCGTTACACGCGGGACAATCCGACCTCAGCGGCCTCCCCGCCCCGCTGTGAGGCGGTGGTTGGCCCCGTCCAGGGTGCGGGGAACTGCGCGAGAACGGACCACGATCCGCACCCGGCTGACGACGGAACCGGGGCGGACGCGCTGCCGCCGCACGGCCCCGGACTACTCGTCTGCCAGGATCCGCCGTCCGCAAGTCGCCTTCGGCTGGGCGCGCAGTTCCCCGCGCCCCTAAAGACACCCCCTCCGCACTCAGCGCTGCTGGGCAGCCGCGCGTCAGCGAGGTGCGGACAGAGCCCGGTCCACACCGTGCTCCCGAGCCCCGAGGAACCGCGGATCCGGTTGGAACGCCGAGTCAATCGCCGCCTTGCCCGCCGCGAACACCTCCCGTGCGCCGCCGTAGTACCAGGTCGCGTCGTGGACGGCGTCCACCCCGACCCCGTACGACGAGACGCCCGCCGCGTCGCACAGCGCGACCGCCCTGCGTATGTGGAAGCCCTGGCTGATCAGCACCGCCCGGTCCACGCCGAATATCTTCTTGGCGCGGACGCAGGAGTCCCAGGTGTCGAAGCCCGCGTAGTCGCTCACGATCCGGCGGTCCGGCACGCCGTGCTTCTTCAGGTAGGCGCGCATGGCGTCCGGTTCGTCGTACTCCTCGCGGCTGTTGTCGCCCGTGACGAGCACGACCTCTATCCGGCCCGTGCGGTACAACTCGGCAGCCGCGTCGAGCCGGTGCGCGAGGTACGGCGAGGGCTCGCCCCGCCACAGCCCGGCCCCGAACACCATCGCGACCCGGCTGCGCGGCGCGTCGGCGACCGTCCCGATCCTGTTGTCCGTCGTCACGAACAGCCAGGCCGACGGCAGCAGCGCGAGCACGCACAGCGCCATCACGGCCTGCACACCCCGCCGCTGCCCCTTTCTCGTACGCGGCAGCCGAAGCCATGCCGGTCTCCGCACCCGCAGCCACCCGGGCGCCCGCAGCCGAAGCCGTCCCGGCACCCGCAACCGCCGCGCCCACCCTGTCCGTTCCATGTGATCCGCCCCCGTACGCCCCGGATCTCCCCAGATCCGATCACTGTGACAACCGTAAGCGACCGCATCGGCACGACGGACGCTCCGCGACCCCGAAACAACCCGGAGAACGACCCGCAGAACACCCCGAGACCGCGCTCCGAAGCACCGGGAAGCCGGACCCGGAAGCAGGACCGGAAGCAGGACCGGAAGCAGGACCGGAAGCAGGGCCGGAAGCCGGATCCGGACTCGAAGCCGGACCCGAATCCGCACCCCGAAGCCCCACCTGACCCGCCCCCGACCCCCGTCGTGAGCCGGAGGAAAACAGTCGTCACGGCCACGCAACGCCGGCGCAACCTGCCCCGGCCATCCTCGGTCCATGACGCCGTCGAACCCTCTCCGCGACGAGTCCGGCAGCACTCACCTCGACAGTACGGCGCAACTCATGGACCGCATCACCAGCCAGCTCGGCCACCAGCTCCGCCGCGTCTCGGCGGACCGCGGACACCGGCCCGATCCGCGCGCGCCCCTCGTCCTGGTCGCCCACGGCAGCCGCGACCCGCGCGCCCTCGCCACCGTCGAGGCCCTCGCCGAGCGGATCCGCGCGCTGCGGCCCGGCCTGGCCGTGCGGCTCGGCCACATCGAGCTGAACGAACCGCTGCTCACCGACACCCTCGCCGCGCAGCCGCCAGGTCCCGCGGTGCTCGTGCCGCTGCTCCTCGGCCGCGGCCAGCACGTCAAGCGCGACCTGCCGGGGGCCGCCGCCCGCGCCCCGCACCTCGACTGCCGCGTCGCCGCCCCGCTCGGTCCGCACCCGCTGCTCGTGGACGCGCTGCACGCCCGGCTCGCCGATGCGGGCTGGCCGGACGGAGCGGGCGCCGCCGAGCGCCGCCGGCTCGGTGTGGTCCTCGCGGCGGCCGGCTCCCGCGACCCGGAGTCGGCCGCCGACACCGAGACCACGGCGGTGCTGCTCGCCGAACGCCTCGGTGTGCCCGTCCTGTCCGCCTACGCGGCGCCCACCGCGGCCTGCGCCCGTACCGTGCCGCAGGCGCTCGACGCCCTGGCGGCCGAAGGACGGCACCGCGCCGCAGTCGCCGCGTACTTCACCGCGCCGGGCCGGTTCGCCGCGCAGGCCGCCGCCCACGCGCCCTGGATCGCCGCCGCGCCGCTCGGCGCGCACCCGGCGCTCGCCCGCCTCGTCCTGCACCGCTACGACCGCGCGGGCACCGCGCGTAGGGTGGCCGAACCGCGCCGCCTGACCCGGGTCTGACCGGGGCCAGATCCTCCTTTGTCACTGCTTGCGTCTACTGTCGGTGCATGGAAGGCACAGCATCGAACGCGCAGGACGACGACTTCGGCGCCTATGGCGCCTACGACGGACCGGCCGTCGAGCGATGGGCCACCGAGCCCGACAAGAGGCCGGGGCGCACGGCCTTCCAGCGCGACCGCGCGCGCGTGCTGCACTCCGCCGCGCTGCGCCGTCTCGCGGGAAAGACCCAGGTCGTCACGCCGGGCACCCGGAGCCAGGCCTGGGACGCCAGCGCGCGTACGCGACTGACGCACTCCCTGGAGTGTGCCCAGGTCGGCCGTGAGCTCGGCGCCGCCCTCGGCTGCGACCCCGACCTGGTGGAGACGGCCTGCCTCTCCCACGACCTGGGCCACCCGCCCTTCGGGCACAACGGAGAGCAGGCGCTGAACGAATTCGCGGCGGACTGCGGCGGATTCGAGGGCAACGCCCAGTCGCTCAGGCTCCTCACCCGCATCGAACCGAAGCGCTTCGTGCGCTCCGAGGACACCGACGAACTCGTCAGCGTCGGCCTCAACCTCACGCGTGCCGCCCTGGACGCCGCCACCAAGTACCCCTGGCCGCGCGGCGCCCACCCCACCGACCCCGACTCGCCCAAGTTCGGGGTCTACGAGGACGACAGGCCGGTCTTCGACTGGGTCCGCAAGGAGGCCCCCGGTCAGCGCACCTGCTTCGAGGCCCAGGTCATGGACTGGTCGGACGACGTCGCCTACTCGGTGCACGACTTCGAGGACGGCCTGCACGCCGGGCACATCGATCCGAACGTGCTGCACGCCGAGCCCGAGCGACAGGACATCTACGAGGTGGCCCTCGGGCGGTACGTCCCGGCGGACACCGACCCCGAAGAGCTCGCCCAGGCCCTCGACCGGCTCCTGGACCAGGACTGGTGGCCGCACGGCTACGACGGGTCCGCCGTCGCCCAGGCCCGCCTGAAGGACGCCACCAGCCAGCTCATCGGCCGCTTCTGCCTGGCCGCGGAGACCGCCACGCGCGCGAGGTACGGCACCGGGCCCCTCTCGCGGTACGCGGCCGAGCTCGTGGTGCCCCGCGCGGCGCGGCACGAGTGCGCCGTCCTCAAGGCCGTCGCCGACCGCTATGTGATGCAGCGCCCCGCCCAGGAGCGGCTCCGCGCCGATCAGCGCGTCGTCGTGGCCGAGCTCGCGGACGCGCTCACGCACCGCGCCCCCGACGGCCTCGACCCGCAGTTCCGCGCGCTGTACGACGCGGCGGCCGACGACCGGGCCGCCCAGCGCGTGGTCGTCGATCAGATCGCCTCACTCACGGACGCGGCGGCCCGCGCCCTGCACCACCGAATGACGGCGAGACGGTAGGAAAAACAGCGGTAAGTGACCATGGAGTGACCACAGGGCGTGACGAAATGTGGCCAGTTGGGGCCACGCCCCCTTCCCCCATCACGCTCTGTGCGGGACGCTCCCTGTGGCGGTTCGGTTATGAGGAGGCATCAAGTGGTCGACGCGGATCAGACGTTCGTCATTGTCGGAGGAGGTCTGGCCGGCGCCAAGGCGGCCGAGACACTCCGTTCCGAGGGGTTCACCGGCCGGGTGATCCTCATCGGTGACGAGCGCGACCACCCCTATGAGCGCCCGCCCCTGTCCAAGGGCTACCTCCTGGGCAAGGAGGAGCGCGACAGCGTCTTCGTGCACGAACCGGGGTGGTACGCGCAGGCGGACATCGAGCTCCACCTCGGCCAGACCGTCGTCGCCATCGACCGCGCGGCCAAGGCGGTGCGCCTGGGCGAGGGCACGGTCATCCACTACGACAAGCTCCTCCTCGTCACCGGCGCCGAGCCGCGCCGCCTGGACGTGCCGGGCACGGACCTCGCGGGCGTCCACCACCTGCGCCGTCTCGCGCACGCCGACCGCCTGCGCCACGTCCTCGCCGCCCTCGGCAGGGACAACGGGCATCTGGTGATCGCGGGCGCGGGCTGGATCGGCCTGGAGATCGCCGCGGCCGCCAGGGAGTACGGCGCGGAGGTCACCGTCGTCGAGCCCGAGGCGACCCCGCTGCACGCCGTCCTCGGCCCCGAGGTCGGCCAGATGTTCGCCGACCTGCACGCCGAGCACGGCGTCCGCTTCCACTTCGGCGCGCGGCTCACCGAGATCACCGGGCAGGACGGCATGGTCCTCGCCGCCCGTACCGACGACGGCGAGGAGCACCCCGCGCACGACGTGCTCGCCGCGATCGGCGCCGCCCCGCGCACGGCGCTCGCCGAGTCCGCGGGCCTGGAGCTCGCCGACCGCGCGCACGGCGGCGGCATCGCGGTCGACGCCTCGCTGCGCACCTCCGACCCGGACATCTACGCGGCGGGGGACGTGGCGGCCACCGCCCACCCCCTCTACGGCGACCGGCTCCGCGTGGAGCACTGGGCGAACGCGCTGAACGGCGGCCCCGCGGCGGCCCGCGCCATGCTCGGCCAGGACGTCACGTACGACCGGGTGCCGTACTTCTTCTCCGACCAGTACGACGTCGGCCTGGAGTACTCGGGCTGGGCGCCCCCCGGCTCGTACGACCAGGTGGTGGTCCGCGGCGACACCGGCAAGCGCGAGTTCATCGCGTTCTGGCTGCGCGACGGGCGGGTCCTCGCCGGGATGAACGTGAACGTGTGGGACGTCACCGAACCCATTCAGGAGCTCATCCGAAGCGGCCACAAGCCCGATCCGGACGCCCTCGCGGACCCTTCCACCCCCTTGGCTTCGCTCCTGGCGTGAAGGCACGGGCAGGAGTGTCACAGGGGCGCCGTAGTATTCCTACGTGGCCGGCAGGATCAATGACGAGGACGTGAAGGCGGTTCGGGACGCGGTCCCGATCGACGCCGTGGTCTCCGACTACCTCCAGCTGCGCAACGCGGGCGGTGGAAACCTCAAGGGCCTGTGCCCCTTCCACGACGAGAAGTCCCCGTCCTTCCAGGTCAGCCCGAGCAAGGGTCTCTTCCACTGCTTCGGCTGCCAGGAAGGCGGCGACACGATCGCCTTCGTGATGAAGATCGACCACCTCACGTTCTCGGAGACGGTCGAGCGCCTCGCCGCCAAGGCGGGCATCACGCTGCGGTACGAGGAGGGCGGGTACAACCCCAGCCACCAGCGCGGCGAGCGCATCCGCCTGGTGGAGGCCCACAAGATCGCCGCGCAGTTCTACGTGGACCAGCTGGAGAGCCCCGAGGCCGAGATCGGCCGCGCCTTCCTCGCCGAGCGCGGCTTCGACCAGGCGGCGGCCGCGCACTTCGGCGTGGGCTACAGCCCGGCGGGCTGGGACCACCTCACCCGCTTCCTGCGCGGCAAGGGCTTCACCGACAAGGAGCTGACCCTCTCCGGCCTCTCCCAGGAGGGCCGCCGCGGCCCCATCGACCGTTTCCGCGGCCGCCTGATGTGGCCGATCCGCGACATCGGCGGCGAGGTCGTCGGCTTCGGCGCCCGCAAGCTCCGCGACGACGACAACGGTCCGAAGTACCTGAACACCCCCGAGACCCCGATCTACAAGAAGGGCCAGGTGCTGTACGGCGTCGACCTGGCCAAGAAGGACATCGCCAAGACCTCCCGCGCGGTCGTCGTCGAGGGGTACACGGACGTCATGGCCTGCCACCTGGCCGGCGTCCCCACCGCCATCGCGACCTGTGGCACGGCCTTCGGCGGCGACCACATCAAGATCCTCCGCCGCCTCCTGATGGACAACGGCTCGGCGCGGGTGATCTTCACCTTCGACGGCGACGCGGCGGGCCAGAAGGCCGCGCTGCGCGCCTTCGAGGACGACCAGAAGTTCGCCGCCGAGACGTACATCGCCATCGCGCCCGACGGCATGGACCCCTGCGAGCTGCGTCTCGCCAAGGGCGACGAGGCCGTCGCCGATCTGGTCGAACCCCGTACGCCGCTCTTCGAGTTCGCGCTCCGCCAGATCGTCTCGCGCTACGACCTGGAGACCCCCGCGGGCCGCGCCGCCGCCCTGGACGAGGCGGCGCCCGTGGTGGCCCGCATCAAGAACAGCGGCGCGCAGCACGAGGTGGCCGTACAGCTCGCGGGCATGCTCGGCATCCTGGACACCCAGTTCGTGGTCAAGCGGGTCGCGCAGCTGGCCCGCTGGGCCCGCGACCGCGGCGGCCGGGGCCCCGCCCCGCAGCAGAGCAGGCCCCAGCAGGCGTACGGGGAGGGCCCGCCCGCGCCCAGCGGCCCCGCGCTCACCCTGCGCAGCCCCGCCCACCGCACCGAGCGCGAGCTGCTCAAGCTGGCCCTGCAGTACCCGCAGTTGGTCTCCCCGGCCTTCGACGCGTACGGCATGGACGAGTTCACCGCGCCGCCCTACGCGGCCGTGCGCCAGTGCGTGGAGGAGGCCGGCGGCGCCGAGGCGGGCATCGCCGAACCGCAGGCCTATCTGGGCCGCGTGCTCGACGCGGCCCCGGACGACACGGTGCGCCGCATGGTCACCGAGCTGGCCGTCGAGGCGATCCTGCGCAAGACGGTCGACGAGATGTACGCGGGCATCCAGCTCGTCCAGGTCCGGCTGCGCGCGGTGGACCGCCGCATCCGGGACGTCCAGGGCAGCCTGGCCCGGCTCGGCGCGGGCGGCGATCCGCAGCATCTGGCCGCCGTCCAGAACGAGTTGTGGGTCCTCCAGCAGTACGGCCAGGCACTGCGCGAACGGGGTTCCGACGCCCTCTGAGGCGTGACGCTCGGGCCAACGGTTACCCGTCGGGTAATCACGCGGTCACGGAACGGACTCAAAAAGTCACCGCACGCCCCTCGTGGCGGCCGCGTGTCGTGCCCCACACTGGGTTCCGGTGCCTGAGTCCTCGGAGCGCGGCCGGCCCGCTGACAGCGGATCCGACACCCCCGCGGTTCCACACATCGTGTCCGGGACGGACAGCGGCGAGGCCGTCGTCCCTCTCCCGTTGCCGCACGCCTCAGCAGCGATCACCCTGGAGGTCGCCCCCGTGCAGACCCAGACCCTCACCCAGACCGACACCGCCGCGCGCGCGGATGCCGACGCGGACGTCCTGGAGGCAGTCCCACCGCAGAGCCGGGCCACTCGGCACCCGGAGGTCACGGCGGTGCAGGAGACACAGGAGACACAGGAAACGCAGGAGCCGCCGGAGACACAGCCCTCCGAAGAGGCCGATGCGCCGGGCCCGCAGGACGTCCGCGAGACGCTGGAGCCCGAGACCATCGAGGTCCCGGTCCCGCGCGGCCGTGCCGACACCGGCGGCCCCTCCTCCGACCTGTTCCGTCAGTATCTGCGCGAGATCGGGCGGATTCCCCTGCTGACCGCGGCGGAGGAGGTGGAGCTCGCGCGCGGCGTGGAGGCGGGCCTCTTCGCCGAGGAGAAGCTGAGCAACACCCCTGACCTGGACTCCCAGTTGGCCCTGGACCTCGACAAGCTGGTCGTCATGGGCCGGATGGCCAAGCGCCGCCTCATCGAGGCGAACCTGCGCCTGGTCGTCTCCGTCGCCAAGCGGTACGTGGGCCGCGGGCTCACCATGCTCGATCTCGTCCAGGAGGGGAACCTGGGCCTGATCAGGGCGGTAGAGAAGTTCGACTACGCCCGGGGCTACAAGTTCTCGACGTACGCGACCTGGTGGATCCGTCAGGCGATGTCCCGCGCCCTGGCGGACCAGGCCCGCACCATCCGCGTCCCGGTGCACGTCGTGGAGCTCATCAACCGGGTCGTACGCGTCCAGCGCCGCATGCTCCAGGAGCGCGGCTACGAGCCCACGCCCGAAGAGGTCGCCGCCCACCTGGACCTGCCGCACGAGCGCGTCAGCGAGGTCCTGCGCCTGGCCCAGGAGCCGGTCTCGCTGCACGCGCCCGTCGGCGAGGAGGACGACGTCGCGCTCGGCGACCTCATCGAGGACGGCGACGCGACGTCTCCCGTGGAATCAGCGGCGTTCCTGCTGCTGCGCGAGCACCTGGAGGCGGTCCTCTCCACGCTCGGCGAGCGCGAGCGCAAGGTCGTCCAGCTCCGCTACGGCCTCGCGGACGGCCGCCCCCGCACCCTGGAGGAGATCGGCCGCATCTTCGGCGTGACCCGCGAGCGGATCCGCCAGATCGAGTCCAAGACCCTCAACAAACTCCGCGACCACGCGTTCGCGGACCAGCTGAGGGGCTACTTGGACTGACGGGGGAGCGCCCCTAAGGGGCGCGGGGAGCTGCGCGACCAGCCACGACGAACCGGCACGCGCAGACCCCCCAACACCCCAACGGCGCTAGTCGACTTCGGCCACGGCCTGCGCGAACTGGGCGGCATACAGACGCGCATACGCCCCGTCCGCAGCCAACAGCGCGTCATGCGTGCCCTGTTCCACGATGGACCCGTTCTCCATCACCAGGATGGTGTCGGCGTCACGAATCGTGGACAGCCGGTGCGCGATGACGAACGACGTTCGCCCATGCGCGAGTCGAGCCATCGCCTTCTGGATGAGGACTTCCGTACGCGTGTCGACGGAGCTCGTCGCCTCGTCGAGCACCAGGATCACCGGGTCGGACAGGAACGCCCGCGCGATGGTGATGAGCTGCTTCTCGCCCGCGCTGACCCCCGTGCCGTCGTCGTCGATCACGGTGTCGTACCCGTCGGGAAGCGTCCGTACGAAGCGGTCGGCGTGGGCGGCGCGGGCCGCCTCCTCGATCTCCTCGCGGGTGACGTCCTTCGCCGCGCCGTACGCGATGTTCTCCGCGATGGTGCCGCCGAACAGCCAGGTGTCCTGGAGCACCATGCCGATCCCGGAGCGCAGCTCGTCGCGCGACATCTTGGCGACGTCGACGCCGTCCAGCGTGATGCGCCCGCCCGTGACCTCGTAGAACCGCATGAGCAGGTTGACGAGCGTCGTCTTGCCCGCGCCCGTCGGACCGACGATGGCCACCGTGTGCCCGGGGTCCACGACCAGGGAGAGGTCCTCGATGAGCGGCTTGTCCTTCTCGTAGCGGAAGGACACGTGCTCCATCTCGACCCGCCCGGTCAGCCGGTCGGGGCGCTCGCCGGGCACCGGGTCGGCCTCCTGCTCGTCGGCGTCGAGGATCTCGAAGACGCGTTCGGCGGAGGCGACGCCCGACTGCACGAGGTTGGCCATCGAGGCGACCTGCGTGAGCGGCATCGAGAACTGCCGGGAGTACTGGATGAACGCCTGCACGTCGCCGATGGACAGCGACCCCGACGCCACCCGCAGACCGCCCACCACGGCCACGAGCACATAGTTCAGGTTCGAGATGAAGAACATCAGCGGCTGCATGACACCGCTGTTGAACTGGGCCTTGAACCCGGCCTCGTACAACTGCTCGTTCTGCTCGGCGAACGCCTTGGCCGACTCCTCCTGGCGCCCGAACACCTTCACCAGGGTGTGCCCGGTGTACATCTCCTCGACGTGCGCGTTCAGCTGGCCGGTGGTCTTCCACTGCTGCACGAACTGCGGCTGCGACCGCTTGCCGACCTTGGTCGCCACGAAGAACGACAGCGGCACCGTGACCAGCGCGACGAGCGCGAGCAGCGGCGACACCCAGAACATCATCACCAGCACGCCGATGATCGTCAGCAGCGAGTTGATGAGCTGGCCCATCGTCTGGGTCAGCGTCTGGTTGATGTTGTCGAGGTCGTTGGTGGCCCGGCTCAGCACCTCGCCGCGCTGGCGCTTGTCGAAGTACGACAGCGGAAGCCGCGACAGCTTCGCCTGTACGTCGCCGCGCATGCGGAACACCGTCTTGTTGATGGCGTGGTTGGAGAGCCGGGTCGCCACGGCCATCAGCAGGCCCGCCGCGAGGAACGTGCCGAGCGCGAGCAGCAGGACCTCGCCGACCGCGTCGAAGTCGATACCCTTGCCCGGGGTGAAGTCGACGCCGGAGAGCATGTCGGCCATGCCGCCGTCGCCCTTGTCGCGCAGGCCCTTGATGGCCTGCTCCTTCGTGAGGCCCGCGGGCATGTCACGGCCGACGATGCCCGCGAAGAGCAGGTCGGTCGCCTTGCCGAGGATCTTCGGGCCGACCACGGTCAGCGCGACGCTGAACACACCGGCCGCGAGCATCCCGAGCATCGTGGCGCGCTCCGGCCTGAACTGCGCGAGCAGTCGCTTGCCGGAGTTCTTGAAGTCCATCGAGCGGGAGTTGGGGCCCATCATGGCCCCGCCGTGACCAGCCATTACGCGGCCTCCGCTTCCGTGAGCTGGGAGAGCACGATCTCCCGGTAGGTCTCATTGCTCTCCATCAGCTCGTGATGGCGCCCGGTGCCCACGACGCGGCCCTCGTCGAGGACCACGATGCGGTCGGCGTCCCGGATCGTGGCGACGCGCTGGGCGACGATGACGACGGTCGCCTCCGCGGTCTCCCTGCCGAGGGCCGCGCGCAGCGCCGCGTCGGTGGCGTAGTCGAGTGCCGAGAAGGAGTCGTCGAAGAGGTAGATCTCCGGGCGCTGGACGAGCGTGCGGGCGATCGAGAGGCGCTGGCGCTGACCACCGGAGACGTTCGTGCCGCCCTGGGCGATCGGTGCCTCCAGACCCTCGTCGAGGCCCTCCACGAAGCTCTTGGCCTGGGCGACGTCGAGCGCGTGCCAGAGCTCCTCGTCGGTGGCGCCGGGATTGCCGTACCGCAGGTTGCTGGCGACCGTGCCGGCGAAGAGGTACGGCTTCTGCGGCACCAGGCTCACGGACCGCGCGAGCAGCGCGGGCTCGACGGTGCCCACGTCCACGCCGCCGACCAGGACCTGGCCCTCGGTCGCGTCGATGAGCCGCGGCACCAGGCTGAGCAGCGTCGACTTGCCGCTGCCGGTCGAGCCGATGACGGCGGTCGTCTCACCGGGCCGCGCGACCAGGTCGACGGCCTTGAGCACGGGCTCCTCGGCACCGGGATAGCGGAAGCCCGCGCCCCGGATCTCCAGGTGGCCGTGGCTGCGCAGTTCGTGCACCGGGGCGGCCGGGGGCACCACGCTGCTCTCGGTGTCCAGGACCTCCTCGATGCGCTCGGCGCAGACCTCCGCGCGCGGCACCTGCATGAACATGAAGGTGGCCATCATCACGGACATCACGATCTGCATCAGATACGCGAGGAACGCGGTGAGCGCGCCGATCTGCATGCCGCCGCTGTCGATGCGGTGCGCGCCGAACCACACGACCGCGATCGAGGACACGTTCACGACCGTCATGACGATCGGGAACATCAGCGCGAGCAGCTTGCCGGTGCCGAGGGAGACCTCGGTCAGGTCGGCGTTGGCCTTCCGGAACCGGTCCTTCTCGTAGGTGTCGCGGACGAAGGCGCGGATGACGCGGTTGCCGGTGATCTGCTCGCGCAGCACCCGGTTCACCGCGTCCAGGCGCACCTGCATGGTCCGGAACAGCGGCCGCAGGCGCCGCACGATCAGGCTGACGCTGATGGCGAGGACGGGCACCACGGCGACGAGCACGGCGGACAGCGGCACGTCCTGGCCGAGCGCCATCACGATGCCGCCGACGCACATGATGGGCGCCGTCACCATCAGCGTGAACGACATGAGGACCAGCATCTGCACCTGCTGGACGTCATTGGTGGTGCGGGTGATCAGCGAGGGGGCGCCGAAGTGGCCCATCTCGCGCGCGGAGAAGGACTGCACGCGGTCGAAGACGGCGGCCCGGACATCACGCCCGAGGGCGGACGCGGTCCGCGCGCCGTAGAAGACGGCACCGATGTTGCAGACCATCTGGGCGATCGTGACGGCGATCATGATGCCGCCGAAGCTCAGGATGTAGCCCGTGTCCCCCTTCACGACACCGTTGTCGATGATGTCGGCGTTGAGGGTGGGCAGGTAGAGCGCGGCGCAGGTCTGCAGGAACTGCAGCAGCACCAGCAGGGCGATGGGTTTCTGGTACGGACGCAGGTGCGTCCGCAGAAGTCGTATGAGCACGCTCGGTCTCTCGAGGAGTCGGGTGTCGGCCGGTGGGCGAGGTCGCCCCCATACTCCGACACCCGACCGGTCGCCGTGCAACCGATTAACCCATGACCGGGTCAAATTTCAGCCCGGGTACAGAACTGGGCTCACTTAAGGATCTACGTCGATCCGCGCGCCTTACGCCGATCCGTGCGCCTCAGGAGGCGGGCGGTGCGAAGGCTCCGGGATGGGACTGCTCCCGCACCGTCGAGTACTGCTGCCGCACCGCCTGGCCCACCGCGAGCTCCTCGCCCGGTTCAAAGACCTGCGCCGCCGCCCCCTGCCAGTACGGCAGCCGGCCGGTCAGCGCCCACGCGGCCTGCCGCGCGGCACCGATCGCCGCGTAGTCGGCGGGCTGCGGCACCACGACCTGGGTGCCGAGCAGCATCGGCGCCGCGGCCTGCACGGCCGGCAGCTCGGCGGCGGCCCCGAGCAGGAACACCCGCCGGACCTCGACACCGCGCCCCCGCAGTACGTCCAGCGCGTCACCGAGCCCGCAGAGCATCCCCTCGAAGGCGGCCCGCGCCAGGTGCTCGGGCTTCATCGACTCGCGCCGCAGCCCGGTGAGCGTGCCCGCGGCGTGCGGCAGGTTCGGCGTCTTCTCGCCCTCCAGGTAGGGCAGGAACACCAGGCCGTGCGCGCCCGGCGTCGACTTCATCGCGAGCGCGGAGAGCTCCTCCAGGTCCGTGACCCCGAGCATCTCGGCCGAGCCGCGCAGCACCCGCACGGCGTTCAGCGTGTGGACCACCGGCAGGTGCATCCCGGTGGCGTCCGCCAGCGAGGTGATCATCCCGCCCGCGTCGGCGAGCGCCTCGTGGTGCACGGCCATCACGGACCCCGAGGCCCCGAGCGAGACCACGGCGTCGCCCTGCTGCACCCCGAGCCCGAAGGCCGCCGCCATCGTCTCGCCGGTGCCCGCCGAGATCAGCAGCCCCTCGGGCGTGGTCCCCGCGGCCTCCGCGGGACCGATCACCTCGGGCAGCATCGCCTGGTGCCCCAGGGCCAGTTCGACGAGATCGGGCCGGTACGTACCGGTCGCCGCCGACCAGTAGCCGGTGCCGGAGGCCCCGCCGCGGTCGGTGGTGCGCCGCGCGGGCCTGCCGAGCAGCTGCCACACCAGCCAGTCGGGGGCCTGCATCAGGGAGGCCACGCGCTGCGCGGCCTCCGGTTCGGTCCTGGCCAGCCAGCGCAGCTTCGTCACGGGCAGCGCGGCCTGCGGCACACAGCCCACGGCCTGCGCCCAGGCCTCCCGGCTGCCCAGCCCGTCGACCAGGTCGACGGCGGCGACCTGCGCCCGCCGGTCGTTGCCGACGAGCGCGGGACGCACGGTGTTGCCGTGCTGGTCGAGCGCCACGAGCGCGTTCTGCTGCGCGGAGACGCCGATGGCCTGGACGCCTTCGAGCAGCCCGCCGCCCGCGGCCTCGCCGAGGGAGAGCAGCCAGGCCTGTGGATCGACGTCGACCGGCCGGCCGCCACCCTCGGTGCTCTCCAGCGGATGCGGGGCATAGCCCTGCTTGAGTACGGCGCCCGTGTCCGTGTCACAGACCACGATGCGCGTGAAATCGGGCGAACTGTCCAACCCTGCGACTATCCCCATGCCTGGGATTCTGCCGCACCGCGAGACGTAAGCCGTACCCCTGTTCCCGTCGGGCGCCTCCCTCGGGTGCTCACCTCAGGCGTTCCCCTCGGGCGTTCCCCTCCGGCGTTCCCCTCAGGTGTTGCTCGTGCCCCAGTCGTCCTCGGCGTCGCCCTGTCCGCGCTGGCGCAGCGAGCGGACCCGCTCGGCCACCGAGTCGGGCATCTTCTCCCCGACCTTGTCCGAGACCGAGTGGAAGGCCTTGCCCGCCACCTCGCGGCCCTGCTGCGTCGCGGACTCGACGGTGTTGCGCACGGCCGGGTTCTGGGAGATCTCCCTGGCTGACTTCTTCAGCTGCTCGTAGCGCTCGCGTCCGGCCCGGGTCCCGAGTACGTACCCGAGAGCCAGTCCCGCGACGAATGTGAGCCGGTAGCGCATGACTGCACCCTTTCCTTGCGTCGACGTCGCTCGTCTGTCGCTCGTCTGTCGCTCGTTGTTGATCGGCTGGCGATCGGCCAGCGGTCGGCCGGGGGGATACCGATTGGCGGAGCACCCCCCTGCTTGCGCTAATGTATGTGTCGCAGCGAACGCCCGCCGCCTGGAGAGTTCCCAGGTAGGTGCGTTCGATGCGAACGAGACGATCCCCTGTAGCTCAATTGGCAGAGCAGCCGGCTGTTAACCGGCAGGTTACTGGTTCGAGTCCAGTCGGGGGAGCTCGGTCTCCTGTAGCTCAATTGGCAGAGCAGCCGGCTGTTAACCGGCAGGTTACTGGTTCGAGTCCAGTCGGGAGAGCTGTGACGAAGGGCCCCTGAGATGACTCTCAGGGGCCCTTTTTCGTGCCTGATGGAACCATGCGGGCAGCCCTGCGGTCCTCATGGTCGAGCGATGCCGACCATCCGAAGCAGGAGATCGTATGAGCGGCTATGCTGCGGCAGACGGCGCGCACAAATGTGCGCGACGCGCCGTTAGGGGCGGTAGCTCAGCCGGTTAGAGCAGCGGACTCATAATCCGTCGGCCGTGGGTTCGAGTCCCACCCGCCCCACCTCAGCGTCGTGGCGCAGGAACGATTCCACCTGCGTCAATCGCGCAAACCCGTAGCCTCTCCTCGTTCGAGTGGCGCTCGGGTGATCGATGGCTCGGCCGTCGCGGGCCCTCCAGGTACCTCTCCAGGGATCGTTCTCGCGGGCGAGCGGGCGAGCGGGCCGCGGCAGAGGCGCGGACACGGGGCGTCGACCTGGCCGGGCTCCTACAGCTGGTGTGCGCTGTGTGCCCTCACTCATCCCGGACGGCCTCCCGCGGCTCGGTCCGTGTTGCCTGGAGCTCCGTGCTCTCGCGCTCCAAGCCGTGCCCGGCGTTCCTCGGGGCACTCGGTCTGCGTGGTCACCGTTGGGCTCCGCTGAGGGTGGCGCTGCCGGTGACGATGAGGCCCTCGACGGTTTGTGGCTCGCAGAGGTCGCCCTCGAACCGGGGGCGGACGGCCCAGTACGTGCCGGGTGGTCGGGTGCGGGTGAGCTTGGGTACGCCGAGGTGGGTGTCGGCGCTGAGGCGTGGGGCGATGTCCTGGAAGCGCCACGCCTGGTGGGTCGGTCGGGTCAGGGCGTAGTAGGTGCCGCCCATTGTGCGGCCGTCGTAGATGACGGGACCGGAGAGGAACTGGCCGAGGCGCCAGGCGATCTCGTCGGGGACGGTGGAGCTCACCGCGGCGTGGACGAGATGATCGGGCATGCGTACCGCTTCGAAGCGCCGACCGAGCGGAAGCAGGGCCACTCCGCGCTCAGTCCACTCTCGCCGTGCCTGCTCGGGCACTTGGAGTGCGCGCGCGAACCAGTCGGTGACGGCGCTCACGAGCACCGGGGATGCGCCACTTCCCGTGTCGGGCAGGGGCCCCGCACTGTCGGCCATGTCGGCTCCTTCTCAGTCGGCCGTGCCCCGGGGCCGTTCGCACGGTCGCCGGGGTGCTGTCCTCCCATCGAAGTGCGTCGTCAGTACGGGTGGAGGGGCCCGCTAGGGGCCAGTCGGCCAAGTAGCGTTACGGGGAGGAGGCCCCCTGCATGGACGCGACGACGGCACGGCGCACGTTCGGCGCGCATCTCGCTGCCCTACGCAAGCGGGCCCAGCTCTCACAGTCGCAACTGGCCGCCCGTCTCTGCTTGCTCAGCGGCACGGCGACTCTCACCCGCAATGAGATCTCGCGCTGGGAGCGCGGGGAGCGGTTGCCCGATGCGTGGCTGGCCGCTCTGGGCACGGTGCTCGCGGTGCCGCCCGGCGACCTGGAGCGAGCGGCCGCGGTGGCGCGCGGCGAAGTCGGGGAGCAGCGGGACGACCATCCACACGCTGTGGTGCAGGAGCGGGCAGGGTGGCTGCTCGCCTACGACAATGCCCACGGCGGTGACCGTGTCGCGGACGCGGCGATCCAGGTGTGGCGCTCAGAGAGGGCCAAGATCTCCGGCGACGACAAGGCTCAGCTGGCCGTAGTCGCCGAGATCGCCGAGATCGCCGGATGGTTGCTGTTCGACGCCGCTCGCTTCGAGGAGGCCCGCGCCGCGTGGATGGAGTCGGTGCACCTCGCCCGTGCCGCAGGGGACTTGACCATGCAGTGGTTCGCCATGGACTTGCTCGCGATGGAGGCCGCGGAGAGCGGGCGGTACGGTGAAGCGCTCGCGCTCTGCACGGAGATCACCGGCCGCGGTGTACCGCCGCGGGTGGCGTTGCTCACCGAACTCAGGCGCAGCCGGGCGCTGGCCGCGGTCGGCGAGCGTGAACGGGCATGGCAGTCCATCAGCAAGGCCCGCGGCAGCCTGGAGAACTCGTTGCACCCCCGGGACCCCCGATGGTCGTGGTGGGTCAACGACCTTGAGGTGACCGGGCACGAAGCCGAGGTGGCGCTCCTGTTGCAGGAGTCGGCGCAGGCGGTCCCGCGGTTCGAGCGGGCTCACGAGCTGGTGGAGAAGAGCAATCCGACAGGGCGGGGCGCCCTGTACTACTCGACCGCCCAGCTCGACGCGCTAGTACGGCTCGGTGCGTGGCGGGAAGCCGAGGAGCCGCTTGCGCGGCTCGGTCCACTCCTCGGCAACGTGTCCTCCTCCCGCAACCGCAGACGGCTGCGCAAGGTGCTCCGAACCATCGATCGCGACGGCCCTCGCTGGCTGGCGGACACTGCCCGCGAAGTGATGGCCGGCTGACTCCGGGCGCGGTGAAAGGACCCCGCTGCCCGAAGGCGGTGAGGGCTGCGTCACACGTGCCAGGGCGGCGGGTCGAGTCCGGCCGGTGGTTCGGGGGCCGGGGGCCTCGCACGCGCGGGGGCCACGCGTGCAGCGCCCGCATGAGCACGGCGCGGCCGGGACCACCCCCGCACGCGCGGGGACCACGAGGGGACCGAACTGGTCTCGCCGCAGGCCCTGGGACCACCCCCGCACGCGCGGGGACCACCCGAACTGGCTCGCGCCCCTGACCTGCCAGTCGGGACCACCCCCGCACGCGCGGGGACCACACGGTTCCGCAACATCACCGGAAGAAGAACGAGGGACCACCCCCGCACGCGCGGGGACCACCCGAGGACGGGATCGCAGTTCCGGCGCGGGTCGGGACCACCCCCGCACGCGCGGGGACCACGCCCTGGCCGAGGAGCTCGCCGACATGGGCGAGGGACCACCCCCGCACGCGCGGGGACCACTGGACGCTCGCCGGGTCAAGTGCCTTTGTGCAGGGACCACCCCCGCACGCGCGGGGACCACTCGCTGAACTCGCGTCGTACGGGCCAGCCGTGGGGACCACCCCCGCACGCGCGGGGACCACTCCCATGTGCGGAGAGTAGAACCGCCTCAAGAGGGACCACCCCCGCACGCGCGGGGACCACGCGGCGCGTCGAGTCGCCTCCGCCTGGCGGGAGGGACCACCCCCGCACGCGCGGGGACCACTCGATGCCGACCGTGCGCCACTTCGACTTGCCGGGACCACCCCCGCACGCGCGGGGACCACATCGAGATCAATAAGGGCAAGCATGCCGGACAGGGACCACCCCCGCACGCGCGGGGACCACTCGGCGTATGGCACGTTCGTGGCGCCGACGAAGGGACCACCCCCGCACGCGCGGGGACCACGCTCCGCGAGGAAGCCGACGACCAGACCGGTGAGGACCACCCCCGCACGCGCGGGGACCACACGCCGCCGACGGGCCTGCCGCCGCCGTCACGGGGACCACCCCCGCACGCGCGGGGACCACTTCGAGCGCGTTTTCGTCGTGGTACTTGCCTGGGGGACCACCCCCGCACGCGCGGGGACCACCCGACGCGGATGTCGTCGGGGTCCTGGAGGCCGGGACCACCCCCGCACGCGCGGGGACCACCCCGCCGAAGAACTCCACACCGCCGCGCAGAAGGGACCACCCCCGCACGCGCGGGGACCACTGGCGCTACCAGAGCGCGAGAAGCCAAGCCAAGGGACCACCCCCGCACGCGCGGGGACCACTTCGCGGGGTCGACGATGAAATGATCCTGGATGGGACCACCCCCGCACGCGCGGGGACCACAGACCAAGCCGGGGCAGCTGCTACAGCCGCAGGGGACCACCCCCGCACGCGCGGGGACCACAGACCAAGCCGGGGCAGCTGCTACAGCCGCAGGGGACCACCCCCGCACGCGCGGGGACCACATGACCATGCTCGCCCGGTCAACCATCCACCGGGGACCACCCCCGCACGCGCGGGGACCACGCCGTACACCAGAGATCCAGTTCTGCCTCCGGAGGACCACCCCCGCACGCGCGGGGACCACGTCGCCGAAGGTCTTGCGCAGCGCCTTGATCTCGGACCACCCCCGCACGCGCGGGGACCACAGCTCCTCGACCCCTCCCGGGGCGCCGAGGACGGGACCACCCCCGCACGCGCGGGGACCACATGGGCAGCCACTCGTCGACGATCCGAGCCGAGGGACCACCCCCGCACGCGCGGGGACCACTGTCGACCACCTTCGACAGCGATGGGAACCCGGGGACCACCCCCGCACGCGCGGGGACCACGGTCACCGATGCGCGCCTTTTTGGTGCTGATGGGGACCACCCCCGCACGCGCGGGGACCACTTCGCAATCTGCCGCGCCTGATCCTTTTCATCGGGACCACCCCCGCACGCGCGGGGACCACGCGAGTCCTGCGGCGATGCAGTGGGTGGTGAGGGGGACCACCCCCGCACGCGCGGGGACCACAAGTTCTGGCACCACGGCGGCGAGAAGACCGTGGGACCACCCCCGCACGCGCGGGGACCACCCTGGGAGCGCGGCTCGGGCACCGTCCGGGTCGGGACCACCCCCGCACGCGCGGGGACCACACTCTCATCCGGGGGTTCAATTTCGCGGACCAGGGACCACCCCCGCACGCGCGGGGACCACAGGCGCCGACCAGCAGGTCTACGGCCGCAGTGAGTCAATTTTGCTTACTTGAGGAGATACGGGCATAGGTCGCAATTAGTTCCAATCCGGGCAGTGTTGATGCTCATTGACCGTCCTAACGTCCGCCGAACCGACGTCGTTTCGACGCCTTGCTCCAACCCTGGCTCGGAGGCGTGGGCTGTTTGTCGGGGGTAGGGCGGGGGCCGGTGGATGGGCGGTGGAGCAGGGTGAGGCCCTCGTGGTCGATGGGGTGCCAGGCGTGGTCGTGGGTCTCGAAGGCGAAGCCCTGCTCGTTGTCGGTCTGGTAGGCGAGCAGGGCGCGGCCCTGGCCCGAGTACTGGCGGACCTCCGCCCAGAGGACGTCGCGTACGCGGGAGCTGGGAGCGCCCAGGAAGACACCCGGGGAGATTTCCAGGAGCCAGCGGGTGAGGAACCCACGCAGTCCTGGAGGACAGTTGGCGAGCACGATGACCGTCACCAGATCGGCTCGTCCGCGGCGTAGTTGCGTCCGCTCGCAACCTGCGCTCCGCTGTCCGACTGCAGGCTCATGTGATCGTGCTCCGCTTCTGGCGTGTCACGTGCTCCTGAGCAGCCCAGAAGTTCCTTGATGTCCCGCACGCAGCGGTCGAGCAGGCTCGTTTGGCTGATGCGGTCACGCAAGGCCCTGCGGGTGCGGGAGGCGACATCATCGGGGCCAGCGGCAGCCGCGTCGAACGCTGCCGGGATCGCGATCTCCGTTTTGTAGAGGTCGGCCACGTCGAGAACGAAGGACCGCTCATGGCCGGAGTGCACGAACCCGAGGGCCGGTGAACAGCCGAGGGCGGCGACGACGGAGTGGGCGACGCCGTACATGCACTGAGCCGCTGCGGTGACCGCCTGATTGGGCGGGTCTCCGGCGGAGAAGTCGTCGCGGTTGTACTCGCGCCGCCGCCAAGGGACGCCTGTGCGGGCTGATTCACCGCGGTAGCAGTCCTTGAGCCTGCGCCCTTCCATGCTGAGGAGTTGTTGCCGGGAACAGCCGAGGGGATCCTCGTCGGGGAACCTGAGCCGGTACATCCTGCGAGCGACCTCCAGGCGCGTACGCAGGTTTGCCCACGCCCCGGCCTGGGCTTCCGCCAGGGCCGAGGAGCGGGTCAGTGAGCGTCCCCCGGCGTAGAAGCGGACGCCGTACTCGCCGACCCACACCACCCCGGCGCCGCATTCGCCGAGCAGCGCCATGGCCTGATGGGTCACGCGGGTGCCGGGGCCGAGGAGAAGGGTGCCGATGGTGGCGGACGGGATGTGAGTCACTCCGTCCGCATCCGTCGCGGTGATGGCGTTGTCGTCCCGGTGGACCGTGCACCGTTCCAAGTAAAGGAAGGACAGGCGGTCTCCGATCCGGCTGAGTTCGCGAGGAGTGGAGGTCGGCCTGCGGCCTACGGTGCTCACTTTCCGCTCACGGGCACGAGCGTCATCAACCCACATCCGTATGCTTTCGCCTTGCCGAGGCCTTGGGTGAGCGTGCGACGGAAGGCCGCGGAGTCCGTGATGCGCAGGCGCCCTTCGTACGTCACACGGGTGATCTGCACCTCTTGGTGGCGCCGTGGTGAGTGCTCCCGGCCGAACCGGAGAGGGGACTGGTCATGGACGATCAGTTCGTGCTCGTCCCCGAACTCCGTCAATTGTTTGTCGGTGGGCTTACGGACCACTTCGAAGCCCGCCTTCTCCTGTCGCTCGAGGAGCCAGCGCAGTTGATTGCGTGGGGTGCGGTGGGCGGTCCTTCGGGTGCGGGCGCCCGGCTCGTCCTGAGGCATGCGGATGTTGTGCACAGGGTTGGCCGTGAGCCGAAAACCCCACGTGTCACCAAGGGCCAGCGCGTCGAGGAAGACACCGTACGAGAAGGTCGCCCAGCCGGGCTCGTCGAGGGTCGGCCAGCCGGCCTGCTCGACAAGGTGGGTCAGGTCAGGCCGGTGCGGGCTGACGATGTAGAGGTGGGTCCGCACGGGCTGGTCGCGATCGACGCGCCACAGCACGCGCGGCCCCTGGCCGTCGCGTCCCGGCAGCTGTGGGAACGACATGTTCACGGCCCCGTGCAGGAGATGAGGTGATCCGAGCAGTCGCCGTGCGCCGGAACGCGCGGTGTTGAAGCGGAATCGGGTCAGGTACATCAGTCGATCCTCGGCAGTCCGGATTCCGGCGGCGTCGTGTCTGTGGTGCCGGAGGGCAAGGGCGACGAAGGCGAGCCGGTGGCCGGCGGGAGCACGCTCGTCGGATCGTGCGGCGCGGCCTGCGGCGCGGAGCGCGGCGGACCCAGGCCTGACCGGCTGCCGCGTACGCCGCGTGGGCCGAACCGGCGGTGCCGTGGGTCGAAACTCAGAGGGACGTCGCGCAGTGTGAAGTCGGGTGCGTCGGTCGGTGCGCAATCGATCAGGATGTCCAACTCCGGCCCTGGAGACGCTGTCTCCCGCGCGCCCTCGCGCGCTCTTCGTTGCTCTGCGTACCAGCGAGCTGCCTGCCAGGCCGTCTCGGTCAGTGCCTCTTCGAGCGTCGCCTCCTGGGGTGGGCCGATGGTGACGGGACGCGACGGGGGGCACGATCGGCGGCCGAGGTACGGCAGGAAGTGCGGGGCGAGGAGTGCCTCGTAGAGCTGCTGGAGCAGGCGTGCATCGCCTTCCACGGCTGCCAGGAAGACCGCGTCCGCCAGATAGAAGCGATCGGAGAGAGGCATGGCCCGGTTCGAATCGGCATGGTGCGCCGTGTGGAAGTCGCGCAGGCGCATGCCGGGTTGATCGATGCGTACCCCGAACCTCAGCGCCGCCAGGTCGGAGACGTCCCCCTCCCGTCCACGGCCCGACGCCGCGGCGAGCAGACCCACGACACCGCTCTTGGTGGGTGCGTTCTCCGTGCCGCGCCGGGCGAACCGGGAAGCGGAGCCCCAGGCCTGAAGGGGGCCTGCCAGCCGTAGGAGCAGCACACTCACGGGGCGGACCCCACCGATTCCAGCCGTGTCGCGACGGCGTCCTCCACGGCCTTGGTCAGCACACTCAAGCTCACCTCGGCACCGAGGCCTTGGAGCGATCTTGTTTCGCTGCCTACGCGGAAGAGCCAGCTCGGCTCGTCGTCGGGCACACCGTACTGCCGCTCCAGATCGGGAACGTAGGCGGCGAGGCGCTTACAGCTCTCCCGGACGTACCCGCCCTCCTCACCACGGCGTACCGGCTCCTCGAAGGCACCGACGAAGCTGATGGGCCGCTTGGTGCGGAGCTTGACGATGACGGCGGCCGGGAGTGTGTGATGACCGAAAGTGTTGATCTTTCCCGTCGGCAGCGAGGTGATGAACGCCTCCACGAAGGCGCTCGCCGCTTTCTGTGCGGGAGTGGTGGGCGGCTCGTCGTCCTGGAGACCGGAGCCGAGGTTCCGGTGCAACTCGTCGATGTCCACGGCGGCGAAGCGGTAGAGCGTGGCCGAGCTGAAGTCGATGGATCCGATCATCCCGGCGCCGGACTCGTCGTCGGTGCTCCGGTCGTCCACCGCGGTGTAGTAGTCCGATTCGAACTCGGAGTGGTGCACGCCGATCGCATGGGCGACCTGGGTGGCGCCCTCGACGTTGAGCCCCGGTGAGTCGGCGACCATACGACCGAACAGCGCGATGTCCACGGAGTGGCCGCTGTCGACGGCCTTCCTGATGCGCGACTTGAAATCGCTCTTCTTCGAGGCAGCGGACTCTTTGAACGCCTTGAGGTCTCCGCCGGGGCCACCCTCCAGGGCGAGGGCGGCCAGTGCGTCCAGCTGGCGGCCGCTGAGGAACATCAAGTACGCCGCTTCAGGGCTCGGGTCCTTGTCATCGGCCGATGCGGACTTGCTCCGCCGCTTGGGTACGTCGATCTTGGAGCCCGTTGCGGTCCGCATGGCTTCGGCCGCCAACTCCAGGGCCGCGGGCTCCTCAACTGTCGGATCCAGCACGGTGATGCGCTCCGCCAGGGCATCGGCGACTCGCTTGGTCCGTACCCCGAGTTCGGAGGCCGGGAGCAGGCCGGCGAAGGCTTTGCGGGTCGCCCGTTTCCACGCCTGGCTGGAGACCCTGGCCCTGCGTACGCCACCGTAAACGGCGGACTTGGGCGTTCCGGTGTCGTCGCGATTGAGGTTGCTGGGTGGAACGGATTGGAGGATGTGCACTTCGAGGATGGTGCGGCTCAACGGATGCCTCCTTGGTCGGTCGATCGAAGTAGTGCCGGTGGACAGCGGGGGCGGTTGCCATCGCGACGCCGCTTCAGTCCTCGGTGGTGATGTCGTCGTCCGTGCCGATGCCGTCGCCGCTGTCGTCGTCCCGGCCCTCACCGCCGCTGTTGCCGCGCTGAGCGGCCAGGTGGAAGTCGCGTCCCCAGGCACGGCGCACCTCGGCCTGGCGTGCGACGTCCTGCCAGGTGCAGACCTGATCGGCCAGGAGGGCGTAGTCGAGGGGGACACGGGCATCCCGGAACAGCAGCACCAACTCGCGCAGCCTGATGCCGAGCATGTCGAACGAGGCGGAGGTGCCGACGCGTACGAACCTCTTCCGCAGGGCCTCGCCCACTTCCAGGTCCGATGCGGTGCCCGACCCTGGCCTCGACCGCGGGGTGGACTGCTGCTCCGGTTGCGGCAGGCGTGCGCGGGCCAACTGCCGTACCGAGCGGCCCAGTCCCCATCCGCGTGCATGCATGTTGGCGTCTCTGACCGACTGCTGATGGACGGACCAGAGCGTGATGGCCAGGAAGACCGCCCTCTCCTCCGCCAGTTCACGCCGCTCGCTCGGCCCCCCGGACTCGGCGGAGGCGAATGTCCCCCGTTCGCGGGCCCACTCGTCCTCGGCGGCGGACCGCCGCTCCGCGCGGACCGTGGCCAGCTCCTCCAGCCCGTCGTTGCCCCAGCTCTCGGGCGCTTCGTGCACCTCTTTGCCGATGCAGCGCCGGAGCAGGGCGAGCGCGGCAACGGCGCTTGAACGGTCCTGCCGGTAGAGGGATTGCAGTCGTCCGAGGCAGCGGTCCGTTGCCTGTCCCGCCACGTGGAGGCCGGGACGTCGCCGCTCGCTGCCCGAACCCGCAAGCGGCTGGTTTCCCGGTGATGACGATGCGGCGATGCTCATTCAGCTACCGTCCTTCGAGCCGTGGGGCGCGGGTGGCAGAACGTGGTTCAGACGCTGCCTGAACCAGATCTCCGCGCGGGCGTCGTCGACCCATCGAGGTCCCGCTCCAGGCATTTCGACGAGCCGTCCTTCGGACGCCGCGCTCCCCGCCGAGTCGAGCAGCATCTGGCCGAGGCGGGTGATCTCGTGCCGGACGGTGGTCTGCCAGACCGTTCGCGCCTCTTGGGGGTCAGTGCCCGGCCGGAGCCCGGTCAGCCATTCCCGGTAGGGCCCGTCGAGCGCTCCGAATCCGAGGTCGCGCGCGGCGTCGTCGGCCGGGGCGGAGGCGGAACCGACCGCGCGGGCCAAGTTCGCGGCGAGCTGCCCCAAAGCCGTCACCGCGTGCTGCGCGTCGTGCACGGCGTCGACGGCGGTGGCTCCGAAGTCCGGGTTCTCCTCGTGCAGCAGGACCACCGGCAGAACCACCGAGTCGTCCACGACCTCGTCGATGACGGATTGCTGGGTGCCGTAGACCGCGCCCACGACGCGCAGGCGGATCAGCGCTCCCTGGTCGATGAAGCCCTCCGTGATGAGCATGGAACACCAGGAGACGACGCCCGCGGGCAGGGATTCGGGAGTGCCGCGCCCAGTGTCGTCGTGGCTCGAGCGCCGTGCGGGAAGCAGGGCGCCGAGACCGCGCCAGGCCGCCCGGTTCGGGTCGTGCTGACGCGGCATGTAGACCACTGGCCTGCTCTGCTTCTTCTCCTGAGCCGCGCTGCGCCGCCACCCCGACATGGGCTCCAGCTTCCAGTGCGCGTGAGGGGTCAATGGGTCCCCGTATCCCAGGACCACTCCGGTGATGCCCCCGTCGCCCGGCTGGAGCCGCAGCCGTCGCGACTGCCAGGTGTACAGATCACGTGGTCCAGCGGGTCCCTGCGCCAAGCGGGTTTCGTCGGCTGCTTCCGAAGTGGCGGGGGCCCGGTGCCAGGCAGGCAGGTCGCTGTCCGCCGGGCGGCCGCTGTCGATGATGCCTTCGTCGCGCGCGATCAAGTTGAGAAGGAGGGTTTCGCGGAGGGTGTCGCCCTCCGCGGAGAGGCCGCCGAGCCCGCCCGCGGAGCCGACGCCCAGGGGATAGACCTTGCCGGACCTGGCCCGGAGGTCACCCACCATCCCGGACTTGATGCCCGCCGGATCGAAGGCGTGCGCATGTACGAGCCAGCGGGCGGCCTCGGCACAGGTCAGCTGCGTGATGCCGGTGCGCATAGTGAAGAACGGCTCGCCATTGGGCACGTCTGCCACGAGCCTGTTGAGGGGTGCGACCTCGTCCTTTGCCGTGCGCAGTCCTGCCACTTGAAAGAACGGGGCCTCGGCGTGCAGCAGGTCGAAGCGGTCCTTGTGCCGATCGAGATATTCGGGAACGGCCGCGAAGGGCTTCTCCGACTCCCACAATTCGCCCCAGTCCTCCAACTCCGCCGGTCCATCCACGGCGTCGTGCAGGATGGCCAGCAGCAACCGCAGAAGGGCGAAGTCCTGGGTCGGCAGATCGCCGACGAGGCGCCGTACCTCGCGGGCTCGGGCGAACACCTCCAGGAGGGACAGTTCGGCCGCGCCTCCGTCGAGTAGTTGGGCCGGAAGCCATGGGGAGGTGATCAAGTTGAAGGTAGGTGGCTCTGGGGCGGCCGACTCGGGCTTCAATGTGCGCCGCCTCTCGCGTGGTGCGGCAGGAATCCCTTCTTCCGCCGACTGTCCATGACCGCTCTCCTCCGCTGATTCGATCTCGCTTGCTGGAGCTGGAGCTGGAGCCGGTACGGCACGGGACACCTCGTGGCCGCTACGGACCCGAAGCCCGTCGGCGGGGCTGTACATGAGCTCGAAGCCCGACAGCCGGGCCCGCCCTTCCTCATCGAGGACGAGCAGCAACTCACCTGCCAGCCAAGGGCATTCCTTCACCTGCCAGGCAGGCACCAGCAGCCGCTCCAGTTCAGCGATGGTCCGGTCGATGACACCGGGGTGTGTGAGCAACTGCGGGAGCGCGATGGCACTCGCGGCCACGGCCTCGGCGGTCCAGCGGTTCGGCGGGAAGTCCATCGGCAGCGGAAGTCCACCCCGACCTCGCGACAACCAGGGCACGGTGGCGAGCGAACCGTCACGCAGCCGCTGGACGACAAGTACCTCCAGGCCTTCCTGGCTGTCGCGTACCTGGGCGCGGCCTGCCCGGTCGTCCTCGGCGTCGCCGACGTTGCCTCCGAGCCAGCCGTAGACCGGACGCCCGGCTCGTCGGACCGGACCGAGCAGGAACGACTCCGCCTTCTGCCGCTTGTCCGAGAGGAGACGCAGGTGTTCGGTCCGCGCCGCGTCGAGCTCCTCCGCCCAGGCGGGTGAGCCGACAGTTGTCTCTCCGTAGGCCGTCTGAACGAGAGGACTGATGTGGTCGGGAAGCAGGAGCGGCTCGCCGTCGAGATGCGGCCCGAGGACTGCCAGGGACCGCAGCAGAGCGTGCCGACGGTACACGGTCACCGAGCCGCGTACGGGCTGTGGTGGATCCGTTCCCCACGCGGCACCCGTCACGAGGCAGCGCGCCGCGGTCAGCCGGGCCGGGCGTGACCGCGGGTGCCGGTGCAGTCGTCCGATGCGCTGGAGCAGCAGGTCCACCGGCGCCAGATCCGTCACCAGAAGGTCGAAGTCGATGTCGAGCGACTGCTCCACGACCTGGCTGGCCACCACGATGTGCGGACCGGCGGGGCGTTTGCCGGACGGCCCGAAAACGTCTCGCAGCCATGCGTCCTTGACGGCTCGGTCAGCGGCCAGGAACCGGGAGTGCGTGAGGGTTACGCCGCGTTCGCCGAACCGCTCACGCAGCGCGTCGCCCGCGTCGAGGACACGCTGGACGGTGTTCCTGACGACCAGCGCGCAGCCGCCGCCCTGGAGCTCGTGGGACAGCCGGTCGGCGAGCTGCTCCACGTCGTCGTCCAACCGCTCCAGGGTTACGGTCGTGCGGCGCCCTGAAGCGGCGGTGGGGCGTGCGGACAGGGTGGGGCCGTCTGGCGCGACGGCTGAGATCAGTGGGTAGGCGGTGAGGTCCGACTCAGCGGTGGGAGACGTCCCAAGGTCGCCGCTCGTGTCACAGGAACCTGTGGAACCGGCGTAGGCGACCATGAGGGAGCGTCGGCGATCGGCGGGAAGGGTCGCCGAGAGGATGATCACCGGGACTCGGTACGCGGCCAGCCACTCCAGAACGCGGTCTAGGTACCGGCCCATGTACGCGTCGTACGCGTGCACCTCGTCGATGATGACGACCTTGCCCGCCACTGCCAGGTGCCGCAGGGCCAGGTGCCGGCTCTTGAGGCCGGCGAACAACACCTGATCGATGGTCCCGACAGCGAACGAGGCCAGCAGTCCCTTCTTCCGCCCGCGCAGCCACTGGTGTGCCTGTAGCCCGGCGGGTGTGGCGGGCGTGGGGGAGGAGTGCCGCGCCCGTCTCGGTTCCTCCGCCCGGTCGAGCTCCACGGCTGCGATCGTGCGCTGTCCGCGCCGCAGGAAGCCCGACCACTCTTCGTCCAGGGCGGCCTTCGCATGCGCGAGCACCACGGACCAGGAACCGCTGTCAGGCTGCCGATTCAGCCAGTCCAGCAAGCGCGGAAACATGGCGTCGCTCGTGGCCCGCGTGGGAAGTGCCACGAGGCATCCACCGGCTCCACTTCTGGCGGCCAGGACCTCCGCCGCCGCGAATGCCGCTTCCGTCTTGCCCTCTCCCATGGGGGCCTCGATCATGAGCAGCCCAGGAGACGGCATGTGACGGGCCAGTCGTACGGCCTCAGCCAGTACCGGCCTGATCTGGGCTGCCTCGGGAAGGCCGAATCGCTGAGTGAACATCAGCTCGGCCGGAAGGTCCGGCTCGGCGGGGGCCCATGGACCGGGCAGATCCAGGCCTTTCCACGCCGCGTTGAGCCGTCTCGCCTCTCCGGTCGGACCGCTTGGCTGCCAGGAATCCGGATCGTAGGGGAACAGGTCTGTGGAGCTGGCCACCCAGTCAGAGATGATCGTGATGGCCGTCAGGAGTACTTGAACCGGTTGAGTCAGGCGCATGGATTTCCACGCGGCCAACTCGTCTGTGATATCGGCTAGTTCGGCGCACCCGTCCAGCAACTCGCGCTGCACGTGCCGCCATAGGCCTTCGGTGGAGCCCGGGTGCCGCAGAAGCCAGGGGCGGGACTGCAGATCGTGAATCTGCTGGTGTTCCGGCGGCGTTCCGTGATGTCCACCGACGACTACCGCGAATTGTCCGGACGTGCGTGAGGTTATGGCGTACCGATCGCCGAGCCATTCCTGTAATAGAAGTTGACCGGCGAGCCCGTGCGGAGCCAGACGCCGATCGGTCCCGTACTCCGCGAAGGTGCGCATCTCCAGACCGGCGGTCCGCATGCGGTCGGCGAGGGCATCGACCTGGCACGCAAAGGCGCAGGTTGCCTTGCCGATGTCGTGAACTCCCGTGAGGAACACGGCGATCCGCCGCGCCGCGGGCTCTCCTCCCGGCACGTCTTCAGCGATGAGCGACTTGATCCCGACGGGCAGCCACTCGTCCCAGAGCTTTCCTGCCACGCCGGCACTGTCGGCCATGTGCCGCCACAGGGGCAGGTGACTCTCGGTGTCGCGATCATGCTTGGCCCAGGCGGTACGGGCTGCAGGGGAGAGGGGTACGAAGGGAGCGTCGCGTGCGGGGGCTTCTCGGACCACGGGACCATGAGACATGTCTGAGGCCTCAACGCGGCGCTATATGCGAGAAGTTGGGGCAGTGGTGGTGAGTGGGGGCTATGAGGGCCCCAGGCAGACGCCTGAGGCCACCTTGCTGAGGGGTCATCACGACGCTGCGCAAGCGGGGTTCTTCATCCGAGGGGTGTCAGGTCTGGCTCGGCTGAAGCCTTTGGGCTACCCCTGTACGCGCGGGGACCACGACGACACCCGCGAGGAGGGGCCCGAGAAGGGGGGACCACCCCCGCACGCGCGGGGGCCACACCCCCCGGGTCTCGGCGGAAGAGGCAGCCGAGGGACCACCCCCGCACGCGCGGGGACCACGGCAAAGGCGGCATCGGCAAGAGCACGGACGCGGGACCACCCCCGCACGCGCGGGGACCACGCCGACACGATCACCGACGACGAACTCGACCGGGGACCACCCCCGCACGCGCGGGGACCACCCACAGCCCGTGCCTCAAGTTCGCGCAGGCTGAGGACCACCCCCGCACGCGCGGGGACCACTGGGGCGAAGAACAGGGGGCGATCTGCCTCGTGGGACCACCCCCGCACGCGCGGGGACCACGAAGCCGTGAGAGAGGGGGACGTCATGGTGACGGGACCACCCCCGCACGCGCGGGGACCACACCGTGGGCCGGTCGGTCGAAACCGCCGCGGCGGGACCACCCCCGCACGCGCGGGGACCACCAACGGTCACCGTCTCGGCCTCAACGACCCGCGGGACCACCCCCGCACGCGCGGGGACCACACGCTGCCCCTGAGCGAGTTTCAGGCGGCACTGGGACCACCCCCGCTCGCGCGGGGACCACGCCCCGACCGGTTGCGGGCGGTGGACGTCTCCGGGACCACCCCCGCACGCGCGGGGACCACCTCAGCGTGGTGAGCGCAGCCCGCGAGTGGGTGGGACCACCCCCGCACGCGCGGGGATCACACCTGGCCAGGCGGAACTTGGTCTCGGGGAGCGGGACCACCCCCGCACGCGCGGGGACCACCCGTTCGGCGAGCTCCTTGCGCAGCCCGTCGCGGGACCACCCCCGCACGCGCGGGGACCACCAGATCCATCACGAGCTGGGCAGCACTCGCCAGGGACCACCCCCCGCACGCGCGGGGACCACGAGGAAGGCGCCTTGGGTGGGCGGGGTCGCTCGGGACCACCCCCGCACGCGCGGGGACCACGACCCGATCCGCGGCCGCTTCGGGTTCGGCCGGGGACCACCCCCGCACGCGCGGGGACCACTCCGAGTTGACCTAGGCGACCAGCGTCGTCGGGGGACCACCCCCGCACGCGCGGGGACCACGGCCCAGTCACCTTCGACCGGATACGGGTGGCGGGACCACCCCCGCACGCGCGGGGACCACCAAAACGCCGGGGACTGCACATTCACCCGCATGGGACCACCCCCGCACGCGCGGGGACCACGTTGTCGCACGAGCTTTTACCCATGTGCATGGAGGGACCACCCCCGCACGCGCGGGGACCACGTCATCAGGGACAGGTCGCGCACGCCGGACAGGGGACCACCCCCGCACGCGCGGGGACCACGGCACTTTTCACCGATCTTCCCCCCTCCCTGGGGGACCACCCCCGCACGCGCGGGGACCACAGGAGCTGACCTGGTGGCTTGCTATTAGGTGGGGGCGTTTTTGCTCAGCATCGTTGAGTCCGGCATTTGCCGTACATGGGTTTTGGAGGCGGTAATCGGACTCTCCTGTGCGGGCGTTGATCGAGATTCGTGCTCCGCGGGGCAACGGGCGTGGTGGGTCGGTGCGCGGTGCGGCCTTTGGTGAATGTAGTTGGTCGGGCGCGGCCTCGTGCGGTGTTGGGCGTGTGGGCGCCATGTCGCTGCTCGGGGTGAGTGTTGGGGCCTGCGTGCGGAGGGAGTGAGGTGGGGCTCCGCTGGTCATGCGCAGGGAGGGAGCTGTGGCCTCGGGTGGCTTCGCTGGGGGGCGTCTCAGTCCCTTTAGGGGCGTTGTCGGCAGCCGTTTGGTTCGCGGTGGAGCGGCGGTGGAGGTGCGGGCTGTCGCCTCGGACGTGTGTGGCGAGGCCGAGCGGGGGCCGTTGGGGGATCCTCCAATGTGGGTCGCATCTGCGATGGAGTTCCGTATCAAGTTTTTCAGATGCGAGGCCATCGGCCGTATCTTGTCGCATATGCAGTCCTACACGATTGGGCAGGCCGCGCGTCTGCTCGGTGTCAGTCCCGATACCGCTCGCCGTTGGGCGGATGCCGGGCGGGTCGCCACACATCGCGATGAGGGTGGGCGTCGGCTCATCGATGGGCGGGATCTCGCCGCCTTCTCCGTCGAGGTCGGGCAGAACGGGGGCGGTGCGGGGGAGGACGACGTCTCGTACACCTCCGCGCGCAACGCCTTTCCCGGCATCGTCACCGCCGTGAAGCTCGGCGACGTGGCCGCCCAGGTGGAGATCCAGGCGGGGCCGCACCGGCTGGTCTCGCTGCTGACCCGGGAGGCGGTGGAGGAGCTCGGCCTGGAGGTCGGGATGCAGGCCACTGCCCGGGTGAAGTCCACCAGCGTGCATATCGACAGGGCTTGAGCCGGGCGGTCGGGCGGCCGGGCAGTCGCAGCCTTTCGTCGCTGGGTGCCGGTGCTTCCGGCCGTCCCCGTGTCTCCCCCCCCCCCGCGTCCCCACCCCTTCCTCTCAGCTAGGAGTCCCACCTCATGTCCCCGAAGTTCCCCGCGCTCACCGCCCGCCGCGGTGCCGCCGCCGTCGTGACCGCCGCTCTGCTCGTCCCGCTCGCCGCCTGCGGCAACGATGACGACGACGCGAGCAAGAAGGACGGGGGTGGCAAGGACGTGAAGCTCACCGTTCTCGCCGCCTCGTCGCTCACCGACGTCTTCGCCACCGCCGAGAAGGCGTACGAGAAGGAGCACCCCGGCACCAAGCTGACGATCTCCCCGGCCGGGTCCCAGGAGCTCGCCGCGCAGGTCAAGCAGGGGTCGCCCGCCGATGTCCTGGTGACCGCCGACACCAAGACCATGGACGGGCTCAAGGGTGAGACCGGTTCGCCGACCGTCATCGCCAAGAACCGGCTCGTGATCGCCACGCGTGAGGGCAATCCCGACAAGGTCAAGGGGTTGAAGGACCTTTCGAACAGCAAGCTGAAGGTCGTCCTCGCCGATGACACCGTGCCCGTCGGGCGCTACAGCAAGCAGGTGCTCGACGCCCAGAAGATCACCGTGAAGCCCGTCTCCAAGGAGGCGAACGTCCGGTCCGTGCTCAGCAAGGTCGAGCTCGGTGAGGCCGACGCGGGCATCGTCTACAAGACGGACGCCGCCACCGCGACCGACAAGGTCGACGCCGTCGAGATCCCCGACGACCAGAACGCCGTCGCCTCGTACCCGGCCGCGACCCTGAAGGGGTCGAAGAACGGTGCCGCGGCCGCCGCGTTCGTGAAGTGGCTCAGCACGCCCGAGGCGCAGAAGATCCTGCGGGACGCGGGCTTCCAGAAGCCGTAATCGCCATGCCCCGGACCCGCCTTCGCCCCCGCCCCGACCCGCTCGCCGGGTCGGGCCCGAGCACACGTCCGAGTGCGCGGACCCGCCCCAGGACGCGTCCGCCGCTCACGCTCGCCGTGCCCGCCCTGCTCGCCGTCGCGTTCCTGCTGATGCCGCTCGTCGGCATCCTCGCGCGGACCGAGTGGGGCCAGCTCGGCACGCATCTGACCACGCCAGGAGTCACCCAGGCGCTCAAGCTCTCGCTCCTGGTGTCCTTCTGGGCGCTCGGTCTGTCCCTGCTGCTCGGGGTGCCGCTGGCGTGGCTGCTCGCGCGGGTCGACTTCCGGGGGAAGGCGCTCGTACGGTCCCTCGTGCTCCTTCCGATGGTGCTGCCGCCGACCGTCGGCGGTGTCGCGCTGTTGCTCGGGTTCGGGCGGCGCGGGGTGCTCGGGCCCTGGCTGGAGAACACCTTCGGGATCGTGCTGCCCTTCCACACCTCGGGGGCGGTGGTCGCCGCGACGTTCGTGGCGATGCCGTTCCTGGTGATCAGCCTGGAGGGGGCGCTCGGCGGGCTGCGGCCCGGTTTCGAGGAGACGGCGGCGTCGCTCGGGGCCTCACCGGTACGGGTGTTCCTCACCGTCACGCTGCCGATGGTCGCCCCCGGGCTCGCCGCGGGGGCCGCGCTGACCTGGGCGCGGGCGCTCGGCGAGTTCGGCGCCACGATCACCTTCGCGGGCAATCTGCCGGGCACCACGCAGACGCTCCCGCTCCAGGTGTATCTGCTGCTCCAGGACTCGCCGGAGGCCGCGACCTCGCTGTCGCTGCTGCTCCTCGCCATCGCCATGGCCGTGCTCGTGGGGCTGCGCGGGCGGTGGACTGCGGGGCCCTCGGTACGGGTGCGGGCCGCGGTGCCCGACGCCCCGGCCGACGACGTGACGGCCGAGCCGGTCCGTAAGGGCGCGGCCGCCGAAGCGGCCGCCGAAGGGGCGCCGCGCGAGGCGCCCGACGAGCGGGAGAAGTGGGCGCTGAGCGCCGTCGTCACCGGCTACAACGAACTCACCCTCGACGCCGAGCCCGGCACCACCATCGCCGTGGTCGGGCCCAACGGCGCGGGCAAGACGACGCTGCTGCGCGCCCTGCTCGGCCTGACGCCGCGGGCCGGCGCGGTGCTGAAGCTCGGCGAGCGCGAGGTCACCTCGCTGCCGCCGCACCGGCGCGGGGTCGCCTGGGTGCCGCAGGAAGGCGCGCTCTTCCCGCACTTGACCGCGCTCGGCAACACCGCCTACGGGCTGCGCGCACAGGGCGTACGGCGTGCCGAGGCCCGTGCGGCGGCGCAGGAGTGGCTCGACCGGCTCGGCGTCGGGCACCTCGCGCACCGCAGGCCCGCCCAGCTCTCCGGTGGACAGGCCCAACGGGTCGCGCTGGCACGGGCGTTGGCCGCGCGGCCCCGGCTGCTGCTCCTGGACGAGCCGCTCGCCGCGCTCGACCAGACCACCCGGGCGCACGTCCGGCACACCCTGCGCAGGCACCTCGACGGCTTCGGCGGGGTCTGCCTGATCGTCACGCACGATCCCGTGGAGGCCGTCTCGCTGGCCGACCGGGTCCTCGTACTCGACGAAGGGCGTACGTTGCAGGACGCGCCGCCCGCCGAGGTCGCCAGGCACCCGCGGTCGCCGTGGGTGGCGCGGATGCTCGGCCGCAACGCCTGGCCGGGCACGGCGGACGCCGAGGGGAACCTGGCGCTCGCGGGGGAGGGGCGGCTCGTCGTCGCCGATCCGCTCGGCGTGGGGACGCGGGCGCTGGCGGTCATCGCGCCCGAGGCCGTGTCCGTGCACCGCGCGAAGCCGGAGGGCAGCCCGCGCAACGTGTGGCCGGGGACGGTGCGGGAGATCACGTCCGCCGGCAGCCGGCTGCGCGTCCTGATCACCTCGGAGCAGGCGCCCGACCTGGTCGCCGAGATCACCCCGCAGGCCGCGCTCGAACTGGGGCTCGTGGACGGGGCCGAGGTGTGGACGAGCGTGAAGGCTACGGAGGTCTCGGTGGTGGAGCTCTGAGTCGTCGTCCCTCACGGGGCAGGTCGTAGGAGCCCGTCTCGATCATCAGGGTGTCGATGGTGGGGTGCGCCCAGAGGACCGGTGTGTAGAGGGTCGAGGGGCGGCGCGGGTCGGCGTGGCGCGTGCCGTCCGGCTACAGAGGGGCCTGCCAGGTCACCGTCGTGCCCGCCTCCACGCCGTCCGTGGCGCCGTCGTCGTACACCGTCAGGCGTACGCCCGTCCTGCCGTCCGGCAGCGTCGCCCGCGCGTCGACCGTGACGTCGACGCGGCCGACGCCGGTGCGGCGCGACGTGGTGGCCAGGGCGCGGCGCAGGGCCGCCAGGAGGTGGCCCGCCACCGGCTCCGTGACCTGCGTGTCGACGGCCCCCGCGAACTGCGTCGACGGCTGGATGCCGAGCACCGCGGCCGCGCCCGCCGTCTCGCGCAGGACCTTGCCGCGGAAGGTGGTCGGGGCGTCGGCGGGCGGCTGCTGGAGCGCGAAGATGGCCGTACGCACTTCCTGGATGGTCGACTCCAGCTCGTCCACGGCGTGGTCGAGCGTGGACTCGACCGTGGCCGAACGGGCCCTGCGGCGGGTCGACTCCAGCATCATGCCGGTGGCGAAGAGGCGCTGTACGACCAGGTCGTGCAGGTCCCGCGCGATGCGGTCGCGGTCCTCGAAGACGGCGAGGCGCTGTCGGCTCTGCTGGGCGTCCGCGAGGACCAGGGCGAGGGCGGCCTGCGAGGCGAACTGGGTGGCGAGCAGGCGTTCGGCGGCGGTGTAGGCGGGCGCGCCGCGCCGCCGGGGCAGCGCGAGCGTCCCGATGAGCCGTCCGCCGGCCCGCAACGGCAGCATCATGCTCGGCCCGAACCGGGCGCGCACGTGCGTGGTCATGCGCGGATCGGTCGCCGAATCCTCGATGAACACGGGCTCCCCGCCGAGCAACTGCTCCAGGACCGCGCTGCCGGGTTCGATGGTGGTGCCGATGAGGTCGTTGGGGCTGGTGGCCAGGGGGTTCCCTGCGGTGGTGGCGCCCCGGGTGGGGGCGCCGGCTGTCTCGGGGGCAGGGTTGGCGGGGGTGGGCTCGGGCTGGGCGGTGCGAGGGGTGCCGGGGGGCCCGCTCGGGGCGGGGGCGTCCTGCCGGGCCGTGCCGGCGGGGGCGCGCTTGGGCTGGTCGGTGCCGGGAGTGCCGGCGGGCCCGGTGGTCCCGCTCCGGGCGAGGTCGTCCTGCCGGGCCGTGCCGGTGGGCCGGGGGGCTTCTCGGTGGGCCGCGCCGGGGGCATCCGCACCCCGGGCGTCCCGCCGCGCGCCCGCGTCGTCCCGGGTCTGGGGCGGGTCGTAGGTGGGCACGGCTCGGGGTGTGCCGCCCGGCTGAGTCCCGGCGAGAGGGTCCTCGGGGTGGGCGGCCTGTGGTGTCCGCGTGTCGTCCGGGCTTTGGGGCGGGTCGCTGGTGGGCCTGGCTCGGAGGGTGTCGTCGGGGTGAGCCCCGGCGAGCGGGCCCTCGGGGCGGGCGGCCCGTGGTGTCTCCGCACCGTCCCGGGTCCGGGACGGACCGGCAGGGGCCGCGTACCCGTCGAGAGGCTCCGACGGGGCAGCGGCGGCGGGTGTTCCGGCTTCGGGGCCGGGGGACTCGGGCCGTTCGGTGGGGGCGAGGGGCTTCTGTGGTCGGGCGCCCCGCCAGGATCTCGTGCCCCAGCCGTGCGGCGCGCCGTCCGTGGCCGCCGCGACGATCGTCATGCCGCCCGCCTCCGTGGGCTGCAGGATCACGCCCGCCGCCGCGCCCGCGAGGATGCGCGCCCGGTCCGCCACCGTCATCAGCGCGTCCGCCGCCTCCTCGCCGGTGAGCAGGGCCGTGGTGACCGCGGCCGCGCCCTCGATCCAGCGTTCGCGCTGGCGGGCCGTCTCGAACAGGCGGGCGTTGCCGATGGCGATGCCCGCCTGGCCCGCGAGCACCTTCAGGAGCTGCCTGTCGTCGTCGGTGAAGGCGCCCCGCTCCTTGTGCGCGAGCAGGAGGTCGCCGAACACCTCGTCGTGGACGTGGATCGGCACACCGATGACGTCCCGCGCCGGCGCCCTCGCGCCGGTCACGAACAGTTCCGCCGGGCCGCCGGAGCCCGCGGCGCCGACCGTGAGCGTGCCGTACCCCGCCCCGGTCAGCCGGGCCGCGCTGTCCACGATGTGCTGGAGCGTGGCGTGCAGCTCCAGGTCGGTGCCGACCGTGAGGACGGCTTCGAGGAGTGGGGGGATCGACGGCAGCGGTGTTTCCGCTCCTTCGGGCATCTCGGTTGCGTACTCCGTGTCGGGGTCTGGCACGTGCGCGGTGCCGGTCAGCCGGACAGCGGGTCCAGGACCAGCGGTTGGATCTTGCCCTCCAGCATCGCACCCAGCCCGAGGACGGCGCACACATCAGGCCGTTCCGCGATATGTACGGGCATTCCGGTCGCGTCCCGCAGCATCTGGTCGAGGCCAGGAAGCAGCGCGCTGCCGCCGACCATCATGATCCCGCGGTCCGCGAGGTCGGCCACCAGATCCGGCGGGCAGTCGCGAAGGACCTTGCCGATGCCGTCGAGCACGGCCGTCAGCGGGGTGTGGATCGCGTCGCGTACGGCGGCCGTGTCCACCTGGACCGAGCGCGCCAGGCCCGTCGCGACGTCACGGCCGTGGATCTCCGTGGACTCCGGCCCGTGCGGGGTCAGACCGTTGCCGCTGAGCGCGAGCTGGAGGGGACGTACCGACTGCGAGGGCAGCATCAACTCGTGCTGGTGGCGCAGGTGCTGCACGATCGCGTGGTCGATGGCCTCGCCGCCCACGGGAATGCGCTGGGCCGTCACGATCGAGCCGAGCGAGAGCACCGCGACCTGGGTCGTCGCGGCCCCGCAGACCAGGATCATCGTCGCCTCCGGCCGCTCCACGGGAAGCCCGCAGCCGACCGCCGCCGCGATGAGCGTGTCCACCAGTTCGACCCGGCGCGCGCCGAGCCCGACCATCGTCTCGACCGCGGCGCGCTGCGCGAGCGGGTCCGCGTCGTGCGGCGTGCAGGCGGCGGCGCGCAGCCGCGGCTTGCGGCGCAGGGTGCGGCGGAGCTTCTCGCCGAGGAGGTGGCGCAGCATCCGCTGGGCCATCTCGATGTCGACGACCGTGCCGCCGGACACGGGCCTGACGACCCGGATGTAGCCGGGCGTACGGCCCGTCATCTGCTCGGCGAACTGGCCGACCGCGATGAGCGCGCCCGTCCGCGTGTTCACGGCCGCGGCGCTCGGCTCGTCGACGACGAGCCCCGCGCCCTTCACGAACACGCGCGTGCGCGCCGCCCCCAGGTCGACGGCGATATGGCAGCGGCGCAACTGCTCCAGACTGACGGTCATGGCAGATCCTCCCGAGAGCGCAGACCGTACGGACCGTCGGACGGCGGTCCTGTTCTCGCATCGTGCGGGGGGCGCGGGCGGCGCGCGCGCTGGGATGAGCCGGGCGGGGTGCCGCCGCACGGGTGGTCTTCCAGGCGTCGCAGCCGGGGCGGACCGGCCCCGCCTGCGGACGAACCCCCTGGCGGGGAAGGCCCCCTGACGGCGGCGCAGCCGAACCGAAGGACGTGGCCGCGGCCGAAGACGGATTCGAGACGGACGGCCCCCCGATAACTCCCGATACCTCCGATATCCCCGGTACCCCCGATACCGACGGCTCCCCGATCCCCCGGTTCCAGTGGACCCCGACGGCTGCGTGGCGAAAAGGCGGATACTCGCCGATGTGCCGCCTTTGCGTACGCCGATGTGAGGTCTTTCCGTACGCCCTGCGGGGTCCCGCCCGCGCGCGTCCGGGCGGCGGCCGCTGGCGGGAAGGTGCCCTGGCGGCTTCCCGCCACTTCCCGTCAACTCCCCTGCGACAAAAGGACCCTGACACTCTTCGCAGCACTCGGGCATCACCCCCGCCCGGGTCCGACGAAGAGAGGCAGCCCCATGACCAGAGCCCCCGCGCGGCGAAGAGCCGGGCTCGCGGCCGCCGCCGGTCTCGTGTTCGCCCTGCTTCCTGCCGGGCAGAGCGCCACCGCCGACGCAGTCCCCGACGGCTCGGCGCAGGCGCCCCCGGCCACCCGTACCGGACGTGCCGCCCAGACCGTCACCCTGATCACCGGCGACCGGGTCACCGTCCACCCGCTCCCCGGCGGCAAGCAGTCCGTCACGGTCGAGCGGCCCCGGGGGGCGAGCGGGGCCGTGCGCAGCCGGATAGCCGACGGGCACATCACCGTCGTGCCCGACGAGGCACGGTCCGCGCTGCGCGCCGGCACCCTCGACGAGCGGCTGTTCGACGTGACGGAGCTGATCCGGCAGGGCCTCGGCACTCCCGGGACGGGGGCCGAGGCCGGGGGAGCGGCCCCGGCGCTGCCGCTCATCGTCACCTACGACAAGGGCGCGGGCCGGTCCGCGCGCGAGCTGCCGCGCGGCACGGAGAAGGTGCGCTCGCTGCCCAGCGTGGACGGCGCCGCCGTCAGCGCGGAGCGGCCGGAGGCGCTGTGGAGGTCCCTGCGGGACGAGATCTCCGGCACCGGCCGGGCGGCGGGCGGCGGTGAGGCGTCGGGCACGGGCAAGGCGTCGGCTGCCGGTAAGGCATCCCGTGCCGGTCAGGCCCTCGGCGTCCGGAAGGTCTGGCTCGACGGGCGCGTCGAGGCCGACATGGCGCGGAGCAACGAGCAGATCGGCACCCCCGAGGCGTGGCAGGCCGGGCTCACCGGCAAGGGGGTGAAGGTGGCCGTCCTCGACACGGGGGTCGACACCGGCCACCCCGACCTCAAGGACCGCGTCGGCGAGACCAAGAGCTTCATCGCGGGCGAGGAGGTCGCCGACCGCAACGGCCACGGCACCCACGTCACCTCGACCGTGGGCGGCAGCGGCGCCGCCGCCGAGGGCAACAAGGAGAAGGGCGTGGCGCCCGGCGCGACGCTCGCCGTCGGCAAGGTGCTCAGCAACGAGGGCTTCGGCAGCGAGTCGGAGATCATCGCGGGCATGGAGTGGGCCGCCAAGGACATCGACGCCAAGGTCGTGTCGATGAGCCTCGGCTCGCAGGAGGCGAGCGACGGCACCGACCCGATGGCCGCCGCCGTGAACTCCCTGACCAAGGAGACCGGCGCCCTCTTCGTCATCGCGGCGGGCAACACCGGCGCGCCCACCTCCATCGGCTCGCCCGGCGCCGCCGACGCCGCGCTGACCATCGGTGCCGTCGACGCCGCGGACACGGCCGCGTACTTCACCAGCCAGGGGCCGCGCCTCGGCGACCACGCGCTCAAGCCCGATCTGTCGGCGCCCGGCGTCGACATCCTCGCGGCCCGCTCGCAGCTGACCGAGGGCGAGGGGTACTACACCGAGATGAGCGGCACGTCGATGGCGACCCCGCACGTCGCGGGCGTGGCCGCGCTGCTGGCCGAAAAGCACCCCGACTGGACGGCCGCGCAGCTCAAGGACGCGCTGATGTCCACCTCGAAGCGGCTCGACGCGTCCGCGTACGAGCTGGGCGCGGGCCGGGTCAGCGTGCCGGACGCGATCGGCGCGCAGGTCACCGCGAGCGGCAGCGCGGACTTCGGCTTCTACGGCTGGCCGTACGAGGACAACGAGCCGGTCACCAAGACCATCACGTACTCCAACTCGTCTGACAAGGCAGTCGAGTTGAGCCTGAGCGCGCAGGGCGCCGCCGACGGCGTGGTCTCGCTCGCCGACGCCACCCTCACCGTCCCCGCGCACGGCACCGCGTCGACCACCGTCACCGGGGACGGCGCGAAGGCGCCCGTGGGGAACACCACTGGTCGGGTGGTCGCGAGCGCGGGCGGCAAGGAGGTCGCGCATACCGCGTTCGGCCTGGTCAAGGAGGAGGAGCGGTACACGCTCACCGTCCACGTCAAGGACCGCGACGGCGCCCCGAGCGCCGCCGACCTGGTGGTGCAGCAGCTGGTGGAGAACACCGACCCCTTCCCGGCGGCCGTCGGTGACTCCGGCACGCTGGAGCTGCGCCTGAAGCCGGGCACGTACGCGCTCACGTCCTTCCTCGACGTGCGCGGCGCCGGGGGCAGGGACTCCCTCGGCCTCGGCTTCCTCGCCGACCCGCAGGTCAAGCTCGACCGGGACCGCGAAATCACCCTGGACGGGCGGAAGTTGCGGGAGATCAAGGCCGAGGTCGACCGGCGCACCGAGACCCGGCAGCTCCTCATGGAGTACGACAGGAAGGCCGGTGGCGCCGATCTGATGGGCGCCGTCCAGGTGCCGGTGAAGTACGACAGCATCTTCGCGGCGCCGACCGCGAAGGTCACCGAGGGCAGCTTCGAGTACCGCACCGTCTGGCGCCTGGGCAAGCCGCTCGTGGACGTGAAGGGCGTGCGGAACGCCGTGGCGCAGCCCGGCGGGACGATCGCCGAGGGGCGCCACGGCTGGGCGCTGGTGGACGCCGGTGACGGTACCCCGGCCGCGTACGCGGGCAAGAACGTGCGCGGCAAGGCGGCCGTCGTGCGGCGTACGGGGGACGTCACCCCCGCGCGGCTCGGGCAGGCCGCGCAGGACGCGGGCGCGAAGGCGCTGTTCGTGACGGACGATCAGCCGGGCCGCCTCAACGCCTGGTTCGGCACGGACGACAACACCGACCGGCCGCTCCAGATCGCCACGGTCGACGCCGCCGACGGCGCGCGGCTGCTCGCGGCGGCGGGCGCGGGCCGCAAGGCCGAGAGCACCGGGACGGTGAACACGCCGTACGTGTACGACCTGTCCGACGGCCACAAGGGCGCCGTGCCGAAGGACCTCACCTACCGGCCCACGAAGCGTGAACTGGGCGTGGTGGACAGCAAGTTCCACGCGGTGAAGCCCGCGCCGGGCGGCGAGTTCCGGTACTCCATCACCGACTCCTTCCCGGTCGGCATCGGCTTCCAGGAGAAGATCGACTACCCGACCGAGCGCACGGAGTACGTCTCCACGGGCACCGGCCAGCTCTGGCACGAGTCCGTGTCCACCGGTCCCGGCGCCCTGGAGGAGCGCAGCGGGCTCGTCGCCTACCGGGGCGGCAAGCACACCGAACTCGACTGGTTCAAGCCGGTGTTGCACCCCTGGCTCGGCACCGGACTCGGCTGGGGCCAGACGCGCACCGGCAACAACCTGGAGTTCAACGTGCCCGGCTGGGGCGACTCGGGTCCCGACCACACCGGCTTCGGCGACGTGTGGAACGAGGAGTCCATGACGCAGAACAGCGAGGTCTTCGTGGACGGCGTGAGCGCCGACCGGCGCAAGAGCTCGGCGGTGTACGTCTGGGACGCGGACCCGGCCGAGCACACCTACAAGGTCGTGACCGACACGGCCCTCGACCGGGAGCGGTGGGTCCTCGGCACGAAGGGGCACGCCGAGTGGACCTTCCGGTCGAAGGAGACGGCGGCCGACAAGAAGACGTATCTCCCCTTGCTGAACCTCGGGTTCGACGTGGACACGGACCTCTCCGGCGAGGTGCGGGGCGGGCGGACCGTGCGGGTCGGGATCTTCGCCGAGTACGTCGAGAAGGCGGTGGGCACGGGGGTCGTGGGGGGCGGTCAGTTGTCCGTCTCGTACGACGAGGGGAAGTCCTGGAAGGCCGTCTCCCTGGACCGGGACGGCAAGAAGGCGTCCTGGGGTGGGAAGTTGAAGGTTCCCGGTGACGCCGCGTCCGTGTCCTTGCGGGCGTCTGCGACGGATTCCCGTGGGGGGTCGGTCTCTCAGGAGATCATCCGGGCCGTCGGGGTGAGGTAGCCCTCCGGGCGGAGCCTCGCGTCTGTCGGTGACGCGGGGCTCCGCCCCGGACCCCGCTCCTCAAACGCCGGAGGGGCTGAATACTTCTGCCGGAGGGGCTGATACCTCTCAGCTCGAAGAGCCCGCGTCCAGCGACCGCTTCATGATCTTGCCCATGTCGTTCCGCGGCAGCGCCTCCAGGTACCGCACCACCCGCGGCCGCTTGTGCGGTGCCAGGCGTGCTGCCACGTGTGAGGCCAACTCCGCGGTGGACGGGCGGACTTCAGGGTCCTTGGGGACGATCCATGCCACGATCCGCTCGCCCAGGTCCGGGTCCGGCTCGCCGGTGACCGCCGCCTCCCGTACGCCCGCGTGCTCCAGGAGCGCGTTCTCGATCTCGCCCGCGCCGATCTTGTAGCCGCCGCTCTTGATGAGGTCGGTGGCCTTGCGGCCGACGATGCGGACGTAGCCGTCGGGGTCGCGGACCGCCATGTCGCCGGTGCGGAACCAGCCGCCCGCCGCGAAGGCCGCCTCGGTCGCGTCGGGGCGGTTCAGGTACTCGGTGAAGAGGTTGGGGCCGCGCACCTGGATCTCGCCGACCGCCTCGGGGCCCGCGTCCGTGAGCTCCGTGTCCGTCTCGTCGACCAGGCGCAGTTCCACGCCGGGCAGCGGGACGCCGACCGTGCCCGCGCGCGGCTCGCCGTCGGCGCGGACGCTGGTGTTCATGAGGGTCTCCGTCATGCCGTACCGCTCGACGACATGGCGTCCCGTGGCGTCCGTGATCCGCTCGTGGTCGTGCACCGGGAGCGCGGCCGAGCCGGACACCAGGAGCCGGGCGCCCGCCAGTGCCTTCGCCAACTCCGGGGAATCCGGCAGTGCTTCGGCGATGCGGTGGTGCATGGTCGGTACGCCGAAGAGCATGGTCGCGCCCGAGCCGAGTTCGCGCGCCACGCCCTCGGTGCTGAAGCGGCCGAGGTGGCGTACGGAGCCGCCCCGGCGCAGCGGGCCGAGGATGCCGAGGATCAGGCCGTGCACGTGGAAGAGCGGCAGTCCGTGCACGAGGACGTCGTCGCCGGTCCACTGCCAGGCGTCCTCAAGGGCGTCCAGGGTCGAGGTGATCGCGCGGCGCGGCAGGACCACGCCCTTGGGCGGGCCCGTGGTGCCCGAGGTGTAGACGATCAGGGCGGGCGTCTCGGGGTCCGGCTCGGCGGGCAGGCCGCCCGGGGCGTCCGCGGCCGCCGCGTCCACCCGCACCTCGACGTCGTGCCGCGGCAGCTCCGCGAGCGCCGACGGCAGGGGGACGCCCGGCTCGGCCAGGACGAGCGACGGCGCGCTGTCGCCGAGGATGTGCGCCAGTTCCGAGTCGCCCGACTTCGGGTTGAGCGGCACGGCGGGCACCCCGGCGAGCAGCGCGGCGACCACGCCGACGGCGGTCTCCAGGGAGGGGGTCGCCCACACGGCCACCCGTCCCGCGTCGCGCAGCCGGTGCGCCAACGCACCCGCGACGGTGCCCAGTTCGGCGTAGGTCAGGGAGCGCTCGCCGAACCGCAGGGCCTCGCCGCGTGCGGTGGTCAGGGCCGGGAAGAGGGGGTCCACGTTGTCGTACTCCTCAAGTTCTTTTCGTCGTCGGTGCGTTGTCCGAACGGTCCGTGCACGGTCGGTGCAGTCTCTGCACCGGCGCGTAATGAGAGCGTTACGCCGTTGAAGGTGCGGTGTCACAGTGATCGCTGAGGCTGATGTGGCCGATTGCCCGAGTACGAGTACATCAGCGATCAGTAGTCCGGTCCTCCCCCCACGATCCGAACAGGATGGGACCACCTTCATGTCCGACGTTCTGCGGCGTTCCGACGCCCGCCGACAGGTGTTCATACCGCACCAGTCCACCACCTCCGATCCCGCGCCGCCGGGCCACCCCCATGTGCTCGCGGTCGGACCCCCGGGTCCCAGCAGGGAACTGCTCACCCGCACCCTCCGGCTGACCGGCCACGAGGTGACGCACGCCGTGCCCGGCGACGTGCGCCGCCAGGTCAGGCAGGCCACGCCCGACGCCATCGTCGCCCTCGACGACGGTCCCGACGGGCGGCGGCAGGGCACCGACGTCATCAGCGAGGTCCGCGCCGACCCGGCGGGGCAGGCGCTCCCGCTGCTCATGGTCACCGCGGCCGAGGCGCCCGCCACGGTCGCCGAACTGCTGCGGCACGGCGCCGACGACTGCGTGCCCGAGGCGTCCGACCCGGTCGAGCTGTCCGCCCGGATAGCGGCCAAACTGCACCGGGTCCCCGTCCCCTTCGACCAGTTGCTCCTCGACCCGCGCACCGGCCTGTACTCCGCCCCGCACTTCATGGCCGAGCTCGACCGTGAACTCCAGCGGCCCGCGGCGGCCCGGCGCGGCGGTGTGCTCGCCGTCGTCCGCGTCGCCGAGATGGCGGCCCTGGAGACCAGGCTCGGGCCGCGCGTGCGCCGCGAGGTCGCCGAGCGGCTCGCCCAGGTCGGGGAGCGGCTCGGCAGCGTGTGCGACCGGCTCGGCTGGGACGAGGAGGGCCGCCTCCTGGTCCTGATGCCGGGCGTCGACGAGGAGACGGCGGCCGCGGGTCTGCGGGAGTTCGCGGCGGCCGTAGCGGGAACGCGGTTCGTCGTCGCCGACGAGAACGTCCGGCTCACCCCGGCCGTCGGCTGGACCTCCCTCTCCGCCCGCACCGGCGGGACGGCGGGCGCGCGCGCCGCAGAACAGGCCCGGGACGCAGCCGAGGAGGCCCTGCGCCACCGCGATCTGCGCCCGGTGCGCTACGAGCCGTGGATGCGCGCGGCCGCCCCGCACGGCCACCGCCGCACCAGGCCGGGACCGCGCGCCCTGCTCGCCGCGCTCACGCCGCTGCTCTCGCCGGTCCTGATGCTCGCGCTCGGCGTGGGCGTGCCGTTCCTGCTCTACCGGCAGGCGTACGCGATGGGCTGGGACGTGGCGGCGGCCGCGTACTGGGTCGTGGTCGCGGGCCTGGTCACCTCCGCGCTGCTCATCCTGCTCGAATGCCTCTTCTCGCTCGACGCGGAACAGCGCCCCGAGGCCGCCGCGCAGCCGTACCCGGCGGCCAGCGCGGTCATCGCCGCGTATCTGCCGAACGAGGCGGCGACGATCGTCGACACCGTCGAGTCGTTCCTGCGCCTGGACTACCCGAACGAGCTGGAGATCGTCCTCGCGTACAACACCCCGCACCCGCTGCCCGTGGAGGACACCCTGCGGGACATCGCGCGCCGCGACCCGCGCCTGGTGCTCCTGCCCGTGCCGGGCAGCACCTCCAAGGCGCAGAACCTCAACGCGGCCGTGACGCGGGTGCGCGGCGAGTTCGTCGGGATCTTCGACGCCGACCACCATCCGGCCCCCGACGCCTTCCGGCACGCCTGGGACTGGCTGTCCAACGGCTACGACGTCGTGCAGGGCCACTGCGTCATACGCAACGGCGAGAGCTCCTGGGTGGCGCGCCTGGTGGCCGTCGAGTTCGAGGCGATCTACGCGGTCAGCCACCCCGGCCGTACGCGGCTGTACGGCTTCGGGGTCTTCGGCGGTTCCAACGGCTTCTGGCGCACCGACCTGCTCGCCCGCACCCGGATGCACGGCTCGATGCTCACCGAGGACATCGACTCCACGATGCGCGCCCTGAACGAGGGCGCCCGCATCGCCATGGACCGCACCCTCATCTCGCGCGAGCTGGCCCCCACCCTGCTGCGGCCGCTCTGGAACCAGCGTTCGCGGTGGGCGCAGGGCTGGCTCCAGGTCTCCCTCGAACACCTCTGGCGCGGCCTGCGTTCGCCCGTTTTCACCCGGCGCCAGAAGGCCGGGCTCTTCGTGCTGCTCGGCTGGCGCGAGGTCCAGCCGTGGCTGACCCTGCAGATCCTGCCCATCCTGCTGCACGCCGCCTGGCGCGCGGGCGGCGCGGACCGGCTCGACTGGGCGGTGCCGGTCTGCCTGATCGCGGCGGCGGTCACCCTCTCGGCCGGACTGGTACAGGCGGCCTTCGCCTGGCGGCTCGCCGTGCCCGAACTCCGGCTCCACAAGGGCTGGTTCTGGCGCTACCTGCTCGTGTCGACGTTCTTCTACACGCACTTCAAGAACATGGTGGCGCGGGCCGCGCACCTCAAGGAGGTGCTCGGCGACCGGCAGTGGCGGGTGACGCCGCGGGCCGCCGCGGCGGCCGGTCCCGTCGGGGCCGGGGCCGGGGGCGGCTCGTGACCTCGCCCGCCCCGCGCGGCCGGGCGCTCGAACTCCAGGGCCTGCGCGGTCTCGCCGCGCTCAGCACGGTCGTCTTCCACGTGTGGCAGCAGTACTACCGGTACGACGCCGGGGGCGCCCACGCACCCGTCGACGACCCCTACCTCGGGGCGCTGGTCTCGCTCGAAGTGATCGACCTCTTCTTCGTGATGTCCGCGTACCTGCTCACGCTGTCGTACGCGCGGGCCGCGATCGACGGCAAGGAGGGCGCGGTCAGGCCGGGCCGGGTGTTCCTCTTCCGGCGGGCCGTGCGGATCCTGCCGCTGTACTTCCTCGCGGTCCTCGTCGTCTGGTCGACGCGCAATCCGACGCTGCCCGGTGACTGGCGCGACCTGCTCGAACACCTCACGTTCACGCACGTCTTCGACCGGGAGCGGATCTTCTACACGCTCGGCCCCTCCTGGTCCCTGTCCCTGGAAGTCGCCTTCTACCTCACCCTGGTGGTGCTCGGACCGCTCGCCGTGCGCGCCTGCCGGCGGCGGGCCACCCGTGGGGCGCGGGTGGCGCTGTGTGCGTCGGGCTGTGCGGCGCTCTTCGCGCTGCCCGCGGGCTGGATCGCGTACGCGCACTACGTGCTGCGCGTTCCGCACACCGACTGGCCGGTGTACTTCGGCCCGCAGGCCCGCTTCGGCGGATTCGCCGCGGGCATGGCGCTCGCCGTGCTGCTCACCGCGCTGGGCGACGAGCGGGGCAGGATCGGCGCACGCACTGCCACCGCGCTGTCCGTCGCGGCGTTCGGCGGCCTGTACGCCCTGTCGTACCTCTCCGCACCGGAGAACTTCGCGCACACCTTCTACCACCCGCTGGCCGCGCTGCTCTGGGCCGTGCTGCTGTACGCGACGCTGCACGTCCGGCGGCGCGAGCGCGAACGGGTGCGCTGGCACGGCCTGTTGCGGGCCCGCTGGGTCACCGCCGTGGGGCTGATCAGCTACAGCCTCTACATCTGGCACGAGCCGGTGATGCTGGAGCTCGACGCCGCGGGGCTGCTGCCCGCCGCGCAGGCCGGTTTCCCGCTCGCGGTGCTCGTCGTGGTGCTGGTGGCGCTGGCCGTCGGCGCGGCGAGCTACTGGCTCGTGGAGTACCCGGCGAGCCTGCTCGGCAGGGCGAAGGACGGCGGGGGAGCGGCCCGGGACTTCTACCCGGCCGTCACGGCCGCCACCGGCGCCCCGGCCCGTCCGGACGCCGTCGCCGCCACCCGCTGAACGCGGCGGCGCCGCCTCTCCGTGGGACGGGGAGAGGCGGCGCCGCTGCGGACTACGGGTGACGTCAGACCAGCCAGCCGACGAAGTGGACGAGGCCGGCGAGGACGTCGGTGATGAGGTTCATGGTGGCGCTTCTCCTTGGTGCTTCCGTGTGGGACTTTCGGGACCAACTCCCCGGCCCTGTATGGGACATGGACCGGGTGCGCGGTTACGGTCTGCAGCCCGTCGCTTGCGCAACGTAAGCATCGTCAATCGCAGGGGCCCCGCGCAATCCCTGACGGAACGATCACCTGTTCCAGGGAACAACTGCCCAGTCGTTCCCATCCGTTGTTCGGATCGCCGCTCCGTGGCCGATCCGTGACGGCTTCCGTTGCCGGTGTCCTTACCGGTACTCCGCGAAGAACTCCCTGATCTCCGTGAGGAGCAGGTCGGGGGCCTCCAGGGCCGCGAAGTGCCCGCCCCTGTCGTAGTCGCGCCAGCGCACCACGTTGTTGGCCTTCTCCTCGTCGCGGCGCAGCGCGATGTCCTGCACGGTGAACTGCGCGACGCCGAGCGGTACGGACGACGGCTCCTGCTCGCCCCAGCTCGCCGCCTCCTCGTAGTAGACGGCGGCGGAGGAGGCCGCGGTGTTGGTCAGCCAGTAGATCGTGACGTTCGTGAGCAGCGCGTCGCGGTCCACCGCCTCGTCGGGAAGCTCCTTCTCCAGGTTCGTCATGTCCCTGAACTTGTCCACGATCCAGGCGAGTTGGCCGACGGGTGAGTCGCTGAGGCCGTACGCGAGGGTCTGCGGCCTGGTCGACTGGATCGCGATGTAGCCGCCCGCCTCGCTCATGAACTCGTTCATGCGCCGCACCCTGGCGCGTTCGCGGTCGGTGAGCGAGGGGTCGTCCTCGGCGGCGCTGGGGTAGGTGGTGCCGCCGTTCACGTGGAGGGCGACGACGTGCTCCGGGTCCACGACGCCGAGCTCGCGCGTGACACCGCTGCCGATGTCGCCGCCCTGCGCGCCGTACCTTCCGTAGCCGAGCCTGCGCATCAGCTCGGCCCAGGCGCGGGCGATGCGACGGGTGTTCCAGCCGCTCTCGCCCAGCGGTCCCGAGAAGCCGAAGCCGGGCAGCGAGGGGATCACCAGGTGGAAGTCGCGGGAGAGCGGTCCGATCAGGTCCAGGAACTCCACGACCGAGCCGGGCCAGCCGTGCGTGAGGAGCAGCGGCAGGGCGTCGGGGCGGTCGGAGCGGACGTGCAGGAAGTGGATGTTCTGGCCGTCGATCTCGGTGGTGAACTGCGGATGCGCGTTCAGTCGTGCCTCCCACGCGCGCCAGTCGTAGCCGTCGGCCCAGTACGCGGCGAGCTCCTTGAGGTAGTCGACGGGAGTGCCCCGGGTCCAGCCCTGGCCGGGTGTCTCGGGGGCCCAGCGGGTGCGGGTGACGCGGTCGTTCAGGTCGTCGAGCTCGGCCTGCGGGACGTCGATGCGGAAGGGGTGGATGCCCGTGTTCGTCTCCATGCCCCACACGGTAGGAGCCCTTGCGGACGACTTCTGTCCGCAAGGGCTCCCGATGTCGAAGAGGCTCAGTACGTCAGGACCACGCCCACGTACGAGATCCCGGCGATCACGCCCCACGAGCAGAGCCCGAGCGCCGCGACGCGCCCGCCGGTGCGGGTCAGGGACGGCAGGTCCACCGCGCTGCCCAGCCCGAACAGGGCGGCGGCGAGCAGGAGTTCCTGCGCCGTCTGGGCCGCGTCGATGGCGCCGTCGGGCAGCAGGCCCGTGGTGCGCAGGGCCACCATGGCGAGGAAACCGGCGACGAAGAGCGGCACGAGCGGCGGGCGCTTGGCCGCTCTGGCGGGCGCGTCCCCCGTGGCCCCGGCGGTCCCGACGGCGGCCGTGTGCCGCGAACGGGCCCGCACCGAGAGGGCCACCGCGGCGACGAGCGGCGCGAGCAGCGCGACGCGCATCAGCTTGACCAGGACCGCGTCGCCGAGCGCGCCGGCGCCCGCGGTCTGCGCGGTCGCCACGACCTGCCCCACGTCGTGCACGCTCGCCCCCACCCAGCGCCCGAACTCGGCGTCGGTGAGCCCCAACGGGTGCTGGAGCAGCGGGAGTACGGCGATGGCGAGGGTGCCGCAGAGCGTCACCAGGGCCACCGAGGTCGCGGTGTCCCGCTCGTCGCTCTCCGAGACCTCGCTGACCGCGCCGATCGCGGACGCGCCGCAGATCGAGTAGCCGGTGGCGATGAGCAGCGGCTGGTCGCCCGGCAGGCCCATGCGGCGGCCGAGCCACCAGGTGCCGAAGAAGGTCACGGCCACCACGCACAGCACCATCGCGACCGACGCCCAGCCGAGGCCGAGCACGTCGTCCAGGCTGAGCTTCAGGCCGAGCAGCACGATGCCGACGCGCATCAGGCGCTTGCCCGCGAACGTCAGGCCCGGCTTGCCGGTGCCGCGCACGAACGTCCGCGCCCGGCCCGGGAGATGGGCCGCGACGATGCCGAGGACCACCGCGGCCGTGAGCATCGGCACGCCGGGGAGCAGCAGGTGCACGCCCCAGGCCAGCGCGACGCCGAGCGCGGCGAGGAGCAGTCCCGGCGCCTTGCCCGGCTTGCCCGTGGGCCGTACGAGGGAGGAAGTGACGCTCCCCGTACGGGACTTGGCGCGCTCTCCGAGCAGCGCCATTACCGGTCGGCCGGGAGCTCGTACACCCGGCGCACGCTGCTGCCGAGGCGGGCTATGTCCGCGCCGTAGATGTGCAGGGATATCGCCCGCGAGCCGCACGCGTTCCACACCCGGTGGATGTCGCCGGGCGGCGCGAAGCCGCAGACCGCGCCCTGCGGGTTGACCACGTCCTCGGTGGCGAGCAGCCGGGCGGGGCCGCCGCTCTCCTCCGCGGGCACGAGCCGGTAGCGGCGCTCGTGCTCCTCGCCCTCGTGCACTCCCGTGACGCACCACGACACGTGGTCGTGGATGGAGGTGCGCTGCCCCGGCAGCCAGACCAGCGCCACGATGGAGAAGCTGCCGTCCTGCTCGGCGTGCAGCACGTGCTGGCGGTAACACTCGGGGTCGCCCTCGCACTGCTCGTCCGTGAGCAGATCGGCGGCGCCGAGGTGCGGCGCCAGGCGCTCGCCGACCAGGTACGCGGTCAGGTCGGGCGGCAGGCCGCGTCCCACGGCCTCGCGCACGTCGGCGACGAGGGAGTCCAGGCGTGCGGTGGTCCGGGCGGCCCGGTACGCGGTCGTAGTGGTCATACAGGCAGCGTCGTGCCGCCTCGTCCATCACGTCCAACGACAGTTCTTTCGCCGTACTGAAACTTCTGCTTATGGATGGGTCCAAGGGTGGGCCCGGGGGCGAGGCGGACGGGCGCCCGCGGCCCTTCCCCCGTTCAGCAGCCGACGCGGTTGGCCGCCACGGTCTTCAGTACGTCGACGACGAGCGCGGTGGCCGGAATGCGCAGATGGTCCTTGAGGACGTACGCCGACACCTGCCGCCGGGACGCCGGGTCGAGGGCGCGGCCCGTCACCTTCCGGTGGCAGAGGAAGTTCAGGACGAGCCCCGGCATCATCGCCACGCCGAGCCCCTCGGCGACCAGGCTCTGCACCACCAGGTTGTCGTCGGTGGTGAACGCGATGTCGGGCGCGAAGCCGAGTTCGGCGCACTCGTGCAGGAAGTTGGCGCGGCAGCGCGGGCAGCCCGCGATCCACCGCTCCTGCGCCAGCTCGGCGAGCTTGACCGAACGCCGTCTGGCCATCGGGTGCCCGGTCGGCATCAGGACCGTCAGCTGGTCCTCCATGAGCGGGATCTCCACCAGCTCGTCCGGCACCTCTTCGCGCAGGCCGGGATAGGTGAAGGCGAGTGTCACGTCGCACTCGCCGCGCACCACGCGCCGCAGCGACTCCGGCGGCTCGTCCTCCAGGAGCTCCACGCGCACCCCCGGATGCCCGGCGGCGAGGGCGGCGAGCGCCTCGGGGATGAGGGTGGCGTTGGCGCTGGGGAACGCACAGAGCCGCACCCGGCCCGAACGCAGCCGGGTGATCGCGTTCATCTGCTGCTGCGCGGTGGAGATGTCGGCGAGGATGATCCCCGCGTGCCGCGACAGCGCCTCACCGGCCTCGGTGAGCCGCATGCTGCGCCCGACCCGCGTGAACAGCGGGGTCCCCACGGACCGTTCGAGCGCCTTCATCTGCTGGGTGATCGCCGGCTGCGTATAGCCGAGCGAGCGGGCGGCCGCCGAGTACGACCCGGCCCGGACCACTTCGTGAAACGTCTTGATGTGCCGTGAATCGAACACCGCTGAATCATAAGCAGATGTTGGAAGGGCCGAACAAGGCCGGGGTTCGGGTTTGAGGTGGCCGTCACGGGTCCGGCAGGAGGGCCTTGCGGGAGAGGATCAGCTGGGCGCGGGCCAGGTCGACCATCAGGACCTCGGTGGTGACCTCGTCGCCCACGCGCAGGACGTCCGACGGGTGGTCGATGTGCTCCCGGGCGATCTCCGGCAGCCGCAGCAGGCCCTTGGTGCCGTTGACCGTCACGAAGGCCCCGAACGGCGCGATCGCCGTGACCGTGCCCTTGCAGATCCGCCCCCGCCACAGCCCGCCCAGGGCGGGTTCGGGGCCGATGCCGTGCGGCGCGGGGGCGGTCATGCGGGCAAGGGTGCCACGGACGGGGTGCGGCGTGCGGCGTGCGGGGCGGGGCGGAGTCCGCTCCCGTGCGCCGGTTACGGGACGTGTCTGATCCGCTACTTTTGGTCACTCAAGTGGATCGCGGCGGGAGCGGTCCACGTGGTGGAGGGGTACACGCATGAGGCGACGACGCATGACCACGGCGCTCGGGGCACTCGCTGCGGCCGCGGCACTGGCACTGTCCGTGCCGAGTTCGGCGTACGCGGCCCAGGGGGTCCTGGTCGTCAACGGCGCGGCGTACGAGGACCCGAGCGGCTGCTACCCCGTGGACCGGTTCCCGTCCGCGGTGACCAACCACACCGACGCCATCGCCGAGGTCCACACGGGACCGGGCTGCACCGGCCAGGTCGAATGGCTCGTGTACCCGGGCGAGACGTACCACACGGAGACCGCGCAGAGCGTCTTCGTCCTCTGAGATTCTCCGAGCGGACGCACCCGGCGCACCGCCCGGCCTTGGCGCCGGGGCGGGCGGTGCGGCGCGGTGCCGCCGCCTCACGCGTCGGGCAACTCCGTCCGCTGGAGCAGCCCCCACGTGAACTCCGCGACGCAGCGCCGCCGTTCACCCCCCGCGTCCGGCGCGCTGAACGCCAGCCGCCAGCGCGTCGGCGCCGTCCCCTCCATGGGCCGCGCGGGCGCGAAAGCGCGGGCCGCCTCGTCGACCGTGCACGACCACGGCGTCAGGTCGTCGAGCGTGCGCAGGACCGGGCCCGCCGCCCCCGGAGCCCGCACCAGCCACTCGTTCCACACCGCGCCGTTCGGCGCGAGCAGCACCTCGAAGCGCAGGCCGGGCCAGAGCGGCACCGGCCAGAGCAGCGCCTCGCACTCCAGATCGCCGATCGGCCTGCGGGCGGTCGACTCCGGGGCGCCGAGCACCGAGCGGTAGCGGGCGGCCGCGCCCCGGGACCTGGCCGATCTGGTCATCGCCTGCCAGCGCCGGTTGGCCTCGCGCATCTCGGCGATGGAGACGCCCAGTTCGTGCCGTGCGCTCTCCACGAGGTCCGGGTTGTGGTCGGCCATGCGGCGCAGCAGGACCAGCTGGAAGTCCAGCGGGGTGAAGGGACCGGGGGACGCGGCGGGGCTAGCGGACATGTGCCCCATCGTCGCGCACCGCGCCCGCTCCCGGGCGGCGGCCTTCGGGAAGGAAGAGCACCGAGTTGACGTACCGCGGGCGTCTCGGCGTGAGCACCCGGCGCAGCAGCCCTTGCGACACGACGTAGGAGGTGTCCCGCTGGTGCGCCTCCAGGTCGAAGGCGGCGAGCGGCAGCCAGGTGTCGTGCGGGAGGACCCAGCCCCGGTAGCCGTGGTGGCCGGTCAGGAGCTCCACGATCGGCTGGATCGGCTGGATCCGGGACTCCAGCTCGATGAAGATCGCCGGGCGGTCGCGGTCGATCAGCTCCCGCGCGCCGCGCAGCACCGGCAGCTCGTTGCCGTCCACGTCGATCTTGACGAAGTGGACGTCGCGCAGGCCGAGCCCGTCGAGGGTCACGCACGGCACGTCGACGGCGGTGGCGTGGATGTCGCGGCGGACCAGGGAGGAGACCCCCCGTTCCCCGCGGTCGCCCCGCGGCAGCCAGAGCCGGGCGGTGCCCGGCCGGTCCGTCGCCGCGCCGCTGACCACGCGCACGTTGCCCGGCGTACTGGCGTCCAGGAGGCGCGCCAGGTGCGGCACGGGCTCCACGGCCACCACCCGTTCCGCGCGCGCGGCGAGCCGCGCCGACCAGGGGCCGTACCAGCCGCCGACGTCCACGGCGGTGCCGCAGTCCGGCGGGCAGAGGTCGGCGAGACGGGCCAGCTCCGGTTCGAAGCGCGGATAGACGAGCCGGGCCAGGGCAGCGACGAGACGGTCGGGGACGTAGGGCGCGACGCGCGCGGCGAAGGTCATGGGGCCCCCGTCACGGTGAGATCCGTTTGAGCAGCCGCTCGTGCTCGTCCTCGGGGACCTGCTCGCCGGAGGACGGCAGGAGCTGCGGGACCCCGTCGACGATCGGATAGCGGCGCCGCAGCCGGGGGTTGTACAGGGCCTCTTCGAGGACCGGCTCGGCGCCGAGCGGATCGGCCGGGCTCAGCAGGTGCAGCGGGCCCTTGTCCAGTGGGCAGGCCAGGATCTTCAGCAGCGGGTCGTCGGGGTTCATCCGCTCGTCAACTCCTTGGTGGGGGGCGTGGGTCGGGGAGCCGTGCCGTCGTGCTTCGGCATGGCGAGGAGCACGCAGACCGCGAGGACCGTGCCCGCGATCCGCAGCGCGAGCCGCACCGGCTCGTGCGGCAGCGCCTCGCCGAACGCCAGCGTCCCGAGTACCGCCGTGAACAGCGAAGTAACCGTCGTGCACACCGGGACGATGAGCGAGGCCCGGCAGCGCTGGAGCGCCGCCTGCGACATGACCAGGCCGAACGCGCCGGTGAACAGGAGCAGATACGGGTACGGGGAGCGCAGCAGATCAAGCAGCGCGCCGCCGATGCCCTCCGTCGTCAGATAGCTGGACACGCCCTTGATGGCCAGCGAACTCACGCCGTACAGCAGGCCCACCGCGACCCCGTACTCGACGCCCGCCGTCGGCTGCCGGTGCCGGTGCTTGGAGCGGCGCTCCGCCGAGCCGTACAGCCAGACGCCCGCCGCGAGCGACGGCAGGCACACCGTGAGGACCAGCGGCACGGGCGCGCCGTGCCCGACCGTGTCGGAGTTCTCGCTCAGCGAGAGGACCACCATCAGGAGCGCCAGCAGGATCGCCCCGACCGCGTACCGTTCGCGGCCCGACGTCTGCTCGCCGAGCAGCACCGAGGAGAGCAGCAGGAGCAGCACGAGGCCCGAGACGAAGATGCCCTGCGCCGCGGCGATCGGCAGCGTGCGGTAGACCGCGAGCTGGGCGCCGAAGCCCGCGGCGAGCGCGAGGGAGCCGCCGATCCACAGCGGGCTGCCGAGCACCTGGCGCAGCAGCCGGGCCGGATTGCGCACGCTCACCGACGGCATCGCCGTCAACGCCCGCTTCTCCAGGACGAATCCGGTGCTGTAGAGCACGTTCGCGAGCAGCGCCGCGGCCACACCCCACCACATCGGACTCAAGTCCTTCGGGCGTGCAGCAGCAGGATCGACGCGGCGCTCGGCACGGCGCAGGCCAGCCGGTCCAGGGCGCGCAGCGGGCGCGGCACGCCGTGGAAGGGGGCGCCGGTCAGGCCGGTCACGTGAAAGCCCGCCGCCGTCACGAACTCGCGCAGCGCGCGGGCCGTGTACAGGCGCAGATGCCCCACCACCTCCTTGCCGGGGCGGCCGTGGATGCCGCGCAGGCTCACCTCGGAGAACACCGGCTGCACGCCGGCCAGGAGCAGGCCCCGGTTGTACCAGGCGGCGAGGTTGGGCGTGGACAGCATGAGGTGCCCGCCCGGCCGCAGCACCCTTCTCAGTTCGTCGAGCGCGCTGTCCGGGTCGACGAGGTGCTCGATCACCTCGCTGAACAGGACGGCGTCCGCCGAGCCCGTCGCGAACGGCAGCCCGCCGTCGGTGAGTTCACCGCGTACGACGTACGGGAGGTGGGCGTGGGCGCGCTTCAGGGCGTCCTGGGACCAGTCGACGCCGATGAGGCGGTGCCCGGCCAGGAGGGGTGCCGCGGTGGCCGCCGCCGTGCCGTCACCGCAGCCGATGTCCAGGATGGTGGCGGGGGCGGTCGGTGTCGTGGGAGAGGTGGCCGGGCCGAGGGCGGCGGCCAGGATCCGGGCCTGGCGCAGCGTGCGGGCGTCGCCCGATGCCACGGGGACGGCCGGGTTCTCGTAGAAGTCCCGTAGGCCCGGCCGGTGTTGCTCGGTCGTCTGCGCCGTCACTTCGGGCCCTCCTCCGTGTGTTCCGTCGCGTGCAGGTAGTGCTCGAACAGATCACGCAGATGTGCCCCGTCGCCGTGGCTCAGCAGCGTCCTCGACCAGCGCAGCGCGAGGTGCAGCCGGCCCGCCGTCGACGCCGTCGTCACGGTCAGGCCGCGCGGCATGCGGGCGGGCGCGGAGAACCACACGGCGTGGGCGCGGCCCGCGTCGCCGAAGTCCAGGGCGTACGGGATGCGGCCGATGTTGCTCAGCAGGGTCGTGGACGTCCAGGGCGCGGCCGCCCTGCGCAGGCCCCTGGTCACCGCGGCCCGCAGGGCGACCGGGAGCACGGGGGCGGTCAGCAGCGCGGCGCCGTGGCCCAGTTGGGGGCGGGCCAGGGCCTTGAGGGCGCGGGTGCGGTCCGAGGTGCGGCGCAGCAGGTCGCGGATGGCCTCGGGGGTCCAGTCCCGGTCTGCCAACTCCTCGGCACCGAAGGGCACTTCGACCAGGCGGGTGCCGTTGCCGATCGGCATGCCGGCGTCCCTGGGCCGGTCGTCCACGGGCATCGTGATGCGGAACGGGCGCGGACCGGCGCCGTGTTCGCGGTTCCAGTGGGCGATCATCAAGGCCGTGGCGACCATGAGCTGGTCGTTGACGGTGAAGGGGGAGCCCTTGGGGCGTCGCGGCACGGGGAGCTCCACGACGAGCATGCCGTTGCCGGGCGAGGGCTCCGGGCTGCCCTTGGCCACGCGGGCGGGCGGACTCCAGCCGGAGGGGGCCTCGGGCGCGGGCGGCTGCTCCTGGGTGCCCTGGTCGGGCGTACGGGTGGGGGGCGCGGCCGGGGAGTTGTCCTTGCCCCCGTAGATCTCCGCCGCCGTGGCCAGCACGCGCAGACAGGCCGGGCCGTCCAGGGCCGTGTGGTTGATCGTCAGGAACAGGACGGAGCCGGTGGCGGGCGCCTCGTCCGCCGCGGGCCCCGTCGTGGGGTGCTCCGACGTGGAGCGCTCCGTCCCTTCCGGAGCGGGGCCTTCCGCGCGGCCGGGTTCCGCCGTCACCACCTCCAGGCGGATCGGCGGTGAGGAGGCCAGGGGCGGCGCCTGGGACAGGGCGCGTTCCCTGGCGCGCTTCAGGGCGTCCCGTTCCGGGGGCGGGAAGGAGACCGGCTCGGTGTCGGGCTCCGCGGTCAGCTCCCACTCGTAGCGGCGCCGGTACCACGGGCCCTTCGCCTCGCGCATCAGGATGCGCGGGTGGCGGCGCAGGGCCTCGTGGAAGGCGGCCCGGAGGCGGTCCGGGTCCGGGGTGCCCGGCAGGTGCACTTCTATGTGGACGGTCTCCGGCTCCTCCTCCTGGAGGCAGTGCCGGGAGACCTCGTCCACGACGGGGAACGGCACGCGCAGGGGCGGTCCTCCGCCGTCCGCCTGGTGTGCCGGGTGGTCGAGTGCGGTCATGTGTCCTTCCCCGTGTCCGGCGTGCTGGTCCGTTGCCTGCGGCGCGGGAAGCGGATCGTGGCCCGTCCCGACGGGGCCGGGTCCGGCTGTCCCGATGCGGGGCCCCTGGCCGAGACTGTGGGGCCCGCCGGGCCGTTGTCACCGCGTCTGCGCTGGGGGAGCGGGGGCGCCGCGGGGGTGCCCAGGTCCCGGTCGGGGCCCAGGTTCAAGGTGGCGGGGTTCGACGGGGCGTAGGGCGGTGGCTCCGGTGGCCGCTCCTGCTCCAACGTATCCACGGTGTGCGGGCGTGTCTGCTCCCGCACGGTCACCAGGGCCGCGAACAGGGCGATGAGCGCGAGGAGTTGGGCCGTCGGGCCGAACGCGCCCGCGTCGGACGCGATGGGCTCGCCCGCCCCGGTGGCCGCCGCGATGCCCGCGCCCGCCATCGCCACGAAGGCGATCGGCACCAGCAGCGCGTGGCGGTACCAGGCGAGCAGGGCGAGGGCCGGGACCAGCAGGGCGAACGGGCCCGCGACGACCACGGCCACGAGCGTCAGCGCCACCGCGCCGAGGACCGGGCCCGGGGCCGGCGGGGCCGGGGCGGGCGCGTCCGGGTTGGGGTCGCGGCGGCGGATCAGGACCAGGCCGATCAGGCCCAGGACCGCCACTCCGGCCAGGATCAGGCCGATCTCGTAGATCTGCGAGGGCTCGTAGGTGAGCTTGACCGTGCCGCCCTCGCCCTGCGGCACCAGCCAGGCCTGCTGCCAGCCGTCGAGCCGCAGCGAGGTCAGTTCCTTGCCGTTGAGCGTGGCCTTCCAGCCGTCGTTCACGTTCTCGTACGTGCTGAGGTACGAGGCCGCCCCGGAGCCGACCGTCAGCTCGCGGCGGTCGCCGAGCCAGTCCTTGATCTCCAGGTCGCGCGATGCCTTGTCGACCTGGCCCGGGGTGCCGGTGGTCAGCGAGGCGTCCATGACCGTGAGCGGACCCGCGTCGCCCGTCTCCACGCTGTGCGCCCCGGCGTCGAGGCTGACGGTGGCCGCCTTCCTGCCCTCCTGGCAGAGCGTGATGTCCACCGGGCGGCGGTCCGTGAGGTCCTGGACCTTGCCCTTGGCGCTGGTCTCGAACAGCTCGCCGTCGACCGACATCGTCGGGCCCTGGCCGCAGGGGAGGCTGAAGGTGTCGGTGGGGTCGGGCTGGGGCGTGCGGTACTTGTCGAGGGCGGGGACGTAGACCTCGGTGAGGCCCACGGGGAGCTGGAGGTCGTCGTCCGCCACCGGGTTGTGGACGGTCAGCGGCGCCGTCTCCGTGATGGTGATGTCCATCTCGTCGGTGGTGATCGGGGCGAAGCGGGCGTTGCCGTTCTCGTCCACGCCCGCGGTCGCCGCGCCGTCCGGCGAGCTGATCTCGATCTTCTCGGGGCGGGTCGAGAGGCCGCCCGCGGCGGGCAGCACGATCTCGCCGACCGGCTGCTTGTCCGGCCACTTGAGGTGGATCACCGGGCGGTTGGTGGTGCCCGCGATCCAGCCCGTCGTCAGGTCGCCGTCGGTCAGGTTGCGCGGGGACAGGCCGCTGCCGAGGCGTGCGGTGGAGTCCGCCGTCGCGATGATCTGCTGCCGCTGTTCGGGCGCCACCTTGTAGAGCAGCTCGTCCAGTTCCCTGCCGGGCACGGCGACCGCGCTGGCCTTCACCTCGTACTCGCCGTCCGCCGCCGTGGTGAAGCGGCGGTGCAGGCCCGACTCGGTGTTCACCTGGGAGAGGGCGCCCGGGTCGGACGAGCGGTGCAGGGAGTAAGTGGTCGACCGGGCGTCCGTCGACTTCGCGGCGTCCGTGGGGAGTTGGAGGAGCTTGGTGACGCGGACGTCGGGGAGGCTGATCTCGGAGAAGCCCGCGCCCGTCAGGCCGGGCTGGGCCTCCTGGGTGTCCAGGATCGTGATCTTGATCCACTTGGTGGAGCCGGCGACGGCCTTGACCCGCTGGGGCGTGCCGTCGGGCTGGAGGTTGCTGGTGACGCTGCCGTGCGACGTCTCCACGCGGATCCGGGTGGGCGCCGAGCGCGCGCCGCCGTCCTGCGGCAGCGGGGTGACGCGGAAGGCGGACGGCACGTCGATCGCCGCGTTGAACTCGGCCTTGAGCCATTCGCCCTTGCCCGAACCGGCGTTGCCCTCGGCCCAGGCGGTATCCGGGTTGCCGTCGAAGGCGTTCACCGGGTCGTACTGCGGCAGGTGGAAGAGCCAGTTGCCGTAGGAGGACGCCGTCACCGACTTCGCGCCGCGCAGCTCCGCCGTCGTCTGGTGCTCGATGCCCTTCGTCGGCAGGATCTGGTGCGGCTTCTTGCCGGGGTCCTGGAGCGCGTCGGGCGCGTTGCGTTCGTCGCGGCCGTACGTGTACGAGGTGTTGGAGTTGACCAGACCGAAGCGGGTGTCGGCGCGGCGCAGGCCGTCACCGACCGCCTGGAGGCCGGGAGTTCCGACGCCGGGGTGGTTGTCGCCGGTCAGGACGGCCGGGCGGTCGCGCATGGCCGGGTCGGCGGAGAGCGGCAGCAGGGACTCGGGTCCGCCGCTGACCACCGCCGTGTTCGACACCGGCTTCAGGCTCGCCTGGCCGGGGCGCTCGGCACCGGAGGCGGGGGCGTAGATCTCCACCGCGCGCTGGCGCGGATAGAGGCCCTCCACCTGGAGGGGGGTGTCGTTCGGGATCCTGCCGCCGGTCTCGGTCGGGCCGAAGCCGGTGACGCGCCGGTAGCCGGACTCCGTCAGGGTGCGCTTGACCGTCGAGGTCGGCACGTTGCCGATCTGGTCGGGGTCGAGGTCGTTGCGTACGACGACGTAGTGCAGCCCCGCGCGCGACAAGTAGTCGTGCAGGCCCGGGACTTCGGAGCCGGTCATCAGCGCCTGCTCGACGGCGTCCATCGCGCGCCGGTTGCCCGGCGTGCCGAACGGCACGTAGTCGCGCTGCGCCCAGCGGGAGTCGGCGAGCACGTCGAGCGGCTGGTCGATGGGGGAGCCCCAGGTGTAGATGCCGTGCGCGGTCGCGGGGACCACCAGGGCACGCGAGTCGGGGGAGTACTTCTCCAGCCAGTCGGCGGTGGTCTGCCAGTACGTGGGGAGCTTCTGGAACGAACCGGGCTGCAGGATCGAGCCGTTGAGGTAGGGCCAGGCGAGTCCGGGCAGCACGAGGACCGCCGCGATCAGCGGCGCGTAGCGGCGGCCGCGCACCGGGCGCGCCCCGCGGGCCTGGGCCGCGACGCCCACCAGGTGCATCAGGCCGAAGACCAGCGCGAGGGCGAGGCCCGGCTGGAACTTGTAGATGTTGCGGAACGGCACGAGCCCGCCGTTCAGCCACGACTGGACGGTCCCGTGGAAGGGGGCGCCGAACGCGCCGCCGTACCCGGCGAGGGTGACCAGGACGACCGAGAGGACGGTCAGGACCAGCCAGCGCCGCTCCGGCAGGTCACGCCGGGCCAGGCCCGCGAGGCCCAGGGCGGCGGCGAGCGCGGAGCAGACGATCGTGACGACGGCCGTCGCCACCGTCCAGCCGGCCGGCAGCCACGCCTCGCCGAAGTGCAGATAGGCGACCCAGTTTCCGGCGCCGCGCAGGGTCTCGGTGGCCGACATCGTGCCGGTCGTGGTCGCCGAATTCTCCACGTACGGAAGGAAGTTCTCGCCGTAGATGCCCAGCATCAACAGCGGGATCACCCACCAGGCGGTGGCCAGGACGACCCCGGGCACCCACCAGGTGATCAGCTTGCGCTTGCGCGGGCCGTTCGTGCGCGAAAGGAGATAGAGGCCCACGGGGAGCAGCGAGGCGAGCGTCGCCGCCGCGTTCACGCCGCCCATGAACGGGATGATCAGCGCCGAGCGGCTGGCCGCGATGCGCGCGCTGACCCGCTCGTCGGTCAGCGGAAGGAGCACCCACGGCAGCACCGCGCCGGGCAGCGCCGCGGCCGACGTCGAGCCGACCACGACGGTGAACGTCGGCCACAGCGCGTACGCCGCCGCGCCGAGCAGCCGGCTAGGCCTGCTGCCGATGCCCAGGCGCTCGGCGAGCCGCAGCGCGCCCCAGAAGGCCGCCGCCACGATCAGCGAGAGCCAGAGCCGCTCGGCCAGCCACACCGGCAGCTGCACGAGCTTGGCCAGGCCGTAGAACGGCAGCATCGGGAAGGTGTAGCCCGCGTACTGGTCCTGGATGCCGCCGAAGCCGCCCCTGTCGTGCCACAGCTGGCCGAGATCGGAGAGGAACTGCCAGGGGTCGACGGCGACACCGAGCTTGGTGTCGAACGTCATCCGCCCGGGTTTCACCGCGAGGAAGAGCACGAACACCACGGCCCAGAACCCCAGGAGCCAACGCCGCGAGCGCGGCCCCCCCGAGGGTTCAGGCGCCTGGGTGGTGGGCCTGACGGCCGCCGGGGGTGGGGCCTGGACCGTGGTCATGGACACCGCCTGAGGATGAGGAGAAGGTTCCAGGTCGCGAACTCGCGCACACCGGGGACCTTGGTGACGGCCCCGGCCAGGAACGGCCAGTAACGGGAGCGCGCCGACACCACGGCCACGTCGTCACGGCCGCGCACCTGGCGCAGGGTCGTGCCGACGTGGTGGGCGTAGAGGTTCTCGCCGAGGGTGTGTTTCGCGGCCTTGCCGGTACGTCTTTCGTAGCGGGCGCGGGCCCGGTCGGCGCCCAGGTAGTGCCAGGGCGCCCACTCGTGACCGCCCCACGGGGAGAGCCAGTTGGTGAACGAGACGTAGATCAGACCGCCCGGCCTGGTGACCCTGACCAGCTCGCTCAGGAAGGTCTGGGGGTCGTCGACGTGCTCCAGGACGTTCGAGGAGAAGGTGACGTCGGCGACGCCGTCCGCGAGCGGCAGCAGATAGCCGTCCGCGACGACCGCCCCCTCGGGCGGCTTGGTGCCGTGGGCCGTCATCTCCGAGAGGTCCGGCTCGAAGAGGAAGCTCTGCGCGCCGCGCCGCCGGAACTCCTCGGTGAAGTAGCCGCCCCCGCCGCCCACGTCGACGACGACGCGGTCCTTCACGCGTCCGTACGCCTCGACCTGGTCGGCGGCGTCGCGGGCGAGCAGGGTGTAGCAGTGCTCCGGCTCCCGCTGTTCGTTCAGGAAGGCCCGGAAGAGGGTGACGGAGCGCCGCAGCGAGGGGTCCTTCACGGGGACCCCTGGGGGGCCTGCCGCAGGGCCACGGCCTCGGTCGCCACCGCCTGGAACTGCCGGACCGTGTTGGCCCAGCGGAACCCCACGGCACGCTCGCCCGCGGCCTTGCCGAACGTCTCGCGCCGCTCGGTGCTCAGCGCCAGCGTGCACCACGCGGCGGCGAAGGAGCTCTCGCCGGGGGCCAGTAAGCCGGTGACGCCGTCCTCGACGGCGTCGCGGACCCCGGGGACGTCGAAGCCGATCGCCGGGGTCGAGCGCGTCGCCGCCTCGGTGATGACGAGGCCCCAGCCCTCCACGGCCGACGGATGGAGCAGCAGCCACGCCTCGCAGAGCAGCCTGTGCTTCTCCGCCTCGGAGACATGGCCTCTGAACTCCACGCCGGGCCCCGCGAGTTGTTCGAGGCGGCCGCGCTCGGGCCCGTCTCCCACGATCACCAGGCGGCCGCCGGTGACGGGTCTGACGCGCTCCCACAGCCGCAGCAGCAGATCGATCCGCTTGTACTCGACGAGGCGTCCCATCGCGAGGAACAGCGGCTCGTCGGAGCGGGCGTGCAGCGGCCCCGGCTCCTCGACGCCGTTGTGCACGATGCGGATGCGCTCGCGCTCGACCCCGATCGTGCGCAGGGCCGTGGCCGTCGACGGCGAGACGGCCACCAGCAGATTGCCGCGCTGCGCGCCCGAGAGGGCCCAGTGTTCAAGTCTTCGGCCGAGCCTGGCCGCCGGGGCGAGCGGGCCCTGGAAGCGCATCCCCCACAGGTCGGTGTGGACGTGGTTGACCAGACAGAGGGTGGGGCCGCGGTGCCACAGCGGCGCCAGGTACGGCATGCCGTTGCAGACCTCGACCAGCAGATCGCAGTCGCCGACCTGCCGGGTGAACGCCGAGCGCGCCCGCAGGTAGTGGCCGAGGTCGCCGCCCGCGGACACCACGCGGTAGTCGCGGAAGGCGGCCGGGCCCCCGCACAGCAGGGTGACCTGGTGGCCCTGCTTGCTGAGCCCGTCGGCGAGCTTGTCGACGAGGAGTTCGGAGCCGCCCGCGGCCGGATTGCCGAGGTCGCGGTGGGCCAGGAAGACGATCCGGCGCGGCTGTGGGGGAGGCGCCGGAAGATACTCCGCGCGGCGTGGGGCGGCCGCGCGCAGCGAGGACGGTACGTGCTGGGGCATGCGTGCTCCAACTCGTCTCAGGGTGCGGAACTGTGGGGGGCGGTCGGGCGGAACGGTCCTGCGGTGGTGCGGCGGAGCGATGGTGCGGCGGAGCGGTCCTGCGATGGTGCTGCTCGTGCTGCCGTGCCGTGCTGCCGGGCCCGCCGCGCAGCCGTGGGGGCGCTGTGCGGAGGTGCTGTGCCCGGCCTGTGGGCGCTGTGCTCGGCCTGTGCGGGGGCGGTGCGCGGACTGTGCTCGGGTGGGGTGGACAGTTTTCGCCGCCCCGTTCTGCGCGGCTACTCACCGAGGTGACAATTTCCGGGCTTTTAAGAGCTGACGTCTCATCACATCGTGGTGGGTTGCAGGGCGGTTGGGGACGTATCAGGATTCGGACCGCCCGGCTCCGCCGATTCATCGCCCCTTCCACGGCCGTTCGCCCCGTCGTCGTTCCGCCCGCGCAGAACCAGTACGATTCCGGCCACCGCGAGCAGCGCGCCGAGGATTCCCGCGCTCACCGGCAGCGTCTGCCCGACCAGCTTCAACCGGCTGCTGTCGTCGTCCGCGAGCTTCACCTGGGCCTTCTGCGTGGCGGGGGTGAACGCGATCCGCTCGCTGTCGAGCAGCACCGTCGAGTCCTTGCTCGAACCCGGCGCGCGCAGCGTCTTGCGGGGCCCGATCGCGGCGTAGATGATCCGGCCCGTGCGCTGGTCGGCGACCAGCTCGATGGCGTGGTTGGCGTAGTACTCGTCGGCCATCACCTGGCTCTTCTCCGGCTGCCCGACCATCAGGCCAGGCACCTGCCGGGTACCCGTCTTGGTGGCCTTCACCGAGCCGGTGAACCGGTAACCCTCGTACCCCTGGATCTTCTTGGTGCCCCGGTAGGTGAGCGGCACCGTCGCCCCCAGCGTGCCGTCCCACCAGCGGTAGGAGCGCTTCTCCAGGTCGAAGGGGAACTTCAGGTACGCCTCGCCCTCGAAGTACGGCTCCTCGCCGCAGCAGTGCACCGGCGCGTTGGTCTTCCGGTCGGTGACCCAGCGCTCCAGGGTCCACTGGAGGGAGTCGTGCGGATCGGCCGCGGGCAGCGACTTGTCCGGATCGACGGAGGTGGACACGTCCCAGATCGCGCGCCCGCTGTCCTCGCTGTCCTCGACGTCGCCGCGGACCTGTCGGGTGATCGTGAGGTTTTTGTCGTGGACCGTCTTGACCTTCTCGGTGTCGAAGTAACTCCCCTTGCCCTTGAAGACGGTGACGACGTCGATGTCCACGGGCGTGCGTTTCGCGCGTGGCTCCACGTACCAGGCGAGCATCGGTGCAAGGACCAGAAGGAACGCGCCAAGACCGAGAAGGATCAGGGAGAGCGGTGAGGCCGTGCGGCGCATGGGGTCACTCCTGGGCTGAGGGCGGGAGAGTGTTACCGAGCCGTATGGGCCGGGAACCGTAGGCGCACCCTTGACGAGGTGTCAATGCATTGCAGAGACTGGGCACTTGCCGGACGGGGCCCGGCGCGTGGCGTGCGACCAGGACCGCGTACGGATGCGGCCGGGGCGCGCGCGAGGACCGTGTGACCAGGGTGGGGACGACCTCCGACCGAGAGGCTGACCCTCGCATGCACCGACTGCTCGCCGCTTCACTCACCGTCGCCGCCGGGGCGCTGCTCGCCGTGGCCGCCGCGCTCGGAGTCGTCGCGCTGCTCAACGCCACACCGGATCAGCCCAACACACCCCTTGTGCACTACGAGGCACCCACGCGGGGGCAGTGAGTGACCGTGGCCGCGACCGACACCGAGACCTCGCCCGCCGCCGAAGGCCAGGCCTCCGCCGGCCGCTCCGCCTGGCGCGACGTGCCCCCGATGCAGGTGCGGCAGTTCGCCGCGCTGGCCATGGAGGAGGTGCCCGCCCTCGCCCACGACATCCTGCGGGAGATCCGCGCCGAGTACCCGGGGCTGCCCGTCGTGCTCGACGACTCGGGCGAACCGATGGCGCTCATCGGCATCCGCCGTGCCCTGGAGGGCTTCGTCCAGCAGCTCGCGTCCCAGGAGGGGCGTCCCCGCTACCACCTGGAGGTCTTCCAGGAGTTCGGCCGCGGCGAGGGACTGCACGGCCGCAGCCTCGACTCGCTCCAGGCGATCTACCGGCTCGGCGTGCGCCTGGCCTGGCGCCGCCTCGCCGAGATCGGCCAGCAGATCGAGATCCCGCCGCCCGCCATGTACGAACTCGCCGAGGCGGGCTTCGAGTACCTCGACGGCCTCGTCGACCAGTCCGTACGCGGCTACGCCGAGGCCGCGGCCCGCGAGGCGGGTGAACGGCTGCGGCTGCAAAGGAAGTTGATGGAGCTGCTGCTCGCCGAGCGGCGCCCCGACGGCGGCGGCCCCGTGCACGGCACGCTCGCGGGCCCGCTGCCCGGCTCGGGCCACGGCACTGCCTCGACGGCGGGACACGCCTCCCTCGGCAACGGCCTGGGCGAACGGGCCGCCCGGGTCGGCTGGCAACTGCCCGAACGCGTCGCCGTGGGCGTCCTGTTGCGCCCCGCGCGCGAGGCCGTCGCGCCCGCCGTCGGACAGGGCGTACTGCTCGACATGGAGGCCGAACAGCCCCGCATGGTCGTGCCCGACCCCGACGCCGCGGGCCGCCCCGAACTCCTTCGCCGCGCCATGGCGGGCTGGTCGGGCGCCATCGGGCCGCCGGTGCCGCTCGCCGACGCGGCGAAGTCGCTGCGCTGGGCGGAGGCGGCGGTCCGGCTCATGGAACGCGGGCTGCTGCCCGCGGGCGAGGTCCTGCACTGCACCGAGCACACCGAGGCGCTCGTGCTGCTCCAGCCCGAGGAGCTCATCGAGGACCTGGCCCGCCGGTGCCTCGCCCCCCTCGCCCACTGCGGACCCGCCCACGGCCGCCGCCTCGCCGAGACGCTCCTCGCCTGGCTGGAGACCCGCGGCGGCGCACCGGAGGTGGCGGCCCGGCTCGGCGTCCACCCGCAGACGGTCCGCTACCGCCTGCGCCAGATCAGGGAGCTGTGGGGTGACGAGATCGACGACCCCGACCGCCGCTTCGAACTCGAACTGGTCCTGCGGGCGCGGCGGCTGCGAGGGCAGCTGGGCAGGGCATAGCGCCGGGCTGTTCGATCTCGCACACAACTTTCACAGGGGCGGCTTCCACTGTTACCGGCGCGGCACCTAGCCTCCATGCCTCATGGACTACTGCCACCCGTGCCGCAGGCACCTCAACGGCGCCCTCGCCTGCCCGGGGTGCGGAACTCCCGCCGAGTCCTGCCGGGAGTACGCGCGGTCCGTCGCCGCCGAGCGGGAGGAGCCGGCGGAGCGCGGGGACGCGTACGACGAGGAGTCCCCGCGCACGCGGGGGCGCGGTCGTGGCCGCCGGGTGCATCGGCGCCGGCGCCGCAAGGTCCTGCTCGTCACCGCGGGGCTCGCGCTCGCGGCGGGTGGGCTGAGCCTGGCGGAACTCGGTACGGAGGGGGCCGCGGAGGAGCCCGCGGTGGCCTCAGCACCGGACGAGGCCCCTCCGTCGCCCACGGCCGACGACTCGTCGCCGTCGACCCCCTCGGCGTCGCCCCCCTCCGCCGCCACCACCGCTACCGCCCCCTCCACATCCTCTGCCTCCCCCGGGCGGGAGACGAAGGATGCGAGGAAGCCCCCCGCCAAGCGCACGACACCGAGCCAGCCCGGCGACGCCCCCACCACCCCCTCCCCGCCCACCTCACCAACCACCCCCGCGCCCCACCCCACCTCACCCCCGGCCACATCACCGCCCCACACCCCGGAACCGTCCCCGTCGGAGACGTGTGACCGGTTCTTGTGGTGGTGTACATAGCGTCGACTGCATCCTGCGGGCGCGTCGTGGTTGCTCGCGCAGTTCCCCGCGCCCCTGATCGGGGCCCACCTGTCCGGCGCCGAGGGGGACATGCTTTTAGGGGCGCGGGGAACTGCGCGAAACCCCGTGTGACCCGAGCCTTACGGGGGCAGGGAGGTTAAGGGGCGCGGGGAACTGCGCGACCGGCCCCGCACGGCACGAGCCCGACGTGCAGGTCAGCCCCGGAGCGGACCCTCACGCCCCCGCACCGAGCATCCTCCGCAAAAGCCCCCGCAAGGAAACCCGCTCCTCCCGCGAAAGCTCAGCCAACGGCTCGCGCGCGAAGTCGAGGGAGTCCCGGAGCCCCCGCGCCACCCGGACCCCCTCCTCCGTCGGCGCCGCCAGCTTCACGCGGCGGTCCGCCGGGTCAGGGCGCCGTTCGACGAGGCCCCGCGCCTCCAGGCGGTCCACGATCCCCGTGATGTTGGACGGCTCGCACTTCAGTTTCTGGGCTATCCGCCGCATCGGCATCGGCTCGACGGAGAGCAGCCCGAGCACCCGCGCCTGCGCCCCGGTCAGCGCGTGCTCGCCCGCCGCCGCCTCGTACTCCTCGTAGTAGCGCGCGACGACCGTGCCGATCAGCTCGACGACTTCGAGCGTCAGCGGGTCGGCGCGGCGGTCGACGGAGGCGTCGGACTCGGCGCGTTCGGGGGAGCTGCTGGTGGCCATGGTGCAAAGGCTACCCGTTTACTTGACAACATGAAATATCTAGGAGCATGGTTGTTTCAGTACGTGAAGCATTTCTGAACGTGAAGCATTCTGAGGCAGCGAGCGGCGGCCCGAGCCGGCGCCGGCCAGTAACTGGAGGACGCCCCCATGTCCGTCACCCCCGAGCAGCTCCCCTCCGTAAGCCGCGAATGGCACCTCGTGCGCCGCCCGAACGGCTGGCCCGTGCCCGAGGACTTCGCGCTGCGCGAGGCCCCCGTGACCGCCCCCGCGGAAGGCCGCGTCCTCGTCCGGAACCTGCACTTCTCCGTGGACCCGTACATGCGGGGCCGGATGAACGACGTGAAGTCGTACGTCCCGCCGTTCCAGCTCGACCACCCCATGGAGGGCGGCGCGGTCGGCGAGGTCGTCGCCTCCAACGCCGAGGGCTTCGCGGTCGGCGACCACGTCCTGCACTTCGCGGGCTGGCGCGAGTACGCCTCGGTCCCCGCCCAGCACGCCACCAAGGTCGACGCGGCCGCGGCCCCGCTCTCCGCCTACCTCGGCGTACTAGGCATGACGGGCCTGACCGCCTACGCCGGGCTCCTGGAGGTCGCCTCCTTCAAGGAGGGCGACTCGGTCTTCGTCTCCGGCGCGGCCGGTGCCGTCGGCAGCCAGGTCGGCCAGATCGCCAGGCTCAAGGGCGCCTCGCGCGTCATCGGCTCGGCGGGCTCGGACGAGAAGGTGAAGCTGCTCGTCGAGGAGTACGGCTTCGACGCGGCCTTCAACTACAAGGACGCCAAGCCGGTCGTCGAGCAGCTCAAGGAGGCCGCCCCCGACGGCGTCGACGTCTACTTCGACAACGTCGGCGGCGAGCACCTGGAGGCCGCCATCAGCCGCATGAACGTGCACGGCCGCGCCACCATCTGCGGCATGATCGCGGGCTACAACGACACCGAGCCCACCCCGGGCCCGCGCAACCTCGCCATGGTCATCGGCAAGCGCCTGCGCCTGGAGGGCATGCTCGTGCAGGACCACAGCGCGCTCCAGCCGCAGTTCGTCAGCGAGGTCGGCGCGTGGGTGCGCTCCGGCGAGCTCAAGTACGGCGAGACGGTCGTCGAGGGCGTGGAGAACGGCGTGGACGCCTTCCTCGGCATGCTCCGCGGCCAGAACACCGGCAAGATGATCGTCTCCCTTGGCTGAGGCACCGGAGGCACCGGAGGCACCGGCGCACCGGAGGCATCGGCGGTACGACGGCACCGGCTCCGTGGACAGGTTTCCGGTATCCGATAACCTAATTCCACAAGCCGTGGTTGTGGGCGCGCACCACGTCACATCTCAGGAGGAACAGGCACCTATGTCCATCCAGAAGATCGACGTCAAGTACACCGCTGTCGCCACCGCCGAGAACGGCCGCGACGGCCGTGTGGCCAGCGACGACGGCAAGCTCGACGTCGTCGTGAACCCCCCGAAGGAGATGGGCGGCAGCGGCGCGGGCACCAACCCCGAGCAGCTCTTCGCGGCCGGCTACAGCGCCTGCTTCCAGGGCGCCCTCGGCGTGGTCGCCCGCAAGGAGAACGCCGACATCTCCGGCTCGACCGTGACCGCCAAGGTCGGCATCGGCCAGAACGAGGCCGGCGGCTTCGGCCTGGAGGTCGTGATCACCGCCTCCATCCCGAACGTGGACGCGGCCACCGCGCAGTCCCTGGTCGAGAAGGCGCACCAGGTGTGCCCCTACTCGAACGCCACGCGCGGCAACATCAAGGTCGAGGTCTCGGCTGCCTGACCGCGGTCGTACGTCACGGAGGGCCGCACCCCGGCGGGGGTGCGGCCCTCCGTCGTGCTCCGGGCCGAGCGGCGGGCCGGATCAGCCCGTCGCGAGCGCCGCCTCGTGCACCGCGCGCGCGAGCCGCGCGTTCTCGGGCGCGGGACCGCCGGGGAACGCGAACCGCCGCCGGGTGTAGCCGTACGCCAGACCGGCCCGCGGATCCGCGAACGCCTGCGAGCCGCCCGCGCCGCTGTGCCCGATCGAACCCACGCCGAGGAACGGGTACCAGACCTCCGAGGTGGCCTGGAAGCCGACCGCGAACGCCTTGTGGGTCCGCGCCACCAGGTCGTACCCGATCGACTGGACCTGCCCGAACGCGGCGAGCGTGTCCGGCTTCAGGAGCGCCTCGCGCCCTTCGGCGCCGGTGGCCGCCGCCGCGTACATCCCCGCGAGGCCGCGCGCGGAGGCCACGCCACCGGCCGAGGCGGGCCCCTTGGCGCGTACGGCACGGGAGTTGGGCAGCGACTCCAGGTCGGTGGGGTGCGCGGCGTTGCGGTTGAAGGCGATCGAGTCGAGGGTGTGCGGCCCGGTCGGCCGCGCCTCGATGAGCTCCCGCTGCTCGGGCGTCGGGACCATCGGCAGGACCGAATGGAAGCGGCCCTCGTGCTCCTCGGGCAGGCCGAGGAAGAAGTCGAGCCCGAACGGGGCGCGCACCCGCTCCTCGTACACCTCCTGCAAGGTCCGACCGGTGGCGCGGAACACCACCTCGCCGGAGAGTGCCCCGATGGAGAGCGCGTGGTAGCCGAACGCGGCGCCGGGGCGCCAGAACGGGCGCTGCGCGGCCAGGCGCGCGGCGATCACCCGGTCGTCGGCGAGCTCGTCGGGCGAGAACCCGGCGTCGGCGCCCACGACGCCCGCGCGGTGCGCGAGCAGCTCCCGCAGGGTCACGGCACCCTTGCCCTCGGCGGCGAACTCCGGCCAGTAGTGGGCGACTTCGCGGTCCAGGTCGAGCACGCCGTCCTGGACGAGCAGGGCGACGACGAGGTGGGCCGCGCCCTTGGTGGAGGAGTAGACCCCGTACAGCGTGTCGCCGTCGGTGTCGGGCCCGACCCACAGGTCGACGACCCGACGACCCCCGACGTACGCGGCCAACTGGCCCGCGTAGTGCGGCTCCTCGACCGCGAGGACGGCGGTGAACTCGTCGCGCACGCCCTCGTATCCGTCGGCGACGGTGCCCTGTACGCGGATCTCACGGGTCATGGTGATGGCCTCCAGGGTGGCGCGGCGGAATGATCTCCACCCGATCAACCGCCGCGCCACCGTGGGTATTTCCAGGCTTCAGCCGACCGTCAGCAGGGCCCTTCCGACCTGCGGGAACACGCCCTTGGGATGGTCGCGGAAGAGCGGTTCCGTGCCGAAGAGGACCACGTCCGTGCGGCCCGCGGTCCCGCTGATCACCGAGGCCCGGCCCGCGGCGGCCACGGGGCCTCCGGTGCCGTCCTCGGTGGCCCGCCAGTGCCCGGACAGCAGCGGATTGCCCGTGCCGTACTTCTGCTCCACGCGCACTCCGGGGCCGAGGTCGGTGAACCACATCGGCGCGTAGACGAAGCTGTGCTCCGGAGCACCGCCGGTGATCGCGCCGCCCGAACTGGTCACCCGCACCACGCCGTTGGCGTCGCCGTTGCCCTCCACGGGCTTGGCGGCGAGCAGCTTCGCGTCGGCGTTCAGCCCGGCGCCGGTCGCGCCCCGCCCGACCAGGCCGCCGCCCCGGGCGAGGAACCGGTCGAGCCCGGCCTTCGCCGCCGCGTTCAGCTCACCGCGGTCCAGCCCCGCCGATACGAAGAGGACATCCGCCTTCTTCCAGTCGAAGCCCACGTTCAGCACGGCGTTCGACACCGGCACCACGTCGAAGTTCATCTCCCGCAGCGCGAACAGCTCACCCGGCGTGACGGCGGCGGCGACCCGGGTGCGGTGCAGCGCGGCGCCGCCCTTGGCCTTGGTGGCGTCGAAGGACACGTCGTACTTCTTGGCCGCGGCGGTCGCGGCACGGCGCGCGGACGACGGCAGGACGGCGCTCCCGTCACGGTCGCGGCGCACAGAAACACCCTGCGACAGAAGGGAGTTGAGGGCCGCGATCTCGCGCGGGTCGTCGAGTCGCAGGCGCAGATCGCCGCGCGGGGCGACGTAGCCGACGCGGGAGGCGGCGTGCACCGGCCGGGCCCGGACGCCGTCCAGGTCACCGCCCTTGACCACGTCCACGCTCGCGCCCCACAGCCGCCCGAGGCTCCAGCCCGAGATGTCGTACATGGTCGACACCTTGTCGCTGATGTCCCGGCCGTCCGCCAGCATCACGTTCGCAAGGCCCCGCTTGGGCTGGTGCATGTCGACGACGTACGAGCCCTTCGGGTACGTGCGGCCGCCGAGCCGGAAGGAGTCCTTCGCGCGCTCCACGCGTACGTCGTTGGCGAGCAGATGGTCCACCAGGCGCGCGGCCGCCGTCGCCGAGCGCTGGCCACGGCCCTCGGCCGGAATCACGTACGCGCGCGGGAACTCGGTCGTGTAGACGTCCTCGGGACCGATCCCCGGCACGCCCGGCACGGTCTCCTCGGACACCGGCACCTGCTTCGCGCCGGTCGCGCCCCGCCGGAAGACCTCGATCTGGTCGGCGATGACCGAGCGCCGGTGCGCGGCCGTGTAGTCGAGGGTGGCGCGCATGGCGGCGCCCGCGATGTCCACGTTGATGGCGGCCCTGCGGCGCAGCTCGGCGGCCGGCTGGGTGTCGTACTCCTCGTTGTTCACCTGCATCGGGAACTCGATGGTGTGCGTGGCGACCGCGCCGTGGAACGGCATGTACTGCGGGGTGAAGATCGGCGGCCAGTCGTCCCAGCCCTCCTGCTGGTCGCGGAAGGGGATGACGGGCGGCTTCACGCCGTCCTTCTCCTCGGTGTAGCCGAGGCCCTTGATGGCGGCCTCCATGCCGAGGGCGTTGGCGTAGGAGTTCTTCAGGAAGAGGTCGTACTCGTAGTTCTCGCCGTGCGGGGGAGTGGTCGGCTCGATCAGCGTGCCGTTCACGTACCCGTGCAGGTCGATCATGACGGCGGGCTGCTTGGCGACGGCGATCCGCCGGACCGCGCGGGCCTCGGGCTGGGACGCGGTGATGAAGTCGCGGTTGAGGTCGAAGCCGTTGGCGTTGGCGCGGGTGCCCGCGATGCGCCCGTCGGGGTTGGTGGTGATGTTGAAGTAGAGGCGGTTGTGGGCGAGGAGGTCCTCGCTCTTCGCGTCCTTCGCCTTCGCGAGCTTCTCGATGAGCTTGAGGGCCGCGTCGGTGCCCTCCCACTCGTTGCCGTGGATGTTGTTGTTGATGAAGACCGGCGTCTTGTACGAGGACTTGATCGCCTTGTCCTTGGCCGCCGCGGCGGGGGAGTCCTCGATGCGCTCGCGCATCCGCTCCTGGCGGGCGGTCTCGCGCGCGGACTCGGGCGCGGTGACGGTCACGAGATAGAGCTGGTGCCCGCCCGCGGAGCGGCCCGCGATCTCCACGCTCACGCGGTCGCCCACGTGTTGCAGGGCGTTCAGCTTCGGGGCTATGCCGCGGTACGGCGTCAGCCCCAGTTTTATCGACTTGTCGGCCGGATTCTCCGGTGGCGGATCGAGCTTGCGCACGCGGGGATAGCCGCGCCCCCTGTCACCGGTGAGCTCCGGGGCCCCGGCCTCCGCGAGGGCGCGGCCCGCGGCCTCCGCCGGGGACTTGGCCGCCCGGTCGGCACCCAGCGGCGAGCCCTCGCGGGTGACCGGGCGCGGCGTCGGGTCCGCGGTCGCGCTGCCCGGGGCGAGCGCGGTGAACAGCAGCGCGCCCGTGGCGGCGGCGGTGGTGACCAGAACGGGTCTTGATGGCCGGGACATACCCATATGTACCTCCGGGAGATCGTTGAGCGAGGTCTTACCGGTTCAACTCCCGTACAACAAGAGGGCCTTGCGTCCCGGCTGTGACAGTCCTGGCACACGGCACCGCGCAAACCCCCGGCCACCTGCGGCTAAGGTGTGCCGCATGCGCGATCTGGGTGTGGGCTTCGGCTACTTGATGAAGGGGCAGCGCTGGGTCGCCCAGCACGGCAAGCAGTACGGATGGGGGCTGCTGCCCGGCCTCATCACGCTCGTCCTCTACGCGGCCGCGCTCGTCTCGCTGGCCTTGTGGGGCGTCGATCTGGTCGGCTGGGCCACGCCCTTCGCCGACGACTGGTCCTCACCCTGGCTCGGCCTCTTCCGCGGCTTCCTGACGGCGCTCCTCTTCGCCCTCGCGCTGCTGCTCTCCGTCGTCACCTTCACCGCGGTGACGCTCCTCATCGGCGAGCCCTTCTACGAGTCGCTCTCCGAACAGGTCGACATCTCCGAGCGCGGCCACGCCCCCGAGTCGGGCCTGCCGCTCTGGCGCGACCTGTGGATCTCCGCCCGCGACAGCCTGCGCATCGTCGTGCGCGCGATGGTGTGGGGCATCCTGCTCTTCGCGCTCGGCTTCATCCCGGTCGTCGGCCAGACCGTGGTCCCGGTCATCGGCTTCTGCGTGACGGGCTTCTTCCTCGTCGAGGAGCTCAGCGCGGTCGCGATGCAGCGCCGCGGCATCCAACTCCGTGAGCGCCTGGCTCTGTTGCGCGGCCGCAAGCAGCTCGCCTGGGGCTTCGGGACGCCGCTCGCCGTCGCCTTCCTGGTGCCGTTCGTCGCGGTGTTCCTGATGCCGGGCGCGGTCGCGGGAGCGACGCTGATGGCACGGGACCTGCTGGGCGAGAACGGCTCGGGCGACGACGGCGAGGGCGCCGCCGCTCAGGACGACGAGGCGGCCGCCCCGAGGATCCCGCGCACCTGAGCGACGATGTCCAGCCGGTTCCGTACGAACTCGGGATCGGTCACGGCACCCGTCGCCGGATCGGTGTTCCCCGCGCCGAACTGCAGGACCGGCGTGTGGACATGGCCGCCCGGCAGCCGGTCGTGCAGGCCGAGCCGGTCGCGCAGGAGCGTCGCCCGGTAGGCGATCTCGTTCGACAGGTAGTTCCCGCCGCCGCCCTCACGGGCCGTGGACCCCTCGGTCGGCCCTTCCGGCCTGACCACGGGCGTGGTGCCGCCCGCCGGGATCTCCGTCACCGACGTGTTGTCGTACACCGGGAAGCGCCCGGTGTCGGCGGCCACGATCTCCTTGTACGGCAGGGTCGTCGACGTCCACTGCGGCTGCGAGGCGGGATCGGACACCGGCACGGTCTCCGTGCGCGAGAGGTTCTCGTTGTCCGGGAACCCGCCCCGCCAGGCCCCGTTGGTCCGCTCGACGTCGAAGCGACCCACGCGCCCCTGGCTGATGGTGGTGAACAGGTCGACGCGCGGCAGCTGCGGCCGCAGCGCCCGCTCCACGGCACCGTCCCCGAAGTCCTGCCAGCGGACCGGGAAGGTGACGGCCTCGATGCGCGCGGGCCCCTCGGCGGTCCGGATCGTCGTGCCGTCCAGGGCGAGCGCGGCGGCGCCCGACGGATTGCTGATCCGTACGTCCCGGTCGAGCGTGAACGGGTCGAAGCCGGTGACCAGGATGCGCTTGACGTGCTTGTGCCCCCGGGGGTACGCGACGGCGTCCTGCCCGCGCGACGAGGTCTCCAACGCGCGCATCAGCCGCGCCCGTTGGGTATCCGACAGCCGGAAGCCGCTCGGCTCCCACTGCCGCAGCTCCCGCGTCATCCCGAGCCTGGCCCAGTAGAGCGGCCGGTCGTCGTCCCTGCTGAGATCCCCTCCCGCGGGCCCGCGCCCCTGCACCCGGTCCACGGCCCGCCGCCACAGCTCGCCGCCCTCGCGTACGACGAGCCGCCTGGCCTGCGCGTACGAGCGGGTCTTGGCGAGCGCGCGGGCCAACTGCGGTGCGCGCGAGTCGAATCCGCTGCGGCGCAGGATCTCCTGGGGCGCGGCGCGGTCGAGCCGTTGCTCTTCGGCGGTGGCGGCGGACGGGCCGCCCGCGGCTCCGGCGGGCGCGGCCGACGCGGGTGCGGCGGCGCCGAGCCCGACCAGCAGGGCGGCGGCGCCGAGGGTGCCTATACGAGGGAACACACGAATCCTTCCGTGGCCGGTCACCAGTGGATCAACGACTGGTGGGGTGGCGGAAGTATCGCGGGACGGAAGGGGTGAGCGCTACGGCGCCCTGCGGGTGAACCGGCGCCGCGCGGCCAGCGCGAGCAGCGCGCAGCCGAGCGCCCCGACCACCAGATCGGTCCAGGCGGGGGCGCCGGCCTCCCGCAGCAGGGCGGAGACGCCGAAGCTGGTGTCCCATCCCGACTCGGTGATCGCGGAGCCGAAGCCCTGTGCGATCAGGATGAACCCGAAGAGGGTGAGCGTCCCTTCGCCGGAGGACGTGCCGGGCCGGGCGGACTTGGGCTGTGCGGACTTGGGCCGTGCGGGCATGGCGTATCTCCCCGAGTGCGGCGCCGTGGTGACGGCGCCCTCTTTTCCGATGCGGTCGCATCAGATCATGCATCGGAGGCGGGATATGATGCAACCGCATCGAAAAGCTGGAGCCGGCTGAACCCGGCTGAACCCGGCTGGAACCGGCTGAACCCGGCTGGCACCGGCCCGAACGCCCGAAGGAAGGCCCCGCACGTGCCCAAGCAGGTCGACTACGAGGACCGGCGCCGCCGCATCGCCGAGGCGGTCCGCCTGCTGATCGCCCGTTCCGGGATGGAGTCCGTCAGCCTGCGCGACGTCGCGGCCGAGGCGGAGGTCTCCATGGGGGCGGTCCAGCGCTGCTTCCGCACGAAGGACGAGATGCTGCTCTTCGCGCTCGAAGACATCTCGCAGCGCGTCGCGGACCGGGCGAAGGCCCGCATCGAGGCATCGGACACGCCCCAGTCGGCCGCGACCCTGCTGGACCGCACGCTCTCCGCGCTCGCCCTGGTCGACCCGGAGGACAGGACGGAGGCCCAGGTCTGGGTGGCCTTCGTGGCCCACGCGACGATCAGCGAGAGCGTGGCGCCGGTACTACGCGACACCTACGCCAAGCTCCACGACCTCCTGGTCTGGCTGCTGGACTACGGCAGATCCACCGGCGAGTTCACCCCCGACGTGAACGCCCCCGCGGAGGCCCGCGCGCTGCTCGCCCTGACGGACGGTCTCACCGCGCAGGTGCTGGTGGGGCATGTGACGCCGGGGGAGGCGAGGGGGGTCTTGCGGGGGAGGACGGAGCGCCTGATGGCTGACGCCTCGCAAGGGGCGCGGGGAACTGCGCAATACCCCGTGTGACCCGGGCGGTACGGGGGGGGCAGGGGACCGTCTTCCCCCGCGGGAGCATCGTGGCCGCTCGCGCAGTTCCCCGCGCCCCTAGGCGGGGCCGGCCTGTCCGGTGCCGAGGGGGGACGTGCTTTTAGGGGCGCGGGGAACTGCGCAAAACCTCGTGTGACCCGAGCCTTACGGGGGGGCAGGGGACCGTCTTCCCGCGCGGGTGCGTCGTGGTTGCTCGCGCAGTTCCCCGCGCCCCTAGGCGGGGTCGGCCTGTCCGGTGCCGAGGGGGGACGTGCTTTTAGGGGCGCGGGGAACTGCGCAAAGCCCCGTCCCGCCCGCAGGGAACCGCGAGACCACCCACGACCACCGCCCCAAAGTAAAACCGGTTGCGGCGACAAGACCACCCCCGCGAGGCTCAGGCACATGACCACGCCCCCGCCCCCCGCCACCCCGCTCCCGCTGACGTCTCCCGAAGCCCGACCCGCACGGGGCCAGCAGCAGGCCGACCGGCACCGGAGGCCGATCCACGCGCACGCGTGAACGCGGTCCTGGTCGCCGGCCTCCTCGCCGGATACGGCATCGCCATGCCGGTCGGCGGAGTCGCGACCTACCTCGTCGCCCTCACGGCCCGCACGACCCTGCGGACCGGCGCCTGCGCCGCACTCGGCGTCGCGACGGCCGACGGCCTCTACGCCCTCGTCGCCACGGTCGGCGGCACCTCGCTCACCCACCTCCTGACACCGTTCATGACCCCGCTGCGCTGGGCCTCGGCCCTGGTGCTGCTCGCGCTCGCGGCACGCGGCGCCGTCACGGCGGTCCGCCAGTACCGGGGACGCACGGCCGTCACCGGCAGGCCGGACACCCCCGTCGGCCCCGGCCGCGCCTACGCCGCGCTGCTCGGCATCACGCTCCTGAACCCCGCCACGGTCGTCTACTTCGCCGCCCTCGTCCTCGGCAGCCCGGCCACCACCTCACTGACGGGCCCCGAACAGGCGCTGTTCGCGCTCGCCGCGTTCGCCGCCTCCGCGAGCTGGCAACTGCTCCTCGCGGGCGGCGGCGCACTCCTCGGCCGCGCGCTCACGAGCAGCGGGGGCCGCCTCCTCACGGGTCTCGCGTCGAGCGCGCTGATCGCGGGACTTGCGGGGCACCTGGCGGTGTCGGCGGGGTGAGCCGACAGAACCCTGTCAGCTCAACTCAACGTCCGGCTAAGTCAGTTCAACGTCCGGCGACGTCAGTTCACCGATCACATGCCGCGCCGTATCCGCCATCCACGGATTCGTCTCGCGGTAGTACGAGAGCTCGTTGAGGGCGATCGTCAGGGCCCAGCCACGGCCCCGCGCCCACATGGCGTCGTCCGTGGCCGGGCCGAGCGCGGTGCGGAACGCCCGGCGGGCCGCGCCGTCCATCAGGTACCACCCGGCGATCAGGTCCACCGCCGGGTCGGCCGTACCCATGCACTCGAAGTCGATGACGGCACTCAGCCGGCCCCCGGTGACCAGCACGTTCCCCGGCTGGAGATCCCCGTGCACCCACACACCGGGCCCCCGCCACGGCCCGGCGCGCAGCGCGTCCCGCCACACGGCGGTCACGGCGTCGGCGTCGACGACCCCGCGCAGCCCGGCGATCACCTCGCGCGTGCCGGCATCGCGCGACGCCAGCGGATCGCCGCGGAAGGAGACGGGCGCGCCGTCGGTGCCGACCCCGCGCAGCGCGGTGACGAACGCGGCCATGTCCGCGCCGAACAGGGCGGGTTCGGCGAGCGGCCGCCCCGCGACGGGCGTCTCGCCGTCGAGCCACCGGAAGACGGACCACGGGTACGGATAGCCCTCACCCGGCGTGCCCGTGCCGAGCGGCGCGGGCACGGGGACCGGCAGCTCCGCCGCGAGCCTGCGCAGCCACCCGTGCTCGCGCCGCACCTCGTCGAGGTCCCCCGGGTGACGCGGCAATCGCACCACCAGGTCGGTGCCGAGCCGGTACATGGTGTTGGAGGTCCCTGCGGACCCCACCAGCTCCACGGGCAGCCCGGCCCACGCGGGGAACTGGGCATCGACCAGGCGGCGTACGAGAGCGTCGTCGATGTCGGGTTCGTCGGCGTGCATCTTCGGTGCGGCGGGCATCGGTGACTCTCTGGCTCGGGGCTCGGTGGAAGCGGCGGTCGGCCGCGCGCCGATGAAAGCCGCCCGCCCCGGCGTGGGTCAACCGATTTCGCCCGCACCGTCCCCCGTCCGCCGCACGCGGGCAGGACCTCCCGCCCGTACTCCGGCCGGGCAGGCCGCCCGCAGCGCCCGCAGGAACGGCACGGCGGCGGGCGGTGCCGAGTGACCCCGTGGCGTCGCCGCGTACACCGCGCGGGCGGGGGAGCCCTCGTCGCGGAGGGGGACCAGGGCGATGTCGGGCCGTACCGACTCGGCGGCGAGCGCCGGGATCAGCGTCACGCCGAGCCCCGCCGCGACGTAGCCCTGCTTGGCTGTCCACTCCGCGACGACGTGGGCGACGCGCGGCCGGATGCCGTGGCGCGCCGCCAGGTCCAGGAGGGTCCCCTCGGTCCTGGGGCTGCCGGATATCCAGTCCTCGGCGGCGAGTTGGGCGAGCCCGAGCTCGGGCAGCGCGGCCAGCGGGTGGCGGGCGGGCAGCGCGACGTAGAGGGGTTCGTCGAGGAGATGGTGCAGTTCGTACGCGTCGGCGGGCAGCGCGCCGCCCGTGGTCGACACCACGGCGAGGTCGAGTCCGCCGTCCGCGACGCGGGCGAGGAGCGCGGGCGTCAGGCCCTCCTCGCGGACGAGGGTCACACCGGGGTGCGCGGCACGGAACTCCGCGATGGCCCGTGGCACCAGCCCCGCGTCCGCCGTCGCGAACGCGCCGACCCGCAGCAGCCCGCCCGCCGCGTCCCGCAATGCCGTCAACTCCCTTCCCAGGGAGGCGAGTCGGGCCGTGAGGTCCGTCGCGTACGGCAGCAGGGCGCGCCCGTGCGCGGTCGGCCTGACGCCGCGCGGCAGCCGGTCGAAGAGGGCCGCGCCGCCCAGCGCCGCCTCCAGCGCGGCGATCTGCCGCGAGACGGCGGACTGCGTCCAGCCGAGCTCCCGCGCCGCCACGGTGAACGACCCGTGCCTGGCCACGTCGAGGAACGTGCGGAGCCAGACGGTCGAGAGGTCGGGGGGCGTGGTGTCCGCCGGGTGTGCGGCATGCGGGTTCGGCATGGCTCACATGCTAGAGATTCGCTTGTCGCATCCCGTGGTCGGGCCTAGCGTCGAGGCATGGAAAAGATCGCATTCCTCGGACTCGGCCACATGGGTGAGCCGATGGCCCGCCAACTCCTCGCCGCCAAGCACGAGTTGACCGTCTGGAACCGCACCGCGGCGAGGGCCGACGCCCTGGTCGAGGCGGGCGCCACGCGCGCCGCGAGCCCCGCCGACGCCGTGCGCGACGCGGACGTCGTCATCACGATGCTCGCGGACCCCGCCGCCGTACGCGCGGTGGCCGAAGCCGTCGTCCCCGCGCTGCGCCCCGGCGCGTACTGGGTGGAGATGTCGACCGTGGGCCCCGACGTCGTCGCGGAGCTCGACGCGCTGGTCCCCGCCGGGATCACCCTGGTGGACGCCCCCGTGATGGGCAGCACGGACAAGGCGGCCGCCGGGCAGCTCGGCATCCTCGCGGGCGGTGAGGCGGGCGGCGTCGAGCACGTGCTCGCCCACTTCGGGCCCGTCACCCGCACCGGCGCCCTCGGCTCGGGCGCCGCCCTCAAGCTCGTCGTCAACACGGCGGTCCTCGGCGGCGTGGCCCTGGTCGCCGAGGCCATGAAGCTCGCCGACGCGCTGGGGCTCACGGAGGAGACCGCGAAGGACGCCCTGGCCAAGGGGCCGCTCGGCGGCGCCGTCACCCGGGCCTTCGCGGACGGCGTGCACTTCGGCAACGACCTCGCCGTCAAGGACGTCGCCCTGGCCACAGACGCCGCCGAACTCCCCATGATGCAAGCGGCGTTGGCCCACTACGAGGCGGCGGCCGCGATCCCCTCCCTCGCCCACGAGGACGTCGCCCGCGCCGTCCCGCACATCCGCGGCCACCACGCCACATGAACCCGTTGGCCACCACGCCCCATGAACCCGTTGGCCACCACGCCCCATGAACCCGGTGGCCACCGCGCCCCCCCCTGGCCCCCGCGGCCACCGCACGCCCCGTGACCCCGCCGAACCGCCCGGAGGAACCCGGCCCATGCAGATCACCCTCGACAACCCGGCCGGGGCGCAGCAGCCCCTCGGCCCCTACTCCCAGGTCGCCCGCGTCCAACTGCCCGACGGGGGAGCCCTGTTGTACCTCTCGGGCCAGATAGCCGAGGGCGCCGACCTCGCGACCCAGTCGCGCGGCGTCTTCGAGATGCTGACGGCCCTGCTCGACGCCCACGGCGCCACCCTGGCGGACGTGATCAACATCCGCACGTTCCTCACCGACATCGACGAGCTGCCCGCCTACGCCGCCGTGCGACGGGAGTTCCTCACCGGGACGCCGCCCACCAGCACCACCGTCGAGGTGCCGCGGCTCTTCCGGCCCGAGGCCCTAATCGAGGTCGAGGTGGTGGCCGCCGTCGCCGGTCCCGCCGGTCCGCGCCCGGCCCCCCGGCTCGCCCAGTAGCGTCAGGAAGTCCCTGAACGCCCCCGGCATGTCCACCGATTCGGGGTCGAGCAGCCACTGGTACTGGAGTCCGTCCATCACCGCGACGAGCAGCGGGGCGGCGGCTTCCGGGGTGAGCCCGCCGGGCAGCCGCTCCCCGTACTCGGCGCGCAGCACCTCGGCGAAGTTCTCGCGCACCGCCCCGTACCGCTTGGTGAAGAAGTCCCTGGCCGGATGCTCGTCCGTGACGCTCTCGCCAAGCAGCGCGGAGAAGGTCTGCACGAGCCCCCCGCGCATCGTGTTGTACTCCACGAGCGAGCCGAGCAGGTCGAGCCGCCACTGGCCGCGCGGCACCGCGTCCCACTGGTCGCGGGCCTCCAGTACGGCGACGAGCAGGGCCTCCTTGGTGGGGAAGTAGTGCAGCAGGCCCTGCTGGGTGAGCCCCACCCGCTCGGCGACCGCGCCGAGGCTCGCGCCCCGGTAGCCGCGTTCGGCGATCACTTCCAGGGCGGCACGGAGGATCTCCGCGCGCCGCTCCTCGCTCCTGGTCCTCGCCGCCATGGCTCGTACCCCTTCCCCGTTGGTCTCCGCGGACCGGCCCGTCCGGCAGGCGGGCCGCCGCATCCCTGCTCGGAGGACCGTACGACATCTCCCGATGCCCCTCTTGATAACAGCAAGATAACGAAACCTACCGCTCTACAGGTAGTCGATGCACGATGAGAGGAAGGAACGGACTTCTACGAGGAGGCACCGCCATGGCGGGACGCAAGGCCACCGAGGGCACGCAGGCGGACCAGGCGCGTGAGGCGGCCGTCGAGGCGGCGCTCGGCAAGCTCGATCTCGACACCAAGGCCAGGCTGCTCGGCGGCCGCGACATGTGGTCGCTGCACGCCCTGCCGGAGATCGGCCTGGAGCCCCTCGTGATGTCCGACGGGCCGATCGGCGTGCGCGGCATCCGCTGGACCGCCGACGACCCCTCGATCGCGCTGCCCTCCCCGACCGCGCTCGCCGCCACCTGGGACCAGGACCTGGCGCGCCGCGCGGGCGCGCTGCTCGCCCAGGAGGCCCGCCGCAAGGGCGTCCACGTCCTGCTCGCGCCCACCGTCAACCTGCACCGCTCCCCGCTCGGCGGCCGCCACTTCGAGGCGTACAGCGAGGACCCGTACCTGACCGGCGTCATCGGCACCGGCTACGTCCAGGGCGTGCAGAGCGGCGGCGTCGGCACGACCGTCAAGCACTTCGTCGGCAACGACGCGGAGACCGACCGCTTCACCGTCGACAACAAGATCGGCGCGCGGGCCCTGCACGAGCTCTACCTCGCCCCCTTCGAGGCGATCGTCGCCAACGCCCACCCCTGGGGCATCATGACCGCCTACAACCGGGTCAACGGCGTGACCATGACCGAGCACCGCTACCTGGTCAACGAGGTCCTGCGCGGCGACTGGGGCTTCGACGGCTGCAACGTCTCCGACTGGATGGCCGCCCGCTCCACCGGCGGCGACATCGAGGGCGGCATGGACGTGGCCATGCCCGGCCCGCAGACCGTCTACGGCGAACCGCTCGCCGCCGCGGTGCGCGCCGGCGAGGTCGCGGAGGAGGCCGTCGACGAGGCCGTCCGCAACGTGCTGCGGCTCGCCGCCCGCGTCGGTGTCCTCGCGGGCGCCGAACCGGTCGTCACCGAACCGCCCGCCGAGATCGACGGCGAGGCGCTGGCCCGCGAGATCGCCCGGCGCGCCTTCGTCCTCGTACGCAACGAGGGCGGCGCCCTCCCGCTCGCGCCCACCGGCAACGTGGCCCTGATCGGCGCGGCCGCCCGCGACGCGCGGATCCTCGGCGGCGGCTCCGCCACCGTCTTCCCCGCGCACATCGTCTCCCCGCTCGACGGCCTGACCGCCGCGCTGCCCGACGGCGCCCTCACCTACACCGTCGGCGCCGACCCCAGCGACGAACTCGTCCCCGCCGACAAGGGGTTCGAGCTGCGCGCCGTCTGCCGCGACGCCGAGGGCGAGCTGCTCGGCGAGGGCCGCCTGCCCACCGGCCAGGTCCAGTGGATCGGCGACGACCTGCCCGCGGGCGTCACCTACGAGACCATGGCGAGCATCGAGGTGACCGGCACCTTCACCCCGCGCGAGAGCGGCGAGCACTCCTTCGGCACGCGCGGCCTCGGCGCCTTCACCCTGACCGTCGGCGGCGAGGTCCTCTACGACGGCGTCCAGGAGATGGGCTCCGCCTCCGACCCCTTCGAGGCGTTCTTCGGCTCCCCGGTCGAGCGCGGCAAGGTCACGCTCACCGCGGGCGAGCCCGTCGAGGTCTCCCTGCTCCACCCGCTCAGCGCGGAGTTCAAGGCGCCGCTGCCCGGCGTCATGTTCTCCTTCGTCCACCTCGGCCCGCGCCGCGACGCCGACGAACTGATCGCCGAGGCCGTCGAGGCCGCCCGGCACGCCGACACCGCCGTCGTGGTCGTCGCCACCACCGAGCGCGTCGAGTCCGAGGGCTTCGACCGCCAGGACCTCGCCCTCCCCGGCCGCCAGGACGACCTGGTCCGCGCGGTCGCCGCGGTCAACCCGAACACCGTGGTCGTCGTCAACTCCGGTTCCCCGGTGGAGCTTCCGTGGCGCGACGAGGTCGCCGCGATCCTGCTCAGCTGGTTCCCCGGCCAGGAGGGCGGCGCGGCCCTCGCCGACGTCATCCTCGGCGCCGAGGAGCCCGGCGGCCGACTCCCCACCACCTGGGGCGACTTCGCCGCGGCGCCGGTCACCGACGTCACCCCGGTCGACGGTGAACTCACCTACTCCGAGGGCGTTTTCATCGGCTATCGCGCCTGGGAGCAGGCATCCGCGACCCCTTCGTACGCCTTCGGTCACGGCCTCGGCTACACCGACTGGACGTACGAGTCGCTGACGGTCGAGGGCAGCACGGCCACGGTCCGGATCCGCAACTCCGGTGCACGCGCGGGCCGCGAGGTCGTCCAGGTCTACCTGTCGCCCGTCGACAACGACGACACCCGCCCCGCCCGCTGGCTCGCCGGCTTCGCGAGCGTGGCGGCGGCCCCGGGCGAAAGCGTCGAGGTCACCGTCGAACTCCCGCGCCGCGCCTTCGAGATCTGGGACGAACGCCTCGACACCTGGGCCCACCAGATAGGCGCCTACGAGGTCCAGGCAGGCCACTCCCTCACGGACCTGCGCCTGACGGAAACGCTGGCGGCGTAGCGCTCGGTTCGTGTTTCCAGGCGCACGGGGCTGAGGGCAGTGTCTTTGGGGGCACGGGGCTGAGGTCGCTGTCTTTGGGGGCGCGGGCTGAGGGCCGCGTTTCAGGGACGTGGGGCTGAGGGGCGTGTTTCAGGGGCGCGGGGCCGAGGGGGCCTGTTTTTAGGGGCGCGGGGAACTGCGCGACCAGCCACGACGAACCCGCGCCTCCCCACCGGGCACCGGCCCCCCGCCCCCTCACCGAGCAGAAAACGCATACACACTCTCGGACGAGAAGACCTCACCCACCCGCAGCACCGCAGAGGGAAACCCCGACTGATTGGGGGAGTCGGGAAAGCGCTGCGTCTCCAGCGCGATCCCGCCCCCCGGGGCGAACGGCAGATCCCCCGCGAAGTGGTCCGCGGTGTAGAGCTGAAGCCCCGGCTCCGTCGTGGCGACGCTCAGCACCCGCCCGGACCCGGGATCACACAGCCGGGCCACCTCCACGGGCCCGGCCGTGACCCCCTTGTCGAGCACGTAGTTGTGGTCGATCCCGGCCCCCACCGCACGCGCGACGCGGAAGTCGAACCGGGTCCCGCCCACCTCCTCGTACGCCCCGGTGGGAATCCCCGTGCCGTCCACCGGCGTGAGCCGCGCCGCCGCGATCCGCACCTCGTGCCCGAGCGCGCTGCCCGTGCCCGCCCCCGCGAGGTTCCAGTACGTGTGGTTGGTGAGGTTCACGACGGTCGGCGCGTCCGTCGTCGCCTCGTACGCGATCCGCAGCGCACCCGTACCGCCCGGCGCGTCCGCCGGTTCGAGGGAGTACGTCACCGAGACCGCGAGCCGCCCCGGATAGCCCTCCTCGCCGTCGGGCGAGACCCGCGACAGCCGCACCCCGTGCGCCCCTTCCGGCTCCGCGTGCCACACGTGTTTGTCGAAGCCGCGCTCGCCGCCGTGCAGCCCGTTGGGACCGTTGTTGCGCGCGAGCCGGTACGTCCGCCCGTCCAGCGCGAAGGCGCCGCCCGCGATGCGGTTCGCGTACCGTCCCACCAGCGCTCCGAAGTACGGCCCGGGGTGCGCGAGATACCCGTCGAGCCCCTCGAACCCCAGTGCCACCTGCGCGGTTCGCCCGGAACGGTCGGGAACTTCCGCCGACTGCACGATCCCGCCGTACGTCAGGACGCGTACCCGCACCCCGTCCCTTTCCAGGGTCCAGCGGTGGACGGGCGTGCCGTCGGGGAGCGTCCCGAAGAGTTCACTGCGCATGATCGCGACCCTACGCCGGGGCCGCGGCCGCCGGGGAGCGCGGGATCTAGGCCGTGGGCTTGGCGGCCGTGACCCGGCGGTAGGCCAGCTCGGCGAGGCGCGACTGGCCGTTCTTGCTGGGGTGGAACCAGTCCCAGTGACTCAACTGGTCGCCGTCGAAGCGGTAGTCGAAGACCGCCCCGCCGTCGTACCGGCAGCGCTTGTCCTTGCCGCACACGTCCTTGAGCACCTTGTTGTACGCGACCACCCGGTCCCGCACCGCGTCGCGCCGCTCGCTCGCCGCCGCGTTCAGATCGTCCGGATCGGCCAGCATCGAGGAGCAGATGCCCAGCTTCCACACCTGCTTGCCCAGCGGGTTGGTGCGCCCCTGGGACCAGAGCCGCTTGAGGTCGGGGACGGACGCGACGTACACCTGGGTCTTGGGCAGCGAGCGGCGCAGCGTGCGCATGGCCTGCTCGAAGCCGGCCCGGAACTCGGCGACCGGCGTCATCGACGCGGCCGTCGAACGGCAGGCGTCGTTGGCGCCGACCATCACGGTCAGCAGCTCGGGCCGCTCCGTCGCGGCCTGTTCGACCTGGCCGTTGAGATCGTCCATGCGGGCGCCGGTCTTGGCGTGGTTCCAACTGTGCGAAGCGGCCCGCCGCTTCCCGAGCAGACGGGTCGCCAGGCTCCGCACCTCGCCGTCCGTGCCGGTCGCCCAGGACACCTCGGGGCAGTCGGAGAGCACCGAGCAGGCGTCGAATCCGCGCGTGATGGAGTCGCCGACCGCGGCCACCGAACGGGGCGAGGTGTCCCAGGTCGGAGTGGGTTTCGGGGACGGCCTGTCATGGGCGGCCGAGCCGCCGGGAGCGGAGGCCTCGCCGCCCTGCGCGTCACACGCCGTGAGGACGGTGGTGCCGAGAAGAGCCGCCGTCGCGACGGCGACGACGGCACGCGAGCGGTGCCTGCGATTCCGCATCCCCTGGTCCCCTCTGTCGTTCAACGTGACGTCGTGTGCGTGCCCGGGGTTGCGCCCCGCCGGGTGAAAGGTCGGAGTTTCCTGGCCCCGGGACCGACGGTACGTCACACTCCTTGCGCCGCCGCACGGTAGCCTCGGCCCGTAGCTGCCGGGCCACTGCTGTCACGGCGGCGACATGGCGGGAGATCCACCCGGTGGCGCACCGCCGCATTGGTTCCGCTAAATTACATCACGTCAGATCTGTCCCCTTTTTCTAGATTTCTCTAGTCTTTGGGAAAAATGCTCGGCACGGGCGCGAGGCCGCTGGGGAAGGCGAACCTCGACCCACACTGGAGGTCCCGGTGACGACACGTGGAGTTCTGTACGTGCACTCCGCACCGCGCGCGCTGTGCCCACACGTCGAGTGGGCCGTCGCGGGCGTGCTCGGCGCGCGTGTGAGCCTCGACTGGATCAGGCAGCCCGCGGCGCCGGGCACCTGGAGATCCGAATTCTCCTGGCAGGGCTCGGTGGGCACCGCCTCCAAGCTCGCCTCGGCGCTGCGCGGCTGGGATCTGCTGCGCTTCGAGGTCACGGCGGAGCCCTGTGCCAGCGCGGAGGGCGAGCGCTACAGCGCCACGCCCGAGCTCGGCATCTTTCACGCGGTGACCGGCATCCACGGCGACATCCTGATCCCCGAGGACCGGCTGCGCGCCGCGCTCGCCCGTTCCCAGCGGGGCGAGAGCGTCCTGGAGGCCGAGCTCGCCAAGCTGCTCGGCAAGCCCTGGGACGACGAACTGGAGCCGTTCCGGTACGCGGGCGAGGGCGCCCCGGTCCGGTGGCTGCATCAAGTGGTGTGACCTACGCGAAGGGGCCCCACCGAGCGGTGGGGCCCCTTCGCGTAGGTACGGCCGGGTCAGACGGTCCGGAACGCCAGGACGACGTTGTGGCCGCCGAAGCCGAACGAGTCGTTCAGCGCCGCGATCCTGCCCTCGGGCAGCGCGCGGGCCTTGTCGCGGATGATGTCCGCGTCGACCTCGGGGTCGAGGTTCTCGATGTTGATCGTCGGCGGGGCGATGCGGTTCTTGAGCGCGAGGACCGTGGCCACGGTCTCCACGCCGCCCGCGCCACCGAGCAGGTGACCCGTCATCGACTTGGTGCTGGCGATCGCCATGTGGTCGACGTCGTCGCCGAAGGTCTTGCGCAGCGCCTTGATCTCGGCGACGTCGCCCTGCGGGGTCGAGGTCGCGTGCGCGTTCACGTGCATGATCTCGGCCGGCTTGAGGTCGGTCGTCTCGATCAGGTTCTGCAGTGCCGCGGCGATGCCGTTGCCGGACGGCTCGGGCTGCGTGATGTGGTGCGCGTCGGCCGAGATGCCCTGGCCGACGGCCTCCGCGTAGATCTTCGCGCCGCGGGCCTTGGCGTGCTCCTCGGACTCGAGGATGATCACGCCGGCGCCCTCGCCGAGCACGAAGCCGTTGCGGTCGGCGTCGTAGGGACGCGAGGCGCCCTGCGGGTCGTCGTTGTTCTTGGACATCGCCATCATGTTGCCGAACGCGACGATCGGCAGCGGGTGGATCGCCGCCTCCGTGCCGCCCGCGACGACGACGTCGGCGCGGCCGGTGCGGATCATCTCGATCGCGTAGCCGATGGCCTCCGCGCCCGAGGCGCAGGCCGACACCGGGGTGTGGACGCCCGCGCGGGCGCCGAGCGCGATGCCGACGTTGGCGGAGGGCGAGTTGGGCATCAGCATCGGCACGGTGTGCGGGGAGACGCGGCGTACGCCCTTCTCCTTGAGCACGTCGTACTGGTCGAGCAGCGTGGTCACGCCGCCGATGCCGGAGGCGATGACCGCGCCCAGGCGGTTCGGGTCGATGGACGTGTCCTCGCCCGCCTTGGCGGTGTAGCCCGCGTCGGCCCAGGCCTCCTGGGCCGCGATCAGCGCGAACTGCGCCGAGCGGTCCAGCTTGCGGGCCTGCGGACGCGGGATGATCTCGCCGGGTTCCACGGCGATCTGACCGGCGATGCGGACCGGCAGCTCGGCTGCCCAGTCCTGCTCCAGCAGGCTGACGCCGGAGCGTCCGGCGAGCAGCCCCTCCCAGGTCGAGGCTGCGTCACCACCCAGCGGTGTGGTTGCGCCGATACCGGTGACGACCACGGTGCGATTGGTCGAGTTCACAGGAAATTTCTCCACGGTGTTGAGGGGATCAGCGGCGCCACCGCCGGGTGGCGACTGAGCATCGCCTTGATCAGGCCTGGTGCTCGAGGATGTACGTGGTCGCGTCGCCGACCGTCTTGAGGTTCTTGACGTCGTCGTCCGGGATCTTGACGTCGAAGCGCTCTTCGGCGGCGACGACGACCTCGACCATGGACAGCGAGTCGACGTCCAGGTCGTCGGTGAAGGACTTGTCCAGCTGGACGTCCTCGACCGGGATGCCGGCGATCTCGTTGACGATCTCGGCGAGACCGGCGACGATCTCTTCCTGAGTGGCGGCCATGTTGGCGCTCCTTCTTATGTATCCAGAGGGTGTGGCGCCCGCCGCGGCAGCGGCAGGTTGGTTACAGCTGCCCGGATCGGATGATCCAGACGTGATGCCTAGGGGAGGGTAACGACCGTGGCGGCGTACACGAGACCCGCCCCGAAGCCGATGACGAGCGCGGTGTCGCCGCTCTTCGCCTCGCCGGTCGCCAGGAGCCGCTCCATCGCGAGCGGGATCGAGGCGGCCGAGGTGTTGCCGGTGGTGCGCACGTCACGGGCGACCGTGACGTGTTCCGGCAGTTTCAGAGTCTTCACCATCGAGTCGATGATTCGCTCGTTGGCCTGATGCGGAATGAAGACATCCAAGTCGTCCGCGGTGATTCCGGCCGCGTCCAGCGCCTGCTGGGCGACCTTCGCCATCTCGAACACGGCCCAGCGGAACACCGCCTGGCCCTCCTGCGTGATGGCAGGGAACTTGTCGGGGGAGCCCTCGCGGTACTCCTCCCAGGAAATCGTCTGCTTGATCGTGTCGGACTTGTCGCCCTCGGAGCCCCAGACCGTCGGGCCGATCTTCGGCTCCTTGGAGGGTCCCACGATGACCGCGCCGGCCCCGTCACCGAACAGGAACGCCGTCGCGCGGTCGTGCAGGTCGGTGAGGTCGCTGAGCCGCTCCACGCCGATGACCAGGACGTACTCGGCGGAGCCCTCGACGACCATGCCCTTGGCGAGGGTGAGGCCGTAGCCGAAACCGGCACAGCCCGCGGAGATGTCGAACGCGGCGGGCTTGCCCGCGCCGATCTTGTCCGCGATCTCGGTCGCGATGGCCGGGGTCTGCTTGAAGTGCGAGACCGTCGAGACGATCACGCCACCGATCTGCTCGGGCGTGATGCCCGCGTCGGCGATCGCCTTGCCCGCCGCCTCGACGGACATCGCGGCCACGGTCTCCTCGTCGGAGGCCCAGTGGCGGGTCGCGATGCCGGAGCGGGAGCGGATCCACTCGTCGGACGAGTCGATCGTCTCGAGGATCACCTCGTTCGGCACGACGCGGGTGGGCCGGTAGCCGCCGACGCCCATGATCCGCGCGTACGGGGCGCCCTGGCTGGGCTTGATCTTCGACATGCGCTACGGCTCCTTGTCTCGCTCAGGAATGCTCGGCGACGAGCGTGCGGGCCGCGTCGAGGTCGTCGGGGGTCTTCACCGCGAGCGTCTGGACGCCCTTGAGGGCACGCTTGGCCAGACCGGTCAGGGTGCCGCCGGGGCAGACTTCGATCAGCGCGGTCACGCCGAGTTCCTGGAAGGTCTCCATGCACAGGTCCCAGCGGACCGGATTGGCGACCTGGCCGACCAGGCGGGAGATCACGTCGGCACCGGCGGAGACCGCCTTGCCGTCGCGGTTCGAGACGTAGGTGATCCGGGGGTCCGCGGGGGTCAGACCACCCGCGGCCTCCTCAAGGGCTGCCACGGCGGGGGCCATGTGCTCGGTGTGGAACGCGCCGGCCACCTTGAGGGGGACCACCTTGCGTACGCCCTCGGGCTTGTCCTCCGCGAGCGCGGCGAGCTGCTCCAGGGTGCCCGCGGCCACGATCTGGCCCGCGCCGTTCACATTGGCCGGGGTCAGACCCAGCTTCTCCAGGTGCGGGACGGTGACGTCGGGGTCGCCGCCGAGCAGCGCCGCCATGCCGGTCTCCGTGACGGCGGCCGCCTCGGCCATCGCCAGACCACGCGTGCGCACAAAACGCAGCGCCTCGTCCTCGGTGAGCACACCGGCGTACGCGGCGGCCGTGATCTCGCCGACGCTGTGTCCCGCGACGGCGCCGGGCGTGATGTCACCCAGTGCCGTGGCGGAGAGCAGACCGGCCGCGACCAGCAGGGGCTGGGCCACGGAGGTGTCGCGGATGGCGTCCGCGTCGGCCTGCGTGCCGTAGTGGGCGAGGTCGAGCCCGATGGCGTCCGACCAGGCGGCGAGCCGGTCGGCGGCACCGGGGAGGTCGAGCCAGGGGGTCAGGAAGCCGGGCGTCTGAGCGCCTTGGCCGGGAGCGACGAGTACGAGCACTCTCACACTCTCTCTTGTGGACGGTAGGGGCCGCCCGTGGGGACAGGGACGAAGAACGGCTGGGGGAATTGTAGGGGGCCGACAAAATCCTACGATTGAGGATCGCCGTCGGCCAGCCGTCCCAGGATCAGCGCGATCCGCAGCGTGAAGGCGGAGCGCACATCGGAAGGTGACCAGCCGGTGACGTCAGTCACACGTCGGAGCCGGTAGCGCACGGTATTGGGGTGCACGAAGAGCATCCGGGCCGCGCCTTCGAGGCTGCTCGCCTGCTCCAGATAGACGCTGAGCGTCTCCAGGAGCGCGGAGCCCGCTTCCTCCAGTGGTCTGTAGATCTCCTCCACCAGCTGCTCGCGGGCCGCCGGATCCCCCGCCATGGCGCGCTCCGGCAGAAGATCGTCCGCGAGGACGGGCCGGGGGGCATCCTGCCAGGCGGCGCTGGCCTTGAGTCCGGCGGCCGCGGCCTGCGCGGAGCGGGTGGCGGCGAGCAGGTCGGGCACGATGGGACCGGCCACCACGGGACCCGCGGCGTACGGCCCGATCAGCGCCTTCGCGACCGCCAGCGGATTGTCGTTGCCACCCGCGATGACGACCAGCCGGTCACCGAGCACGCCCGTGAGGACCTGCAGCTTCGCGTGCCGGGCGGCCCGGCGGATGGCCTCGACGGTGAGCTCGCTGTCGCCGTCGGGGGCGGTGCCGAGGACCACGCAGACATGTTCGGGGGAGTTCCAGCCGAGCGCGGCGGCGCGGGACACGGCCCCCTCGTCGGCCTCTCCGGAGAGCACCGCGTTGACGACGAGCGATTCGAGCCGGGCGTCCCAGGCACCGCGTGCCTCGGCGGCCTGCGCGTACACCTGCGCGGTCGCGAAGGCGATCTCGCGGGCGTACACGAGCAGCGCCTCGCGGAGGATCGACTCGTCACCGGGGGCCGCGACCTCGTCGATCGCGGACTCCATCACCTCGATCGTCGTACGCACCATCTCCACGGTCTGGCGCAGGGTGATCGCCCTGGTCAGCTCGCGGGGGGCGGTGCCGAAGACGTCGGTCGAGATGGCCTGCGGCGCGTCCGGATGCCGGAACCACTCGGTGAACGCGGCGATACCGGCCTGGGCGACCAGACCGATCCAGGACCGGTTCTCCGGCGGCATCGCCCGGTACCAGGACAGCGTCTCGTCCATGCGCGCGATGGCCTGCGCCGCGAGGCTGCCGGACGACTTCTCCAGGCGCTTCAGGGTCGCGGCGTGCGCGTGCGGGTTGCGGGCGTCCTGGCGGGACCCCGGCTCGGGCTCCTGATGGGCTGCGTTCGCTGAGGGTTCGGGCACGGGGACAAGACTGCCTTATCGGGGCGGGGAGATGCGGTGCCGGGGCTAACGTGGGGTCCGTGATTGATGTGCGGCGCTCCGGCGACCGGTACCGCGGCGGGGAGGCGGCGGCCGGTATCGAATCCTTCCACGCCTTCTCCTTCGGGCCCCACTACGACCCCGACAACCTCCGCTTCGGCGCGATCCTGGCCTGCAACGAGGAGCGGCTCGGCCCCGGCGCGGGCTTCGACGAACACCCGCACAGCCACACCGAGATCGTGACCTGGGTGGTCTCCGGCGAGCTCACCCACCGCGACTCGGCGGGCCATGTGTCGCGGGTCGCGCCCGGTGACGTGCAGCGCCTGTCCGCGGGCGGCGGCGTCCGGCACGTGGAACGCAACGACGGCACCGAACCACTGGTCTTCGTCCAGATGTGGCTCGCCCCGCTCGAACCCGGCGGCGAACCGTCCTACGAGGTGGTGCACGGCATCGCCGACTCCACCCCCTACGCGGTCCCCGCGGCGGGCGCGCTGCTCCACGTGCGCCGCCTGTCGGCGGGGGAGCGCCTCGCACTCCCGGAAGCGCCGTTCGTCTACGTCCATGTGGTGCATGGGGAAGTCGGCCTGGGGGAGTCGGAGTTGGGCCCCGGCGACTCGGCACGTCTCACCAGGGAATCGGGCCTGGAAGGGGTGGCTTCGGGCGGCGCCGCGGAACTCCTGATCTGGGAGATGGCGAGCGCCCCGTAAGGGGCGCGGGGGAGCGGCGCGATCAGGCCCCGAGAACGGCCGGTCGGCAACGAACCGTACCCCGCCACGGCGAGTGACCGCTCACCCGCTCACCGGCTCACCCGCGCAGCTCGGAAAGCACCGCGTCGGTGAACGCGGGCCACACCTCGGCCGCCCACGGGCCGAAGGGGCGGTCCGTCAGCGCCACGCAGGCGGCCCCAGCGTCCGGGTCGATCCACAGGAACGTACCGGCCTGCCCGAAGTGCCCGAAGGTCCGCGGCGAGGACGAACTCCCCGTCCAGTGCGGCGACTTGGAGTCCCTGATCTCGAACCCGAGCCCCCAGTCGTTGGGGTTCTGATGCCCGTAACCCGGCAGTACGCCCTTCAGCCCCGGGTACGTCACCGTCATCGCCTCGGCCACCGTCCGCGCGTCGAGCAGCCGCGGCGCCTGCACCTCGGCGGCGAACCTGACCAGGTCGTCGACCGTGGACACACCGTCCTTCGCGGGCGAGGCGCCGCCCGTCAGGGAGGTGGCGCTCATGCCGAGCGGTTCGAGGACCGCCTGGCGCAGATACTCCGCGAAGTCCATCTCCGTCGCCTTGGCGATGTGGTCCCCGAGCACCTCGAAGCCCGCGTTCGAGTACAGCCGCCGCGTCCCCGGTGCCGACGTCACCCGGTGCTCGTCGAAGGCGAGCCCACTGGTGTGCGCGAGCAGATGCCGCACGGTGGAACCCTCGGGCCCCGCGGGCTCGTCGAGCTCGATCGCCCCCTCCTCGTACGCGACGAGCGCCGCGTACGCCGCCAGCGGCTTGGTGACCGAGGCGAGGGCGAAGCGATGCCCGGTGGGTCCATGGGCTCCGACGATCGTGCCGTCCGCACGGACGACGGCGGCGGCAGCGGTCGGGACCGGCCAGTTCTCGATCAACGCCAGGCTCTGCATGCCCCGAGCCTAAGCGCCCGCCAGGTTCAGCCGCATCGAGGGGTCGGGCTCCGCGCACCTCACTCATCTCCGGCACGGTAATGACCAAGCAGTGAGACATCTCCCGGATTTCCTCGGTGGGCGCTTGCTTCGAGTGCACTCCAAGGTTCTAGCGTGAGGGCCATGACGGTGACGGAGACCACGCTCGCGCCAGCCCCCACCCCCTCCACGGCCGACGCGGCGGACGTCTGTCGCTCGGTACCGGCAGGACCGCCCCGCCCGGACGGCCAGGACCTCTACACGATCAGTGAGGTCGTCGACTTCACCGGCCTGACGGCGCACACCCTGCGCTGGTACGAGCGGATCGGTCTGATGCCCCACATCGACCGCTCCCACACGGGCCAGCGCCGCTACCGCAACCGCGACCTGCGTTGGCTCGCCCTCGTCGGCAAGCTCCGCCTGACCGGCATGCCCGTGGCCGACATGGTCCGCTACGCCGAACTGGTCCGCGAGGGCGAGCACACCTTCGCCGAACGCCAGGACCTCCTGGAGCGGACCCGGCGCGACGTGCGCACGCGGATCGCCGAACTGCAGGACACCCTCGCCGTCCTCGACCACAAGATCGACACGTACGCCGGTGCCCGCCGCGCGTCGGAAAGGCCCTGACACCCCATGACGACTGAGAACACGACGCCCGACAGCGGTAGGGCTGACGGTGGGACCGCCGGCAGTGGTCCCGCCGGCAGTGGGACGGCGGGCAGCGTGGCGGCCGGCCATGTGACGGCCGGGGCCATCGCACGGACGCGGCTCGGTGCCGAGGGGCCCGAGGTCGGCGTCCAGGGCCTGGGCTGCATGGGCATGAGCTTCGCCTACGGCCCCACGGACGCCGACGAGGCCCGCGCCACCCTGGAACGCTCCCTGGAACTGGGCGTCACCCTCTACGACACCGCCGACGTCTACGGCATGGGCGACAACGAGCGGTTCCTCGCCCCCTTCGTCAAGGCCCACCGCGACGAGATCGTCATCGCGACCAAGTTCGCCCTGTCCATCGATCCCGCCGACCCCACGAAGCGGACCATCGACAACACCCCCTCCTACATTCGCTCCAGCGTCGACGCCAGCCTCAGCCGCCTGGGCACCGACGTCATCGATCTCTACTACATGCACCGCCGCAACCCCGAGGTGCCCATCGAGGAGACGGTCGGCGTCCTGGCCGAACTCGTCGCCGCGGGCAAGGTCAAGCACCTGGGCCTGAGCGAGGTCACCGGCGCCGAACTGCGCGCCGCCCACACGGTCCATCCCATCGCCGCCCTTCAGTCGGAGTGGTCGCTCTTCAGCCGTGACATCGAGCGGGGCGTGGTCCCGGCCGCCGCCGACCTCGGCGTGGCCCTCGTGCCCTACTCACCGCTCGGGCGCGGCTTCCTCACCGGCTCGTTCGTCAGCGCCGACAAGGAACTCGGCGAGGACGACTTCCGCCGCCAGCAGCCCCGCTTCACCGGCGCCAACGCCTCGGCCAACGCGGCCCTCCTCGACTCGGTCCGCACCGTCGCCGACGCCCATGGCGCGAGCCTCGGTCAGATCGCCCTGGCCTGGGTGCAGCAGCGGGCCACGGTCCACGGCGTCTCCGTCGTCCCGATCCCCGGCACCCGCAGGCGCGTTCGCGTCGAGGAGAACACCGCGGCCACTCGCATCACCCTCACCGAGGCCCAACTCGCCCTGCTGGACCCGATCGCCGACGCCGTCGCGGGCGACCGCTACGCCGACATGACGTACACCTCGGCGGCCCGGGAGCGGCTGGAGTCATAGGCGGCTCGGCTTCGCGTCCCGGTACTCACGCGAGCCCCAGTGCGAAGATCGCGAACCCGGCCGCGAGGAGCCCGGCCAGCGCCCGGCGCGCATGGGTCGCACGCTGCCACGGGGCCTCGAAGGCGCGGGCGTACCGGGCTATCAGGACCAGCAGGGCCGCGAAGACCGGGAGCCAGGCCACCCGGGCGGCTATCCAACCGAGCGTGTCGGGTCCCGCGGTCAGCCCCGGCACCGTGCCGACGAACGAGCCGGGGACGGCCGCGGCGAGCAGTGCCGTCTGGTGCCAGCACAGGATCGTCATCGCCGACAGGTTGATGATCACCACCGGTGCCCACAGGGCGGGCCTGCGCAGCAGCCTGCCGATGCGGTCCCGCAGCAGGATCGCGGCGCCGCTCTGCGCGGCTGCCAGGGCCAGGACGAGCAGCGACGGCGGATGCGAGTTCGTCCTGGCCTCACCGGGGACACCGACCATCGAAGCCGGGTAGTGGAAGACGAGGAGCAGCGCGGCGAAGAGCGCCGTACCTCCGGCGAGCAGCAGCCACGCGCCGCGCCTGCCGAGCTTCTTCTCGCTCCAGCAGACGCCCAGTTGGTAGGCGAACACCCAGCCGGGCAGCAGGTTCAGCAGACTCAGCCAGGAAGGCATGGCGTCCGCGAACGGCCCGTAGCGCAGGAAGTCCACGACGGCCACCGACCCGAGCAGGGGCACCACGGCCCAGCCCTTCATCCGCTCCGCCGCGCGTATGCACCAGGGCGTGAGGGCCGTGATCACCGTATAGACGCCCACGAACCACAGGGGTTGGATGACGAGCGTCGACCCGGTGCGCAGTGTTGTGCCCGGCACTCCCAGCGCGTACAGGACCGGGATCAGCGTGGCCCACACGGCTGTCACGCCGAGCACCGGCCGTCCCAGCCGCGCCAGTCGGCCGCGCAGCCAGCCGCCCGTGGACTCCCCGCGGGCCACCGCCCTGCGATACGACAGCGCGGAGGCATAGCCGCCGACCAGGAAGAAGATGCCCAGCATCTGGAGCCCCCAGCTGATGGGTGCGAAGAAGCCGAACGAGGCCAGCGGGCTCGCGTTGTGCAGTGCGCCCTGGGAGTCGAGGGTGAAGCCGCCCAGGAGCCAGTGCCCGGTCGGCACGGCGAGCAGGGCCAGGGCCCGCAGCCCGTCTATGGCCCGGTCGCGGTGGGCGGGGGTCTTGGCGTCGACGGCGGCCGCGGCCGTGCGCAGTCCGCTCAGGGTGGGCAGGCTCATGTCCGCTCTCCGGTGGGTCGGGCGCCGACGGTGGACGGGTCCGCGTCGGCGATGCGGGCGAAGGCCCGCAGGGAGTCGGTGCCGGGGGCGAAGTAGCCGGTGTGGCCCTCCGCCTTCTCCGCAGGGACGGGACGTGCGCCGAAGTCGGCGGTGGTCGGGTCCTCGCCGTGGCCGAGGCCGAAGAGCTCGACGTTCGGGACCTTGCCGATCCAGTCGCTGTCGTCCTTGGCGGCCCAGACACGGGCGGTGGTGTGCAGATCGGCGACGCTGTCCGCACGCATGCCGGGGGAACCGAGCACCACCAGATCGGCCGCGGGCAGGTCAGGGGCGGCGAGGCCGCACACCACCGAGCCGTAGCTGTGGCAGAACACGGAAGGCCGCGGGGTGCCGACCGCGGTCAGGCCCTGGGTGAAGCGGGCGAGCCGCGGGGCACCGGCCGCCGCGAGCCGTCCGGACGCGGCGTCGGGGCCGAGGCCGACCGGCGTGGTGTAACCCACCCAGGCCACCACGGCGGTCCGTTCGTCGGCCGTGGCGCGCAGGGCGCGGCCCATGCCGGCCGGTGTGCCGTACTCGTCGTTGGTGCGGTCGAAGGTGCTCAGGTCGATGTCGGATCCCGGCACGACGACCGAGACGTGCTCCGCGTGTGCCAAGTCCCCGTACACCTCGGCGATTTGGCCGCGTCCACGTGGATCGAAGGCCAGTATCTGACGGCCGGGTGTGAGCAGTTCGGTGTAGCGGGTGACCAGGGAGCGGGCCCTCTCATGGTCCTGGAGGGTGAGGTCCGGGTCGGTCGAGCGGGCCTGCTCGCGGGTGCGCTCGGCCTTCAGGGAGCGGGAGTTGGCCTCGTACCGCAGAGCGACGGGTGCGCCGTCCAGATTGCCGACGACCGAAGGATGGCGTGCCACCAGCTCCTGTCGCTGCGCGTCGCTCAACGAGTCGAAGAACGCGGCGACTCGGGCGGGAGACGCGGTCGCGGGGTCCGGCAGGCGCAGCCCCAGCGCGTGGTCCGCGCGCCAGGCGGCGGTCCCCGGCGGCGGTCCCGTGATCGGCTGCTGTTCATTGCCGACGGCCCAGCCCGCCGTCCCGGCCACGACCGTCGTGGTGAGGGCGGCGGCGACCAGTGCCCTCTTGCTCCGTGCTTTCCAGGACCGAAGCCGCATGGCTCGTCTCCCTCCCCGTTTCGTGGCGCGCAGTGGCCTGACGAAGCGAAAGGTAGAAAGACGGTGGGATGCGACACGTCACACCGGGGAGCCAACTCCGAGGTGATACCGGGGTATGCGGTGGTGATACCGAGGTAGGGGGTGGGCCGGGGGAGAGCTACTGCTCGCCGGGGGTGACCAGGCCCGACTCGTAGGAGAAGATCACGGCCTGGGCGCGGTCGCGCAGGTCCAGCTTGTTGAGCACGCGGCCGATGTGGGTCTTGACCGTCTGCTCGGCGAGGACCAGGCGCTCGGCGATCTCCTGGTTGGATAGACCGCGCGCGATCAGCACCAGTACCTCGGTCTCACGCGGCGTCAGACCGTTCAGTCTGAGCGACTGGTCCTGGCGGGGCGCCTGTCGCTGCTTCGCGAAGTCCGCGATCAGCCGGCGGGTCACCGACGGGGCGAGCAGCGCCTCCCCGGCCGCCACCACGCGCACGGCGGAGATCAGATCGGCGGGCGGCGCGTCCTTGAGCAGAAAGCCGGAGGCTCCGGCACGCAGCGCCTCGTACACGTAGTCGTCCACGTCGAAGGTGGTCAGCATGAGGACCTTCGGCAGGTGCACCACGCCGGGCGGCGGGTCCAACAGGGCGCGGGCCGCGGCGAGTCCGTCCATCTCCGGCATGCGGACGTCCATCAGGACGACATCGGGGTGGGTGCTACGGCTGACCTCGACGCCCAGCTTGCCGTTCGGCGCCTCGCCCACGACGTCGATGTCGCTCTGTGCGGCGAGGAGGGCGGCGAATCCCGCCCGCACCATGGCCTGGTCGTCGACGATGATCACGCGGATGGTCATGCGCTGCCGGAGTCCTTCGGAAGGAGGGGGAGTCGGGCGGCCACGCGGAAGCCGCCGTCGGGCAGCGGTCCGACGTCGACCGTGCCGCCGACCAACCGTACGCGCTCGCGCATCCCGACGAGTCCGTGGCCCGTGCCACCGCTCTCCAGCGGGGCCGACGCCGCCGTGGACGGGCCGTTGACCACGAGGATCAGCAGATAGGCGTCGTCGAGGCTGATCGTGATCTCGGTGCGGGCGCCCGGCGCGTGGCGCATCACGTTCGACAGGGCCTCCTGCACGATGCGGTACGCGGACAGGTCGACGGCCGGTGACACCTTGGCCAGCCGGGTGAGCAGGGCCAGCTCGGGACGTGACAGGTCGATCGGGAGGCCGGCCCGCACGGTGGCCTCCACCAGGTGTGGCAGGCGGTCCAGGCCCGGTTGGGGCGCCCGCTCGCCGTCCGCGCCCTCGCTGCGCAGCACCGCGAGGAGCCGGCGCATCTCGGTGAGGGACTCCCGGGCGCTCGCCGCTATGCTCCCGAACTCCTCGCGTGCCGCGTCGGGAAGGCCGTCGAGGCGATAGGGCGCGGAGTCCGCCTGGACCGTGATCACCGACATGTGGTGGGCGACGACGTCGTGCAACTCCCTGGCGATGCGGGCCCGTTCCTCCAGGAGCGTGCGCTGGGCGCGCTCGGCCTCGCTGATGGTCTCCTGCTCGACGAGCCGGCGCCGGGCGTCCCCGCGCTCGCGAAGGAGCGTGCCGAGCAGCAGCACGGCGCCGCTGAGGACGATCAGCAGAACGCCGGTGTCCTGACTGTCCGTCCCGCGGAAGGGGCCGAGCACGATCCCGGCGACCACGGTGACCAGCCAGATGCCGAGCAGCGTACGGCGGCTCTCGCGCAGTGACAGGGCGCAGCACAGCATCACGTACCCCACGACGATCATGGGGGTCCAGGGCGCGGGGCGGCTGGAGTCCGCGGACATCGTCGCGATCGCCCCGCAGATGTCCGCGACGATCACGATCCACCACGCGGGCAGCGGCCTGGTGACCGCGAGGAGCAGCGGGGCGGACTGGGCGACGGCCAGGCCACCTGCCAGGCCGCCGTTCACGCCGTAGTCGTTCGTCAGCACCTGGACGGTGACCGGGATGAGCACGACGACGAAGCACAGCGCGACCCCGTAGGGCAGCATGCGCACCCAGCGATTGGGCGCGTGGGCGAGGAGCGGCTCGGTCGACACCGCGGGAGTCGCGAGCGAGCTGCCCGCCGCCCGCAGTCCGTCGACGACCGCCACGGCCGTACGCCGAGAGGCGGCCCCGCGGCCGCTCCGCTCGGAGCGGGGGCGGCGGGGTTCCTGGTCCGGTGGTGGTGTCGATGCGCTGCTCATGGCCTGCTCAGCGTAGGCATGAAGCCACCCTCGTGCCGTCATACCAGGGAGCTGGACCGCACCTCATACCCAGGTATCACCCGCGGTCCCGGACACCCAAATGCCACCCGCGGTCCCGGACACTCAGGTATCACCCGCAGTCCCGGCCGGGGACCACCTGTGGCCCGGGGCCGTGAGCATCCCGCTCACAGCTCCGCGAGCAGCTCGGCCTTCTTCGCCGTGAATTCCTCGTCGGTGAGCAGGCCCGCCTGGTGCAGCTCGCCCAGGTGTCTGATGCGGTCGGCGATGTCCGCGGGATCGCGGCGGACGGCCGAGAGGACGGCAGGTGCGGACGCCGCGCCCGTGGCGACGCCGCCCTCGGGCGTCAGCAGGGCAGGGCCCGAGGCCCGCACGGCGGCGAGCACCGACGCCGCGAACGGCAGCGACTCGTGGACCGGGCCGTAGCCGAGGCCGAACACCACGGCCGCCGGATCCTGGTCGGCCTGGCCGGGCTGGGCCACCGGGCTCGCGCGGCGCAGCAGCCGCAGATGGCCTTCGAAGAGCTCCGGGGAGCGCCACTCGATGCCGCACAGATCGGTGATCGGAAAGCTCTGGTCGCCCGCCTTCCACTTCGCCGACGAGGCACCCGTCCAGAACCACCGGAAGGACACCAGCTTGCCGTCGAAGGAGGCCTTCCCGTCGTACGCCTTGAACTGCAGCGGAGCCTCGGGCGCGGCCACCAGATAGCGGTCGGTCGGCTCGTCGTCGGCCGGGGTGAGCTGGGCGCGCAGCTCGTCCGCGTAGTACTCGGCGAGCGTCTCCCGCTCGGCGGGCAGCACCAGGCGGTACGGGTCGCAGCCCTCCTTGAGCTGGCCCGCGGCGGCCTCCATCAGAGGATCGGCGCCCGGTCTCGGCACGGCATGCAGAACGACCGTCCCGCGCTTCCCCGGGGCGAGTGTCACCGCCGCGATCGCCTCATGCGGGATACGCCGTTCACCGAGTGCCTGGAAGAGCTTCGGTGTGCGGATTCCCCGTTCGAAGCGGATGAGCACGGAGTCGGACTCGAACTCCCAGGCGGCATGAAATCCGGCCAGTACGTCACCCATGCGGCTCATCGTAGGCGGCACGCGCGCCTCCGTCCCTCCTGCGGCGGGCCGCTGTTTCATCGATTTCTACGCGCGTCAGGCCGCCGCCCTGCCGGAAATGCCCTTCCGACAGGCAGCGTCCGCGCTCGCGCACCGCACTCCGTGGTACGCGCCGGTCCCGATTTCGGCGAAGTTGCGCAGGCTCTCCGTACCCGGCTCGAAATAGCCCGTGTGCCCCGAGGCGCCCGCCGCCGAGAGCACCCGCGCGCCGAAGCCGCCGGACACCGGGTCGGCGCCGTGGCCGAGCCCGCCGACCTCCATGTACGGCACATCCTGAATCCAGTCGTCGCTGTCCCGGGTGGCCCAGATCCGGGCCCTCGTACCCAACTGCCCCGCTCGGTCGGCGCGCATGCCGGGGCTGCCCGCGACCGCGATGTCGGTGACCCGGGAGGGCAGCTTGCGCGCGGCCACGCCGCACACCACGGAGCCGTAGCTGTGGCAGTACAGCGCGACCGGGGTGTTCCCCGGCAGGCCCCGCACCATGGAGTCCAGACGGACGGAGCCGTCCTCGGCGCGCATGGCCGTGGCCGCGTCCACGCCGATGCCGACGGGCGCGGTGTAGTCGGCCCAGGCGATCACGGCGGTACGCGTGTGTGGCTTCGCCGAGCGCTCCGCACGGTAGAGCGCCTTCGCCATGCCCACCGGCGCCGAGTACTTACGGAACGTGCGCTCGAAGGTCAACACGTTCGTGTCGACTCCGGGCACCACCACGGAGACCCGCTGCGCCTTGTCGAGGTCTCCGAAGACCTCGGCCATGCGTCCGGAGCCCATCGGGTCGAAGGCGATGACCTGGCGTCCGGGGCGCATCATGACCCCGAACCGCTTCATCCTGCGCTCGGCCTCCTGCTTGCCCACAGGGGAGAGGCGTTTGTCGTGCATGCGCTCCCGCTCGACCTTGCGGGCCTGCCCCAGGGCGATGTGGTTCGCGCGATAGCGCAGCGTGGCCGGCGCACCGTTCATGTTGCCGACCGCGAGGGGATAGCGGGCGGCGAGACGGTTGCGTTGGTGCACGTCGAGCGAGGCGAAGAAGTGGCCGAGGCGACCGGCGGTGGAGTCGGGGTCGGGCAGCGCGTGCCCGTCTATGCTCCCTCGCTCCCACGCGGAGAGCGCGGCTTGGAGAGGGGACGCGTCGCCTCTGTGGTGACGCACGGCGGTCCAGCCCGTGGTCGCCAGCATGACGAACACGACGGCGAGCGCAAGCAATGCGCGCCATGCGCTGAGTTGGGGGGATGAGTCGAAGGAAGTCACTGCGGAACACCCTAGGAGAACCGTGACGCCCACCGTGCATCGCGTGAGACAGATCACGTTTCTTGAGGGGTAATTGAGGCAAAGCGGGCGCATCTTGAACGTTGCTGTCACGCTACGTAGGCGGCGCATGTGCGCGGCGCGACAGGGGTGACAGTCGCTTTGGGTGTGCGTTCGAGCGCTCAACGTGTGCACAGATTCCAAGTGTTGGACATCCGGTGATGTCGGCAGCCCTCGCCCCTCCCGTTCGTCGGGTGTGAGCGTCGCGCGCTGCTACGGAGTGCGCCAGTCCTCCGCCAACGAGGGCCCCAGGCGGTCGAGATACTGCTCCGTGAGCTCACGGATCGAATCCACGCTGGTGTCCTCGCCCGCGCCCCACAGCCGCCCCGTGACCCGCATGACCCCGCTGAACGCGGCCACCGCCACACGCGGTCGCGGATCGGATTCCACGTCGAGCCCCTCGCGCTCGGCGATCAGGCGCGCGATCTCCTCCTCCATCTCGATGGAGCGGCGCAGATGGATCGCGAGCAAGGAAGGGGTCGATTCGATCATCTGGTAGGTGCGCATGTGGAGTTCGACGGGGACGACCTCCTCGACGGACTGTCCCATCGCCTCCCAGGCGCCGAGCACGGCGCCGCGCAACGCCACGAACGGTGCCTCCTCGGCGGGCCGTTCGCGCAGCGCCTGGATGAATCGGCCCTCCACCATGTGCTGCACGGCGAAGGCGGCCTCCTCCTTGTTGGTGAAGTGCCGGAAGAACGTGCGCTGGGAGACGTCGACGGCCTCGGCGATCTCGTCGACGGTCGTCTCCTCGTACCCCTTGGTCGTGAAGAGTTCGAGCGCCGCGCGCAGGAGCGCGTCCCGGGTGCGCTGCTTCTTGAGCTCGCGCAGCCCCGGCCTCGGGGGCTCGACGGAGGTCTCGTCGGGGCCCTCGGGCCGCGACTCCACGGGGTCCGCTGCTCGCTGCTCGGTCTTCACGTCATGGTCCTCTTTCCGCCTGTTTGCCCAGCTCACCATACCTGTGAGCTACGTGACAGCTACCGACTTGTGAAAAGGTTTGTCAACTGTCAGCCGCTGTCATTAGCCTCGATCCATGACTAGTCAGACCACCGTCGACATGGCGGACAAGGCGCCGGAGCCCCCTTCTGCTCCGGCCCCGGCCAAGGGGCTTCGCGGCCACCCCTGGCTGACGCTCTTCTCCGTCGCGATCGGCGTGATGATGGTCGCCCTGGACGGCACCATCGTGGCGATCGCCAACCCGGCCATCCAGAAGGATCTCGGCGCCTCGCTCGCGGACGTCCAGTGGATCACCAACGGCTATCTCCTCGCGCTGGCCGTCGCGCTCATCACGGCGGGCAAGCTCGGTGACCGCTTCGGCCACCGGCAGACGTTCCTCATAGGCGTCGTCGGCTTCGCCGCCGCCTCCGGTGCCATCGGCATCTCCGGGAGCGTGTCCCTGGTCATCGCCTTCCGCGTCCTCCAGGGCCTGTTCGGCGCGCTCCTGATGCCCGCCGCGCTCGGCCTGCTGCGAGCCACCTTCCCCGCCGAGAAGCTGAACATGGCCATCGGCATCTGGGGCATGGTCATCGGTGCCTCCACGGCGGGCGGCCCGATCATCGGCGGCGTACTGGTCGAGCACGTCAGCTGGCAGTCGGTCTTCTTCATCAACGTGCCCGTCGGCATCGTCGCCCTGGTGTTCGGCTTGGTGATCCTCAAGGATCACCGCGCGCAGAACGCCCCGCGCTCCTTCGACATCCCCGGCATCGTGCTGCTCTCCGGCGCGATGTTCTCGCTGATCTGGGCGCTCATCAAGGCCGGTGACGCATGGGGCTGGGGCAGCGGCAAGACCTGGGGATTCCTGGGCGCCGCCGTCGTGCTCTTCGTGCTCTTCGCCGTCTGGGAGACCAAGGTCAAGGAACCGCTCATCCCGCTGGGCCTGTTCCGCTCCGTGCCGCTCTCCGCGGGCACGGTGCTCATGGTGCTGATGGCCTTCGCCTTCATGGGCGGGCTGTTCTTCGTCACCTTCTACCTGCAGAACGTGCACAACATGAGCCCGGTCGACAGCGGACTGCACCTCCTGCCGCTGACGGCCATGATGATCGTCTCGTCGCCGATCGCGGGCGCGCTGATCACGAAGTTCGGCCCACGGGTGCCTCTGGTGGGCGGCATGGTCCTCACGGCCGTCTCGATGTTCGGCATGACCACCCTGACGACCGAGTCCGGCACCCTGGCGATGTCGCTCTGGTTCGCCCTGCTCGGACTCGGCCTGGCCCCCGTCATGGTCGGCGCCACCGAGGTCATCGTGGGCAACGCCCCGCTGGAGCTCTCCGGCGTCGCGGGCGGTCTCCAGCAGGCCGGCATGCAGGTCGGCGGCAGCCTCGGCACCGCCGTACTCGGCGCCGTCATGTCCAACAAGGTCAACGCCGACCTGGCGGGCAACTGGAAGGACGCCGGGCTGCCGGACGCGCCGCCGCCGGGCCTCGAGAAGGCCGCCGCGATCGGTGCCGTGCCCGAGCAGGTGGCCAAGGCGCCGAACGTGAACGAGGGCGTCCTCACCAAGATCACGGACGCGGTCCACGACACGTTCATGTCGGGCATGGGCCTCGCCTTCACCGTCGCGGGCATCGTCGCCGTCATCGCGGCCTTCGTCGCCACGCTGACGAAGAAGGGCGCCAACGCCGAGGCGGGCGCGGGAGTCGGACACATCTAGACCCCTTCGGGACCTCTCCGACAGACCTCTTCAGGACCTCTCCGAGCGGGAAACCCCCTCGGCCGGCACCCGTTTCAGGGAAAACCCCTCAGGGACAACCTGGGGGGTTTTCGCCTATCAGGGTGACGCACATTCGTACCCCTTCCGATGGCGCGGTCGGCCGGTCCACAGTGCAGACATGGCGATCCGCACGACGCGGACAACTGAGCCATACGACACGGGGGTTGAATCCAGATGCCTACGACCATGCCCAAAGCCGCCACGACCGCCGCGGCCGCCGCGCTCGCCGCGGTGCTCCTGACAGCCACGCCCGTCGGGGCGACTGCCTTGCTCACACCCGCCGGGGCGACGACCCCGCTCACGCCCGCCGGGGCGACGGCCCCGCTCACGCCCGCCGGGGCGACGGCCCCGCTCACGCCCGCCGCTGCGATGACCACTCTCACGCCCGCCGGAGCGACAGCGCCGCTCACGCACGCCGGAGCCGCCGCGCCACCCACGCTCACCGGATGCGGTCCCGGCGAGCTCTGCCTCTGGGGAAAGGCCGGGTTCAAGGGCGCGCGGCACACCTATGAGCTCGCCGACATCGACATCGAGAGCTGCGTCGCGCTGCCGGAGGGGGGCAGCGCGGAGTCGCTCGCGAATCGCACGGGCCGGCCCGTCACCGCGTACCAGTCGGCGGAATGCGCCGAGACCGCCGAGTTCGACACCTATCCGGGCGGCGGCACCTGGGCGCCCGAATCTCCTTACCGCGTACGGGCCTTCAAGGTCTGGGAAAGCTGAAGAGGGGTACTCGCGGAGCCGAGCCCGAACGGGCCGACTCGAAGGAGTGATGATGGCGGGCTTCGGACACACCACGCGCAAGCACCCCCGCTCACGCGGCCGTACGTGGTCGCGGACCGGGCCGGACCGCGCGACGCTCGGAATCGTCGGAACCGTCTGCGCGATCGCCGGATTCTTCGTGCTGGGGATCATCCTCGGCCCCATAGCGATCGTCTGCGGCTGGCTCGGCATGGGCCGCAGCTGGGCCGGTGCCCGCCCGGTACCGGCCCTCGTCGCCCTAGTCCTCGGCGCGATCGACACCGTACTCGCGCTCATCTGGATATCCGGGGCGTTCACCATGAACGGCGTGCTCTGACCTGAGTTGTTCCAGGAACGGAACGCTCTGACCTGAACCCCGGCCGGAATTCCGGCCGGAGTCAGTCAGGACACCCCCGTCCCGTCGAGAGCCTCCGTCCCCGTGACGACGGCCTCGGCGGGCACGGGTCGGGGCAGCACCGCGCCCGGCTCCAACGAGCCGGACAGTGCCGTGACTTGGGCGCGCAGCGCCTTCACCTCCGCCGTCAACTCCTCGATCGCCGCTGTCTGCCGTCGCTCCTCGACGTCGTCCTTCTCGAAGCGGGCGATGAACCAGGCCGCGATGTTCGCGGTGACGACACCGAGGAGCGCGATGCCCGACAGCATCAGACCGACCGCGATCACCCGGCCGAGCCCCGTGGTGGGCGCGTGGTCGCCGTAGCCGACGGTGGTCATCGTGGTGAAGGACCACCAGACCGCGTCACCCAGCGTCTTGATGTTCCCGTTCGGTGAATCGCGCTCCACGGAGAGCACCGCCAGCGAACCGAACATCAACAAGCCCACCACCGAGCCCGCGACATACGTCGTCAGCCGTATCTGCGACGCCATCCGGGCCCGCCGGCCGACCAGCATCAGCGTGGAGACGAGCCGCAGCAACCGCAGCGGCTGCAGCATCGGAAGGATCACGGCGACCAGGTCCAGCCAGTGGGTGCGGACGAAGTGCCTGCGGTGATCGGTCAGGAGGAGACGTACGACATAGTCCAGAGCGAACGAACCCCAGACGAACCACTCCACCATCGTGCAGAGCCTCGTCACGGACCTGCTCGCGTCGGGCGCCACGATCGGCACGGCGTAGGCGACGGCGAACGCCACCGCGAGCGCGAGGAGCGGGCGTTGGGTGCGGCGCTCCCAACGGATCTGTGCCGGTTGTTCCTTCATGGCGGCATCGTAGAAAACGCCCGAGGGCGACGGGACCCATGGCCCGTCGCCCTCAGGAGAAGACGTATGCCGCACACCGGGCGTCGGCGCCCGGCGTGCGCGGTCGTCCTTACGCGTCGCCCCCAGCGGCGCCCGGGTCGGCGGCCGTGACGTCGAGGAGCTGGTAGCGGTCGATCGCCTGCTTCAGGACGGACCGGTCGACCTTGCCCTCGCGGGCCAGTTCGGTCAGCACGCCGACCACGATCGACTGCGCGTCGATGTGGAAGAAGCGGCGGGCCGCACCACGCGTGTCGGCGAAGCCGAAGCCGTCCGCGCCCAGCGACTGGTACGTGCCGGGCACCCAGCGGGAGATCTGGTCGGGGACGCTCCGCATCCAGTCGGAGACGGCCACGAACGGGCCCTCGGCGCCGGACAGCTTCTGCGTGACGTACGGGACGCGCTGCTCCTCCTCGGGGTGCAGGAGGTTGTGGCGCTCCACGTCGACGGCCTCGCGGCGCAGTTCGTTCCAGGAGGTCGCCGACCAGACGTCCGCCTTGACGTTCCACTCCGTGGCGAGGATCTGCTGGGCCTCGACCGCCCACGGCACCGCGACACCGGAGGCGAGGATCTGGGCGGGGATGGCGCCCTGCTCGGCCTGCTTGAAGCGGTAGACGCCCTTGAGGATGCCTTCGACGTCCACGTCGGCGGGCTCGGCCGGGTGCTGGATCGGCTCGTTGTAGACGGTGAGGTAGTAGAAGACGTCCTCACTGTCCGGGCCGTACATCCGGCGCAGGCCGTCCTTGACGATGTGCGCGATCTCGTAGCCGAACGCGGGGTCGTAGGCGACACAGCCCGGGTTGGTGGAGGCGAGCAGCTGCGAGTGACCGTCCGCGTGCTGCAGGCCCTCGCCGGTCAGGGTCGTGCGCCCTGCGGTCGCACCGAGGACGAAACCGCGCGCGAGCTGGTCGGCCATCTGCCAGAACTGGTCGCCGGTGCGCTGGAAACCGAACATCGAGTAGAAGACGTACACCGGGATCAGCGGCTCGCCGTGGGTGGCGTAGGCCGAACCGGCGGCGATGAGGGACGCCGTGCAGCCCGCCTCCGAGATGCCGTCGTGCAGCATCTGGCCCGTCGGCGACTCCTTGTAGGCGAGGAGCAGATCGCGGTCAACGGCCTCGTACTGCTGGCCGAGCGGGTTGTAGATCTTCGCGCTCGGGAAGAACGCGTCCATGCCGAAGGTGCGGTACTCGTCGGGGGCGATCAGCACGAAGCGCTTGCCGATCTCCTTGTCCCGCATGAGGTCCTTCAGGATGCGGACGAACGCCATGGTGGTGGCGATCGACTGCTGACCCGAGCCCTTCTTCGCGGTCGCGTACGTCTTGTCCTCGGGCAGCTGGAGCGGCTTCGAGCGCACCACGCGGGTCGGGACGTAACCGCCGAGGCCCTTGCGGCGGTCGTGCATGTACTGGATCTCTTCGGAGTCGCGGCCCGGGTGGTAGTACGGCGGGGCGCCGTCCTCCAGCTGCTTGTCCGTGATCGGGATGTGCAGACGGTCGCGGAAGCCCTTGAGGTCGTCGACCGTCAGCTTCTTCATCTGGTGCGTGGCGTTGCGGCCCTCGAAGTTCGGGCCGAGGGTCCAGCCCTTGACCGTCTGGGCGAGGATCACGGTCGGCTGGCCCTTGTGGGCCTTGGCCGCGGAGAACGCCGCGTAGACCTTCTTGTGGTCGTGACCGCCGCGGCCCAGGTGCAGGATCTGCTCGTCGGTCATGTTCTCGACCATCGCGCGCAGGCGCTGGTCGTCGCCGAAGAAGTGGTCGCGGATGTACGCGCCGGTCTCCGTGGCGTAGGTCTGGAACTGGCCGTCGGGCGTGGTGTTCAGCTTGTTCACCAGGAGGCCGTCGCGGTCCTGCGCGAGCAGCGGGTCCCAACTGCGGTCCCAGACCAGCTTGATGACGTTCCATCCGGCGCCGCGGAACTGCGACTCCAGCTCCTGGATGATCTTGCCGTTGCCGCGCACCGGGCCGTCCAGGCGCTGCAGGTTGCAGTTGACGACGAAGGTGAGGTTGTCCAGGCCCTCACGGGCGGCGATGGAGAGCTGGCCGAGCGACTCCGGCTCGTCCATCTCGCCGTCGCCGAGGAACGCCCAGACGTGCGACTTGGAGGTGTCGGCGATGTCGCGCGCCTCCATGTAGCGGTTCATCCGCGCCTGGAAGATCGCGCCGAGCGGGCCGAGGCCCATGGAGACGGTCGGGAACTCCCAGAAGTCCGGCATCAGCCGCGGGTGCGGGTACGACGAGAGGCCGTTCGGCGCCTTGGACTTCTCCTGGCGGAACGCGTCGAGCTGCTGCTCGGAGAGCCGGTCCAGGAGGAAGGCGCGGGCGTAGATGCCGGGGGACGCGTGCCCCTGGAAGAAGATCTGGTCGCCGCCGTCGCCCTCGTCCTTGCCCCGGAAGAAGTGGTTGAAGCCCACGTCGTAGAGCGATGCGGAGGAGGCGAAGGTCGCGATGTGACCGCCGACCCCGATGCCGGGGCGCTGGGCGCGGGAGACCATCACCGCGGCGTTCCAGCGGGTCGCGTTGAGGACCTTGCGCTCGATCTCCTCGTTGCCGGGGAAGAACGGCTCGTCCTTGGTGGCGATCGTGTTGACGTAGTCCGTGCTGCGCATCTCGGGCACGGCGACGCGCTTCTCGCGCGCTCGCTCGATCAGCCGGAGCATCAGGTAGCGGGCCCGCTCGCGGCCGCGTTCGTCGACCGCGGCGTCGAGGGAGTCCAGCCACTCCTGGGTCTCTTCGGGATCGAAGTCCGGGACCTGACTCGGCAGGCCGCCAATGATGATCGGGTTGCGATCGGATCCGGAAGCCACGCTGTTCCTTCGCTGTTGAGGGCCTTCGCCTGGGTTCTGCCTGGCCGTGCGCCGTTTCCCCATCGTGGACCGCGGGGGCGCAAACGTCATCTCTACCGAGAGGTAACCGAGGCGGTGATCCGGCGACCCTGCGGTAGGCTCGGCCAAATCGCAACGATACGCCCATCCTGCCTAGCCGCTTCGCAGAGCCGTTCGGTCCCGGACGGATGTGGCGGCAGTTGCGGCGACACGGTCGGGAACGTCACCGTTTCGGCGGTCTCGGCGGCCGGGTACTTGCGCGATCCGCCCCGCCCGTGTGGACTACGGCCAACGCCCCGCGCACGCGCGTGGCTGACAGGCATTCCCAAAAACATGATCAGGAGGCAATCCGTGAGCGCGACCGCGGACCACGCGGAGACGAACCTGGCCGTAAGGCTTGGTTTCCAGCCCGACCAGGTGGTCCAGGAGATCGGCTACGACGACGACGCCGACCAGGAGCTCCGCGAGGCCATTGAGGCTGCCACAGGCACAGAGCTCGTCGACGAGGACTACGACGACGTGGCCGACGCCGTGGTGCTCTGGTTCCGTGAGGACGACGGGGACCTCACTGATGCGTTGGTGGATGCCATCGCGTACATGGAGGAGGGCGGCTCGATCCTGCTGCTGACTCCGAAGACCGGTCGTGACGGCTACGTCGAGCCGAGCGAGATCGGCGAGGCGGCCACCACAGCGGGCCTCTCCCAGACCAAGAGCATCAACGCCGGCAAGGACTGGAACGGCAGCCGGCTGATCACCCCCAAGGGAGCTGCGAAGAAGCGGTAGCGCTCCACTGATGACGCGGGTGTGCGTCCTGCGGGTCCGCTCCGGCTGATCGCGCGGTTCCCCGCGCCCCTTACGAGCGCCCCTGAGGCCCCTCGACGGCACATGTAGCCGACGGGGGGCCTCAGGCATGCGTGAGGCCTGATCGACGGACGTAGGGTGGTATCACCCGAACAGCCCCATCCGAGGGGCTCTGTCGAAGGGATGCGTACTCATGGGGCTCGCTGGAATTGCGACCGGCACCAAGGCGCCGGAATTCGAGCTGAAGGACAACCACGGCCGGTCCGTGAAGCTCTCCGACTTCCGCGGCGAGAAGAACGTGGTGCTGCTCTTCTACCCGTTCGCCTTCACCGGCGTGTGCACGGGCGAGCTCTGCGCGCTCCGCGACGAGCTGCCGAAGTTCGTCAACGACGACACCCAGCTCCTCGCCGTCTCGAACGACTCCATCCACACCCTGCGCGTCTTCGCCGAGCAGGAGGGCCTGGAGTACCCGCTGGTCTCCGACTTCTGGCCGCACGGCGAGGTCTCGCGCGCGTACGGCGTCTTCGACGAGGAGAAGGGCTGCGCGGTGCGCGGCACCTTCATCATCGACAAGGAGGGCGTCGTGCGCTGGAGCGTCGTCAACGGCCTGCCCGACGCCCGTGACCTGAACGAGTACGTCAAGGCGCTCGACACCCTGTGAGGTGACCGGGCCCGGGACCGCCGCGGAGCCCTGAGTTTCCTCAGGGATGACACCCTGTGATTCTTCAGGTGCAGAGCCTGTGGCGGCCGGGAACCGGTCACTAGGATCCACTCGTTGATCCGATGGCAACGCAACGCTTGGGGCTCCCCGCCCCTGGACACCAATTGGGAGGACTCGTGGGAGTCAGCCTCAGCAAGGGCGGCAACGTATCTCTGAGCAAGGAGGCGCCGGGCCTGACCGCAGTCCTGGTCGGCCTCGGCTGGGACGTGCGGACCACCACCGGCACCGACTTCGACCTCGATGCCAGCGCGATCCTGACGAACGCGGAGGGCAAGGTCAGCAGTGACCAGAACTTCGTGTTCTTCAACAACCTGAAGAGCCCCGACGGCTCCGTCGAGCACACCGGTGACAACACCACCGGTGAGGGCGAGGGCGACGACGAGGCGATCAAGGTCGACCTGGCGGCGGTCCCCGCCGACGTCGAGAAGATCGTCTTCCCGGTCTCGATCTACGACGCCGAGAGCCGCCAGCAGTCGTTCGGCCAGGTGCGCAACGCGTTCATCCGCGTCGTGAACCAGGCGGGCGGCGCGGAGATCGCCCGTTACGACCTCTCCGAGGACGCCTCGACGGAGACCGCCATGGTCTTCGGTGAGCTGTACCGGCACGGTGCCGAGTGGAAGTTCCGCGCGGTCGGCCAGGGCTACGCCTCGGGTCTGCGCGGCATCGCGCAGGACTTCGGCGTCAACGTCTGAGCCGAGCCACACCCCTTTGCCCGTCGTCCGGCGCCGCACACACACCAGTGCGGCGCCGGACGCGCTCAATCTGCACTCGTCACCTCGGGGAGGACCAGCAACATGGGCGTCACGCTCGCCAAGGGAGGCAATGTCTCCCTCTCCAAGGCCGCACCGAATCTCACCCAGGTCCTTGTCGGGCTCGGCTGGGACGCGCGATCCACCACCGGCGCCCCCTTCGACCTCGATGCCAGCGCACTGCTGTGCAACGCGGGCAAGGTGCTCGGCGACGAGTGGTTCGTCTTCTACAACAACCTCACGAGCCCCGACGGCTCCGTCGAACACACCGGCGACAATCTCACCGGTGAGGGCGAGGGTGACGACGAGTCGCTCCTGATCGACCTCTCCAAGGTCCCGGCCAACTGCGACAAGATCATCTTCCCTGTCTCGATCCATGACGCGGACAACCGCGGCCAGACCTTCGGGCAGGTCAGCAACGCCTTCATCCGTGTGGCGAACCAGGCGGACGGCCAGGAGCTCGCGCGCTACGACCTCAGCGAGGACGCCTCCACCGAGACCGCGATGATCTTCGGCGAGGTCTACCGCTATGGCGGAGAGTGGAAGTTCCGTGCAGTCGGGCAGGGGTACGCGTCGGGACTGCGGGGCATCGCTCTAGACTTCGGGGTCAACGTTTCGTAAAGCAGGGGACCGCCGCGGGGGAGACCGCTAAACGGGAGCCCGTACACACACGATTGGGTAGCCAGTGCTTCTGAAAACCTTCGGCTGGTCGTTCGCGGTCACCGCGCTCGGCCTGGTGGCCGCGGTGTTCTACGGGGGGTGGACAGGCTTCAGCGTCGTGGCGATCCTGTCGATCCTCGAGATCTCGGTGTCCTTCGACAACGCGGTGGTCAACGCCGGAATCCTGAAGAAGATGAATGCCTTCTGGCAGAAGATCTTCCTCACCATCGGCGTGCTGATCGCGGTCTTCGGCATGCGCCTCGTCTTCCCCGTCGTGATCGTGGCCATCAGCGCCCAGCTCGGCCCGATCGAGGCGGTCAAGCTCGCGTTCGACGACAAGGAGCAGTACCAGCAGCTGGTCACCGACGCGCACCCGTCGATCGCGTCCTTCGGCGGCATGTTCCTGTTGATGATCTTCCTCGACTTCATCTTCGAGGACCGGGACATCAAGTGGCTGGGCTGGATCGAGCGGCCGCTCGCCAAGCTCGGCAAGGTCGACATGCTGTCGGTCTGCATCGCCCTGATCGTCCTGCTGGTCACCGCGATGACCTTCGCCACCAATGCCCACCAGCACGGCGGCGTGCACGTGGACAAGGCGCAGACGGTCCTCATCTCCGGTATCGCGGGTCTGATCACCTATCTCGTGGTGGGCGGCCTCTCCAGTTACTTCGAGAACAAGCTCGAGGAGGACGAGGAGCGCGAGCACGAGGAGGAGGAAGAGGCCAAGCGGACCGGCAAGAAGGTTCCTGCTGTCGTGATGGCGGGCAAGGCCGCGTTCTTCATGTTCCTCTACCTCGAGGTCCTGGACGCGTCCTTCTCCTTCGACGGCGTCATCGGCGCCTTCGCGATCACCAACGACATCGTCCTGATGGCGCTCGGCCTCGGCATCGGCGCCATGTACGTCCGTTCGCTCACGGTCTACCTGGTCCGCCAGGGCACCCTCGACGACTACGTGTACCTGGAGCACGGCGCGCACTACGCGATCGGCGCCCTCGCCGCGATCCTCCTGGTCACGATCCAGTACGAGATCCACGAGGTGATCACCGGTTCCGTCGGTGTCCTCCTGATCGCCTGGTCCTTCTTCTCGTCCGTGCGCCGCAACCGCGCACTGGCGGCGGCCGAGGGAAAAGCGGGATCGGACGAGAAGCCTGAGGTCTCGTCCGGGGTCTGACACTGTCTGAATCCCGCGCCGCCGTGTCCGGTTCCGACTTTCGGAGTGTGACGGCGGCCGGGGTGAGGAACGCTCTGTTCGGGGCGGCCGTCGAGGGATGTCCTCGTGGCCGCCCCGTTCGGTATTCGTACGTGACACAGGATTCGTAAGAGGCACAGGGCCCGTATCCGTACGTGGCACGAGGCACTTGGGGGCGGCATGTCCTTCTGGGACGGTCTGTGGCGTGGGCGTTCGATGGACTACGAATCGGGCAGCGCCGCGACCAACTCCATCGAACTGACCAAACGACACCCGACGGTCTCGCTCAGCAAACAGGGCGCGGCCAGCGGCAACCTGCGCGTCAACCTCTCCTGGCAGATGCGCACCTCCGACCTCCTCGGCAAGCAGCGCGGCGGGGGCCTGCTGCGGCACCCCTTCCAGATGTTCCGGCCCGAGCCGGTCCAGGCGCACACCCAGAGCATGGTCAACGTCGACCTCGACCTCGGCTGTCTCTACGAGCTGACCGACGGCGAGAAGGGCGTGGTCCAGCCGCTGGGCCACTTCTTCGGGAGCCTGAACTCGCCGCCGTACGTGAAGGGCAGCGGCGACGACCGGTTCGGTTCGGGCTCGGGCGAGACGCTCTACGTCAATCTCGACCACCGCGAGGCGATCAAGCGGCTGCTGATCTTCGTCTACATCTACGACCAGACGCCGGCCTTCGACCGTACGCACGCCAAGGTCACGCTCTACCCCAGCAACGGCCCGCGGATCGAGATCGACCTGGACGAGCGCCAGCCGCAGGCGCGCTCGTGCGCGGTGGTCTCCGTCGAGAACGTCAAGGGCGAGCTGATGGTGCGCCGCGAGGTGAAGTTCGTCTACGGCTTCCAGGCGGAGCTCGACCGGCTCTACGGCTGGGGCCTGCAGTGGGGCAGGGGCTACAAGTCCAAGGTGGGCTGAGCCGCCCGCCCGGTGCGAGCCCGCTCGGTGCGTGGCCGTCCGGCGAGCCCTCGCGGGCCCGCCGGACGCCGCCTCAGCGCGGCAGGAACTGCGGCCCCTGCGGGGGCAGCCGGAAGTTCGGGTCCGGCATCGGGGTGACCGGCTGCGGATAGCCGTACGAGGGCTGCGCGACCGGCGCCGCGGCGACGACCGGTGTGGGCTGCGTGGGAGCCGCCGGCGGGTAGCCGTAGGCGGGCTGGGGTGCCGGGTGGGACGGCGCGGGCGGATAGCCGTACGCGGGCCCCGGGGCCGTCTGCGGGGCCGGCTGGGCCATCGACGGCTGGTGCGCGGGCTGCTGCGGCGGCAGCGGGAACGAGGCGGGCGGCGGCTGCGACCCGGCCGAGTCCGTGTCGTCCACGGAGATCCCGAAGTCGGACGCCAGGCCCTCCAGGCCGTTGGAGTACCCCTCGCCGAGGGCCCGGAACTTCCAGCCGTCGCCGCGCCGGTAGAGCTCCCCGCAGATCAGCGCGGTCTCCTCGCCGGTCTGCGGAGTGATGTCGAAGTACGCGAGCGGCTCGGCGTCGGCGAGCGCCGCGTCGTAGAGCAGGATGCGCAGCGCCGGTACGTGCTGGAAGGAGACGCCCTCCGCGGAGGCGGCCAGGAGCACCCGGCCGACGGCCGGATCCATGCCGGCCAGATCCGTCTGGATGGTGTCGGTCAGGCCCTCGGCCACCCGCTTCTTGCCGAGCCGCCAGACCTTGCCCGCGGGGTGACGCGGCTGGTTGTAGAAGACGAAGTCCTCGTCGGAGCGGACCCTGCCGTCGCCGCCGAGCAGCAGCGCGGAGGCGTCGACGTCGGGGACGCCCTGGCCCGGTGTCCAGCGCAGCACGGCGCGCACCGCCGTGGCTTCGAGCGGGACGTTCGACCCCTTCAGCATCGCGTGCGTCATGCGGTCATCCTGCCTTCCCCCGCCCTGGCGGGACAACGTGGGGGCCTCAAGGCCCCGGTCGCGTCGGCAGGTGCCTGACCTGCGGGTGGTGCGAGCGTGCGACGGTTGTGTGGTCTGCGTGTGTGACATGGCCGGGTTACCTGAAGTTCATGCCCGGCGGGAACCCCCGACAGGCCTCTCTACGTACTATTACCGGCCACATCACGTCGGGCCGAGTCGACGAAACCGGCGATATCAGGGGATCACATGCGTCATTTCGGGCACATCGCCCCAGAGGTGCGGGAGCGCCTCTTCCACCGGGAGCCGTGTGCCTTCACCGCGGACTCCGCGCCACATCTGCTCGCCCCCGCCCTGGGCGGCACGCTGTACAGCCCGGCCACCCGCCCCCGTCTCGCCGACGACATCCTCAAGCAGGCCGGGCGCGGCGTGACCTCCATGGTGCTGTGCCTGGAGGATTCCATCGACGACGCGGACGTCGCGGCCGCCGAGGAGAACCTGGTCGGGCAATTCACCGACCTGGTCGAACGCGGTGTCGAGCCGCCGCTGCTCTTCATCAGGGTCCGGGCCGCCGAACAGATACCCGACCTCGCCCACCGGCTCGGTCCCGGCATCCGGTTGTTGTCCGGATTCGTACTGCCCAAATTCACCGAGGAGCGGGGCGTCCCCTTCCTCGAGGCGCTCACCGAGGCCGAGGGCCTCGCGCCGCCGGGCCGCAGGCTCTTCGCGATGCCCGTCCTGGAGTCGCCCGAGCTGCTCCACCTGGAGAGCCGCGCCGAGACGCTCGCCGGGATCGCCCGCACCGTCGACAAGTACCGCGACCGGGTGCTCGCGCTGCGCCTGGGCGTCACCGACTTCTGCTCGGCGTACGGCCTGCGCAGGCCGCCCGACATGACCGCCTACGACGTGCAGATCGTGGCGTCCGTCATCGCGGACGTGGTGAACGTCCTGGGCAGGGCCGACGGCACGGGCTTCACCGTGACCGGGCCCGTCTGGGAGTACTTCCGGGTCCAGGAGCGGATGTTCAAGCCGCAGCTGCGCCGCAGCCCCTTCCTGGAGGGCCGCGCCGACGAACTGCGCCAGGCCCTCATCGAGCACGACATGGACGGGCTGCTCCGCGAGATCGAGCTGGACCGCGCCAACGGGCTGCTCGGCAAGACCTGCATCCACCCCTCCCACGTCCTGCCCGTGCACGCGCTGTCGGTGGTCAGCCACGAGGAGTTCAGCGACGCCGAGGACATCCTGCGCCCGGAGCGGGGCGGGGGCGGCGTGCTGCGCTCCTCGTACACGAACAAGATGAACGAGGTGAAGCCGCACCGCGCCTGGGCCGAGCGGACCCTGCGGCGCGCCGAGGTCTTCGGCGTCGCCAAGGAGGACGTCGGCTTCGTGGAGCTGCTCGCGGCCGGGATCCCCGGCTGAACCCCCGGGCCCCGAGGCCCGACCGCCGGTCGCACCGGCCGGACCGCCGGACCTTCCGGCTGATCGACTATTTCGAACATGAGGGACATGACGTACGTGACTGAAGACGCGGTGTGGTCGGGAACCTGGGTCGCCGAGCGGCTCGGGGTCGGACTCGACGGTGACGAGGGCCTGCGCGGCATGCTCGGCCTCGCGCTGCGCCGCAACCCCAAGCGGGCGCACCTCCTGGTGTCGAACGTCCTGGGCAAGCACGTGCCGCAGCGCCCCTCGGTCGTGTACGCGGCCGGGCACGGCCTCGGCGTCCGGGTGCGGGAGCTGCTCGGCGACGAGGAGGCCGGACGCGCCGTCGTGCTCGGCTACGCGGAGACGGCCACCGGCCTCGGCCACGCGGTCGCGGACGGCGTCGGCCTCGCGCCGTATCTGCACTCCACCCGGCGCCCCGTCGCCGGGGTCGAACGCGCGGGCGGATTCGAGGAGTCCCACTCGCACGCCACTTCGCATCTGCTGCTGCCCGAGGACCCCGCGATGCTCGCGGGGGACGGGCCGCTGGTCCTGGTCGACGACGAGTTCTCCACCGGCAACACCGTCCTGAACACCATCCGCGCCCTCCACGAGCGCTTCCCGCGCGGGCGCTACGTCATCGTGGCCCTCGTCGACATGCGCTCGCCGGAGGACCGGGGCAGGCTCGCCGCCTTCGCACAGGAGATCGACGCCCGGGTCGACCTGATCGCCGCGGCCTCCGGCACGGTCCGGCTGCCCGCGGGCGTCCTGGAGAAGGGCCAGGCCCTGGTCGCCGAGCACGAGGGCGCCGCCGTGCCGCAGCCGCGCGGGGAGCGCGCCCCGGTGACCCGCGTCACGCTCGACTGGCCCGCCCCGATACCCGACGGCGGGCGGCACGGCTTCACCCCCGCGCACCGCACCGCCCTGGACGCGGCGCTGCCGGGCCTCGCCGACCGGCTCGCGGCGGCGCTGCCGGACGGCGCCCGCCGCGTGCTCGTCCTCGGCTTCGAGGAGCTGATGTACGCGCCGCTCGCGCTTGGCGTGCACCTGGAGCGCCGCACCGGCGCCGAGGTGCGGTTCTCCACCACGACCCGCTCGCCCGTGCTCGCCGTGGACGACCCCGGCTACGCGATCCGCACCCGGCTCACCTTCCCCGCGCACGACGACCCGGCCGACGGGCCCGGCAGCCGCTACGCCTACAACGTCGCGGGCGGCGGCTTCGACGCGGTCGTCGCGGTCGTGGACTCGACCGCCGACACCCCCCAACTGCACGCGCCGGACGGCCTGTTGGCCCAGCTGTCCGCGCACACCGGGCACGTCCTGCTGGCCGTCGTCCCGTCGTACGTCCCCTCGTACGCCACGTCGTACGCCCCCGAAAGGCCCGCCATGCTGCCCGAGCCCCTCCGCGGCCCCGCCTTCTCCTCGTACGCGCCCGAGGACGTCGGCTGGCTGCTCCAGGACCTCTCCGACGTGACGCTCGAAGCGCCCACGGAGGAGCGCGAGGAGGCGATCCAGAGCGGGGGCGCGCACTACGCCGAGTCGCTGCCCGTCGAGTACCAGCCGAGCGCCCAGTACCAGGAGCTGTTCCGCGCCGCGCTCGACACCTCGGCCGCCCGGATCGCGCGGGCTGTGGGCACCGTCACCGAGACCGTGCTCGCCGAGCGGTCACCGCGCCCCGTCCTGGTGTCGCTCGCCCGCGCGGGCACCCCCGTCGGCGTCCTGATGCGCCGCTGGGCCGCGCACCGGCACGGCCTCGACCTGCCGCACTACGCCGTCTCCATCGTGCGCGGCCGCGGCATCGACGCCAACGCGCTGCGCTGGCTCGCCGCCCACCACGACCCGGCCGACGTCGTCTTCGTCGACGGCTGGACGGGCAAGGGCGCCATCACGCGTGAACTGGCCGACGCCGTGCGGGAGTTCGTGGAGAGCGGCGGCCCCGCCGGGTTCAGCCCGGAGATCGCGGTGCTCGCCGACCCCGGTTCGTGCGTCCGCACCTACGGCACCCGCGAGGACTTCCTCATCCCCTCCGCCTGCCTCAACTCCACGGTGTCCGGGCTGATTTCGCGCACCGTGCTCCGTGCCGACCTGGTCGGGCCCGACGACTTCCACGGCGCGAAGTTCTACCGCGAGCTCGCGGACACCGATGTGTCCGTCGACTTCGTCGACACCGTCGCGGCCCGCTTCGACGAGGTCGCCGACACGGTGGACGCGCAGGTCAAGGAGGTGCTCGCGGCCGACAGGGAGCCCACCTGGGAGGGCTGGGCCGCCGTCGAGCGGATCAGCGAGGAACTGGGCATCCACGACGTGAACCTGGTGAAGCCGGGCGTCGGCGAGACGACCCGCGTGCTCCTGCGCCGCGTCCCCTGGAAGATCCTGGCCCGCGCCGGCGCGGGCGCCGACCTCGACCACGTGCGGCTGCTCGCCGAACAGCGCGGCGTGCCCGTCGAGGAGGTGGCCGAACTCCCGTACACCTGCGTGGGGTTGATCCACCCCAAGTACACGCGCGGCGCCACCGGTGCGGACGGCAAGGCGGTGGCCGCCAAGTGAGTGCCGTACTCGTCGCCAGCGACCTCGACCGCACCCTCATCTACTCCGCCGCCGCGCTCGGCCTGACCATGCCCGACGCCGAGGCGCCGCGCCTGCTCTGCGTCGAGGTGTACGACAGCAAGCCCCTGGCGTACGTCACCGAGACCGCCGCCGGACTCCTCGACGAACTGGGGCGCTCGGCCGTCTTCGTGCCGACCACCACCCGCACCCGCGAGCAGTACGGGCGCATCCATCTCCCGGGCCCCGCACCGCGGTTCGCGATCTGCGCCAACGGCGGGCACCTCCTCGTCGACGGCGTCTCCGACCCGGACTGGCAGGCCCGGGTGGTGCGTCGCCTCGCCGACGAGTGCGCCTCGCTCGACGAGGTCCGCGCGCATCTGGTGCGCACCGCCGACCAGGCCTGGCTGCTCAAGGAGCGCGTCGCCGAGGACCTCTTCGCCTACCTCGTCGTCGAGCGTTCGCTGCTGCCCGACGGCTGGGTCAAGGAACTCGCCGCCTGGGCGGACGGGCACGGCTGGACCGTCTCGTTGCAGGGCCGCAAGATCTACGCGGTGCCGAAGCCGCTCACCAAGAGCGCGGCGGTACGGGAGGTCGCCCGGCGCGTCGGCGCCGATGAGGTCCTCGCGGCGGGTGACTCGTTGCTCGACGCGGATCTGCTGCTCGCGGCGGACCGGTCCTGGCGGCCGGGGCACGGGGAGCTGGCGGACACGGGGTTCGCGGCGCCGGGGCTCACGGTGCTTCCTCATCGCGGGGTCGCGGCGGGGGAGGAGATCCTTCGGGCGTTCCTCGGGGCGGGGGTGCGGGGCTAGCCTGTGGGCATGCCTCGATACGAGTACCGGTGCCGGTCCTGCGGCGACACGTTTGAGTTGAGCCGGCCCATGTCCGAGTCCGGTGATCCCGCGGTGTGCCCTGTGGGGCATGAGGACACGGTGAAGTTGTTGTCGGCTGTGGCTGTTGGGGGGTCTGCGGCCTCGTCTGCGGCTGCGCCTTCCGGTGGGGGCGGTGGGGGCGGCGGCTGTTGTGGTGGGGGCTGCTGCGGGTAGTTCTTGGGTGCGGGTGCGTGGGGGCTGGGCGCGCAGTTCCCCGCGCCCCTAAGGGCGGCCCTTAGCGGACCACTGTTCCCGTCGCTGTGGTCAGCAGGGGGAGTTCCGTTCTCGTTGGTGCTCCCTCCCAGTCGCCTTGCGAGGCCACCGCGAACGCGCCCGTTGTGATCGCGCGGTCCAGGCGGGTCGGGACCTCCGCGTCGTCCAGGAGTGCCGAGAGGTAGCCGGCCACGAATGCGTCGCCCGCGCCCACCGCGTCCACCGCCCGCACCTCGCGGGCGGGAGCGTGCAGTTCGGTGTCGGCCGTGTGGGCCGTCGCGCCGTCCGCGCCGAGCTTGACCACGACCTCACGGACGCCGCCGTCGATGAGGAACTTCTCCGGGGCGTCGGCAGGAGTGCTCTCCGGCAGGCACAGCGGCAGCTCGTCGTCGGAGGCGATGAGGACGTCGACGTACGGGATCCACTCGCGCAGTTCGGCCGCCGCGGCCTCCTGACTCCACAGCCGGGAGCGGAAGTTGACGTCGAGACATACCTCGGTGCCGTGCTCGCGGGCGAGGCGCAGCGCCCGGCGGCAGGCGTCGCGGGCCGCGGGGCCGAGCGCCGGGGTGATGCCGGTCAGATGCAGCACGCGCGGCGGCACCGGCGCGGTGAACGCGGCCGCCACTGAGTCCGCGGACAGGCGCGAACCCGCGCTGCCCGCGCGGTAGTAGTGCACCCGGGTCACCTCGGGCAGCCGCGGCTCGAAGAGGATCAGGCCGGTCGGCGCGGCCGGGTCGCGGGTGGCGGCGGTGACGTCGACGCCCTCCGCGCGCAGCGTGCGCAGGACCAGTTCGCCCGCCTCGTCGTCGCCGACCGCGCCCGCCCAGCGGACGGTATGGCCGAGCCTGGCGAGGCCGATGGCGACATTGCTCTCGGCGCCCGCGACGGACACGTTCATGGTGCCGCCCAGCTTGAGCGGGCCGCTGCCGCGCAGCGCGACCATGGTCTCGCCGAAGGTGAGGACCCCGGTGCCCGTGGCCGCGCTCATCGGCGTACCTCCGCGGCCTCCGCCACCTTCACGAACTCCGCGGCGCGGGTGCGCAGCGCGCCGAGGTCGCCGCCGTCGGCCGCGTCGCCGATCAGCGGGGAGCCGACGCCCACGGCGACCGCGCCGAGCGCCAGATACGCCTCGGCGGCAGCCGCGTCCACGCCGCCGACCGGCACGAAGGGCGTGTCGGGGAAGGGGGCGCGCAGGGCCCTGAGGTAGCTCGGGCCGCCCATCGCGGACGCGGGGAAGATCTTCAGCGCCGTCACGCCCGCGGCCTGTGCCGCGATGACGTCGGTGGGCGTCAGGACGCCGCCGAGCACCGGCAGACCGAGGCGCCCGGCCTCGTCGACGCCCGCGCCGATGCCGGGCGTGACGATGAGGTTGGCGCCCGCGTCGGCCGCCCGGCGCGCGTCGTCGGCGGTGAGGACGGTGCCCGCGCCGAGCCAGGCGTCCGTGCCCAGTTCGGCCCGCGCCCTGCGCAGCACGCCGAGCGCGTCGGCGCCGCTGAGGGAGACCTCGACCAGGGGGACACCGGACTCGACGAGCGTCATGACCGTACGGAAGGAGGCGTCCGGGTCGGTGCCGCGCACGATGGCGACGAGGCGCCGGGCCCGGAGAGCCGCGGGGAAGTCGAGCATGTCCCCAGATTCGCACAACCGTCTCAGCGGGGCTGATCCGGGTGCCGGGCCTTCCAGTACGGGTTGTCGTGCGGCAGACCGCCGCTGACCCGGCCGTACATCCCGAAGGTCATCAGGAGCAGGCCCACCACGAAGCTGAACAGGACGTTCTGGATCCGGAACGCCAGGAAGTTGTAGCGGGAGTCGAGCAGGGCGAGATTGACGAAGCCGCTGAGCAGGAACAGGACGCCGAGCACCATGTTGAGCGTCGACGCCGCGTTGCCGCCGATCACCATGCCGGCGAAGAGCAGCAGGCCGACGGCGATGGACAGGACGCTCAGCGCGCCGTTGGTATTGAGCCCCGCCACGGTGTCGCCGCGGGTGTCGAAGAAACCGATCTTGTCGATGAGGCCGAGGACGCCGAAGGCGAGCAGGACGAGCCCCATCAGGCCCGCGCCGACGCGGTAGACCTTGCTCAGCCGGTGGTCGACGGGCAGGTCCTCGTCGAGCACGATGCGGCGCTTGTGGCCCTTGGGCCCGGAGTGGAGCACGTGCGTGGCCATGGCGGCCTCCTTGGTACGCGCGGAGGCCGTACTTCCGTACGTGGCCGTACCGCACGTAACTCCAGGATCAGCCCGTGGGCCGCGGAACGCCAGGCGCGGCGGGCCCCCCGCCGCCCGCTCAGGCCCCTTGGCCCCGCTCCTCGCGGATCTGCGTGACCACGCGCGCCACCGTCGAGCGGACCGCCTCGGTCTCGGTCAGGAAGTGCCAGTAGTCGGGGTGGCGGCCCTCCAGGGAGGCCACCGCGCGGTCCAGGCGCGCCACGGATTCGTCCAGCGGGCGGGCGTGGCGCGGCTCGGGCGTCTGGCGGCCCGCCATCGCCAGGCGCTGGGCGTCCCTGATCGCGAAGCGGGTGCGCTCGATCTCCTGCTGCGGGTCCTTCGACACCGCGTTCAGCCGCTGGAGCCGGTCGCCCGCCGCGGAGACCGCCTCGTCCGTCGTGTTGAGCAGCGCCCGCACCGTCGAGAGCAGCGAGGTGGCGTCCGGCCAGCGCTGCTCCTCGCGGGCCTGCCTGGCCTCCTTGAGCTTGGTCTCGGCCTGCCGCACGTTCTCCGCGGCCTGGTCGGGGACGTGCTGGAGGTCCTGCCAGCAGGCGACGGCGAACCGCCGCCTGAGCTCGCTGAGCACCGGCTCGACCTGGCCGCTGCGGGTGGTCAGGGCCTGCGCGCGCGTCCGCAGCGATACGAGGCGCCGGTCGATCTCGGCGGCGCGCTCGGGCAGCCGCTCCGCCTCGGCCCGCACCGCTTCCGCGTCGCGCAGCACGCGGTCGGCGCGCTGCAAGGTCTCCGGTACGCCGTGCTGGCCCGCGCCCTGGTTGAGCTTGGTCAGCTCGGGGCCGAGCGCGGCGAGCCTGGCCGCGAGGTCGTCGGCCTTCAGGCCCGCGCCGCGGACGGCGTCCAGGGCGTTGCTCGCGGCGAGCAGGGTCTGGCGGGCGCGCTCGATCGCGGGGGCGAGCCGGGCGAGCTGCGTCTCCGCCTTGTCGAGCAGCGGGCCGAGGCCCTGCTGGAAGCGTTCGAGATCCTGCTTGGCCCTGCCCAGCACGTCCTTGGCCTGGGTCAGCTCGGTGCGCGCGCGGGCCGCGACGGCGGTGTCGAGGTCGTCCCTGTCCAGGTCGTGGGCGTCCACGGCGCTGATGTACTGGTGGCTGGCCTCGTCGATGCGCTGCCCGATGGCCTCGAAGTCCGACACGGCGCGCCGGGCCGCGGGCGTGGAGTCCACGGCGACGATGGTCTCGATGGAGATCCGCAGGTCGCGCTGGGCGGTGTCCAGCTCGTAGAACGCGGCGGCCGCGGCGTCCTTCGCGGCCTGCGCCTCGGCGCGCACGCTCTCGCCGCGCCCCCCGAACCAACGGCGCGTGCCGCCGCCCGCGAAGGCGGCGGGGAGGGTGGCGGCGAGGAGGGGCAGGGGCAGCAGGACGAGGGCGAGGACGTCACGCAGGGGCCGGGCGGGCCGCGGGGCCGCCGCCCGTGCCGCTGATCTCCCGCTTCCCGCGCTCTCTCCGTCCGGCGTGCACGGCTGCGAAGGTGTCGCCGTCACTATCCCTCTCCCGTGCTGTCATCCGCCCTGCCCGGTGTCACATTCTCCCACCGGTTAAAGACGAACACACGACCCGGTTAGTTCGCGCCGGGCCGGGGGACTTTACCTTCATCGCTGAGAGCGGACAGCACGCGACAAGCGGTTTGCGGGGCACTCCCGTCGGCAAGGTAGGCTGTCGATTCGTCCCGGGCGCGTAGCTCAGGGGTAGAGCGCCTCCCTTACAAGGAGGATGTCGGCGGTTCGAAACCGTCCGCGCCCACCGGGTAGGAAGTAGCAGGTGGAAGCCTGTTTTTTGACCCCCCAGCCGTGATCGGCTGGGGGGTCTCTTCGTGTGCGGTCAGAGCAGACGAGCCGCCCGCGTCAGAGCCGTCAGCGTGCGGCGTTGTTCCCTGGTCCAGTGGGTGGGGCGGGGGTGGTGGGTGGAGACGACGCCGATCAGGGTGCCGTCGTGGGCCGTGACCGGGACCGAGACCACCGAGCCGATGCCGGAGTCCACCAGGACGTCGAGGGCCGGGGTGCCGAGGAAGAGCGGGGATGTGGTCACCTCGTCGACCAGGACGGGGCGGTGGTCCTGGGCGGCCACCCCGCACGCGGTCTCCCGGTCCGCCACCGTCTCGAAGAAGCTCAGGAACGGGTGGTGGAAGCCCCGTTGCGCCACGATGCGCAGGACGCCCGCCGTCTGGTCGTACTGCTGGGCGTTGCCCATCGGCGCGCCGGTGATCTCGAACGCGACCAGCAGTGCCTGCTCCAGGACCGACAGCCGTTGCCGCTGTTCGTGCGGGGGCGGCGGCATCGTCCTGACCTCCGCGGCGATCAGCCACGCCTCCGGCTCCCGGCACGCTTCCAGCGTGTGCAGCACGGCGCTGTGGGCCCGCTCCACGGTCAGGCCGCCGCCCGCCTCGGTGGCCCGTCCGCGCGCGTCGAGGAGCAGGTCGACGCCCGCCGTGCCGCAGAACGTCACCCGGCTCAGGTCCAGTACGACGCGGCTGGGGCGCTCCACCGCGCGGTACAGGTAACGGGCCAGTACCGGCGCTGAGTTGATGTCCAGCTCGCCGGACACGCAGATCGTGACCGTGCCGCTCGCCCTGGCGACGCCCACCCAGATGTTCCGCGACGACCGGGACCACTCCACGCCGGCCGCGCCGACGGGTCCCCCTTCGGTGCCCATGCCTGAGCAGGGTAGAGCCGCCGCCGCGCGCTGTCGGTGACCTTCACCAATTCGAGGGACAGCAGCAACGATTCGACCGGGAACGGACACCTTTGCCGTACTCGTGCGCCACCCGTGCCAGTCCGGCGCTCTTTGTCCGACCGTGTGGTCTTGCGCCCTGTCCAGGGAGCGCCCGCAGGAGTAGCCTCAGGAGAAGTCCGTGGAAGCAGGTACCGCCGTCGGTGCGGCGACGTGGTTCCAGGCGATCACTCGGGCCCGGGGTGGGCCCTCACGCCAGCGGCATCGTGCGCGGGACTCTGGACCCGCTTCAGCAGCACCGCTGTCATTCCGCGTCGACGGTTCCCGTATTCGGTCTTGTGCCCTGACCTGTCATCGGTCCTGTGCTCCGACCCGTGCCCGGTCCTGCCGTCGGTTCCTTGCTGCGGTGCATTGTCCCCGGAATCGGTATGCGTGACCTCTTCGTTGATGAACTGCTCCTGATCACCCCGCTTCGTGACGCGGTCGGCGTGCGCCTGTACGGCGAGGCCCTCGGTGCCCACAAGGCCCCGCTGGCGGTCGCCGTGACCGAACACAGCTCCCTCGCGGAGGAGGTCACCGTCGACCTCACGCGCGTCACGTACCTCTCCAACAGCGTCCTGGAGACCCTCGTCGCCCTCGCGCGGAGCCTGACCCCGCCCCGTTGCCTGCGCGTGCTCGCGGGCCCCGAACTCGGCCTGCTCGACCGGCTCATGTCCTACGGGTGGGACGAGATCGGCGGCCTGCGGGTGATGTCCGGCTGAAGGGCGGGCGCCCCCGCCCCGATGACTCTGTGTGAGGCCGGACCGTCCGACCGTGCCTCCACATCATGTCGATCCTGTGCATCTTTGCCGTCGGCACCATGGAAGCCGGACGAGGCCGCCCATCTCGCAAGGGGTCGCCTTCGGAGACCGTGATAACACGGAGTAATCAATTCCGAAGGAGGGCACGGTCTCATGGGTATCTTCAGCCGTCGTCAGACCGACACCGTCGAGCCGGCGTCGGGCGGCGGCGCCGGTGGGTCTCTCGCGCGGGCCGGGAGCGGCGGCGTCGCGCTCGATCCGGCGCTCCGCGCGCTCGACGGACAGTGGACCATCGACCGGCCGCACAGCCGCATCGGGTTCTCCGTACGGCACGCGATGGTCACCACGGTGCGGGGTGCCTTCGCCGACTACGACAGCGCGTTGTACTTCGACGGCGCGACGCCCGCCGCGTCCCGGGCCGAACTCGTCATACGGGTCGGCAGCGTCGACACCGGCGTGGAGCAGCGGGACGCGCATCTCGTCGGGACCGACTTCTTCGACGCGCGGCGCTTCCCGGAGATGGTGTTCCGGAGCACCGCCACGCGGCACGAGGGCGGGGAGAGTTTCCGGATGACAGGCGATCTGACCATCCGTGACGTCACCCGGCCCGTCGAGCTCCAACTCGACTATCTGGGCTCGGTGCTCGACCCCTTCGGCTTCGAGCGCGTCGGCTTCGACGGCACCACCACCATCGACCGCACGGACTGGGGCCTCGTCTACAACCAGCGCCTCGCGGCGGGCGGCACCATGGTGAGCGAGAAGGTCCGGCTCCAGTTCGACATCTCGGCGATCAGGGCCACGGCGCAGGCCGGCCCCGAGGCACCGGCGCCGGGCGCGACGGGCTGAGGCCTCCGGTCACAGCGACCGGAGGCCTCGCTCAGTACGTCAGGTACGCCAGGTACGTCATGGAGCAGCAGTCCAGTACGTCATGGAGCCGTCGTCAGCACTCCATCTTCCAGGTGTGCGAGTCACCGCTGTCGTTGCCCCAGCTGTTGGAGTTGATCTCCTGGCCGGGGCCGAGGCAGACCGTGCCGAAGCCGATCAGGCCCGGGTTCTCGTAGACCTGGACGTGGTCCTTGATGCCGGGGCCCGAGATGCCGTGGTTGGCCCAGGAGGAGTCCTGGTCCTGGATCGGGTCCTCCCAGTCGTGGTCGTCGCCCGACCAGTTGGTGCGCTGGCCGCCGAAGTCCGCGTCGGTCCAGGCGCAGAACTGGCCGCTCGGGCAGGAGGCGGCCTGCGCGGTGCCGGAGGTGGTGAGCGCGGTGCCGAGGGCGAGGAGGGTGGCGGCCAGGACGGCCGTGGGCTTGCTGATCATGGGGTTTCTCCTAGCGGTGGTGGGCGGTGGTCAGCCGCGGTGGGGAGTCGGTCGCGGTAGGGAGTCGGCGGTGGTCAGCCGTCGCCGTGCGGGCGCGGCGCGTCGGAGGACGCGCGGAGCAGTGACTTGGAACGGGTCAGGGCGTGGGCGCGGAGCCGCCGCCAGTCGGCGAGTTCGGTGCGGTGCATGGCCCGCACCGAGGACAGGCTGCGGTCGCGGTGGGCCGCCTCCGGCTTGAGGTTGTTGACGACGGTCGAGACGCGGAACCAGCGCCGCTGGTCCCCGTAGAGCGTCTGCTGGGCGGCGGCCAGGCAGCCGTCGGTGTGGGCGCGCACCGCGTAGCCGGTGGGCAGGGTGAGGGAGAGTTCCGTGCGGCCCGCGCCGAAGAGGGCGTCGGCGACGCGCTCGTCCCGCTCGCGCGCCGCCCGGGTGGTCCCCGGCCGCTGCCCCGCACGGGGCGGAGTGAGGCCCTGCCGCGTCAGACACCGGTCGGTGAGCCGCTGTTGGGCGGCCCTGATGATGTCGTCGGGCGCCAGCACGTGCGGGGTGGCACGGGGGACCTGGGCGCAGCCGCCGACCAGCAGCAGGGCGCACAGGGTGAGGGAGAGGGCTGCGGCGCGGGGCCGGGCCGTGGTGGTGTGCACGGTGCGGATCAGCCCGGCTCGCAGCCCATCGTCTCGTGGCTCACGCCGTCCAGTTTGGTGGCCCAGGCCGTCCAGTTCTCGTCGTAGTCGTCCTTGCGGATCTCGCGGTAGACGCAGCTGCTCCCGGCTCCGTAACTGATGGCATAGACGGTGCCGTTGACGCGGGACTCGAAGGAGTAGGCGTTGCGCTGCGTGCCGTTCTCCGCCTCGGCGTAGCCGGGCGGGCCGTAGCACCAGGCCTGGCCCATCATGCCGGGCTTGGTCCAGAAGCAGACCTGGTTCGGGGGTGTGGCGAGACGCGTCGCGGTCGGCTCCGCGGTGGCGGACGGGGCGACGGCGGTCAGCAGGGCGGCGAAGACGGCGGTGGTCGCGGCGGCTCTCAGGCGCATGCGGGTGGCTCCCCAGGTGCGGTCACATCCGGCGCGGTCGTCGCGCCGGGCATGACCTCAATCCCCGCCGTTTTCGCAGGTAAGCCTGGTGTCACCCGGATCAGTGAGTAGTCGTATCGGAGGGCGTGCCCGTGCGCCGGGGGCGCCCGCGCACGGCGGTGCCGCCCGTCACGGGACGGGCGGCACGGGACAGTTGGCCTGCTGGGGCGCGTGCTGGGCCGCCGTCGCGCCCCGGGCCGCTGTCAGCGGCCCGAACCGGGGTGCGTCCTGCGGTACCTGCGGTCCCAGCGCTCCTGGCGTTCCTTGCGGATGCGGAAGTCGCGGTAGGTCTTGGGGTAGCCGCCTCCGCCACCACCACCGCCTCCACCGCCGCCCGAGCCGCCCGCACCGGATCCGCTCGCACCGCTGGATCCGCTCGAACCGCCCGCGCCGGAGCTGCTCCTGCCGCTCCCGCTGCTTCCACCGCCCTCGTAGAAGCGCACCAAATAGAAGACGAGTGCCGCTGCGGCCAGCCACAGCAGCGGTTGCTGGAACCCCAGGCCGATGAGGGCCAGGATCGCGATGACGATCAGTACGTTCATGGCTGCACCTCCGCGGCTCGCAGGGGTGGCCCCCCGGTTGGCGGGGGCTGGATTCGTCGGGCCCGTGGCACGGTGTCCTGACGGTTCAGGACAGTGGGCCCGATCCGTAGGAGAAGGAGTCAACGCCCGCCGCCCGCGGCTGTCAATGGCTTGCGGGCAGCGAGCCTTCCGGCGTCTCGTGGGCGTGCTTGAGGCGGGCCCTCGCCTGTACGGCGTCGGGGCCCGAGATCTGCTCCCAGAAGCGGTGGCAGCTCACGAAGACCGCCAACTCCCGCTCCCGCGCGCGCAGTTTCTCGACCTCGGCCTGTTCGTCCGGGGTCCAGCCGGGGGACGCGGGGCGCTCCACCTTGCGCCAGCCGCCGGTGTCGCTGAAGCCGTCGAGCGGTTCGACGGACCAGGGGAGCCGCTTGAGCAGGGCCAGGAGCTCGGAGCGGAGCTGATGCAGTTCCTCCTGGCCGGCGAGGAGGTCGCTCGGGAAGTCATGGGAAGGGGTTGGAGGCACGCGGTAATGGTACTCCTGTTCGAATTTCGGGTGCGAGTGATGCGAGGGGTGAGTCGTGGCGTGTCCGGAATGCTTCACTGACCGGACGTACGGCGTAACAGGGTGGATCGGGACGTATGCGGAAGGGCGGAGCGGCGGTGGCGGGGTCCGTGCTGTGGATCGGGGGGCCGCCCGGAGCGGGCAAGACGACGATGGCCCGGCTGCTGGCCCGCAGGTACGGGCTGCGCCGGTACCACGCCGACGTCCACACCTGGGAGCACCGTGACCGGGCGCTGGCCGCCGGGCACGCGGCCGCGGCGCGGTGGGAGCGGCTCACGCCCGACGAACGCTGGTCGCGGCCGCCGGACGAGCTGCTCGCGATGTCCCTGCACCACGAGCGCGGCCCGATGGTCGCCGCGGACCTGCGCGCCCTGCCCGGCACGCCGGGGACCGTCGCCGAGGGCACGCCCGTCACGCCCGGGGTCGCGGGGGCGGGTGACCACTCGCTGTGGCTGATGCCGACGCCTGAGGTGCAGCGGGCGCGGCTCGCGGAGCGCGGCATCGCGCCGGGGGTGGCGGCGCTGTACCGGCTGCTGCTCGAAGAGATCGAGGCGGAGGTGGCCGATGCGGGGGCCCGGACGCTCGCGGTCGACGGGACGCGGAGCGTGGCGGACACCTTCGCGGAGGTCGAGAAGCTCTTCGCCGCCGCGCTGGCGACGGGGTCGCCTGCAGCGAGCGGGGCGGAGCGGGCGCGCCTGGAGCGGTACGCCAACCGCGCGGTGGTCCGCCAGCACGCGGCGTACTTCGCCCGCCCCTGGACGGCCGGCGACCTCGCGAGCACGGTCCGGTCCTTCGCCTGCGAGTGCGGTCGCGCGGCGTGTGAGGCGGAGGTTCCGTTGGCCCTCGCCGACTTCCCGGGAGCGCCGGATGGCGCTGCCCCCGACTGCGACGAGCCCGCCTGCCCGCCGGTTCTCGCGGCGGGCCACCCGGCTCCGGAGGAGTAAGGAGGGGGTGGTTTCGTGCGGAGGGCGGTCGTCCGGGTCCTTTGTGTGCGGGTGCGGGTGCGCGGCCTGCGGCGCGAGGGTCCGGCTCGTCCTCGCCGACTTCCCCGGACCGCTGGACGGGGGCGCCCCGACCGCGCCGAGCCCGCCTGCCCGCCGGGGGCCCGGCCCGCGCCCACGGAACGCCCGTCGCCCCGTCCCTCGCGGTGGCAAGCTGGAAGCATGTGCCGAAGCATCAAGACGCTCCGTCCGCCCGCCATCCCCGAGGACGCCACCGAGGAGGAGATCCGGGCCGCCGCGCTTCAGTACGTGCGCAAGGTGTCCGGGTTCCGTGCTCCCGCCGCGCACAATCGCGAGGTCTTCGACCGCGCGGTCGACGCCGTGGCGGAGGCGACCGCCGAGCTGCTCGGCGGGCTCGAAGTGCGTGGGGCGGCCGCCCGCGCCTCGTAGGTCAGCTCGTCGACGGCGCGGGGCGGGGGCGGCGGACCAGGAAGGCCGCGCCCGCGCCCGCCGCGAAGAGCGCGAGCAGGGAGACGCCGGTGGCCAGCCAGGTGGCGCCGAGCCACTGGCCGCCGAAGTAGCCGAGCGCGACGCTGTACCCGGCCCAGGCGATGCCGGCGAGGACCGACCACGGCAGGAACTCGCGCACCTTGCGGTGGGCCGCGCCCGCGCCGAGGGAGACGATCGAGCGGCCCGCGGGCGCGAAGCGCGCGATGACGACGAGGACGCCGCCGCCCCGCGCGAGCGCCGTGCCGAGCCGCTCCTGCGCGCTGGTCAGGCGGCGGGAGCGGGCGATGGCGCGGTCGAGGCGGGCGCCGCCGCGCCAGGCGATGCGGAAGGCCGCGAGGTCGCCGAGGACCGAGGCGGTGGCCGCGCAGAGCGTCAGGAGCAGGATGTCGGGGACGCCGTGCGGGACGCCCGCCGTGCCCGCTGCCGTCGCCGCCGTGGCCGCCATGATCACGAGCATGCCGCTCGGTAGCACCGGTACGAAGACGTCGAAAAGGACAGAAAGCGCCACGACCGCGTAGATCCAAGGGCTGCCGGTCAGCGCCCCCACACTCTCAAGCACCACAACTCCCCGTTACTCCCCGTGCGGCAGCGCGTTGCCGCTGTGTCGCGGGGAGCGGCGTGGGCGGCCTGATGACAGCTGTACAGCGTACGCCGCGCGCCCGGTCGTAGATCCGCGGGGGGCTCAGATGTTCGCCACGTCACGTTCACCCGGCTGCCACCTCCCACGCGGCGCACGGCTCCCATGTCCCGTACGAACGAAGCAGGACCCGAGAGGCACGCGCCCCGCGGGGCACGCGAGGAACAGGAGCGGGCGATGGTGGCAGGGATGGTGGCCGGTGCCGTGGCGGCGGCGGTACTGGCCGCGGGCGGCGGCGCCCCGGACGGCGCACCGGCCGGCGGCGACGAGTCCAGCGTGACGGTGGCCGTGGCGGCGGACCGGTACTGGCTGCGGGCGGAGGCCCGGTTCGCGCCGCCCGCGGCCTTCATCCCCTCGCCCGCGCTGACGTACGACCAGACGCTCGTCCCCGCCGCGTCCCGGATCCGCGTCGACCAGCGCGTCGACGAGAACGGTACGACCGTGAGCCTGCGGGTGCGGGGCCTGACGCCCGGCCACGCGTACGGCGCGCACGTCCACCAGAACGCGTGCGGCGCGGCCCCGGAGGCGGCGGGCGGGCACTACCAGGACAGTCCGGACCCCGTGCAGCCGTCCAAGGACCCGGCCTACGCCAATCCGCGCAACGAGGTGTGGCTGGACTTCACGGCCGGTGCGGACGGTTCGGGGTCGGCGAGCGCGCGCCACCTCTGGGCGCTCAGGCCGGGCGAGGCGGGCTCCGTGGTCCTGCACGAGGAGCCGGGCGGCGCGGGCGACCGGGTGGCCTGCTTCACCGTGCCGTTCGGCTCGATGCCAGGGGCTGCCGCCGTGGAGCAGCCCGCGGCGTGAGGTGACACGGCGGAGCCCCCTTCCTCGTACCGGGTACGAGGAAGGGGGCTCCGTCATGCGCCGTGGATCAGGCCGCGACCGGCGTCCGGTCCGACGACTTGTCCTCGTCGCGCGCACCGCGGGCCGCGAGGAGCCGGTCGATGCCGAACGCGCCGGAACCCATGAAGACGAACAGCAGCATCGCCCAGCAGAAGATCGCCGAGGGCTCGCCGCCGTTCTGCAGGGGCCACAGGGCCTCCGGCTGGTGGACCTTGAAGTAGGCGTAGGCCATCGAGCCGGACGAGATGAACGCCGCGGCGCGGGTGCCGAGGCCGAGGGCGACCAGGATGCCGCCGACGAGCTGGATGACGGCCGCGTACCAGCCGGGCCAGGTGCCCGCGTCGAGGGTGCCGCCGTTGCCGTCCGCGCCGCCGAGGACGCCGAAGAGCGAGGAGGCGCCGTGGCAGGCGAAGAGCAGGCCGATGACTATGCGGAACAGCCCGAGGGCGTAGGGCTGGGCGTTGTCGAGACGTCCAGTCATGGTGGGGGACTCCTTCGGTTTGGGGACGGAACCGAGCGGAGGGCCTAGATTAGGGGAACCTAATTAGTGCTTGCAAGTTCAACATTCGGTCAGTCGGGTCTTCCGCTTGCGTCGCCCCGTGGGCCTCCTCCGGCAGCGCGAGATGCCCCGTCGCGGCGCGCAGCGCGGCCCGCGCCACCGCGTCCGCGTCCGACAGCGTCACCGAGTCGACGCCGGGCCGGGCGCCCGCCGCGGTCACCCAGTGGACGCCTTCCGTGGGCACGCCGAACGCGAACCGGCGTGCGTGCGGGCGCCCTTGACGGTCAATCAGGTGGTACGGGCGCGGTGTCACGTCGAGACCCCCGGTTTCGTGCCCGTCCACCACATGGGGACGGCACTCGCCCTCGTCGAGCAGCCGCCCGAGCAGTTCGTCGGCGGTGCGCCGCAGGTCGGGCTCGGGGAGCCGGGCCTCGATCAGTGTGGTGACGCGCACATCGGAGCCCGGTACGTCGGGGGAGTGCGCGAGGAACGCGCCGCCCGCCGGGCGCACGGCGAGGCGCGGGCCGAGCACGTCGAGGACGCCCGCCTCGATCAGCGCCGCCATCTCCTCGATGCGGCGGCGCGGCGGTCCGATCGACAGGAAGGCGTTCAGCGGCGTGTACCAGCGGTCGAGGTGGTCGCGGCGTGAGGAGCCCGAAAGGCCGCCGTGGTCGACGACGAGCCGGAGTTCGTTGCGCAGATCGCGCAGGACGTCGAGCGCGGCCTTCAGCGGGCCCGCGACATTGCCGAGCGCGGCCTGCGCGGCGTCCTCGCGCAGCAGGGCGAGGAGCCAGGCGCGGTGCGCGTCGGGGGAGGTGAAGCCCTGTTCGGGGTGCGGGCGGGAGAGCCGGTCCCAGGACCAGCGCTCGGTCTCCGCTATCCCGAACTCGGCCAGGACCGCGGCCTCTTGGGGGCTCTGGTGTCCCGTGGCGAGAAACCGCTCACGGAAGTCCTCGACGCCCTCCGCGGCACCGCTCCCCGCGCCCCGTCCCGCGAGCACCGCCGCGTAGTGGACCGTCTCGACCTCCTTGGCGACCAACGGCCATATCTCGTCGAGGAAGTCGGGGGCGTCGCCGCTGTCCGTGCGCTTGCGGAAGCGGGCCGCCGCCTCGGTCGTGAGGAGCGCGGGCCGGTGCCGCCCGTAGGGGCCCTTCGCGTTGTCGCCGCGCGCCTGGTAGGGCACGCCGCGCCGCGAACCCGCGTACAGGCGCGGCTCGTTGCCCGACGCCTCGTAGCGCAGGCCGCCGTCGCCCGCCGCGTCACGGACGTAGCGGCCGCCCCTGCCCTCGGTCAACAGCGCCATGTGGTCGAAGAAGTTGAGGCCGAGGCCGCGCAACAGGACCGGTTCGCCGGGGGCGATCGCGGACAGGTCCAGGTCGGCGGGGTTGGCGGGCGGGAAGTGCCGCAGGCCGTGCCGGGCCGCGTGCTCCGCGAGCTGCTCCTGGGTGCGGTCGGCGCGGGTCGGCAGGTGGCCCTGTGCGAGGACGACCGCGGAGAGCCCGGACAGTTCGGTGCCGTCGTCCAGTACGAGCGTCTGGCGGCCGTCGGCCGTCTCGTCGAGCCGTACGGCGCGGGCCGGGTGGACCCGGACGTGCACGGTGGCCGGTGCCTGGCGCACCGTCCGTGCGAACACCCACTCCAGATACCGGCCGTAGTCGGCGCGGGTCGGGTAGTCGTCGGGGCCGAGCCCGGGTATGCGTCCGTCGGCGGCCCATTCGTACAGGCTCGGGCCCGGGTGGATCGGGCCCGAGCAGTCGACGCTCTCGTCGGTGAAGAGGGTCACCTGCGAGGCGACGGTGTTCATCAGGAGCTCGCCGGGCTGTGCCGTACGCCAGACGCGTCCCGCGCCGGGCGGGGCGGGGTCGACGACGTGGACGGTCAGCCGGGTGCCGGCGGTGAGGAGTTCGGGTGCCGACGCGCAGATCCGTTCCAGCACGCTGGTGCCGCGCGGGCCCGCGCCGACCAGGGCGATGGTGGTCGCTTCCGGTGCGGGGGAGCGGGGTGCGGGTGGGAGCGGTGCGGGTGCAGGTGCGGACAAAAGCGTGACTCCCGGGGCATAGGGAACGCTGGAAGCGGATGGTCCGCATCATCATGCCGTCGGAACCCCGGATGCCGAACCCCTGGCCAAGGATCCACATCTTGGTGTGGGGTCTGTCACGGTTCGGTGGGGCGGGGTGGGGCGGGGTGGTGGGTGCGGTTCGGGTGGCCCCCCGGTCTCGCACGGTTCGCTTGGGGGCGGGGCCGCGGCGGTATGTCCGGCCTCGCTATCCCGGTGAGCCGTCATCGTCATGCACCTCTGCTCGTGGCCACCAGTGCTCCGGGCAGACATACCGCCGCGTCCCCTCCGGTCTCGCTCGCGGCTGCGGGTGGAGTGGGGTTGGGGTGTTTTTACGAGAGTTGCTTGTTCTCCGCCGGTTCCAGGCGGACCTTGCCTCGGGTCATGCGTGCCTGGTCCAGGCGTAGGTGGGAGGTGCGGCCTTGCAGCGTCAGCGTCATGAGTTGGTTGCCGAACCAGGGGCCGCCCGTCCTGCGCCAGTCGATGCCCGCCTGGGTCACTCCGCCGTGTCGTGCGAAGCGGCGGCCCAGGGCGCGGCCCGTGCGGCTCCAGCCGAAGCGGAAGCCGAGCTTTATCGACGCGGGGATGGAGTTGTGGACCGGGGAGCAGGTGAGTTGGAGTACGCGGGCGTCGGGGGCCGCGTCCTTGGGCCAGCTCGGTTCGGCGACGTAGGCGTGGTGGACGTCGCCGGAGAGTACGCACACGGTCGCGGGGGCCGCCGGGCCCGAACCCGCCTCCGCGACCAGGGCGGTGAGCATCTCGAAGGACTGCGGGAAGGCCGCCCAGTGCTCCAGGTCCGAGCGTCTGCGCAGGTCCTCGCCGAACCGGGCCCACCGCGCGCCGCGCTCGCCGCGGCACAGCGCGGCGTTCCAGCCCTCGGCGTCGTGGATGAGGTGCGGGAGCAGCCAGGGCAGTGAGGTGCCGATGAGGAGGTGGTCGCAGTCGCCTTCCAGGGCCTGTTCGCGCAGCCAGCGGGCCTCGTCCGCGTCGAGCATGGCGCGCTCGCCCTCTTGGAGTACGCGGGCGGCGCGGGTGTCGACCATGAGCAGGCGCACCCGGCCGAAGTCCCTGCGGTAGCTCCAGCGGGTCGCGGTGGCGTCCGCGTCGGCCTTGGCGGCGAAGGCGCGGAGGGTGTCCGTGCCGTCGGGCGTCGCGCGCACGGCGGCGTAGAGCTCGTCGCTCTCCAGTTCCTCCGGGCGCAGATTGCCCAGGTGCTGGTGGACCCAGTACGACATGAGGCCGCTCAGGATCCGCTCGCGCCACCAGGGCGTGGCCCGCATCTCGGCGAGCCAGGCCGCACTGGTGTTCCAGTCGTCTATGACGTCGTGGTCGTCGAAGATCATGCAGCTGGGCACGGTGGAGAGCAGCCAGCGGACCTCGGGGTCGAGCCAGGACTCGTAATAGAGGTGGGTGTACTCCTCGTAGTCCGCGACCTGGGGGCCCGGCGGGTCGGCGAGGTTCCTGCGGGCGGCGAGCCAGCGCTGGGTGGCCTTGGAGGTCTGGTCCGCGTACACCTGGTCGCCGAGCAGGAGCAGTACGTCGGGGCGCTCGGTGCCCGGGTCCGCGGCGATGCGGGCGGCCAGGGTGTCCAGGGCGTCGGGGCCCACGGGGTCGCGCTCGTCGGAGGGCGGGGCCGCCCAGCGGCAGGAGCCGAAGGTGACGCGGAGCTCCTCGTCGCCGGTGCCCGAGGGGGTGCGGATGGTGCTCGCGGGGAAGGCGGATTCGGGCGGCGGCCAGACGACCGCCTCCGCCCGCTCGCCCAGGCGCACCTCGTAGGCGGTCTCGGTGCCGGGCGTCAGGCCCGTGACCGGGATCAGCGCGTAGTGGTGGCCCGCGATCTGGAAGGTGCGCGCCGTGCCGCGCGCGCCGTCGGCGCACCGCACCTCGGCGGCGCAGGGCCGGTCGGCCTCGACCCAGACGGTCGCCGTGGAACCGTCCACGTACCTCAGCAGTGGACCAAGGCGCAGCCGTGCCACAGATGATCACCCTCCTCCGTCGCCCCGTACGGTACGGAACGACGGAGGTGGGCGGGGCGGTTCCGGGATTTCAGCAGCCGTTGAGGACCGAGGAGAGCGCGGTCTTCTCCTCGGAGTTCACCGAGAGCTTGTAGTGGTGCTTCACGTCCACCCACATCCGGGCGTAGTAGCAGTGGTACGAGGCGGTGGGCGGCAGCCACTCGGCCGGGTCCTTGTCGCCCTTGGCCTGGTTCACGTTGTCGGTGACCGCGATCAGCTGCGGCCTGGTCAGGTCGTTGGCGAAGCCCTCGCGCTGCGCGGTGGTCCAGGCGTTCGCGCCGGACTTCCAGGCCTCGGAGAGCGGCACGACGTGGTCGATGTCCAGGTCGGAGGCGGCGGTCCAGGTGGCGTCGTCGTAGGCGGACTTCCAGGTGCCCGACGTGGCGGCGCAGCTGGCGTCCTGCTGGACGTTGGTGCCGTCGCGCTTGAGGACGACCTCGCGGGTGTTGCAGGCGCCGGACTGGGTGCTCCAGTGCGGGAACTTGTCGCGGCTGTAGCCGTCGGACGAGCCCTCCGCCTTGACCGTGAGGCCGCCGAGGTAGGTGCGGGCGGTGGCCGCGCTGACCGGGGCCGGGGGAGCGGCCTGGGCGGGCGAGCCGGTGAGGAGGGTGGCCGCCGAGGCGAGGACGACGGCTGCGGAGGCGTAACGGGCATATCGACGCGCGTAGACAGCGGACATGCGAACTCCCTTGGTGTGGGGGGAAGTTGGCCGGTGGGGCGGCCATGGTCGCGTTGCTGGGTTACCTGTGGATGTGCATCCGATGACAGGGTCGCGTCAATCAGGTGCGAACTTCAAGGGTTCTGGCGCCGTGTCATATGTGCTGTGTGCGGCCGCAGTTGCCCGGACGTGACCCAGGTCACTTCGGGGTGGGTCGAAAGGCCCTGGTGAGGGATGGTCCGGGGTCCCGTACTATGGACGGCGCAGAAGGGGAGTAGCTCTTCGCCGGACCGTCGACATACTGCTCAGCTCGTCTGAGCCGGCGCCCGGAGGCAGGCCCCATGGGGCAGGCCAGCGAGACCTTCGGCAAGCAGTGCCCGACGTACGCACCCGTGTACGTCGCGACGCGCACATCCGTGTGCGTCCGTGTGCGCTGCCGTGCCGAGGTGTCGTACGCGAAGCGGTGGAACACTCTCGGTGGGGCGGCCCTACCGATTGAGGAACCCTTGATCAGCATCAGCGTGACGGCGCTCGTCTTCGGCGTCGTCTTCCTTGCCGAGCTGCCGGACAAGACGGCGCTGGCGGGTCTCGTCCTCGGCACGCGCTACCGCGCCTCGTACGTCTTCGCCGGCGTCGCCGCCGCCTTCACCGTCCACGTGGTGCTCGCCGTCGCGGCGGGCAGCGTGCTCACCCTGCTGCCGCAGCAGCTGGTGTCCGCGCTGACGGGTGTCCTCTTCCTCGGTGGCGCCGCGGTGCTGCTCCTGAAGGGCGGCGACGACGAGGAAGAGGTCAAGGAGCCCAAGGACCAGAGCTTCTGGAAGGTCTCCGGGGCGGGCTTCATGCTCATCCTGGTCGCCGAGTTCGGTGACCTGACGCAGATCATGACCGCGAACCTGGCGGCCCGCTACGACGACCCGATCTCCGTCGGCCTCGGTGCGGTGCTTGCGCTGTGGGCGGTCGCGGGGCTGGGCATCGTCGGTGGCAAGGCGCTGATGAAGCGGGTGCCGTTGGCTTTGATCACGAAGATCGCGGCGGTGTTGATGGTGGGGCTGGGTGTGTGGAGCCTGTACGAAGCGATTGCGTAGGTAGGCCGCCTGGCCTTGGGCGGGGAGTGGGTCCCTCTGTGCCGAGGGGCGTGTGTGGGGCGGGGTTTTTTGCGCCGTTCCCCGCGCCCCTCGGGTGGGTGGGCGGTCGTCTTCCTTGCGCGGGCTGGCTGTGGCTGGGCGCGCAGTTCCCCGCGCCCCTTCGAGGTGGTTTCGGTCCGGGCTTCTTGTGCGGGTTGGGTGTGGCTGGGCGCGCCGTTCCCCGCGTCCCTTTCGGGGCGGTGCCCGCCCCCGTGGTCGCTTTGACCTGCGGCGTTGGCTTTTGGGTGGGGGTTTTTGTACCGTGCAGGAACAAAGTGGCTCCGCCCGTGTTCCCTGACCGGCGGGCGGGGCTGCCTTGATTTTTGCCTCTCCGCTCCGCCCTCTGCGCTCTGGAGTACGCCGATGACGGCCACGACCGCCGCCCCCGCCCTCACCGCACGGGCCGTCCTCCTCGACATGGACGGGACCCTCGTCAACTCGGACGCCGTCGTCGAGCGCTGCTGGCGGCGCTGGTCCGAGAAGCACGGGCTCGACTTCGACGAGGTCATCGGCGTCGTCCACGGACGGCAGGGCTACGCCTCCATGGCCGTGCTGCTGCCCGAGCGGCCGATGGCGGAGAACTACGCCGAGAACCGCGAGATGCTCGCCGCGGAGACCTCCGACATGGAGGGCGTCGTGCCGGTCCCCGGCGCGCCCGACTTCATGGCCTCCCTCGTAGGGCTGCCGCACGCGCTCGTGACCTCCGCCGACGTCCCGCTGTCCACCGGACGCATGGCCGCCGCCGGCCTCGCGCTGCCGGACGTACGCGTGACCGCGGAGAGTGTCGCCGCCAGCAAGCCGGACCCCGAGGGGTTCCTCAAGGGCGCGGCCGAGCTCGGCTTCGACCCGGCGGACTGCGTCGTCTTCGAGGACTCCGAGGCGGGCATACTCGCCGGCCGCGCGGCCGGCATGCGGGTCGTGGGCGTGGGCCCGAGGGCCGCACGGTTCGCGCCGACCGTGCACGTGGACGACCTGACGCGGGTCCGGGTCGCCGACGCGGGTGGCGACGGTATCCGGTTGACCTTCGGCTGAGACCGCTGCCCCAGAGGCGTACGCCCCTACGGCTTCTTCGTTTCCGCTTCCAGGCTGCGGCGCGTCTCCTCGCCGTACTCGCCCGTCCTGTCGCCCGTGAGGCCCCGCGCCCACTGGTAGCGCGCCACGGCGTACGTGACCTCGGGGCCGTACGTGCCGTCCGGCTCGCCCAAGTACAGCTGAAGCTGCGCGAGCCTGCCCTGGAGTTCCCGTACGCGCGGGCCCTCGTCGCCCTCGCGCAGCGCGGTGCCCGTGGCCCTGCTGGGTGTCGGGGAGCCGACCGAGCCCGTCGCGCGGGCCGTCGGCGGGCTCGGCGGGGCGGACGTCCGGCGCTCCGAACGGCTCGGCGTCGGTGGCGGCCGTGTCGCGCTGGGGGTCAGGGACGGTGTGTGTGACGGGGGCGCGGGCGAGTCTTCCTGTTTCGCTGACGCGGGGGGCGTCGGGCTCGACGGTGTACGGGGCGCTGCGGCTGTCGGTGCGTCCGGCAGTGCCAGGTCCCTGGTCGGGCGGTCCGCCGCCGAGGAGAAGAGGTCCGTCGTGAAGAGGGCCGCCGCGGTCACGGCGGCCACCGCGACGGCCCCTGCGAGCAGCTTGTAGCGGCGGGCTCGGGCCCTGTTCCGGGGCGTGTCCGCGTCGTCGCCGGCTTCCGGAGGGAGCCCGTCCGCGTTCTCGTACGAAGGTGCCGGGGGCCCTGCCGAGTCGTGGGCCGTCGCGAAGAGGCGCAGGTCGGCGGGGGCCGGTGTGCCCTCGGGCTCCGGCAGTGAGACGTAGGGGCGGATCCGCAGCGGATCGAAGTCCTCCGCTGCCGCCGCCTCCGCGGACCGCGTCCTGCGCGCCTGCTCGGCCGCCCGCCGGGTGCAGCCGCACTCCGGAGTGCTCCCCAGCTCGCGCGTCGCCCCGCACTCGGGACACCGCTGCCCGCTCCGGTCGCCCTGCCCGCTCATGGGCCACCCCTCCCCTCTCGTGCCGCGCCCGCCCCGAGAACACCAGCGATTATGCAGACCCCTGCTTCAACAGGCCATAACCGGTGACTCGGACCAGGATGGAGAGGGAGGCCCTCCAGCAGGTGCCCGCAGCAAGGGGCCCGGGGCGGTGCCCTCAGGAGGTTGTCCATGACGCAGGACGTGAGCGCACGGCCCGCGGGGCCCGAGCCCGTACCCGGACCGCCGGGGGAGCGCGCGCACGGCGGCGTGCTGGTCTCCATCGGCGCGCTGCTCCTCGGCATGCTGCTCGCCGCCCTCGACCAGACCATCGTCTCCACCGCGCTGCCGACGATCGTCAGCGACCTCGGCGGCATGGACCACCTGTCCTGGGTGGTCACCGCGTACATGCTCGCCGCGACGGCCGCGACGCCGCTGTGGGGCAAGCTCGGCGATCAGTACGGCCGCAAGAAGCTGTTCCTGACCGCGATCGTGATCTTCCTGGTCGGCTCCGCGCTGTGCGGCATGGCGCAGAACATGCCGCAGCTCATCGGGTTCAGGGCGCTCCAGGGCCTCGGCGGCGGCGGGCTCATGGTGCTGTCGATGGCGATCGTCGGCGACCTCGTACCGCCGCGCGAACGCGGCAAGTACCAGGGCCTGTTCGGCGCGGTCTTCGGCGCGACCAGCGTCCTCGGGCCGCTGCTCGGCGGGCTCTTCACCGAACACCTCAGCTGGCGCTGGGTGTTCTACGTCAACCTGCCCATCGGCGTGATCGCCCTCGTCGTCATCGCGACCGCCCTGCACATCCCGGTGCGCGACACCAAGCACACCATCGACTACCTCGGCACCTTCCTCATCGCGTCCGTCGCGACCTGCCTGGTGCTCGTCGCCTCGCTCGGGGGCACCACCTGGGCCTGGGGATCGCCGCAGATCATCGGGCTCGCGGTGCTCGGCGTACTGCTCGCCATCGCCTTCGTCTCCGTGGAGAAGAAGGCCGTGGAGCCGGTGCTTCCGCTGAAGCTGTTCCGGATCCGCACCTTCACCCTGTCCGCCGTCATCAGCTTCATCGTGGGCTTCGCGATGTTCGGGGCGATGACCTACCTGCCGACGTTCCTCCAGGTCGTGCAGGGCGTCACGCCGACCATGTCCGGCGTGCACATGCTGCCCATGGTGGCGGGCATGCTCCTGTCGACCACCGCGTCCGGGCAGATCGTCAGCCGCACGGGCCGCTGGAAGGTGTTCCCCGTCGCGGGCACGGCCGTGACGACGCTGGGCCTGCTGCTGCTCCACCAGCTGAACGAGAACAGCCCGACCCTGGAGATGAGCGCCTACTTCTTCGTCTTCGGCCTGGGCCTCGGCCTGGTCATGCAGGTGCTCGTCCTCATCGTGCAGAACGCCGTCAGCTACGAGGACCTGGGCGTCGCCACCTCCGGCGCGACCTTCTTCCGCTCCATCGGCGCCTCCTTCGGCGTCGCGATCTTCGGCACGGTCTTCACCAACCGGCTCGGCGACAAGCTCACCGACGCCCTCGCCGGGCGGCAGCTGCCGCCGGGACTGACCGTGGGCGCCCTGGAGGCGGACCCGCGCGGCATCCAGCGGCTCCCCGCCGACCTGCGGCCCAGCGCCCTGCACGCGTACGCCTCGTCGATCACGGACGTCTTCCTCTACGCGGCGCCGGTCGCCCTGGTCGCCTTCGTCCTCGCCTGGTTCCTGAAGGAGGACAAGCTGCGCGGCTCGGTGACGGCGCCCGACCCCACGCAGACCCTCGCCAGCAACCCGGTGGAACGCTCGTCGTACGACGAGTGCGCGCGGGCCCTGTCCGTGCTCGGGACCCGCGAGGGGCGCCGCGAGATCTACGAGAAGATCACCGCCCGCGCGGGCTACGACCTGCTGCCCGCGGCCAGCTGGCTGCTGCTGCGCATGGCCAGGCACGGCTCCGTGGAACCCGCCGTGCTCGCCGAGCGCACCACGGTGCCGCTCACCGTCGTCACGGCGGCCGCCCGCCAGGTCGAGGAGCGCCACCTCGCCGAGCGCCAGGGCCTGGACATGTTCCTGACCGAACAGGGCCGGGAGGTCGCGGGCCGGCTCGCCAAGGCCCGCGAGGAGTCCCTGTCCGAGCTGCTCGGCGACTGGTGGGGACCCGAACGGCCCACCGACCTGGTCCGGCTCGTCGAGGAACTCAGCGCCGAACTGTGCGGGTCGGAGTCGGAGCGGCCGCAGGACGGGGCGGCGTCAGCGCGCGTCGGCTGAGCCGGGGGCCAGCTTCTTGCCGTACCAGTGGTCGGCGTACTGACGCTCCATGAGCGGCTCGATCTCCTCGTACCCGTGCCGCGCGTACAGGGAGCGGGCCTCCACCAGGTCGGTGCGGGTGTCGAGGATGACGCGCCCGGCGCCGAGCGCGCGGGCCGCGTCCTCGGCCGCGGCGAGCAGGACGGGGGCGCCGCCCTTGCCGCGCAGGTCCTCCCGTACGAAGACGCGCTTGAGCTCCGCCGTCCCCGCGTCGAGCAGCCGCACGCCCGCGGTGCCCGCGGGCTCCTCGCCGTACCACGCGACCAGCAGCACGCCGTCCGGCGGCGCGAGATCGGCCCCCGTCTCCGCGGCGACCTCGCGCTCCAGCTCCTCGGGGTCCGTGGCACGGCCCTCGTGGAGCAGATACCAGCGGTCGCTGACCTCCGTGTAGTACGTGCGCCAGAGCGCGGCGGCCACGGGGGAGTCGTACGGCTCGGGGGAGACGGTCCAGGAGGCGGTGTGGGCCGGTGAGTTGGTGGTCATGGTGCCATTCTCGGCTGCGACGGGCGGCGCCCCGCAAGCGAATTGGCTCGCGGGGCGGGAGTGAGGGGTCCGGAGTACGGGGTGTTCCCCGGGTCAGCTCTTGGGGGCGGCCTGCTGGACGACCTCGAACGACCAGAGGGTGGAACCGGACGCGGCGGGCTTGGGCCGCTCACCGCCCTCGGCCGCGCCTTCACCGCCGCCCTGCGGACGGCCCTGCTGGTGGGCGGCCTTCATGGGGCCCTCCATCCACGCCTGGAAGGCGGCCTCGTCGCGCCAGCGGGTGTAGACGAGGTACTGGTCCGTGCCCTCGATCGGGCGCAGCAGTTCGAACCACTCGAAGCCGTCGGAGTTCTCCACCGAGCCCGCGCGGGAGGAGAAGCGCTTCTCCAGGACCTCGCGCTGTTCCTCGGGGACGGTGAGGGCGTTGATCTTCACGATGCTCATGCCGCCATCCTGCCGCACGGGCCCGTCGGGGCGGTGTGAGGTGCTGTCACCGCCCCGGCGGGCCCGGGAGGGGGCTCAGATCTTCAGCAGGTGTTCGGTCGCCTCGCGATAGTCGCGGAGGGCCAGGCGGAGCTGTTCCGTGTCGCCGGCCGGGGTTCCGGGTGCGCCGGGTGCGCCGGGTGCGCCGGGCTTCTCCGGTGTCCCGGTGGGGCCCGTGGGGTCCTTCGGGGTGAGGGACGGGTCCGGGGTGAGGGTCGCTTCGGGGGCGGTCTCCGTGGGGGGTACGGAGGTGGGGGGTACGGAGGCGTGCGGGGCGGAGGTGGGTGGCACGGACGTCGTGGGGGTGGTCTCGGCCCTGGGGGGCGTGGGCTGCCAGGACGTGCGGATGGTGCGGCGGCGCTCCGCGAGCGCGGCCGTCAGGTGCTGGATCGTGTCCTCCAGGACGCGGTCGGCGTCCTCCACCGCGTCACGGGGGCCGTCCACGAAGCCGCCCACGGCGTTCTGGAGGCGCAGGGCCAGCCTGTCGCGTTCGCCGGGCGGGAAGAGCGCCGTTTCAGCCATGCTGGACTCCCCTTCGGGTGATGCCGGTCGACTGCTTGTCGGGCGTGTGCTTGCCGGGGCCGGGGTGCTTGGCGGAGTGGTCGCCGCGGTCGGCGAGCAGGTCGTCGAAGAGGGCGCGGGCCTCGACCATCGCCGTGCGCAGTTCCTCCGTGCCCGCCCCGGTCTCCTCGGCGCCCGTCGTCTCCAGGGCCGCGCGGTGCACGCTGCGGTAGCCGTGGACGTGGTGGGCGTGGTGCACGGAGAGGGCGTCGAGCTGGTCCTCGTAGTGGCCGCTGTCGGGGAAGCCGCGGGCGCCCGCCAGTTCGGCGACGAGCCGGTCCGCCTCCGCCACCGCCTCGCGCGGGGATTCGACGAAGCGCTCCTGGGCGACGGCCCAGCGGGCCGCGTACCGTTCGCGTGCCGCCGGGTCGAGCGGCAGGGTCCGCAGCGAGCCGTGCCGCTTCACGCGTTCGCCGAGGTCGCGCTCGGCCGCCTTGGTGTCGCCGTCGTGCCGGGCGACCGCGCGGTCGTACTCGGGGCCGAAGCGCCGCTTCAGGCTGTGCCCGCCGCCCGCGTGCCGGCCGCGGCTCACGGCGATGCCCGCGGCGGCGGCGAGGACCACGACGACCGCGATCAGCACGATGATCATGACTGTGGACATGGGTGGGTGCCTTCCCGGGGGAGTGGGCCTGGTCGCCGGGGCCCGCGTGCGGCCCCGGCGCGTGTCCCCGGGACGAGTTGCCAGGAAGCGGCGCGTCAAACGGCCGGAAAAGGCGGCTCGCGTCAGTCCGCGGGGCGTTCCTGGTGGCGTTCGTCGGGACGGGCGCGGCGTTCCTCGTGGCGGGCGCGCCAGGTGCGGGCCACTTCGTCGAGGTCGAAGGGGGTCAGACCGAGCGGCGGGCCCGGCGGCGGCACCCGAAGCGCCTCGCGGATCTTGTCGTTGAGGTCCTGCACCAGCTTCCGCGCCGCGCGCTCGGACGGGGCGTCGGCGGCCGCGGCGATGACGTCCTCGGCCTCCTTGCGCAGGGTCAGGGTCGGGGACAGGTAGGAGACGCCCTCGCGGGCCATCTTCTGCTTGATCCACCACAGTTCGTCGTACGGCGTGCTCTGGTTGCCCGGCAGCGGCTTGCCCCTGCCCGGCAGCTCGGCGAAGTCGCCGCGTTCCTCGGCCTCCCTGATCTGCTTGTCGATCCAGGACTCGAAGTTCACTCCAGGTGGCTTGCGTTCAGTCATGGGGCCATTGTCCCAGGGAGGGTGTGCGGGCGCGGGTGGCCGACCTAAGATGCGGCGGCGCGCTTCGACTTCCGGGGTGTGTGGTGTGCCGTGACGCGTGGTTCGGGATGCGTGAATCGCGCTGTGTGCGGCGTGAGTCGAAGGAGCGTACGTACGTGCTGGAGCTGACCATGGCCTCGGTGTCCGGGGCCGATTCCGGCGCGACCGCGGGCATGCACATGGCCGACGCGTCGAGCGAGCCGGGCGCCGTGCTGCGGGTGGGGCGGGACCGGGGCGTGTGCGGGCTCGTGACGCCCGACGACTGGCTGTTCGTGTCCCGCGCCCACCTGGAGTTCCGCTGCGGGCCCGACGGGGCCTGGGCGGTGACCTGGCTGCGCGGCTCGAACCCCGACCCCGCCTCCGAGGTACGGGTGGTGTCGCAGGGCGTGGCGCGGCCCCTCGCGTACGGGGCGACGGAGCCGCTGGACCGGGGCGGCTCCGGCGAGGTCGTCATCCAGGACAAGTCGGGGCCGCGCAGCGTGAACGTGGGCTATTTCCACGAGGGTTGAGCCGGCTCTTCCGCGCGGGTCGAGCCGGCGTCCCGTGGCGGCGGGTCAGTCGAGCACGCGGGCCAGGGCGAAGCCGTCGTATCCCTTGGTGCCGACGGTCTGTAGCGCGGTGGCGCTCAACTTCGGGTGGTTCGCCATGATTTCGAGCGCGGCGCGGGTGCCGCGCACGCTCGCGTCGGTGCTGGTGCCGTCCGTGACGGCGCCGCCGCGCACGACGTTGTCGAGGACGATCAGGCTGCCCGGCCGGGTGAGCTTGATCGCCCACTCCAGGTAGTGCGGGTTGTTGGCCTTGTCCGCGTCGATGAAGACGAGGTCGAAGGGGTCGGGGTGCTCGGCGGCGAGCGCGGTGAGCGAGTCGAGGGCGGGTCCGACACGGACCTCGGCGATCTTGTCGAGCCCGGCGCGGGCGAGGTTGCCGCGGGCCACGGAGGCGTGCTCCGGGCTGTATTCGAGGGTGACGAGGTGGCCGTCGGCGGGCAGCGCGCGGCCCAGCCAGATGGTGCTGTAGCCGCCGAGCGTGCCGATCTCCAGGATGCGGCTTGCGCCCTGGATCTGGGCGAGCAGCTGGAGCAGCTTGCCCTGGTTCGGGGCGACGTTGATCTGCGGGAGCCCTGCCGCGTCGCTGTCGCGCAGGGTGGCGGTCAGGGTGTCGTCGGACGGGGCGAGGAGGGTGGTGAAGTAGTCGTCGACGGAGTTCCACTGCTGCTGAGTCATGGGGTTCGTACGTTCCCTTCGACTGCCTAGTTAGTTTCGCTAAGGAGTCTATGGGAGGAACGGGCGATTGTCAGTGGTGGCTCGGTTCGGTGGGCGTCACACCCACGGGGCTCCGCCCCGGACCCCGCTCCTCAAGCGCCGGAGGGGCTGACCTGAGCGCTCGTGCCTCCGCCTCCGTCTCTACCGACGGGGGCGAACCCGGCAGGGGCCTGCGGGCCGATTCCGTCAGGAACCAGACGGCCGTTCCGCCGATCACCGCCGCCGCCATCATGTAGTACGCGGGCATCATCTTGTCGCCCGTCGCGCCGATCAGGGCCGTGACCACCAGCGGGGTCGTGCCGCCGAAGATCGAGACGGAGATGTTGAAGCCGATCGAGAGGGAGCCGTAGCGGACCTTCGTCGGGAACAGGGCGGGCAGCGTCGACGGCATCGAGGCGGTGAAGCAGACCAGGAGCAGGCCGAGCGCGCCGAGGCCCAGGGCGATCGCCCAGAGGGAGCCCTCGCGGATCAGGAGCAGGGCGGGGACGGAGAGCAGGAAGAAGCCCGCGCAGCCCGCGGCGATCACCGGGCGGCGGCCGACGCGGTCGGTGAGGGCGCCCATGAACGGCTGGGCGCACATCATCAGCGCCATCACGGCCAGGATGACCAGGAGCCCGTGCGTCTCGTCGTACTTCAGCTCGCCGGTGAGGTAGCTGGGCATGTACGACAGCAGCATGTAGTCCGTGACGTTGAAGACGAGGACCAGGCCCATGCAGAGGAGGAGCGCCTTCCACTGGCCGGCGACCATGTCGCGCAGCCGTACCTTCGGGCGGGCCTGCTCGTCCTTGTGGGCCTTCTCCAGCTCGGCGGCGAACGCCGGGGTCTCCTCCAGCTTCATCCGCAGATAGAGGCCGATCAGACCCATCGGGCCCGCGATGAGGAACGGGATGCGCCAGCCCCAGGAGACCAGGTCGTCCGAGGAGAGCAGTGCCGTCATCAGGGTGACCAGGCCCGCGCCGCCGATGTAGCCCGCGAGGGTGCCGAACTCCAGCCAGCTGCCGAGGAATCCGCGCTTCTTGTCGGGTGCGTACTCCGCGATGAAAGTGGAGGCGCCCGCGTACTCGCCGCCGGTGGAGAAGCCCTGCACCAGGCGGGCGAGCAGGAGCAGGACCGGCGCCCAGACGCCGATCGTGGCGTACGACGGGATCAGGCCGATGGCGAAGGTGCCCGCCGCCATCATGATCATGGTCAGCGCGAGCACCTTCTGGCGGCCCACGCGGTCGCCGAGCGGGCCGAAGACCATGCCGCCCAGCGGGCGGATCAGGAAGGCCGCGGCGAAGGCGCCGAAGGTGGAGAGCAGCTGTGCGGTGGGGTTGCCCGAGGGGAAGAAGACCTTGCCGAGGGTCACGGCGATGTAGCTGTAGACGCCGAAGTCGAACCATTCCATCGCGTTGCCGAGGGCGGCCGCCTTCACCGCGCGCTTGACCAGCACGGGGTCGGTGACGGTGACGTCCCGGGGGGCTCCGGCGCGGAGTCCCGGACGGTCTCCGGGCTGCTGACCCCGCGGGGCCCCGGGCTTGGGTGGTGCGACGGATGTGGCGCTCGGCAACGGTTCGCCCGCCTGCTTTCGGTCGACGACAAGGACGGGGCCGCCCACGCGGACGGGGGCGGCCCGAAAGCGACCATAGGTGCATCGGCCATCATTACGGTCGGTGGCTGGTCGACCGCGTAAGGCCCGAAAACCGCTGCTATCCAGGTCAAACGGCGTTTCCATCGGCAGTGCGGACAACTCGCCCTTGTGATCTATGTCGCCGACCGTGGCGGGAACCGTACGTCGGGTCCCGGTCAGTGGGGTACCCGGCGCGGTGCGGTGGTGGAGAAAAGCGGATAGAAACCGGTATGGCCGTCAGGTGAACCGGTGGCGGCCCGCGTCTCACCACAGGGGCACCAATTCCGGGCCCGCTCTCGGCGCCCGGGACAGCAGGACCGCAGACATGACTCATGGGGCGGGAGGGCCGACGGCGCGTGGCGAACATGGAGCACAGAGGACCGGGCAGTGCCATGGGGGCCGGGCGGCCAGGCGGTCCACAGGCCAGGATCGGCGCGATCCGCGTCGGCCTGTGGCTGGTCGCGGCGCTCCTCGCGGCCCGGCAGGCGGCCGTCGTGCTGCGCACCCCGCGCACCGAGCGCTTCACCGATCTGGAGACCTGGATCGGCCCCGAGGGCGTCCTGCACGTGAAGGGCTCGCTCTACGACGCGGACAAGTTCACCGGCACTCCGTTCTTCGGCCTCGTCCTCAAGCCACTGGCCCGTTCGGCCGAACAGGCGCTCGGCTGGGGCTGGACGTTCGGCACGCTCGGCCTCGTCGTCGTGATCGGCTTGCTCGCGGCCCGCGCCCTGCCGCAGCCGGTGTCCCGCCGCACCTCACTGCTCGCCGCGCCGGTCGCGATCAGCCTGCTGATCCTGTCGCTGCCGGTCCGCAACGCGCTCTACCTCGGCCAGACCAGCATCATCCCGGTGCTGCTCGTCCTGCTCGGGCTCTTCGCGGTCCGCGGCGAACGGGCCAGTGGCCTCCTGATCGGCGTGGGCGCGGCCCTTCAGCCGACGATGCTGCTCTTCGCCGGGCTGCTCTGGTTCACCGGGCGCAAGCGCGCCGCCGCCTCCACCGGGCTGACCTTCGCCGCCTGCACCGCGCTGGCCTGGGCCGCGCTGCCGCACGACTCATGGACGTACTGGGTCCATCACCTCGCGGGCGCCGGGCTCGGCGCGAGCCCGGACGCCAACGCCAACCAGTCGCTGCACGGCATGCTCCTCAGGTTCGGCATCCGCGGCCCCCTGGAGACGGGGCTCTTCCTGGGGCTCGGCGCCGCCGTCGTCTTCTTCGGCGTGCGCCGCGCGGTGCGCTACGCCAAGGACGGGCAACTGCTGCTCGCCACCGCGGTCACCGGGTGCGTGGCCGTCGCGGTGTCGCCGACGACCTGGCAGCACCAGCTCCTGTGGGTGCTGTTCGCGGTGGTCGGCCGGGCGGGCAAGAAGCAGTCCGACCGGTACATGTGGCCCGTGGCCGTCGTCCTGGTGTCGACGCTGCCCGCCAAGATGATGCTGCCGAACATGCCGGTCACCGAGCCGGTCAGGGACAACGTCGTCCTGGTCGCGGCGCTGGCGGCCGCCCTCGTGGTGCCGTTCCTGTCCCGTACGCATCCGCGGTACCGGAGCCCGGTCCCGACGGAGTACGCCGCGCCCGTCCCGGCCCGCTGGCGGCGGATTCCGCTCGTGCCGTTCTGGCGGCGCGTCCTGAGCCGTCCGAACCTGCTCCTCGAACTGCTCCTGATCCGCGTCGGCTACTCCGCGTACCAGCAGGTCAGGCTGGCCGCGACGGGCGGCACCATTTCCGGGGGCCGCACCACCGCCGAACACCACGGCGAGCAGGTGCACGCGATCGAGCGGTTCCTGCACATCGACGTCGAGCACTGGTTCAACCACCTCACGGCGCGCACCGGCTGGCTCGAAAGCTTCTTCAACTTCTACTACACGTCGTTCCACTTCGTGGTGCCGCTGACCGTCCTCGCCGTCCTGTACGTGCGCAGGCCGGCCGAGTACCGCTGGGCGCGCTCGGCGCTCGGCTTCGCCACGGTCCTGGCCCTCGTCGGCTTCTGGGCCTACCCGCTCGCCCCGCCGCGGCTGATGCCCGACCTCGGCTTCATCGACACCGTGCACGGCGTCCAGGACTTCACGAAGCCGAACTACGGCACGCTGACCGACCTCACCAACCAGTACGCGGCGATGCCCTCGCTGCACTTCGGCTGGTCCCTGTGGTGCGGTCTGGTCATCGCGATCGTCGCGCCGAAGTGGTGGATGAAGGCGCTCGGCCTGCTGCACCCGTTCTTCACGGTCTGCGCGATCGTGGGGACCGGCAACCACTGGGTGCTCGACGCGGTGGGCGGCGCGGCCGTGGTGGGCATCGGCTTCGGGCTCACCTATCTGCTCTCGGGACCCCGGGTGCGGCAGCCCCTGAGGGTCGCCACGGGTGCGCAGGCACCGCCCGTCATCGACATGTCGAAGGACGGTCCCGCGAAAGACCGTACCCGGAGCTGATCTTGTAGGTGCCGGGTCCTGGCACCGAGAGCCGGGTGAACTCGCCGTACTGCTTCAGGCACGCGCCCTCGGCCCGCAGCCACGGCGAGTACACCAGGCGTACGGTCACCGAGCCCCGCTTCGGCACCCTGACCACCACGTCGGAGCCGGTCGAGCGGACCACGGACGCGGGCTCGGAGACCAGCGGCACCGAGTTCCGCACCCGGTAGATCCGCCAGTTGGCGTCCTTCCACACCGGCTGGAGCCAGGTGGGCTCGCCCGACACGAGGGCCGCCTCGGCCTCGGCGGGGCCGTCCGGCCTGCCGAGCGGCAGGACCACGTAGCCGACGGCCCAGCGGTCCAGCCAGGCGCGGTAGGTGGTGGCCGAGAACGTGCCGTCGTAGAAGAGGCGGCCGCGCTCGATGTCGAGCTGGCGGTTCCAGCCGCGCGCCATGTTCACGTACGGGGAGAGCGCGGTGGCCTCGCGGTGGTTGCGGGCGGGGACGACCTCGACGCGGCCCCGGTCGGCGCCTAGGCGCTCCAGCTCCCGCACCACGCCATGGGTGTCGGCCGCCCACTTCGGCACCTTCGTCGACACCATCAGGTCGTCGACGGTCTTCTGCACCACCCAGGCCGACGACAGGACGAGCGCCACCGCGAGCAGGACGCGCCGCAGCCGGTCGAGGCCGGGGGCGAGCAGCGCCGCGAGCAGCGCGGCGGGCCCGAACAGCTCGGCGAGCCGCTCCACGTTCGTGCCGATCGGGGACGGGATGAGGAACGTCAGGACGGTGCCGAGCGCGTACATGCCCGCGCCCCAGCGCAGCACCCGCCAGCGCGCGGGCGCCGCGAGGACGAGGGCGAGGCCGAACAGCGCGGGCGGGAAGATCCGGTCGAAGGCCATCGGCTGTTCGCCGTCGAAGGGGAAGAGCACCGTCGTCGTCGCCACCACCGCGAACGGCGGCACGATCAGGGCCGCGGCGCGCGCCCAGTCGCGTACGAAGAAGTAGCCCGCGCCCGCGACCACCAGGAAGAGCCCGGCGACCGGGGAGGCCATGGTGGCCAGCGTCGCGCAGAGCACGGCGACGGCCACCCGCCGCTCCCGCACCAGGACCAGACAGGCCCCGAGGCCGAAGGCGAGTCCGAGGGCGAACGTGGTGCGCCCGGAGGCGACGTTGCACCAGACCCCGAGCGAGGCGAGCACCGCGGGCGCCAGCGGCCTGCGGATCCCGGAGCGCTGGACCAGCGCGGCGGCAAGCCAGGCGCCCGCGACGCCGGAGAGCACGGTCACGGTCTTCACGCCGAGCAGTGCCATCAGGTACGGGGAGATCAGGCTGTAGTTGGCGGTGTGCATCCCGCCGTACCAGAAGAGGTTGTACGCGGCGGCGCCGTGCTCGGAGGCGAACCTCGCCCAGGCCTCCTGCGCGGCGAGATCGCCGCCGCCGGTCGCGAGGAACGCCGCCCACACGGCGTACAGGGGAAGGGTGGGGACGGTGGCGAGCAGCGGAACGCGGTGGCGGCGGCAGAAGGCGCGGAAGGTGGAGTTCCGCTCGGTGGGTGAACTGCCGGACGGCGCGAGCGAGAGATCGGCAGAAGCCACGGCCACCGTTTCCGTTCGAAGTCTTGGAAGGGCAAGGTTCACCTCTCAAGACGCCCTGTGCAACGGAAACGTTGGTTTCGTGTCGGGAGTCGACCGGATACGTCCGATTGCGCCGGCGGGCCCTCCGGGGGAGGCGGGGGCGGGGCGTGAGGGGATCGCCCCCGCCTCCCTTGGAGGCGCGTCAGCGGGCGCTGACCCGAAGTTCCTTGACGCCGTTGAGCCAGGCCGAGCGGAGCCTGCGCGGGTCGGCGACCAGCCGGAGGCCGGGCAGCACGTCCGCGATGGCGTTGAAGATGAGGTTGATCTCCAGGACCGCGAGGGACTTGCCGAGGCAGAAGTGCGGGCCTCCGCCGCCGAAGCCGAGGTGCGGGTTGGGGTCCCGGGTGATGTCGAACGCGCCGGGGTTCTCGAAGACCTCGGGGTCGTGATTGGCCGAGGAGTAGAAGACGCCGACGCGGTCGCCCTTCTTGACCGTCACGCCGCCGAGCTCGGTGTCCTGGGTGGCCGTGCGCTGGAAGGAGACCACCGGGGTGGCCCAGCGCACGATCTCCTCCGCCGCCGTCGCGGGGCGCTCGCGCTTGTAGAGCTCCCACTGCTCGGGGTGGGTCAGGAAGGCGTGCATGCCGTGGGTGATGGCGTTGCGGGTGGTCTCGTTGCCGGCCACCGCGAGCAGGATCACGAAGAAGCCGAACTCGTCCGACGACAGGTTCCCCTCGTCCTCGGCGGCGACCAGTTGGCTGACGATGTCCTTGGCGGGGCACTCCTTGCGGGCCGCGGCGAGGTTCATCGAGTACGAGACGATCTCCATGGCCGCCTCGGCGCCGATCTCCTCCGTGATGGCGTACTCCGGGTCGTCGTACGCCACCATCTTGTTCGACCAGTCGAAGATCTTGGAGCGGTCCTCCTGGGGGACGCCGATCAGCTCGGCGATGGCCTGGAGCGGGAGTTCGACGGCGACGTTGTTGACGAAGTCGAAGGAGCCGTCGGGGCCCGCCTGTTCGAGCGCCGTCTCGACGATGGAGCGGGCGCGGTCGCGCAGGGTCTCCTCGAGCGAGCGGATGGACCGGGGCGTGAAGCCGCGCTGCACGATCTGGCGGACCCGGGTGTGCTCGGGCGGGTCCATGTTGAGCATGATCATCTTCTGGACCTCGATCTGGTCCCTGCTGATCGACTCGTTGAAGCGGATGACCGCGGTGTTGAGGTTGGAGGAGAACAGCTCCGGGTGCGTGGAGACGTACTTGACGTCCTCGTGCCGCGTGACGGCCCAGTAGCCCGTGTCGTCGAAGCCGGATATCCGGCGCGGCTGGGTGATCCAGTGCACCGGCTCGGTCTGCCGCAACTGTGCGAACTCCGGCAGGGGTACGCGGTCTTGGAGCAGGTCGGGGTCGGTGAAGTCGAACCCGTCGGGCAGCGCTGGACAGGTCATCGGCAACTCCAGGCGTGTGCTGAGTTCTGACGGTCCATCAGGAGATGGCTCGAAAGGTAGTAACGGGTTCTACAAGAGGCAAGGCCCACGACGGGCTCTATTACGTGAGGGTCTCGCGCAAGGTGCATGCAAGACCCTTGCGGCGCCGGGGTCCGCTCAGCAGACTGCACAACAGAACTAGAACGCGTACTAGTTCCTCTCGCGAGGCGCCGGGACGGCTCGCGGGACGTGGAGGGAGAGGACGAGCCCATGGCCGCGGAACCCGTCATCGTCGAAGCAGTACGCACGCCCATCGGCAAGCGCGGTGGTGCGCTCGCCAATCTCCACCCCGCCTATCTGCTCGGTGAGACCTACCGCGAACTCCTCGGCCGTACCGGCATCCACGCCGACTGCGTCGAGCAGATCGTCGGCGGCACGGTGACGCACGCCGGGGAGCAGTCCATGAATCCGGCGCGCACGGCCTGGCTCACCATGGGACTTCCGTACGAGACCGCGGCGACCACCGTCGACTGCCAGTGCGGCTCCTCGCAGCAGGCGAGCCACATGGTCGCCAACATGATCGCGGCCGGTGTCATCGACGTCGGGATCAGCTGCGGCGTCGAGGCGATGTCGCGGGTGCCGCTCGGGTCGGGCTCCAAGCACGGACCCGGCAAGCCCTTCCCCGACGAGTGGAACGTCGACCTGCCCAACCAGTTCGAGGCCGCCGAGCGCATCGCCCGCAAGCGGGGGCTCACCCGCGAGAACGTGGACTCGCTCGGCCTCATCTCGCAGGAGCGGGCCGCCACCGCCTGGTCCGAGGAGCGCTTCAAACGCGAGACGTTCGCCGTCCAGGTGCCCACCACGGAGGAGGAGCAGGCCGGCGGGCAGGGCATGTGGCGGCTCGTCGACCGGGACGAGGGGCTGCGCGACACGACCATGGAAGGCCTCGCCGGACTCAAGCCGGTCATGCCGACCGCCGTGCATACGGCGGGCAACTCCTCGCAGATCTCCGACGGTTCGGCCGCGATCATGTGGGCGTCCAAGCGGATGGCGCGGGCGCTGAAGCTGAAGCCGCGGGCCCGCATCGTCGCCCAGGCACTGGTCGGCGCCGACCCGCACTTCCACCTGGACGGTCCGATCGACGCGACGCGCGCGGTGCTCGGCAAGGCGGGGATGTCCCTGAAGGACATCGACATCGTGGAGATCAACGAGGCGTTCGCCTCCGTGGTGCTGAGCTGGTCGCAGGTCTTCGGCCAGGACCTGGAGAAGGTCAACGTCAACGGTGGCGCGATCGCACTCGGGCATCCCGTGGGGGCGACGGGGGCGCGGCTCATCGCCTCGGCGCTGCATGAACTGGAGCGCAGGGACAAGGAGTTCGCGTTGGTCACGATGTGTGCGGGGGGTGCGGTGGCTACGGGGACGATCATTCAGCGCGTGTAGTCCGGGGTTGGTGTCCGTCGCCGGCTCCGCCGTGTTCGTCCTCAAACGCCGGACGGGCTGAATTTCCCCCGGGCCGGGTGGTGGTACGTACACCCCCTGGCCGGGGGTGTCTCGGATGTCGGCGGCGTGGTGGGGCTCGTAGCGTCTGGGGCATGGACAACTTTCGTTCTGGACATGGTCGGTTCCTGCGGCGCGGGGGCGCTGCCCTTGCCGCGTTGTTGCTCGCGGGGCTCGGTGCCGCGCCCGCCGTGCAGGCCGTCGGGGGCTCCGAGGCGGCGCGCGGGGAGGTTGTGCACCGGGTCGACCGGGGGGCGCTCCTGAAGGTCACCCGGGTCGCCGATCTCAGCCGGGGCGAGGTCGCCGCGTTCCTGGCCGCGGGGAAGATCGACACGGGGACCGTGCGGTACGGGGTGACGGCGTACCGGCTCACCTATCGCACGGTGGGCACGGACGGCCGGTCCACCACCGCCACCGGCCTGTTCGTGCTGCCCAAGACCTCGCGGGGGCGCGCGCTCGGGCTCGTCTCCGACACCCACGGGACCATGGTCCACCGCGACTACGCGCCCTCGGTCGGCGAGGACTTCGGGCGGCTCAGCCCCTATCTGCACGCCGCCGCGGGCAAGGCCGTCGCCGCGCCCGACTACCTCGGGCTCGGCAAGGGGTCCGGCCTCCACCCGTACATGGACACGCGCTCGGCGGTCACCGCGTCCCAGGACATGCTCCGCGCCTCGCGGACCGCGGCGGGGCGCGAGGGCAGGAAGCTCACCGGTGACCTCTATCTGACCGGGTTCTCGCAGGGCGGCCAGGTCGCGATGGCGCTCGCCAAGGAGCTGCGCAAGGGGAGCGGGGGCGTGCCATTCAGGGTGCGTGCCGTCGCGCCCGTCAGCGGGCCCTACGACCTGTCCGGCGAGGAGATCCCCGCGCTCTTCGACGGCCGGGTCAACGACACCAGCGGCATCTTCTACACGGCGTACTTCCTGGTGGCCCAGAACCGGCTGCACCCGCTCTACAAGGACCCCGCCGAAGCGTTCCGCGCCCCCTACGCGGACCGGGTCGAGGCGCTCTTCGACGGCCGCCACGGGGAGGAGGACGTCGTCGCCGCGCTCCCCGAGTCGGTGAAGCAGCTCCTCACACCGGAGTTCTCCGAGCGGATGAAGCACCCCACGGGAGGCCTCAAGGAGGCGCTGGAGGCGAACGACGGCGCCTGTGCGTGGAAGCCGCGGGTGCCGGTGCGGCTCTACGCGGCGCGCGGCGACACCGACGTACCCATCGGCAACGCCCGCAGCTGCGCGGCCGGCCTCGCGGCGCACGGGGCGCGGGTGCCGGTCCTCGATCAGGGCGCGGTGCCGCACACGGAGTCGGTGACCAGGGCGACGCCGAAGATCGCGCGGTGGTTCGCCACGCGCTGAGGGGACCGGGACGGCTGAGGGGGCCGGGACGTACGAAAGAGGCGGCAACCCCGCACGGGGGTTGCCGCCTCTCTCAGTGGCGGTTCGCGGCGGCTCAGTACCAGCCGTTGGCCTGCCAGAAGTTCCAGGCGCCGACGGGGCTGCCGTAGCGGGAGTTCATGTAGTCAAGGCCCCACTTGATCTGGGTGGCCGGGTTGGTCTTCCAGTCCGAGCCCGCGGAGGCCATCTTCGAGCCGGGCAGCGCCTGGACCAGGCCGTACGCGCCGGAGGAGGAGTTCGTCGCGGTGTGGTTCCAGCCGCTCTCGTGGGCCACGATGTTGCTGAACGCCTGGTACTGCGCGGCGTCCGGGATCAGCTGCTTGGCGACCGCCTGGGCGGAGGCGGGAGCGGCGGCGGGGGCGGCGGCCGGGACAGCGGCCTTCGCGGTGGTCGGGGTGGCTGCCTGGGCCGGGGCCGCGGCGAAGACCATGCCGGTGGCGGCTGCGGCGACGAGGCCGCCGGTGATGGCCTTCTTCGGGGAAGCGATGCGGCGGATGAGCGAGGCGGGCACGGAGGACCTTCCGGTGGGGGACGGGGCTGTCGCCGTGCACGCCGGTGGAACGTGGGGGACGTGCGTCGGCGCCGAGCCCGGGTGAGGGCGTCGGCGCCGTGCGACTCCTCCAGAGAAGCAGGGCTGTTACCTCGCCGCAATGACCCCATTTACTAGTGGAAGTCGCACCCGCGCCGAATGTCCGTAGTGTGATGTGGCTCTCAATGCCCAGGTCAGCGCGGTGATTGACGCATGTACGTCAAAGGGTGCGTGCTACGAGCCCCCTTCGTAGAGGACCTAAGTCCTGTGGGCCGCCTCACGGCTCAGGGACCCCGAAGTAACGGAACGCGCAGGCGCACCTACGGCTTGGGAGCCTCGAATGTGACCGGCGCCTCGAACGCGGCGCGGCGCGTGGCCCGGCGCAGCGCCTTCAGGACGGCGGGCCCCAGCGCGAGGCTCAGCAGCACCGTGACGACGGCGCGCGGCAGGTCCCAGCCGAGCGAGGTCGCCAGGCAGTACGCGATGAAACGGCCCAGGTTGTCGGCGAGCGGGTCGCCCGGCACGAAGGAGACGCCGGTGGCGAGCCCGCCGAGGTAGGGCCAGCCCTGGAGGTTCATGACCGTGCCGTACAGGACGGAGGAGACCGCCCCGTACGCCGCGAGCAGCCACAGTTCGCTCCGGCCGCGGAGGGTGTCGGGGCCCGGCAGCAGCCCCGCGCCCATGCAGACCCAGCCCATCGACAGCATCTGGAAGGGCATCCACGGGCCGACGCCGCCGGTCAGCAGCGCCGAGGCGAACATCGACACCGCGCCGAGGACGAAGCCGAAGCCGGGGCCGAGCACCCGGCCGCTCAGCACCATCAGGAAGAACATCGGCTCGATGCCCGCCGTGCCCGCGCCGAGCGGCCGCAGCGCGGCGCCCGCCGCGGCGAGGACCCCGAGCATCGCGATGGCCTTGGCGTCGAGGCCGACGTCCGCGATGGTCGCCACCACCACGGCGAGCAGCAGCGGCAGCAGCGCGGCGAACAGCCACGGCGCGTCCTGCGCGTGCTCGCTGAGGCCGGAATCCGTACCGGCGAGCAGCGGCCAGCCGAAGGCGACCACGCCCACGGCGCTGACCAGGGCGAGCGCGGCGACCGAGCGGCGGCCCAGGCGGATGGGGCGGGCCTGCGCCTGGGCCGTGGGCGCGGCCGTCACGACGGGTCCTGTCCGGGCGAGGGCGCGTCCAGTGCCCGGCGCACCTGCGTCACGGTCAGCCACTCCTGCGGCGCGAGGATCTTGGTGACCTGGGGCGCGAAGGACGGCGAGGAGACCACGATCTCCGGGGTCGGCCCGTCCGCGACGACCTCGCCGTCCGCGAGGATCACCACGCGGTGGGCGATCTCGGCGGCCAGCTCCACGTCGTGCGTGGCGAGCACGATCGCGTGGCCCTCGGCGGCCAGGCCGCCCAGGATGTGGGCGAGCCGGGCCTTGGCCGCGTAGTCGAGGCCGCGGGTCGGCTCGTCGAGCAGGAGCAGGGGCGGGCGCGCGGTCAGGACGATCGCCAGGGCGAGCGCCAGGCGCTGGCCCTCGGAGAGGTCCCGGGGGTGCGTGTCGTCCGCGATGCCCGGCAGCAGCTCGCTGACCAGGGCGCGGCAGGCCCCGGGCGGCGCGTCGGCGTCACCGTCGGCCGCCGCGCACTCGGCGCCGACGGTGTCCGCGTACAGGAGGTCGCGCGGCTCCTGCGGGACCAGGCCGACGTGCCGGATCAGTCGGCGCGGCGCCGTACGGTGCGGGACCGCGCCACCGACGCGGACGGTGCCCGAGGTGGGTTCGAGGAGGCCGACGAGGGTGGCGAGGAGCGTGGACTTGCCCGCGCCGTTGCGCCCCATCAGGGCGACGGTCTCGCCGGCGGTGACGGCGAGGTCCACCCGCCGCAACGCCTCGACCCGCCCGCGCCGGACGGCGAGCCGCTCGACGTCGGCGGCCGCTTCGTACGTCGGCGCGGGCGCCCGGCCCCTGCGCAGGCGTGGCCAGCGGCCCGGGGTGCGTTCCGGGGCCGGTACGAGGGCGGGTTCGGTGTGCGGCTTCGCCTGGGCGAGGCGGGTGCGGAGGGCGCCTGCCCTGCGGCGGGCGTCGCGCACGGTGAGCGGGAGCGGGGACCAGTCCGCGAGCCTGCCGAGGGCGACCACCGGCGGGTAGACGGGGGAGCGGGCCATCAGCGCGGCGGGGTCGCCGAGCACCGGCGGTTCGCCGGGGGCCGCGAGCAGCAGCACCTGGTCCGCGTACTGCACGACGCGCTCCAGGCGGTGCTCGGCCATCAGGACCGTGGTGCCGAGGTCGTGGACGAGGCGCTGGAGCACCGCGAGCACCTCTTCGGCGGCGGCCGGGTCGAGCGCGGACGTCGGCTCGTCGAGGACGAGGACCCGGGGGTGCGGGGTGAGCACCGAGCCGATCGCGACGCGCTGCTGCTGGCCGCCGGAGAGCGTCGCGATGGGCCGGTCGCGCAGATCGGCGAGGCCGAGCAGGTCCAGCGTCTCCTCGACCCTGCGGCGCATCACGTCGGGGGCGAGCCCGAGCGACTCCATGCCGTACGCGAGTTCGTCCTCGACGGTGTCCGTCACGAAGTGCGAGAGAGGGTCCTGGCCCACCGTGCCGACGACGTCGGCGAGTTCGCGCGGCTTGTGCGTGCGGGTGTCGCGGCCCGCCACCGTCACCCGGCCGCGCAGGGTGCCGCCCGTGAAGTGCGGCACGAGCCCGCTGACCGTGCCGAGCAGCGTCGACTTGCCGACCCCCGAGGGGCCCACGAGCAGCACCAACTCGCCCTCGGGGACGGTGAGATCGACCCCACGGACGGTGGGCCCCGCGGTTCCCTCGTACGTCACCGAGACGTCCTCGAAGCGGATCATGACGTCTCCTTGGAGGCCGGGGAAGCGGAATCGGCGGGCACCGGCGCGACGAACGCGGGCAGCAGCCCGATCAGCACCGCCGCCGCGGGCCACAGCGGCAGCGCGGGCGCGACGAGCGGCACGACACCGGGCTGGAGGGCGGCCACGCCGTACGAGGATGCGGTGATCATCAGCCCCGCGACGGCGATCCCGGAACCGGCGACGGCCCAGGCCCGTGGGCCCCACCGGTCGGGCCGGTAGCGGGTGCGCACGGCCCTGCGGCCGCCGAGCCTGAGCCCGCCGAGCGCGGCGAGCAGCCCGGCGGCCAGGACGGGCAGGCCGTACGCGGCGCCCTGCGCGGTCAGCAGTCCGTACGTCCCGACGCACACGCCCATGAGTCCGCCGAGCGTCAGGACGGCGGTGGCCCTGCGCACCCCGGCGGGCACGGCGGCGCTGCGGCCGAAGCCGCGCGCGTCCATCGCGGCGGCCAGTGCCACCGAGCGTTCGAGGGCGCCTTCGAGGACGGGCAGGCCCACCTGGAGGAGCCCCCTGATTCCTCTGTCGGGGCGCCCGCGCAGTCGGCGCGCGGCCCGCAGCCGCTGTACGTCGGTGATCAGGTTGGGCGCGAACGTCATCGCCACCACGACGGCGACCCCGGCCTCGTAGAGCGCGCCCGGCAGCGACTTGAGCAGCCGCGCCGGGCTGGCCAGCGCGTTCGCGGCGCCGACGCAGATCAGCAGGCCCGCGAGCCTGATGCCGTCGTACAGCGCGAAGAGCAGCCCCTCGGCCGTGACCCGGCCGCCGATCCGGACGCCCTTGGCCCAGTCGGGCAGCGGCACCTCGGGCAGCGTGAAGAGGGTGTGTGTGCCGGGGATCGGCGAGCCGAGCACGATCGCGAAGACGAGCCTGATCCCGATCACGACCAGGCCGAGCTTCACGAAGGCGCCGTACGACTTCGCCCACGGAGCGGACGTACGCCGCGCCGCCACCACATAGCCCGCGACGCCGATCAGCAGGCCGATCAGGAGCGGATTGGTGGTGCGCGAGGCGGCCGTGCCGAGGCCGAGCGCCCAGATCCACCAGGCGCCCGGGTGCAGGGCGTTGCTCCGGTGCGCCTCGGGGGCGAGGCGCCACCCGAGGGCGGTGGGCGTGCGGCTGCCGTGGTCCGTCATCGTGCTGTCCGGGCCCGCGTCAGCCGCGACGGCGGCGGGCCTGCCACAGCGCGGCACCGCCCAGCACCACGACGGCGGCGATCCCGGCGATCAGACCGACCGAGGGGCCGCCGTCGCCCCCCTTGTCACCGTCGGCCTGACCTGCCTGGTCCTTCTTCGACGTGCCGTCGCCGGAGACCTGGTCGCCGCAGCCCGACTTCGGGTAGCCGGAGATGGCGCAGAGCAGGGCGTTGCTGTCGTAGCGCAGCGGCTTGGCGACCGCGGCGAGGGCCTCGGCGCTGGTGGCGTCCTCGGCGACCTGCGCGCAGGCCGTGCGCGCGGCGGGCGGCCGCTCGCCCTTGGGCGCGTCCTCGGCCAGGCCGAAGTCGATGACCAGGGCGACCCGCTTGCGGCCGTCCTTGGCGGGCCTGTCGGCGCAGATGTCCTCGAAGCCGGCCGCGCCGCGCGGCTTCGCCGAGTCCTTGGTGTCCTCGGAGACCGAGAAGCGGAAGCCTTGTACGTCGCCGTCGTCGGGCTTCGCGGTACCCGGGCCCTGGGTGGCGTAGGTCCAGCTGTCGCCGGAACGCTCCCAGAACGACCAGTAGCGGTAGCCGGCGGCCTGGGCGGGCGCGGCGGCGAGGACGCCGAGGGTGCAGAGCAGCGTGGCGAGGAACGCCACGACCGCCCGGTGCCCGCGCCGCGCACGGCCCGCGGTCACGGCTGCTTCTTCTTGCGGTTGCCGCTGTAGAGGAAGCCGATGCCGATGCCGGCGACCATGCCGACGCCGATGATCCACCAGACGCTGACGCCGCCGCCGTCGTCCTTCTTCTCCTCGTCCGAGTCGGCGGACGGGGACTTCGACGCGGTCTCCGGCGCCGGGCCCGTGGCGTTCAGCTGCTTGACGAGGTCGGCGCCGCCGAAGTCACGGGCGTCCATCCCGGCCGCGTTGGCGGCGAAGACCAGCTGCGAGTAGGCGGCGGGACCGGACTGCTTGGCCCAGTCCGCGGAGTTCTTCGAGAGCCACTCGGCGGACTTCTTCGCCTGGTCCTTCTCACCTGCGGCGGCGAGCGCGAGCACCGCGTCGGCGGTGTTGCCGAAGTCGGGCTGGTCGTCGGCGCCCGGCATCGAGGACATCAGGTGGTCGTCGGTCTTGCCGAGGGTGTCGAGGAGATAGCCGACGCCGTTGCTCGCGGCCTGCGTCACGTTCTCGGGCTTCGCGCACTTGGGGTTCGTGGGCTGGCCCTTCTTGGGCTGCGACACCACGAGACCCTTGCCGAGGCCGCCCAGCACACCGGCGGCGGTGGCGTCGGCGTTCGGCGAGAGCTTGCCGGACTTGGGGTCGGCGAGACCGAAGGCGCCGCCGTCCTTGCCGCAGTCCATGGCGAGCTCGGGCAGCGCGTCGTAGGCGGACTTGCCGTCCTTGGACTTCACGTCCGCGGGGTTCTCACCCGCCGAGACGAGGGCGCCGATCACGATGCCGGTGGAGTTGGCGTCGGTGGGCAGGCCCGGGTTGTAGCCCCAGCCCCCGTCCGTGTTCTGTACGGACTTCAGCCACTCGACGCTCTTGCCGACCGTCTTCTTCTCGCCGCCGAGCGCGGCGAGCGCCTGCACGGCGGCCGCGGTGGAGTTGCTGTCGACCATGGTCTTGGAGTCGCACGGCGCGCTCGCGTCCGCGCGGTAGGCCGCGTAACCGCCGCTCGCGCACTGCTGCCCGGTCAGCCAGTCGACGGCCTTCGCGGCGGGCTTGACGCCCTCCGTGTGCTGGGCGAGCAGGGCGTACGACTGCCGGAAGACGCCGTCGAACTTGGGGTCGCTCTTGCCGTAGAGGCCCGAGGGGAGCGCGGTGGAGGGCGACGGCTTCGCGTCGTCCGCGAAAGCGGCCGGTGCGGCGGCGGAGCCGAACACGGCTACGGCGGCGGCCAGGACCGCTGCGCTGTGGCGAACGTTCATGATGCGGCGGGTTGCCTCTCCCTGCGGGGAGCGGGGCGGCACGGACCGTTGCGAGCACGGCTTCCGGGCGGCTCCGGCTCCGTATACCTCGACGGTGCCGCTCATCGGGGGGTCCGATGAAGCGAGCCGGTCACGTTCCGCACCGGGCATTCCGGCTCTCCGCCAAGGCGGTCATACGGCTGCGGGTCAGCGCCGGATTCGCACCGGCTTCCCCCTGTACGGGCGTGAGGACGACTCGCCCACTCTACCGGCCCGTACGGGGCGGGGCCGGGCGGCGGGGGCGGCGCACCGGCCGCCCCGGGGTGTCACACCGCCACGTAGGTGACCGGGTCGCCGCCGGGCACGACCTCGGCGCGGCCCAGCTTCACCAGGCGCCGCACATGGGCCTCCGCTTCCGACACCGCGATGTTGCGCGAGCCGTAGGGGATGTCGGCCCAGGGCCGGTTCCACTCCATCCGCTCGGCGAGCTGCCAGGCGGTGCGGGGTTCGGCGAGCAGGGCGTGCAGTCCGGTCAGGCGCTCCTCGTGGTGGGCGATGAGCGCGCCGACGCGGGCGGGGGCGTCGGTGAAGGCGTGCTGGTGGGCGGGGAGGATCTCGGCCGGGTCGAGGCGGGCGACCCGCTCCAGGGAGTCGAGGTAGTCGCCGAGGGGATCGGTGACCGTGGCGTCGTCGGGGTCCTCGTACAGGCCGATGTGCGGGCTGATGCCGGGCAGCAGGTGGTCGCCGGAGAAGAGGCGGCCGTTGCCCCGCAGCCGGGCGGGGTGGTCCTCCTCCAGGTGCAGGCAGACGTGGCCGGGGGTGTGGCCAGGGGTCCAGATCGCGCGCAGCCTGCGGCCCGCGAGGTCGAGGAGCTCGCCGGGGGCGATGTCGCGGTCGGGCAGCGCGGGGTCGAGTCCCGGCAGTTTCCTGGGGCGGCCCTCCTCGGCGGCGCGGACCAGCGGGGCGACGTGCTCGGCGGGCGCGCCGGCCGCCGTCAGCTTGGCGGCCATGTAGGCGTACCAGCGGCCGGGCGGGTTGGCGCGGGTGCGGCGCACCACGGAGGCGTCGGCCGCGTGCATCGCGATCCACGCGCCCGATGCGTCGCGGACCTTCGCGGACAGACCGTGGTGGTCGGGGTGGTGGTGGGTGATGACCACGCCGTGCACGTCCCCGACGGCGACGCCGCACCGGGCGAGTCCCGCGGTCAGGGTGTCCCAGGACGTGGGGTCGTCCCAGCCGGTGTCGACGAGGACCGGGCCGCGGTCGGTCGCCAGGAGGTGGACGAGGGTGAAGCCGAGGGGGTTGTCGGGGATCGGGACCTTGATGCTCCAGACGCCGCCGCCGTGCTCGATCACCGGCGGGTCGGTCACCTGCGGGGTCATGGGGCCTCGTCTCTGTCGCCGGGTGCCGCGTCTCTCGTCGCCGGGTGCCGCCACTATAACTAGAACTAGTTTCAATGGTCGCCCAAGTCGACCGAATCGGCGGCCGGTTGCGCGTCCGGTCCGTGGACTCCTCCAACTAGAACTGGTATCAGTTCTGAAACGGTGTCAGAAAGCGCTCCGCAGGAGGCAGTCAGCCATGACCGAGCTCGTGGAACACGGACAGCTGTTCATCGGCGGGGAGTTGGTGGACCCGCTCGGCAAGGGCGTCATCGACGTCGTCTCCCCGCACACCGGAAAGGTCTTCGCCCGCGTGCCGCACGCGGCCCCCGCCGACGTGGACCGCGCCGTCGCCACCGCCCGCCGGGCGTTCGACGACGGGCCCTGGCCGCGCATGACCCTGGACGAACGGATCGCGGTCGTCACCCGGATCAAGGACGGGATCGCCGTACGCCACGAGGAGATCGCCCGGGTCATCAGCACGGAGAACGGCACCCCGTACACCTCCAGCGTGATGGTGCAGGCGCTCGCCGCGATGATGGCGTGGGACGCGGCCCTCACCGTCGCCCGCGACTTCACCTACGAGGAGGCGCGCGACGGAGTCCTCGGCAAACTGCTCGTGCGGCGCCAGCCGGTGGGCGTGGTCGCCGCCGTCGTGCCCTGGAACGTCCCGCAGTTCACCGCCGCCGCCAAGCTCGCCCCCGCGCTGCTCGCGGGCTGCCCGGTGATCCTCAAGACCTCGCCGGAGGCGCCCCTCGACGCCTACATCCTCGCCGAGATAGCCGCCGACGCCGGGCTGCCGCCTGGCGTGCTCTCCGTCATCTCCGCGGACCGCGAGGTCAGCGAGTACCTCGTCGCGCACCCCGGCGTCGACAAGATCTCCTTCACCGGATCCGTCGGCGCGGGCAAGCGCGTCATGGAGGTCGCGGCCCGCAACCTCACCCGCGTCACCCTCGAACTCGGCGGCAAGTCCGCCGCGATCGTGCTGCCCGACGCCGACGCGGCGACCGCCGTCGCGGGCATCGCGCCCTTCGCCTGGATGATCAACGGCCAGGCGTGCGTGGCCCAGACCCGTATCCTCGTGCCGCGCACCCGCTACGACGAGTTCGCCGAGGCGTTCGCCGCCGCAGCGTCAGGCCTCAAGGTCGGCGATCCGCTCGACCCCGCCACCGAACTCGGCCCGCTCGTCGCCGAACGGCAGCAGCGGCGCTCCCTCGACTACATCCGCATCGGCCAGGAGGAGGGCGCCAAGATCCTCGCGGGCGGCGGCCGCCCCGCCGGGCTCGACCAGGGCTGGTACGTCGAGCCGACGCTCTTCGGCGGCGTCGACAACTCCATGCGCATCGCCCGCGAGGAGATCTTCGGCCCGGTCATCTGCCTGCTGCCGTACGGCGAACAGGACGAGGCCGTGCGGATCGCCAACGACTCCGACTACGGGCTCAGCGGCAGCGTCTGGACGGCCGACGTCGAACGCGGCATCGACGTCGCACGGCAGGTGCGCACCGGGACGTACTCCGTGAACACCTTCAGCCTCGACATGCTCGGCCCCTTCGGCGGCTTCAAGAACTCCGGCATCGGGCGGGAGTTCGGGCCCGAGGGGTACGCCGAGTACTTCGAGCACCAGATGATCCATCTCCCCGCGGGCTACGAGGGGAGCGGTGCCTGATGGGTGACCGCTGGCACGTCGAGGTCGACCGGTCGGTCTGCATCGGATCGGGGATGTGCGTGGGCACCGCGCCCGGCGGCTTCACCCTCGACAGCGCCCGCCAGTCCCACCCCGCCCACCCCGAGACCGACGCCAACGAACAGGTCCTGGAGGCCGCGGAGGGCTGCCCCGTCGAGGCGATCACGATCACCCTCGCCGACAGCGGAGAGGTGGTCTTCCCGCCCGAGGACTAGGGCCTTTCGTTTGGATCAGGCCGGGCTCGCGGGGTCTGGCCTGATCCAAACGAAAGACCTAGGTCAGGCGCCGTCACACCTCAACCACCGGCTGCCCGTGCCGCGTCCTCACCGATGCGCCGCGGGCATCGCCATGTGGCGGAGGCCTGGATATCCTGTGCACTCGAACAAGGGCGAACGGGACTTTACGCGTGCGTTCCGCACGGTGATCTGATGACAGCCGTTACTGTTCCGCCCCTTTGCGTCCTGGAAATCTCTCTGCCACGCCGAGCAGAGAGGGGACACCATGGACAAGCGGTACGAGGTCTACTGTCTTGCCGACAGATTCTTCTACGAGACCCCGGACCGGCTGCCGTCCACGGGCACCCGAAGCGCTGCCCGCGAGTTCCCCACCTCCCGCCGCCCGGTCCCGGAGGGCTGGCGCTCCGGACGCTCCGGCGACTGGCTCTCCTTCGTCCCGCTGGACGACGCGGGGAAACCGCTCCCCACGCCCCAGCAGGGCTGGAAGATCCACGTCTCCGCCACCCTGGAGAACGCCGACAAGATCGCGGCCCTCGTGTGGGACCACTGCGTGCCGCGCTCGGTCCCCTTCAAGTTCGTGCCGGCCACTCACTTGCTGCACCTGCGCAACAGCAAGTACGCGGGCCGCGACATGAGCGGCAAGTTCGCCACCGTCTACCCGGCCGACGACGCCCAGCTCCACGAGCTGCTCACCGCGTTGGGAAAGCTTCTCGAAGGGTTCGAAGGGCCGTACATCCTCACCGACCTGCGCTGGGAGCAGGGCCCGCTGTACGTCAGGTACGGCGCCTTCACCCGCCGCATGTGCGACGACGGCAAGGGCACCCTCGTGCCCGCCGTGGAGAACGCCGAAGGCCAGCTGGTGCCGGACGACCGCGGCCCCGCCTTCAAGGTCCCCGAGTGGGTCAAGCTGCCCGACTTCCTCGAACCGGCGCTCGCCGCGCGCAACACGACGACCGTCGGCGACCTGCCGTACCGCATCGAGAAGGCGCTGCACTTCTCCAACGGCGGCGGGGTCTACGCGGGCACCGACACCCGCGACGGCCGCAAGGTCGTCCTCAAGGAGGGCCGCCCGCACGCGGGCCTCGCCTCCGACGGCGCCGACGCCGTGGCCCGCCTCGAACGCGAGAAGGACGCCCTGGAGAAGCTCTCCGGACTCGGCGTCGCACCCGAGGTGCGCGACTGGTTCCTCCTCGGCGAACACCGCTTCCTCGTCATGGACTTCCTGGAGGGCTCGACCCTCAACTCGTTCTTCGCGCACCGGCACCCGCTGTGCACCAGCGAGCCCGACGCCGCCGACATATCGGAGTACACGGCCTGGGCGCTGCGCATGCACCGGGCCGTCGAGGAAGCCGTGGCCGCCGTGCACGAACGGGGCGTCGTCTTCAACGACCTGCACCTGTTCAACATCATGGTCGCGCCCGACGAAAGCACCGTCTCCCTCCTCGACTTCGAGGCCGCGGCGGCGATCGGCGACCAGGGCCGCCAGATCGTCGCGCACCCCGGCTTCCTCGCCCCGCCGGACCGCACCGGCGCCGACGTCGACCGCTACGCGCTCGCCTGTCTGCGGCTCGCCCTCTTCCTGCCGATCACCACACTGCTCTCCATCGACCGGGACAAGGCCGCGCACTTCGCGCAGGTGATCGCCGCCGAATTCCCGGACGTGCCACAGGAGTTCCTGGCCGAGGCCGTGGCCGAGATCCAGCACGGCCCGGCGGGCCGGGACGGCGGGGACGAGCGGGCGCCGGTCCGCGGAGCGGGAGACACGGAGGCCCCCGAGCAGGGCCTTGTGGAGGGGGGCGGGACCGGCGCCGCCAGGACCGCGGCGCGCACGGCCGCACCCCTGGTCGACCCGGCCGACTGGCCCCGCAGCCGCGACTCGATGGTCGAGGCCATCCTCGCCTCCGCCACCCCGGAGCGCGACGACCGGCTCTTCCCCGGCGACATCTCGCAGTTCGCCGAGGGCGGCGGGCTCGGCCTCGCACACGGCGCGGCCGGAGTGCTGCTCGCCCTCGCCGAGAGCGGCGCGCCCCGGTACGAGGAGGGCGAACGCTGGCTCCTCAAGCACACCGAACCCGCCCCGGCCGGGACCCCGTTGGGACTCCACGACGGTCTCGCGGGCATCGCCCACGTACTCGACAGGCTCGGGCACCGCGACCGCGCGCTCGACCTGGCGGAGCTCATCCTCCAGGAACGCTGGCAGCGGCTCCCCTCCGACCTGTACGGCGGCCTCGCCGGCCTCGGCCTGGCCCTCGACTCCCTCGCGGAGAGCACCGGCGAGCGCACCCTCGGCCAGTACGCGCTGCGCGCCGCCGAACTGCTCGGCGAACGCCTCACCGCCGAGGAACCGGCGGGCGGCGCCCGGCGCAGGGCAGGACTGCTGCGCGGCGCCACCGGGCCCGCCCTGCTCTTCATCCGGCTGTACGAGCGCAATGGTGACCCGGCGCTCCTCGACCTCGCGGCCCGCGCCCTGCGCGCCGACCTCGACCAGTGCGTGGCCCAGAAGCGCGACGGCAGCCTCGCCGTCAACGAGGGATGGCGCACCATGCCCTACCTCGGCGACGGCAGCGTCGGCATCGGCATGGTCATCGACGACTACCTCGCGCACCGCGACGACGAGCGGTTCGAGGCGGCCAGGCCCGGCATCCTGGCCGCGGCGAGCTCACGCTTCTGCGTGCAGCCCGGACTGTTCCAGGGCCGCGCGGGACTGCTCCTGCACGTCAACCGCAGCACCGCGCCGGGCATCACGCCCGAGGACGTGGCCGCGCAGATCGAGGAGCTCGGCTGGTTCTCGATGTCGTACGAAGGCCAACTCGCCTTCCCCGGCAACCAGATGCTGCGCCTTTCGATGGACCTCAACACCGGGACGGCGGGCTGCCTCCTGGCGCTCGCCACCGCGCTCGGCGACACCGGAGCGCACGTCCCCTTCCTGCCGCCGATCCGGCGGCCCCAGAGCCGGTCCCGCGACACCGCGGGGTCGTGACACCGCCCATAGGGAACTCACAAATCCCCCGAGAGAGAGGGAAGTTCATGGCACTTCTCGACCTGCAGAGCATGGAGTCCGACGAGATGCACGGTGGCGGCGGCGGTGGCGGCGGCAGCGTGGCCAGCCTCCTGCTGTGCTGGAGCGACGCGAGCATCGTCCTGTGTCTCTGATCTGACGGTTGACCGCGCCTGACCGGCACGGTACCGAAGGCCCGGACGGAACCCTGCGAGGGGCCCGTCCGGGCCGACCGTTTTCGCGCCCGCCGCGCCACCGGCACGGCGGCCGCGGGCACGGCGCGAGCTCCACGGACGACGAACGAGACCGGCGCGACGAAGGCGACGAGGACCCGGACCGCATGGCGACGACCACCCCCCGTCCGCACCAACCCACCCACGAAGCCCGCCTGTTGGGCGCGGCGACCCGGTACAGCGCGGCCCGCTGCGCGGTCCTCGCGCTGTGCGCCCTGGCGAGCGCGGGCGCCGGACTGCTGCTGCCGCTCGCGATCGGCCGCGCCCTGGACGCCGTGCTGACCGGCCATCTCACCGGCGCCGGTGACGCCGACGCCACCCGCTGGGTCACCGCCTGCGCCGCCCTGATCGCCGCGAGCGCCCTCCTCGACGCCCTCGACGGCGTCCTCACCGGCACCACCAACGCCCGCACCACGGCCTGGCTGCGCGGCAGCGTCGTACGCCACGTGCTCTCCGTCGGACCGCGCACCACCGCGCGCTTCGCCCACGGCGACCTGGTGGCGCGCCTCATCGACAACGCGGCGCACGCGGGCATCGCGCCCGCCACCTTCGCCGCGCTCCTCGCCGCCCTGGTCACACCCGTCGGCGCCGTGGTGGCCCTCGCACTCATCGACGGCTGGCTCGCCGCGGTGTTCCTCGTCGGCGGGCCCGTGCTCTTCCTGCTCCTTCGGACCTTCGTGCGGGTCTCCTCCGACTGCGTGGCGCGCTACCAGCGCGTCCAGGGGAACATCGCCGGCCGGCTGAGCGAGGCGATCGGCGGCTCGCGCACCGTCGCGGCCGCGCACACCCAGGACAAGGAGGCGGCCCGCGTCCTGGCCGAGCTGCCCGAACTCGCACGCCAGGGACGGCGGATGTGGCGGGTGCAGGGCCGCTCCCAGGCGCAGGCCGTCGCGGTCGCGCCGCTCCTGCAGATCGCGGTCGCCGCCGTCGCGGGCCTGCTGCTGCTCCGGCACCGCATCTCGGTCGGCGACCTGCTCGCCGCCTCCCGGTACGCGGTCCTCGCCACCGGGATCGGCATGCTCGTCGGCCAGTTGAGCGGCCTGGTCAGGGCCAGGGCGGCCGCCCGGCGCCTCGAAGAAGTCCTCACCGAACCACCGACCGCGTACGGCGATGCGCAACTCCCGCCCGAGGGCGGCCAGTTGGAGCTGCGCGGCGTCACGGCGAGTCGCGGCGGCCGCACCGTCCTTGACGGCGTCGACCTGACGGTGCCCGCGGGCTCCACGCTCGCCGTCGTCGGCCGCTCGGGCGCGGGCAAATCGCTGCTCGCCGCGCTCGCCGGGCGGCTCACCGACCCCGACGGGGGAGAGGTGCGCCTCGACGGCGTCCCGCTGCACACGCTCACCCGCGAGGACCTGCGGCGCGAGGTGGGCTACGCCTTCGAGCGGCCCGCGCTGCTCGGCGCGACCCTGGAGGACACGATCGGCCTCGGCGCCCCGCGCCCCGGGCCCGACCGGATCCGCTCGGCGGCCCGTGCCGCGCGCGCCGACACCTTCATCACCCGCCTCCCGGACGGCTACGCCACGCCCTGCGGGCAGGCGCCGCTCTCCGGCGGTGAGTCCCAACGCCTGGGCCTGGCAAGGGCGTTCGCGCGCGGCGGGCGCCTGCTGATCCTGGACGACGCGATGTCGAGCCTGGACACGGTGACCGAACACCACATCGCCGAGGCCCTGCTCCACCACACCCCGCACCGCAGCCGCCTGATCATCGCCCACCGCGCCGCGACGGCGGCCCGCGCGGACGCGGTGGCCTGGCTGCACGAAGGCCGGATCCGGGCGGTGGGCCGCCACGAGGAACTCTGGGCACGGCCCGAGTACCGGGAGGTGTTCGGCGCGTGAGCCCCACGACTCCTGCCCCTGACTCCGCCCCGACCCCGGCCCCGACTCCTGCCCCGCTCCCCGGTCCCTACCGCCGTGGCGTGCGCTTCCTGTGGCGCAAGTGGCCCGTGGTGCTGCGGCTCGCGCTCTGGTCGGTCCTGGAGACCGGGCAGACGTTCCTCACCGGGTACGCCCTCGCGCGCGCCCTGGACGACGGGTTCCTCGCCGGACACCAGGCGGTCGGCCTCCGGTGGCTCGGCGGCGCCGGACTCGGGGTGGTGGTCGCCGCGTACGGCACGGGCCGGGTGTACCGCGCCGTCGCCGACCTGGTGGAACCGCTGCGGGACTCCCTGGTGCGACAGGTCGTCGGCCGGGGCCTGCACGACGCGGACGGCGCCGCCGTGTCCCGGCTCACCCAGCAGGTGGAGATCGCCAGGGACACCTTCGCGGGCCTCGTCATGGTCTCCCGCTCCTTCGTGTTCACGGCGGCGGGCGCCCTCGTCGGCCTCTTCTCGCTCGCCCCGCTGCTGCTCCTGGTGGTCGCGCCGCCGCTGCTCGCGGGCATCGCGCTGTTCGTCGCGACGCTGCGGCCGCTGGCCAGGCGCCAGGAGGAGTTCCTCGTCGCCGACGAGGAACTGGCCGCCCGGCTCGGCGTGGTCTGCCCCGGGCTGCGGGACGTCGCGGCGGCGGGCGCGGAGGGCGACGTGGCCCGTGACCTGGGCCGGGGCGTCGCCACGGAGTACACGGCGGCCCGCGCGCTGGCCCGCTGGGGCGTGCTGCGCACCGCGGCCCTGGCGATCGGCGGCCAGCTCCCGCTGGTCCTGCTCCTGGCCACGGCCCCCTGGCTCCTGGACAACGGAGTGACCCCCGGCGCGCTGGTGGGCGCCCTCGCCTACGTCACCCAGGCGCTGCTGCCCGCCCTGCACAACCTGGTCCACGGCCTCGGCACCAGCGGCTCCCGCCTGGCGATCGTGCTGCGGCGGCTGATCTGGGCGGGGGCGGGCGACGGCATCGGCGATGTGGCCGACGTGACCGGCGTGACCGGCGTCGTACCAGCTCAGGAGCCCGCCCCCGCCGCCCTGCGGCTCTCCTCCGTGACCTTCGCCTACGGCCCGCACGCCGAGCCCGTGCTGCGGAACCTCGGGCTCAGTGTGGCGCGTGGGGAACACCTGGCCGTGGTGGGGCCCAGCGGCATCGGGAAGTCCACGTTGGCCGGAATTGTTGCCGGGTTGCTCGTGCCGGACGTGGGGGACGTGCGGGTGGAGGGTGCCGGGGTGCGTGGGGAGGGCGCCGTGGGCCGCCGGGTGCTCATCCCGCAGGAGGCCTACGTCTTCACCGGGACGCTCCGGGAGAACCTGGCGTACCTGCGGCCGGGCCCCGTGCCGGACGCCGAACTGGCCGACGCGGCCGAGGCCGTGGGGCTCGCGCCGCTCGTGACGCGGCTCGGCGGCTTCGACGCCGGGGTCGTACCGGGTGAACTGTCCGCGGGTGAGCGCCAGTTGATCGCGCTGACCCGCGCCTATGTCGCGTACGCACCGCTCGCGATCCTCGACGAGGCGACCTGTCACCTCGACCCGGTCGCGGAGGCCCGCGCGGAGCGGGCCTTCGCGGCACGCCCCGGCGGCACCCTCGTGGTGATCGCGCACCGCATCAGCTCGGCCCGCCGTGCCGACCGGGTCCTGGTGATGGACGGGGCGGACGCCCTGTGCGGCCGGCACGACGAGCTGATGGAGCGTTCGCCCCTGTACCGGGACCTCAACGGGGCCGGTGACTGGGGCGAGGGCGGGCGCGGGGACCGGGGCGCTGCCGCCTCAGACCCAGCCCTCGCCCTGCGAGATCCTTATGGCGTCGATCCTGTTCCGCGCACCGGTCTTCCTGGTGATCGCGGCCATGTAGTTGCGCACCGTTCCGTTGGACAGATGGAGACTGTGGGCGATCTCGGCGACCGAGGCGCCCCGGGCGGCGAGTGACAGGACGCTCAACTCCCGCTGGGTGAGCGGCATTTGTGCGGCCTTGAGGAAGCCGAACCCCAGTGACTCGTCGACGAACCGCTGGCCCGCCGCCACCTGTCTGATGCCGGTGATCAGGCGCTCCGGCTGGCTCGCCTTGTTCACGTAGCCGAGCGCGTCCGCCTCCGCGGCGCGGCGCAGCTGGCCGGGCCGGTTGGCGGTGGCGAGCACCAGGACCCGGCAGCCGCGGCCGTGCGCGGACGGCCCCGTCAGCTCGGTGAGCGGGGTGAGGGCGTACGTCGACTCGTCGTCGAGATCCACCACGCAGAGATCGGGTCGTACCGTGCGCTGCCGGCCGTGCGCGTGTGACCACGGCGCATGGAACACCTCCAAGTCAGGCTCCCGGGCGAGACGTTCCGCCAGGGCTAATCGCAGTAGACAGGCGTCGTGCACGAGAAGTACCCGGATCACGCTCTGCCCCTCCAGCTCCCACTCCGGTTGCCCCCTTCAAGGACGCAGACCATTCATAGCGGTGAGTACCCCCCCTCGTGACACTGAGAACTGGCCAAGGGGGTGTTTGGGGGCGCACTTGCCGGGCGACTGTGCGCCCCCCATGTCACGCTCGGGGGGTCGCCGTGAGGTCGATGAGGCGGCAGACCGTCTCGATGTCGATCTTCACCTGGGCGATCGAGGCCCGTCCGGAGAGCCAGGTGATCAGTGCGGAGTGCCAGGTGTGCTCGATCACCCGCACCGCCGAGAGCTGCTGCGCGGTCGGCGCGTCCGTCAGGCCCATCGCGTCCAGGATGATCGCCGTCGTCAGCCGTGAGACGGTGTCGACCTCGGGGCTCACCGAGCGGTCCGCGAAGGTCAGGGCCCGCACCATGGCGTCCGCGAGGTGCGGCTCGCGCTGGAGGGCGCGGAAGGCGCGCATCAGGGTCTCCGCGACCCGCTCGGCGGGGGTCTCACCGGCCGGCGGGCGCTTCCTGATCGTGGTGTGCATGTGCTGGAGCTGGTCCTGCATGGTGGCGACGAGCAGATGCACCTTGGAGGGGAAGTAGCGGTAGAGCGTGCCGAGCGCGACGCCCGCGGCCTCCGCGACCTCGCGCATCTGCACCGCGTCGAACCCGCCCCTGCTGGCCAGTTGGGCGCTCGCGTGCAGGATGCGGCGGCGGCGCGCCTCCTGGCGTTCGGTGAGCGGCGGCGTCGCAGGGCTCCCTGTCTTGGCTTCCGCTGTCATGTGCCGCCCCTCCGAAAACGCCTCCCGAGATCGCACAGCATGGCAGGGAGCCCGTCGTGGCGCGAATCACCTGATCCGGGCCTTACACCTCGCCTACCTGCCGGTAGATTCAGAGCTCGTTCAGCGATCACTCAACGATCAAGTCTGAAACTTGTTCTAGATTACCGTCCCGGCGTAACCTCGCGGACAACTGCAGGAGAAGGGGGCCGAGAGTGACCGCTGAGGCCATGGAGGCGGGCCCCCGGAAGGGCTCCGACACCGAAGGCGGGCGTCCGTTGCGGATCGCTCTCCTGACGTACAAAGGGAACCCGTTCTGCGGGGGGCAGGGCGTCTACGTACGCCACCTCTCGCGCGAGCTCGTCCGGCTCGGGCACAGCGTCGAGGTGATCGGCGCGCAGCCCTATCCGGTGCTCGACGAGGGCGAGGGACTCGAAGGCCTCAAGCTCACCGAGCTGCCGAGCCTGGACCTCTACCGCTCGCCCGACCCCTTCCGCACGCCGGGGCGCGGCGAGTACCGCGACTGGGTGGACGCCCTCGAAGTGGCGACGATGTGGACCGGCGGCTTCCCCGAGCCCGCCACGTTCAGCCTGCGCGCCCGGCGCCATCTGCGCGCCCGACGCGGCGAGTTCGACGTCGTGCACGACAACCAGACCCTGGGATACGGCCTGTTGGGCGACCTCGGCGCCCCCCTGGTCACCACGATCCACCACCCCATCACCGTCGACCGGCAGCTCGAACTGGACGCCGCGCCCGACCTCAAGCGCCGCATGTCGGTGCGCCGCTGGTACGCGTTCACGCGCATGCAGAAGCGCGTCGCGCGCCGGCTGCCCTCGGTACTCACCGTCTCCGGCACCTCGCGCCAGGAGATCATCGACCACCTCGGCGTACGCGAGAGCCGCATCGACGTCGTCCACATCGGCGCCGACACCGACCTCTTCTCGCCCGACCCCTCGGTCGCCGAGGTGCCCGGCCGGATCGTGACGACCTCCAGCGCCGACGTCCCCCTCAAGGGCCTCATCTACCTCGTCGAGGCGCTCGCCAAGATCCGCACCGAGAACCCCGCCGCCCACCTCGTCGTCGTCGGCAAGCGCGCCGAGGACGGCCCGGTCGCCCAGGCCATCGAGAAGCACGGCCTCGCGGGCTCGATCGAGTTCGTCAAGGGCATCACCGACGCCGAACTCGTCGACCTGGTCCGCTCGGCGCAGATCGCCTGCGTGCCCTCCCTGTACGAGGGGTTCTCGCTGCCCGCGGCCGAGGCGATGGCCACCGGCACCCCGCTCCTCGCCACCACCGGCGGCGCGATCCCGGAGGTCGCGGGCCCCGACGGCGAGACCTGCGTCGCGGTGCCGCCCGGCGACCCCGGCGCCCTCGCGGACGGCCTGGCCCGGCTGCTCGGCGACCGGGAGCTGCGCGCCAGGCTCGGCGCGGCGGGGCGTGCGCGGGTGCTCGCCAAGTTCACCTGGGCGCAGGCCGCCAAGGGCACCGCCGACCGCTACCGCGAGGCCATGAGCCGTTCCGCGGCCCAGAATCCCGGCCGCCCCGCGGCCACCCCGACGTACTCCGGGAGCCATCGCTGATGCTGACCGTCGACTTCACCCGCTTCCCGCTCGCCGCCGGCGACCGCGTGCTCGACCTGGGCTGCGGCGCGGGCCGGCACGCCTTCGAGTGCTACCGGCGGGGCGCCCAGGTGGTGGCCCTCGACCAGAACGCCGAGGAGATCCGCGAGGTCGCCAAGTGGTTCGCCGCGATGAAGGAGGCGGGCGAGGCCCCCGCGGGCGCGACGGCCACCGCGATGGAGGGCGACGCGCTCAACCTGCCCTTCCCCGACGCCTCCTTCGACGTCGTGATCATCTCCGAGGTCATGGAGCACATCCCGGACGACAAGGGCGTCCTCGCCGAGATGGTCCGGGTCCTCAAGCCCGGCGGCCGCATCGCCGTCACCGTGCCGCGCTACGGCCCCGAGAAGGTCTGCTGGACGCTCAGCGACGCCTACCACGAGGTCGAGGGCGGCCACATCCGCATCTACAAGGCCGACGAACTCCTCGGCAAGATGCGGGAGTCGGGCCTCAAGCCGTACGGCACCCACCACGCGCACGCGCTGCACTCGCCCTACTGGTGGCTCAAGTGTGCCTTCGGCGTCGACAACGACAAGGCGCTGCCGGTGCGCGCCTACCACAAGCTCCTGGTCTGGGACATCATGAAGAAGCCCCTCGCCACCCGGGTCGCCGAGCAGTTGCTCAACCCCGTGGTCGGCAAGAGCTTCGTGGCGTACGCGACCAAGCCGCACCTGCCCGTCGCCGCCGCGGAGCCCGTGGCGGCCGCCAAGTGACGAGCCCGGAGCGGACCGAACACCTCGTCCTGCCCGGCGTCCTGACGGCCCCTCAGGCCGCGGCGACGGTGCGCGGCATCCTCGCCGTGCAGCGCGAGGACGGCGCCATCCCGTGGTTCCGCGGCCACCATCTCGACCCCTGGGACCACACCGAGGCCGCCATGGCCCTGGACGCCGCGGGGGAGCACGCGGCCGCCGAGCGGGCCTACGACTGGCTCGTACGGCACCAGAACCCGGACGGCTCCTGGTACGCCGCCTACCGCGACGGCGACCCGCACGACGTCACCGACCGGGGCCGCGAGACCAACTTCTGCGCGTACCTCGCCGTCGGCGTCTGGCACCACTACCTCGCCACCGGCGACGAGGCGTTCCTCGACCGCATGTGGCCCGCCGTGGTCGGCGCCGTCGAGTTCGTCCTCGCGCTCCAGCAGCCCGGCGGCCAGATCGGCTGGAAGCGGGAGGCCGACGGCACACCGGTGACCGACGCGCTGCTCACCGGCTCCTCCTCGATCCACCAGGCGCTGCGCTGCGCGCTCGCCCTCGCCGAGCAGCGCGACGAGCCGCAGCCCGACTGGGAGCTGGCGACCGGCGCCCTCGCGCACGCCATCCGCCACCACCCCGAGCGGTTCCTCGACAAGGACCGCTACTCGATGGACTGGTACTACCCGGTCCTGGGCGGCGCGCTGACCGGCGTCGCGGCCAAGGAGCGGATGGCCCAGGGCTGGGACCGCTTCGTGGTGCCGGGCCTCGGGGTGCGGTGTGTCGTCCCGAACCCCTGGGTCACGGGCGGCGAGAGCGCCGAACTCGCCCTGGCGCTCTGGGCGTTGGGCGAGTCCGACCGGGCCCTGGAGATCCTCCAGTCCATCCAGCACCTGCGCGACCCCGCGACGGGCCTCTATTGGACGGGCTACGTCTTCGACGACAAGGCGGTGTGGCCCGAGGAGCTCACCACCTGGACCGCGGGGTCGCTGCTGCTCGCCGTGGCGGCGCTGGGCGGGGACGAGGCGACGTGTGCGGTGTTCTCCGGTGAGCGGCTGCCGGTGGGGCTCGACCCGTCCTGTTGCTGAGGCTTCCCTGCGGGGCAGCTGCGGGTTTGCGGGGGCTGGTCGCGCAGTTCCCCGCGCCCCTGGAGAACTCGCCCCTTCGGGGCTCAGTAGCGGCGCAGGCGGCCCGCTATCGCATGGCCGATGAGCAGGTAGACGATCGCCGCCAGGCCGTAGCCCGCCACGACCCTCGCCCATGCGGCGTCGAACGTGAACAGGTCGTGCGACCAGCCCGCCAGCCAGCGGGCCGTGTCGTGCACGAACTGGACGAGGTCGTTGGCGCGGTTCGCGTCGAGGAGGTACATCAGGATCCACAGGCCGAGGATGAAGGCCAGGACGTCCGCGACGATTGCGACGACCCTCGCTGCCTCGTTGGTGCCACGGGTGTTCCGGGTTCGGGGAGACATGAGGGACGGGTACCGGGCTCCGCCCCGTTGAAACCCGTACGGGCCCGTCCCGGTGGCGGTGCCCGGCGGCCGGGGTGAGGCTGCCGGGAGGACCGCTCATCTCAGGAGGCCGCTGCCGTGCCCGTGCTCAGCCCCGTTTCCGTCCGCCGTGCCGGAGTCTCCCTCACCCTGTGCTGCACGCTCCTCGTGGGCGCGACCGCCTGCAACGACGACGACAAGGACAGCGCGGCGACGCCGACCGGGTCCAGCTCGGCCGAGCAGCAGAAGTTCGCCAAGACCCGCTTCGTGGCCAACGCGGGGCTCGCCGCCGGCGCCGGCTACCAGTGGATCGTGAAGCCGTTCCGTGCGGGGAAGTTCAAGAACGGCGCGGACGGCCGCAAGTTCGCCCTGATCAAGGCCGGTCTCGCGGGCGCCTTCACCTACAACAGGCTGAAGGCCGCGACGAAGAACGCCCAGGGCGACCCGACCCTCGCCAAGGCCGTGGCCCCGCTGACGGCGGGCATCGACGCGCTCAAGGACCTGCCGTCCAAGCTCCGCAAGGGCGACTCGACGGACTCGATCGTGAACTCCTTCGACGGCATCATCAACTCCGTGAAGGACGCGGGCAAGAGCGCGGGCGCGGAGGTCAAGGACAAGGTGCCTTCGGCGGGGGAGCTGGCCAAGGGTTAGGGTCTTTCGTTTGGATCAGGCTGGATCAGGGAGCGGGGTCTGGTGCGTGCGATCGCAAGGCGGAGGAGGGCGGCAACGCGGAGCGTTGGCAACCGACGACAACGCTGCGAGCGTGCGTGCCAGGCCCCGCGAGCCCGGCCTGATCCAAACGAAAGGCCCTAGGGCCTTTCTGGCGGGGCTACGAGTTGAGCTCCGCCATGGTCCGCAGCGTCAGCGGGTCGGGGGAGAGCACCAGGAGGTCGGTGACCGGCCCCTTGCGCCACAGGTCGAGCCGCTCGGCGATGCGCCCGCGCGGCCCGACCAGCGAGATCTCGTCGGCGAAGGCGTCGGGCACCGCGAGCACCGCCTCCTCCTTGCGCCCGGCGAGGAACAGCTCCTGGATGCGCCCCGCCTCCTCCGCGTACCCCATGCGCCCCATCAGATCGGCGTGGAAGTTGCGGGCGGCGTGCCCCATGCCGCCGATGTAGAAGCCGAGCATGGCCTTGACCGGGAGCAGCCCTTCGCGCACGTCGTCGCAGACCTTGGCGCGGACCATCGGGGCGACCAGGAAGTCCTCCCGCAGACCGGTCAGCGACGCTTCGTAGACGTCCGTCCTGGCCGGCGACCAGTACAGCGGCAGCCAGCCGTCCGCGATGCGGGTCGTCTGCGCGATGTTCTTGGGCCCCTCGGCACCGAGCAGGATCGGCAGACCGGCGCGGAGCGGATGCGTGATCGGCTTGAGGGGCTTGCCGAGGCCCGTGCCGTCCTCGCCCCGGTAGGGATGGGCGTGGAAGCGCCCGTCCAGCTCCACGGGGCCCTCGCGGCGCAGGACCTGGCGGATCACCTCGACGTACTCGCGGGTCGCGGTCAGCGGCGACCTGGGGAACGGCCGCCCGTACCAGCCCTCCACCACCTGCGGCCCGGAGAGCCCGAGCCCCAGCATCATCCGGCCGCCGGAGAGGTGGTCGAGGGTGAGGGCGTGCATGGCGGTGGTGACGGGGGAGCGCGCGGCCATCTGTACGACGGCGGTACCGAGCCTGATCCGTGAGGTGTTCGCGGCGATCCAGGTCAGCGGCGTGAAGGCGTCGGACCCCCAGGCCTCCGCCGTCCACACGGAGTCGTATCCGAGCCGCTCGGCCTCCTGGGCGAGCGCGACATGGCCGGGGTCGGGGCCGCGCCCCCAGTACCCGAGTGCGAGCCCGAGCCGCATACACCCTCCCAGTCCCATGTCTGACGTACCGTCAGTTGGCTTCAGGGGGGCGACTGTACGACAACGGCCCCCCGCCCGGAAGGGCGAGGGGCCGTGCTGTCCATCGGGGCGGATCAGCCGCGCTGGATCCCCGTGGTGTCCTGAAGGACGCCGCGACGGCCGTCCTGCGTCTGGGCCACCAGGCCGGGGCCGCGCTGCTCGACGGCCAAGTACCAGGTGCCGGGCGCCAGTTCGGCGATCGGCGTGGGCGAGCCGTCCTCCGCGTACAGCGGACGCGGCACCGGCACGGCGAACCAGAACGGCGAGAAGTCACCGGCGGGCGCCGCCTGCTGCGCGGGCGGCGGGGTCTGCCCGGCCTGCGGCTGCGGCTGGCCGGGCTGGCCGCCGAAGGGCTGACCACCCTGCGGCTGACCGGGCTGGCCGCCGTACGGAGCGCCCTGCTGCGGGGCGCCCGCACCCGGGTAGCCGTAGCCGCCCTGGGGCTGGCCGCCGTAGGGCTGCGGGGTCATCGGGCGCGGGGCGCCCATGAGGGGGGCCTTGAGGGCCGGGACGAGCAGCGTGGCGACCGCACCGGCGGCGAGCACCAGGGCGCCGATCAGGCCGAGGATGAGTCCGACACCGGCGTCCGGGGACTCCCCGCGGGCGCCGAGGGCGTTGAAGTAGAAGCCGTAGGACTGGTCGGTGTCGAAGATCGCACCGAGGGAGCTCCAGGCGGCGGCGATGGTGAAGGCCACACCGATCTGCCCGAGGTCCAGGCCCGCGACCTTGCGCTGCTGCGGCAGCGCGCGGCCGACGACGATGAGTGCCGCACCGATGATGCCGAGCAGGTAGACGCTCATCAGCAGGTTGCCGTTTTCCCAGGCGTTCGGCAGCTTGGAGCTGTCGCCGCCATCGGCGTCAAGGGTGTCGAGGAACGAGGCGATGAAGAGCAACACCGCTGCTCCGATCACCACGCCGTCGCCTCGAGTGAGGGAGCGGAAATTCACTTCAGGTCCTTCGTCAGTCGTCTCGTCAGTGGAGGCGTCGCTGTCGCCGTAGTCGCGGTCGTGTCGCGGTGCGCGAAGCGCGGGGGTGGCCCCTCATCGTATGGAGGACAATATCGTTCGGACGGCCGGGGTGTCTGCTCGGGATAAAGACGTCCACGCTTCGATTACGAGGCCCGCGAAGGCCTACCCGCGGAGGAATCCCACGATTCCGTCAGAGATCCCCTGCGCCGCCTTCTGCCGCCACGCGCCGCTCGTCAGCAGCGCCGCGTCCTTCGCGTCGCGCATGTTGCCGCACTCGATGAACACCTTGGGGACGGTGGAGAGGTTCAGGCCGCCCAGGTCCTTGCGGGTGTCGAGTCCGGTGCCGCCGCCGATGTAGTTGGAGGGCGCGCTGCCGGTGGCGCGCAGGAAGGTGCCCGCGATGCGCTCGCCCAACTCCTTGGAGGGCGCCACGATCGGCGTGGTGTCGGCCGATCCGGCCTTCACCTTCCCCGGCATGATCACGTGGAAGCCGCGGTTCCCTGCGCCCGAGCCGTCGGCGTGGACGGAGACCACCGCGTCGGCGTGGGCCTTGTTGCCGATCTGGGCGCGCTCGTCGACGCACGGGCCCCAGGGGCGGTCGCCGTCCTGGGTGAACTCGACCGTGGCGCCCTGCTTTTCGAGCAGCGTGCGCAGCCGCCGGGAGACGTCCAGGGTGAACTTCGCCTCGGTGTAACCGGCGTTGGTGGAGGTGCCGGTGGTGTCGCACTCCTTGCGGTTCGTCCCGATGTCGACCTGGCGGTTGATCTCGGAGGCGTGCCGGAAGTTGCCGGGGTTGTGGCCGGGGTCGACGACGACGAGCTTGCCCTTCAGGGGCCCGCTCGCGGCGGGCTGCCGGGCGGGCGGCTTCGTAGTCGAATCGTTGTCGTCGGCGCCCTTGCCCTTGCCGTCCTTGTCCTTTTCATCCCCTTCACCGGATGTGCTGCTCCCGGCGGGGGACGGCGAGCCGGGCCCGGACGGCGCGTCCTGCCCGCCGGACGCGCTCGCCGACGCGGGCAGCGATCTCGCGGGCTCGTTCCCGCCGGGTCCGCTGGTCGCCTGGTAGACGAGCCAGCCCGCGAGGCAGGCGGGCACCAGCGCGGCGGCGGTCACCGTCAGCGGACGGCCGAAGCGGCGCTTCGGCGGACGGGCGGGATCGAATTCCGGACCTACGTACGACACGGAAGGGAGCCTATCCGCGGGGCCGGATCCCCGCTTGTGATGGAGCCGGACGAAAACGCGGACGAGGTCAGGTCCCGGCGCCCGTGCGGCGCAGCACGCGCAGCGAGTCCACCGCTGTGACCTCGGTGAACGCGCCGGACTCCAGGGCCCGGAGGTAGACGCGGTACGGAGCCTGTCCGGTCATGATGTCGACCGGGTCGGGGAAGACGTCATGGATGACGAGGAGACCGCCCTCGGCGATGTGCGGAGCCCACCCCTCGTAGTCGCCCGTGGCGTGCTCGTCGGTGTGGCCGCCGTCGATGAACACGAACCCCAGCGGCCCGCCCCATGCCTTCGCCACCTGCGGCGAGCGGCCGACGATCGCGATCACGTGGTCTTCGAGGCCCGCCGCGTGCAGGGTGCGGCGGAAGGTGGGCAGGGTGTCCATCCGGCCGACCTCCGGGTCGACCGTCTCCGGGTCGTGGTACTCCCAGCCGGGCTGCTGCTCCTCGCTGCCGCGGTGGTGGTCCACGGTGATCGCGCTCACCCCCGCGCGGCGGGCCGCGTCGGCGAGCAGGATCGTGGAGCGCCCGCAGTACGTGCCGACTTCGAGCAGCGGCAGCCCGAGGCTCCCCGCCTCCACCGCGGCCGCGTACAGCGCGAGCCCCTCGCCCCGGGGCATGAACCCCTTGGCCCCCTCGAAGGCGGCAAGAATCTCCGACTCGGGCTCGACGGCCACGGTTCCCTCCAGGTCGCAGGCGCGTATGACCGCCCCATGATGCACGGCGCCCCCGTCGGGGTGGTGACGGGGGCGCTGGTAGGGGGCAGGTGCACGACTCCGCGGCGGGCGCGACGAGGGAGGCACGGTGCGGGCGCTTCTAGAGCGCGGGGCTCCGACACGACGGCGTCGCCATGCGGGCGCGACCAGGCACGCCCGGTGCGGACGCTTTCAGGGGCGCGGGGAACTGCGCGACCAGCCACAACGGACCCGCAGCTACAGCAGACGCCCCCACCCCACCCCGTCAGGCAGACACGTCACTGTCATCGGAAGAGGCGACACGGGCACCCGCACCGGCCCCCGCCCCCGCCCCCGCAAGCGCCTCGGTCAGAGAAAGATCCACCCGCACCGCAAGCCCCTCCCCGCGATACGCCGCCGCCGAGGCCCGCGGCGCATACCCCGCGGCGGTAGCCGCGAGAACGTAAGAGCCATCGCCCGGCGCAGCCAGGACGTACCGACCGTCCTCGTCCGTGAGCGCCGCCCCCGCCTGCTTCCCCCGCCGGTCGATCAACGTCACCTTGGCCCGCGCGAGCGGCCCGCCGTCCGCGCCGAGCACCTGCCCGTGGAAGCCCGTGAGCACCTCCACGGCCTGCGCGGCCCGCGTGGCCCGCTCCAGGTTCGCGTCCTCCTCGCTGCTCGCCCGCAGCTGCGGCTTGATGGACCGGCGCGGGGAGGGGAGGAAGAGGGCGAAGAGCAGCCCGATCGCGACCGCACCCGTGGCGATCAGGAACGAGACGCGGAAGCCGTGCAGGGTGGGTACGTCGACGCCGCCGACGTGGTTCGCCGTGTTGGCGAGCACCATGCCGATGACGGCGCTGGACACCGACGTGCCGATGGAGCGCATCAGCGTGTTGAGGCCGTTGGCCGCGCCGGTCTCGGACGCGTCGACGGCGCCGATGATCAGCGCGGGCAGCGAGGAGTAGGCGAGTCCGATGCCCGCGCCGACGACCACCGAGATGACGATGGTCTGCCAGGCGGCGCTCATCAGGCCGAGGCCCGCGCCGTAGCCGATCGCGATGATCAGCATGCCGAGGATGAGCGTGACCTTGGGGCCGTACTTCGCCGAGAGGCGGGCGTAGACCGGCGCGGTGAACATCATGGTCAGGCCGAGCGGGGCCACGCACAGACCCGCGACGACCATGGACTGGCCGAGGCCGTAGCCGGTGGCCGAGGGGAGCTGGAGGAGCTGCGGCAGGACCAGCGAGATCGCGTAGAAGGCGACACCGACCATGATCGAGGCGAGGTTGGTGAGCAGCACCTCGCGCCGCGCGGTGGTGCGCAGGTCCACCAGCGGCGCCTTCAGGCGCAGCTCCATCACGCCCCACAGCACGAGCACGACGGCCGCGGCACCGAACAGGCCGAGCGTGGTGCCCGAACTCCAGCCCCAGTCACTTCCCTTGGTGATGGGCAGCAGGAACAGGACGAGCCCGGCGGAGAGGCCGAGCGCGCCGAACACGTCGAAGCTGCCCTGGGCGCGCAGCGGGCTCTCCGGCACGAAGAGCACGGTGAGGATCATGGCAAGGACGCCGAGTCCGGCGGCGCCGAAGAACAGCGCGTGCCAGTCGGCGTGCTGCGCGGTCAGCGCGGCGAGGGGCAGCGCGAGGCCGCCGCCGACGCCGATGGAGGAGCTCATCAGGGCCATCGCCGAGCCGAGCTTCTCGCGCGGCAGCATGTCGCGCATCAGACCGATGCCGAGCGGGATGGCGCCCATCGCGAAGCCCTGGAGCGCGCGGCCGACGATCATCACCAGGAGATCGTCGGTGAATCCGCAGACCAGCGAGCCGACGACCATCACGGCGAGGCTGCTGAGCAGCATCCGGCGCTTGCCGAAGAGGTCGCCGAGGCGCCCCATGATCGGGGTGGAGACGGCGCCGGCGAGCAGGGTCGAGGTCATGACCCAGGTGGCGTTCGAAGGTGCGGTGCTCAGCAGGGTCGGCAGGTCCTTGATGACCGGCACGAGCAGGGTCTGCATCACCGCGACGACGATGCCTGAGAAGGCGAGTACGGGGACGACTCCGCGTATGCCGCGTGGTGGGGTCGCGGTCATCGACATTGCGTGGGGCCTCCGGGCGGAAGGTTGATCGTGGCAGGGGTACGTGTAGGCCGAACCCGTTACCCGGGGCGACTATTCCGACGTTTGGCGTACCCGGTGAACTCTTGACCTTTTGTTAACCGCTTCATCATCCGGCGCCCGGAGCGGCCGAGGGGGGCGACCGCGGGGCGGTCGCGGAAGACGACCCGTATCTGACCTTCCGTCAGATTGAAACGTGTTCTAGTCTGACCGCCGTCCCGGCAGCTGCTACCGGCGAGGATGCGCATGGGGATCGGAATCACGCAGGAGCAAAGGGAGTTGGCCTCGGCCGTGCGCGGCTGGATCGCGCGCGCCGCGCCACCGAGGGAGACGCGCGCACTGCTCGACGCGCCGCCCGGCGGCGGCCGCCCCGTCCACTGGGACGGCCTCGCCGAGCAGGGCCTCCTCGGCGTCCACCTCCCCGAGGAGTGCGGAGGCGGGGGCGGCGGCCTCCTGGACCTGGCCGTCGTCCTGGAGGAAGCGGCGGGGGCCGCGCTCCCGGGACCGTACGCCGCCAGCTCCCTGGCCTCGGCGCTCCTGCACCGCGCGGGCGCCCCGGCGCTCGCCGCCGAGCTCGCCCGGGGCGGCCGGATCGGCGCCGTCGCCCTCGGCCCCGGCACGCTCACCGCCGTCGCGGTCCCGGACGGCTACGTCCTGGACGGCACCGCGCCGCCCGTGCTCTCCGGCGGCGACGCCGACCTGATCGTCCTGGGTGCCGCGTCGGCCGCGGGCCCGCTCTGGCTCGCCGTCGACGCGGACGCGCTGACCGTACGTCCGCACGAAAGCGCCGATCCGACCAGGCCGACCGCCGAGGTGAGCGCGCGGGCCGCGCTCGTGCCGGGGGGCCGGCTGCTCGCCGTGGACGGCGCGGCCGTGCGCGACCTGGCCGCCGTCGTGCTCGCCGCCGACGCCTGCGGCACCGCGGCGTGGGCGCTGCGCACCGCGGCCGAACACGCCAAGGTGCGCGAGCAGTTCGGGCGGCCCATCGGCCAGTTCCAGGGCGTCAAGCACCTCTGCGCCGACATGCTGGTCCGCGTCGAACAGGCCCGCGCGCTGGCCTGGGACGCGGCCCGCGCCGCCGACGAGACGCCCGAGCGGTCCGAGCGGTCCGAGGGGTCCGGGCGGTCCGAGCCGCCCGAGGCGCCCGAGGTGCGCGGCCTGGTCGCCGCGCTCGCCGCCGCCACCGCCCTGGACGCCGCGTACTCCTGCGCCAAGGACTGCGTGCAGATCCTCGGCGGCATCGGCTTCACCTGGGAACACGACGCCCACCTGTATCTGCGCAGGGCGGTCGTGGCGCGCCAGCTGCTCGGCGCGGGGGACGGGCACCGGCAGCGGGCCGTCCGGCTCGCCGAGGGCGGCGCGCGCAGGGAGCTGCGGGTGGCGCTGCCCGCGGCGGCGGAGGAGTACCGGGCGCGGGCCCGCGAGGTGATCGGGAGCGCCCGCGGACTCGACCCGGCCGCCGCGCGCAAGGCGCTCGCCCCCACCGGCTACGCGGCCCCGCACCTGCCCGAGCCCTACGGCATCGGCGCCGGACCCGTCCAACAGCTCGTCATCCAGGAGGAGTTGACGGCGGCCGGCGTCAAGCTCAGCGAACTCGGCATCGCCACCTGGGTGGTGCCCTCCCTCCTCGCGTACGGCACGGAGGAACAGCGGGAACGCTTCCTCGCACCCACCCTGCGCGGCGAGTTGCTCTGGTGCCAGCTCTTCAGCGAGCCGGGCGCGGGATCCGACCTGGCCTCGCTGCGCACGCGGGCCGAGCGTGTGGAGGGCGGCTGGCGGATCAACGGCCAGAAGGTGTGGACGAGCGCCGCCCAGTGGGCCGACTTCGGCATCCTGCTCGCCCGGACCAACCCGGACGCGCCCAAGCACAAGGGCCTCACGTACTTCCTCGTCGACATGAAGGCCGCCGTCTCCGCCACGGGCAACGGGATCGACATCCGCCCGCTCAAGGAGATCACCGGCGACTCCCTCTTCAACGAGGTGTACTTCGACGACGTCCTGCTCCCCGAGGACGCGGTGGTCGGCCGGGTCGACGACGGCTGGCGGGTGGCCCGCGACACCCTCGGCAACGAACGCGTCCACATGGCCGACCAGTTGACCTTCGACACCGGCCTCGAAGCGCTCATCCAGCGTGCCGCGGAACTCGACGGGGCCTGCCGCGCCCGCATCGGCGCGCTCGCCGCGGAGGCGCACGCCCTCGCCTGCATCGGCCTGCGCACCACCACCCAGCAGGTGGCGGGCGCGGAACCGGGCGCCGGCGCCTCCGTACGCAAACTCGTCCAGACCCCGCACCAGCAGAAGGTCGCCGAACTCGCCCTCGAACTGCTCGGCCCCGCGGGCGCGGTGCGCGAGGGCGCGGGGGAGCGGGCGCTGCACGGCTTCCTGATGTCGCGCTGCCTGACCATCGCGGGCGGCACCACCCAGGTCCAGCTCAACGTCGTCGCCGAGCGGATCCTCGGCCTGCCCCGTGACTGAACGCCTGACTGAACGCCTGACCGAAGGAGTACGAGAGCCATGAAGAGCTACATCGTCGGCGTCGGCATGACCAAGTTCGAGAAGCCCGAGACGCGTGACTGGCAGTACTGGGACATGGCGAAGGAGGCGGGCGCCAAGGCCCTCGACGACGCCGGGATCTCCTACGAGGACGTGGAGCAGGTCCCCGTCGGCTACTGCTTCCAGGCCTCGACGGCCGGGCAGCGCGCCGCCTACGAACTGGGTCTGACCGGCGTCCCCGTCTACAACGTCAACAACAACTGCGCGACCGCGTCGACCGCGCTGATGATGGCCCGGCAGTTCGTCGAGGGCGGCATCAACGACTGCGTGCTCGCGCTCGGCTTCGAGAAGATGGCGCGCGGCTCGCTCGGGGGCGGCGGCGAGGGCGACTTCAAGACGTCGCCCGTGGCCCGCCACTACGGGATCATGGCCGCGCGCCACGGCTTCGAGATGACCCCGCCCACCGCGCAGATCTTCGGCAACGCGGCCCGTGAGCACATGGAGAAGTACGGCACGACCGAGGCGCAGCTCGCCGCGGTCGGCGCCAAGAACCACCGGCACTCGGTGAACAACCCCTACGCCCAGTTCCAGGACGCGTACACCGTCGACGAGATCCTCGCCGCCAAGACCATCCACCGCCCGCTCACCAAGCTCCAGTGCTCCCCGACCTCGGACGGCTCGGCGGCCGCGGTCGTCGCCTCCGAACGCTTCGTGGAACGCCACGGCCTCCAGGACCGCGCCGTGGAGATCGCCGCCCAGTCGATGACCACCGACACCGGGGAGTCCTTCGACTCCGGTTCGTGCATCGACGCGGTCGGCCTGCCGATGTCCCGCGAGGCGGCCCGCCAGGTCTACGAGAAGTCCGGCATCGGCATCGAGGACGTCGACGTCGTCGAGCTGCACGACTGCTTCTCCATCAACGAACTCCTGACGTACGAGGCACTCGGCATGTGCGCCCCCGGCGAGTCCGGCAAGCTCGTGGAGAGCGGCGCGACGACGTACGGCGGCCGCTGGGTGGTGAACCCCTCCGGCGGCCTGATCTCCAAGGGCCACCCCCTGGGCGCGACCGGCATAGCCCAGATCACCGAACTGACCTGGCAACTCCGCGGCGAGGCGGGCCCCCGCCAGGTAGAGAACGCGAGGACGGCCCTGGCCCACAACATAGGCCTGGGCGGCGCGGCGGTGGTGACGCTGCTGAGGAGGGCGTAGGGCTGGCGGCGAGCGCTTCCAGGGCTGCGGTGCGGGTTCTTTTTGGGGGCGCGGGGAACGGCGCGACCAGCCACGACGGCCCCGCGGAGACGAACGACACAGGCCCCGGGGCCAGGCACCCGCCCCCCCCCGCAGGGGCCCGCCACGAGTCCTAGGCCTACGGCCCGAGGACTCGTGGAGCGAAATCCCGATGCCCGACACACTCATCCCTTGAGACCATGTCTGTCATGGTTCAGACGTCCCCCGACACTTACATAGCCACCGACCCGCCCGCCAACGGCAAAAAGTCCGCCCCCATGTGGGCCGTACTGCTCGCCGCCTGCGCGGGACAGTTCCTCGTAGTCCTCGACGTCTCCGTGGTGAACACCGCGCTCCCGTCGATGCGGGCCGATCTCGGCATGAGCCCCCTCGGGCTGCAGTGGGTCGTCAACGCCTACTCCATCGCCTTCGCCGGCTTCATGCTGCTCGGCGGCCGCGCGGGCGACCTCTTCGGGCGCAAGCGGATGTTCCTCGTCGGCCTCGCCCTGTTCACCGCCGCCTCGCTCGCGGGCGGCCTCGCGCAGGCGGACTGGCAGCTGCTCGCCGCCCGCGCCGTGCAGGGCCTCGGCGCCGCGGTCCTCGCCCCCTCGACCCTGACGATCCTCACCTCCGCGGTGCCCGAGGGCCCGGCGCGGGTCAGGGCGATCGGCACCTGGTCCGCGGTGGGCGCGGGCGGCGGCGCGGCGGGCGGCCTGGTCGGCGGCGTCCTCACCGACCTGCTGTCCTGGCGCTGGGTCCTCCTGATCAACGTGCCGATCGGCGCCCTCGTGATCCTCGCCGGCGCCGCCTGGCTGAGCGAGAGCCGCGCGGCGGGCACGCGCCGCATCGACCTGCCGGGCGCGATCCTGGTCACGGCGGGCCTCGCGACCCTCGCGTACGGCATCGTGCAGACCGAGCAGAAGGGCTGGACGGCGCCGGAGACCCTGGTGCCGCTGGCCGCCGGCCTCGTACTGCTCGCCGGGTTCCTGCTGGTGGAGGCGCGCACCAAGGAGCCGCTGATGCCGCTGAAGCTGTTCAGGGTGCGCTCGGTGTCGGCCGCGAACGCCGCGATGTTCATGTGCGGCGGCGGCATGTTCGCCATGTGGTACTTCATGACGCTGTACGCGCAGAACGTGCTGGAGTACTCGCCGCTCAAGGCGGGCCTCGCGCTCATCCCGTCCTCGCTGACCATCGTCCTCGGCTCGAAGCTCGCCCCGCGCCTGATGCCGGTGATCGGCGCCAAGAACGTCTCGGTCATCGGCATCGTCATCGCGGCGGCCGGCTTCGGCTGGCAGTCGACCATGACGGCCGACGGGGCGTACGTCACCGCGATCATGCTGCCCGGCATCGTGATGATGCTCGGCGCGGGCCTCGCCTCCACCCCGCTCGCCTCGCTCGCCACGTCGGGCGCGCAGCCGAAGGACGCCGGTCTCGTCTCCGGCCTGATCAACACCTCGCGCACGATGGGCGGTTCGCTGGGCCTCGCGGTGCTCTCCACGGTGGCGGCGACCACGATGGCGGGTTCGACCACGCCGCAGGCACTGACCGACGGCTACGCGGCGGCGTTCCGTACGAGTGGGTTCATCCTGCTCGCCGGTGTCGTGGTGATGCTGCTGTGGATGCCGGGGGAGCGGAAGACGTCCCGGAGCTGAGGCGACGGTCCGTGGACGGCGGAGCCGGTTTCCGCATGGGTCACGGCGCGGGCCCACCGTGCAGCGCACGGCGGTGCTACAGCCACCCCCGCTGCCGGGCCTCCCGCACCGCCTCCATCCGGTTCCGCGTCCCCGTCTTGCCGATCGCCGCCGAGAGGTAGTTCCGCACGGTCGACTCCGACAGGTGCAGCTTGCCCGCGATGTCGGAGACCGTGGCCCCGTCCACCGAGGCCTTCAGGGCATCCGCCTCGCGGGCGGTCAGCGGGCTCGGACCCGCGCTGAGCGCCGCCGCGGCGAGCGCCGGGTCGATCACGGTCTCGCCGCGCAGCGCACGCCGGATCGCCTCGGCGAGATCCTCCACCGGCCCGTCCTTGACCAGGAAGCCGACCGCGCCCGCCTCCATGGCACGGCGCAGATACCCGGGCCTGCCGAACGTGGTGAGGATCAGGACCCGGCAGTCGGGACACTCCTCACGCAGATCGGCCGCCGCGTCAAGACCGCTGCGGCCCGGCAGTTCGATGTCGAGCAGCGCCACGTCGGGACGGCTGTTCAGCGCCGCGGACACGATCTCGTCCCCGGCCCCCACCTGGGCGACGACCTCGATGTCCGCCTCCATCCCGAGCAGCAGCGCGAGCGCGCCCCGCATCATGCCCTGGTCCTCGGCGAGGAGGACTCTCACAGATCTTGCGGGGCGGTGGTCCTGGGGCATCTCGTCCATGGGCTCAGGCTACGGCCGATGCCCGGGCGCAACGCACGTAGTGCCCCGCGCCTGAGCAGCAAAGAACCCGGCCGGCGCTCCGGGGTCTGGGGAGCACCGGCCGGGCCGACGGCGTGTCACGCCGGTGGCGCTCGTGCGTCGGGTGCCGCCTGCCCCCCGTTCGGGGTATCCGGGCAGAGCACGGCGGGCGGGGTTTACGAGGAAGGGGGGGGGATCATCCCCAACAGACGACTTGACAAACGAGATCGAATTTGCGAAGCGCCGATCTCTTGTTACCGTTCCATCAGAGGCGCAGAGAGCCGGACTAAGCGCTCCGAACAGGGAGTTCACTCGTTCTCATGTCTCGGGACCACCACCCCGGGCTGCCCACAGAAATCCAACAGCACGTCCGCGACGTGCTGCCCCAAAGCGGCGAAGCAGAGCCCTTCTTGCCGGTGACCGACACATTCAAGGCTCACGCTGCGACCACCCGAAGCGCCAACTATCCGGTCTGTCAGAGCTGTTGACGAGGGGCAAATTCATGTCCGTGGACCAGCGCAGTCCCGATCTCGATATCCGCATCCGAGGGTTTCGCATCACCGTTCAGCGCGTCCCGGTCCGGCTGTTGACGTTCCTCGCGACGTGCGCCGCGTCTGCGGCCACGGCATGGCTGACGACTCGCTGAGCGGGCTCCATCCGACTGCGCGACGTGCGTCCGGGCAGTGCGGCCCACCATTCGGCGTAAGGCGGGGCGCGAAGCTTTGAGGTTGAGCCATGTGGGGTACACGATGTCTCGCATGACTCGAACGAGCGCCAAACCGGTTACCGCCGCCTTTGAACTCCGTTGCGGTGGACTTCACTTGACCATTCAGCGCGTCCCGGCATGGCTGATCACCCTTTTCGCTACCGCCACGGGTACGGGCGCCGCCTGGTGGGCGGGTCGCTGAGCGGGCAGGGACACGAGGCGTGGAACTCAACGCGCCCATCACCTCGCGCAGTTGGAGAGGGACCTGTAATAGCCCTGGTCGGACATTTTCCGTCGGCCCAAGGACGGGGGTAGTTCCGAAACTCCGCCGGTCCATTTCTCGTGGACGGATGAGAGTCGTCCGTTGTCGCTCCGGCGCCAGCCTTGTCCTTCCACGTCCAGGAAATCGAGTTTCGCGTAGGTCTTCTCGAAGTGTTTGACCCTGGTGGAGAGGAACACCTTCTCGTCGTCGAGGAGGAGGCTCTTTCCGTGCTCGTCTTCAACTGACGGCACGAAGGGCACAAATGGCACAGCGATGAAACCCAGCTCTCGGCGCGCAGCCGAAACGCGAGCGTCGCCGTAGCCTCACGCCGGTATCCGGTCCGTTTCCGTGACCGGGAGTTCGGCCGTGACGCGGAAACCGGCGCGGGGGCCCGGACCCGAGGTCAGGGAGCCGCCCGCCGTGGCGAGGCGTTCGGTCAGGCCCGTGAGGCCGCTGCCCGGTGTGTCCTCGCCGGTGCCGCGGCCGTCGTCGGTGATCGTGAGCCGGGTCCGTTCGGCGGTCCCGGTGACCTCGATCTCGCAGCGGCCCGCGCCGGAGTGCCGTACGACGTTGGTGGCGGACTCGCGGACCACCCAGCCGAGCAGGGCCGCGCTCTGCGGGTCGAGCGGCGGGCCCGACTGGCGTACGACCGCCTCGATGCCCGCCGCGTCGAGCAGATCGCGGGCGCGGTCGAGTTCCGTGGCGAGGCTGCCCTCGCGGTAGCCGGTGACGGCCTCGCGTATCTCGGTCAGCGCCTGGCGTCCGACGGACTCGATGTCGGCGACCTGGCCGAGCGCCGCGTCCAGGTCGCGCGGGGCGAGGCGGCGGGTGGCCTCGGCCTTCACCACGATCACGGAGAGCGTGTGGCCGAGCAGGTCGTGCAGGTCGCGGGAGAAGCGCAGGCGCTCCTTCTCCACGGCGCTGCGGGCCAGCTCCTCGCGGGCTGCGCGCAGTTCGCGGACCGTCTCGGCCAGCGAGAGGATCGCCGCGGTCACCATCACGGACAGGAACGTGCCGTATGCGATGTTCGCCGCGCCCCAGCCCTCCTTGAGCCCGCCGATGACGCCCGCGAGCGTGCTGAGACCGAGACCGATGGGGCCGAGCACGCGGCCCCGTACGACTGCTCCGGTGGCGAGACCGAGGAGTGGGAAGAACGTCAGCCAGCTGCCGCCGTAGCCCGCGGCGAGGGCGATGGTGAGCGCGGCCAGGGCGCCGAGGGACCAGAGGGTGGCGGGAGCGGTGCGCAGCTTCTTGTCGAAGGCGCGGAACACGACGGCGATGTAGAGGGAGTTGAAGGCGAGCAGGCCCGCGCCCGCGATCCACGGGTTGGAGGTCTTGCCCTGGAGGAGGTGGGAGAAGGCGCCCATCCCCATGAGCAGCCAGGGCAGCAGGGTGAAGCCGTTGGGCGGACCGATCTCCTCCGGGATCTGGCCCGCCTTCTTCCTGATGCGCCGGGGACGCGTGCCTCCCGCGCGGTCCGCCTCCCGTGCCCGACGCTCGTCCCGCCACTCCCGCATCCGGCAGGTGGTCTGGTGCTTCAAGGACACGACGGTCCCCTCTCCCGTGGCGCGGTGGCCGTTCACACGGTCCGCGCGGCCCTGCGGTACGAGACCACAGCGTACGAACCGAACGCCAGGAGCCAGGCGGCGAGCACCACGACCGTGCCGACGCTCGGCGCGTTGCCGTCCGCCGCGGACCAGCCGAGGTCGGCGAAGCGGTGGGCGGGCGTGTAGGCGCCGACGGTGCGCAGCCAGCCGGGGAACTCGCTGACCGGGAACCACAGTCCGCCGATCACCGCGAGCCCGAGGTTGCAGCCCACGTTCACCATGCCGGTGGTCTGGGCCGTGAGGCGGTAGCCGTTGCCGATGCCGAGCAGGGTGAAGGGCAGCGCGCCGAGCCAGAGCAGCAGGACGAGCGCCACCCACTGGCCCAGGCCCATGCGTACGCCGTTGATCAGGGCGCCCGCCGTGAGCACCGCGGCGACCGAGGGAAGTACGGTGACGGAGCCGGACAGGGCCCGGCCGAGCACCACGTCGCGGGGCCGCATCGGGGTGATCCGCAGCTGCCGCAGCCAGCCGATCGACTTGTCCTCGGCGACACCGGTGCCGGTGGCGAGGGCCGAGCCGAGCGCGCCGTACGCCGCCATGCCGACCATCGTGCCGGTCTTCCACGCCTGCGCGTCGGCGCCGGAGGCACCCCCGCCGACGTTGGTGAAGAGGAGGTACATGAGGACCGGCATGCCGACCCCGAATATCACGAAGGTCTTCTCGCGCAGGGTCCTGCGGACTTCGAGCCTGATGTATTCGGTGATCATCACACGGTCTCCAGACGCTCGGCGGGGGCGGACGTGAGCGCGAGGAACGCGTCGTCCAGGGAAGCGGGCGCGACTTCGAGGTCGCGGATCGCGCCGAGCGCGGCGAGCGCCACGACCGTCGCGTCGGAGTCGTCGGTGCGCAGCCTGGCCCGGTCGCCGCGTACGTCGACGGCGAGTACGCCGGGCAGTTCGGTGAGCCCGTCGGCGGCGCGGCCCGCCAGGTCGAAGCAGACCAGGCTGCCGCCCGCCGCGCGCCGCAGCTGCTCGCCGGTGCCGTCGGCGATGATCCGGCCGTGGTCGATGACCAGGATCCGGTCGGCGTGCGCGTCGGCCTCCTCCAGGTAGTGGGTGGAGAAGAGCACGGTGTGGCCGCGCCGCGCGTAGCCGCGCATCGAGGCCCAGAAGGCGTGCCTGGCCTCGACGTCGAGCGCGGCGGTCGGCTCGTCCAGGACGACGAGCGAGGGGGCACCGGCGAGCGCCACGGCGAACCGCACCCGCTGCATCTGGCCGCCGGACAGCTTGTCCACGCGCCGCCCGGCGAGTTCGGCGATGCCCGCGAGGCCGAGGGCCTGGGCGACGGGCATCGGCGCGGGGTACGTACAGGCGACGAAGCCGACCAGTTCGCGGACGGTGACGCGCGGCACCTGGCGGCCTTCCTGGAGCATCGCGCCGACCCGGCCCGCGGCCACGGCCTGTGCGGGGGAGTGCCCGAAGAGCCGTACCGAGCCCGCGTCGGGGTCGTTCAGGCCGAGCAGCAGGGAGAGGGCGGTGGACTTGCCCGCGCCGTTGCGGCCGAGCAGGGCGACGGTCTCGCCGGCGCGTATCTCCAGGTCGAGCCCGTCCACGGCGCGGATGGCGCCGAAGCTCTTCACCGCCCCGGCGAAGGCCACCGCGGGCTCGTCCTTCGATGTCGTCTTCATGGGTAAGACGCTACGAACCAGGGGCGGTGCGGCGGCAGATGCGGGTGTACGGACTCGGCCGGTACAAATGTCACAACGGCCCATCTGACGTTGCGTCAGGAGTCTTCACAACTCCCGGGCCCTCGGCTATACATGGGATCGCCGGACTGGAACGCGTTCTAGAACGGCCCAGTTGCGACCTCGGTGCGGCCGACGGTGCGGACGGCCGCACCGAGGTCTTCTGCTACCGCCCCAAGGAGCTGCCGCCCCATGCCCATTGACGCCGCCAAGGCCGTGGCCGCCGAACCCCGGTCCGCCGAGATCGCCTGGGACCACAAGGACGTCCAGCTCTACCACCTGGGCCTGGGCGCCGGACGGCCCGCCACCGACCCGGACGAGCTGCGCTACACGCTGGAGTCCAAGCTGCACGTCCTGCCCAGCTTCGCCACCGTCGCGGGCGCGGGCATGGGCGTCGTCGGCGGACTCTCCGCCCCCGGCATCGAGGTGAACCTCGCCGCGGTCCTGCACGGCGGCCAGGCCGTCACGCTGCACCGCCCCATCCCGGCCGACGGCAAGGCCACCAGCACCTCCAAGGTCGCCGCCGTGTACGACAAGGGCAAGGCGGCCATCCTCGTGCTGCGCACCGAAGTCGCCGACGCCGAGGGGCCGTTGTGGACCAGTGACGCCGAGATCTTCGTACGCGGCGAAGGCGGCTTCGGCGGCGACCGCGGCCCCTCGGCGCGGATCCCGGCCCCCGAGGGCGACCCCGACGCGGAGGTCGAGCGGCCCGTCCGTGAGGAACAGGCGCTGCTCTACCGCCTCTCCGGGGACTGGAACCCGCTGCACGCCGACCCCGAGTTCGCCAAGCTCGCCGGCTTCGACAAGCCGATCCTGCACGGCCTGTGCACCTACGGGATGACGCTCAAGGCCGTGGTGGACACGCTGCTCGGCGGCGACGTCTCCCGGGTGCGGAGCTACCGCACGCGCTTCACCGGGGTCGTCTTCCCCGGCGAGACCCTGCGGATCCGCATGTGGCGCACCGAGGGCCGCGTCCAGGCCACGGTGACGGCGGTCGAGCGGGACGACGCGCCCGTACTCGCCGACACCGTCGTCGAACACTCTTGACCAGTCGGCGACTGGTCGGTCAGCGATTTCGATCAGTCAGTTTTGATCAGTCAGTGAGGGGAGCCGCACCATGCGCGCAGCCGTACTGCACGAGATAGGCCAGGACAAGCTGGAGGTCCTCGACGACGTCGAGGCGGCGGGCTTCGGTCCGGGCAAGGTGAAGATCAGGGTCCGGGCCACCGGACTCTGCCACTCCGACGTCTCCGCGATGAACGGCGTGCTGCCGCAGCCCGCCCCCTTCGTCCCCGGACACGAGGGCGCCGGCGAGATCATCGACGTGGGCGACGGCGTGACCGGGCTCGCCCAGGGCGACCGGGTGCTGCTGTGCTGGCTGCCCGCCTGCGGCGCCTGTCCCGCCTGCAAGCGCGGCCAGACCCAGCTGTGCCTCGCCGGGTTCATGAACGCGGGCACCCCCAACTTCAAGCGCCCCGGCGGAGACGTCTTCGGCTTCGCGGGCACCGGCACCTTCACCGAGGAGGTCGTCGTCGACGCCGGATGCGCCGTGCCCATCCCCGACGACGTGCCCTTCGACATCGCGGCGCTGATCGGCTGCGGCGTCACCACCGGGCTCGGCGCGGCCATCAACACCGCGGACGTGGCGGCCGGTTCGTCGGTCGCCGTGATCGGCTGCGGCGGCGTCGGCATCTCCGCCATCCAGGGCGCCAGGCTCAAGGGCGCGGCCCAGATCGTCGCCGTCGACCCCGTCGCGTCCCGCCGCGAGGCCGCCCTCAAGTTCGGCGCGACCGAGGCGGTCGCCCCGGACGAACTGGCCGACGCCAAACAGCGGATCACCGCGGGCGAGGGCTTCGACTACGTCTTCGAGGTCGTCGGCAAGTCCGCCACCGCCCGCACGGCGTACGAGACGACCCGACGCGGCGGCACCCTCTGCGTGGTCGGCGCGGGCGCCATGGACGACCACCTCCAGCTCAACATGTTCGAGCTGTTCTTCGACGAGAAGAAGATCCTGCCGTCCATGTACGGCGGCGGCGACGTCCTGACCTCCTACGAGCGGGCCATCGCGCTGTGGCGGGCGGGCCGCATCGACCTGGAGGGCCTGATCACGCACCGCGTGCAGCTCGCCGAGATCAACGAGGCGCTCGACCAGATGCGTACGGGCGCGGCCCTGCGCACCTGCATCGAGATCTGAACCACGCGGCGGCCCCGACCGCCCAGCTCTGAGAGGACTTTGATGTCACTGCCACTTGACGGCCTGTCCGCGATCGTCACCGGGGCGGGCCGTGGCCTCGGCCGCGCCGAGGCGCTGGAACTGGCCCGCCTCGGCGCGAGCGTCGTCGTCAACGACTTCGGGCAGCCGGGCCGCGACGGCTCGGGCGAGGCGTCCGCGACGCCCGCCGAGGAGGTCGCCGCCGAGATCCGGGCGGCGGGCGGCCGGGCGGTCGCCCACACCGGGGACGTCGCGGACCACGAACAGGCCCGCGCACTCGTCCAGTTGGCGATCGAGACGTACGGGAAGCTGGACGTCCTGGTCAACAACGCGGGCATCCTGCGGGACCGGATGATCTTCTCGATGAGCGAGGCCGAGTGGGACTCGGTCATCCACGTCCACCTCAAGGGCCACTTCAACACCACGCACTTCGCGGCCGCGCACTGGCGCGAGCGCTCCAAGGCGGCGGGCGGCCCGGTGTACGGGCGGATCGTCAACACCTCGTCCGAGGCGTACCTGGCAGGTTCGGCGGGCCAGCCCAACTACGCGGCGGCCAAGGGCGGCATCGTCGGACTCACCACGTCGACGGCGCTCGCGCTCGCCAAGTACGGGGTGACCGCCAACGCCATCTGCCCGCGCGCCCGTACCCGGATGACCGAGGACGTCTTCGCGGGCTTCGCGGAGCCGGGCGCCGACCAGCTCGACCCGCTGGCACCCGAGCACGTCTCGCCGCTGGTGGGCTATCTGGCCTCGCCCGCCGCCGCCAAGGTCAACGGGCAGCTCCTCGTGGTGCACGGCGGCATGGTCGCCGTCGTCGAACGGCCCAAGGTGGCGGCCAAGTTCGACTCGGCCAAGGAGACGTTCACGTTCGACGAGCTGGACGAGCTGATCTCCCCGTACTACGCGGACCGGCCGCCCAACGAGACGTTCGCGGCGGCGGAGGTGCTCGGCCTCAAACGGGGCTAGCGCGCGGCAGAAACGGACAGGCCGCGGGCACGGACAAGCGGCGGGCACGGACAAGCTGTCGACGCGGACAAGCTGTCGGCACGGACAAGACGAGGGGCCCGGCACCATCGGTGCCGGGCCCCTCCTCCGAGCGCGTCGGGTCAGGACGTCTCGTCCTGCTTGCGGTGACGCCCCCGCGGCGCCGTGGCCTCGTCGTGCTCGGCCAGCTGGCCCCGGTGCCGGCCGGCACCGGAAAGGCGGGCGGCGAGACCGGAACGCGCGGGCGGCGCTTCCTGCGGCTCGGTGTTCGGCTGGGTCTCCGTACTGGTCTCGGTCGTCATCAAACTACTCACCCCGTAAGAAGATCGTTCGTACAGCCGGGCGAGTCTAACCGCCCGCCGTACGCCCGGTGAGAGGCGCCTGCTGCAACGGCACGGGCCGCGCCATCGCGGGCCTCGGCGGATCCTCCGCGACCGCCGAAGGACCCCGCCGCGAGCCGCCCGGATCCGCGTCGGGCGGGACGGCCGACGGCGCCGCGTCGAGGCGCGCGACCCCGCACGGCGCCGCGTCCGTCGCATACGGCAGACAGAGTTGGCCCTCCCGCGTCCACCACCCCGAACCGGTCAACCAGCCCTCCGGCGGCGCCAGTTGGCGCAGCTTGCGCTCGGCGGGCCGCCAGGTGCCCAGCCAGCTGCCCGCGGGCCCGTCGATCCGCAGCGCCACCGCGCAGGCCTCCGGCGTGAGCACCTGGCCCGGCTGGATCGCGAACGGCGAGAGCGCGGGACCCGACGGGCGCAGGCACTCGGGGAAGCGCACCGGGCGCGTACCGCCGAGGACGCCCCAGCCGATGCGGTCCTCGCCGGGGGCGTCCGAGCGCAGCAGCAGCAGTCCGCTGTCCCGGTCGGCGAGCAGCAGCCGGTCGTCGCTCTCCTCGGAGATCTGGAGCAGCGGGGAGACCTCGCCGCCGCGCTCCAGGTCGACCGCGACCGTCTTGGTGCGCCCGTCCAGCTCACGGTCCAGGGCGAGCAGCCGGTCCGTGCCGTCCAGCCAGACACCGCCCGAGCAGCGCCCGGGGACCTCCGCCAGGTGCTCGGGCCCGAAGGCGCCGCCCGCCACCAGCCAGACCGCCGACGAACGCTCGCCGGGCGCGACGGCGTAGGCGCGGGTGCCGCCGGGCGCGGGCGGCAGCAGGCTCAGCTCGCCGCACTCCACGGCCCCCAGCTGCACCTCGCCGGTGCCGGGGCCCGTCGGATAGAGCAGCGTGAAGGTGTGCCTGCCGTCCACCACGCGGTGGATCAGGACGCGGCCGTCGGTCATCGGCAGCACCTGGGTGCCCGGCTCCTCGGGCTGGTTGCCGGGCAGCGGCACCGCGAAGGGCTCCGCCGAGCCGAGCGTCCAGCGCTCGGGGAACCAGGAGTCCGGCGCGCCCCCGCCGCGGGCCAGGCGTGCCGCGTACGACCCGTCCGCCGCGATCGTGCAGCCCGCCGTGCGGGTGGGGCCCGGGGACGGGGCCGGCGCGGGTGGCGCTGTCGTCATCGTGGGTGACACCTCCGGCCCCGAAGCTAGTTTTCGCACGCGCTGACCTGGCACCTGTGGCTGTTCTCTTCACACAGAAGGGTGGCGATGTGACGATTCGCCTGAGCTCGCGGGCGCGGTTGTGCTGCGCCGGGGGCGGTTGTGCCGTACGGGACGGCTCCGCTTAAAGTTAGGTGAACCTAAGCTCGGTCGGATCCGAGCAGCTCATCCCCTGGAGTCCCGATGTCCGTGTCTGTCCGGCCCCTCCGTTCCGTGCGGCGCCACCGCCGAGGCGTCACCGCCGTAGCCCTCGCCGCGACCGCCGCGCTGACCCTCGCGGCCTGCGGGTCGGGCGACGACGGCTCGGGCAAGTCCGAGAACGGCAGCGGCAGCAAGGCCGTCGCCCAGGGCGGCGACGACTTCGCCAAGGCCGCCGAGCAGACCGCGAAGATGGGCACCACGGCCAAGGCCGGCGAGTTCCCGCGCACGATCACGCACGCCCGCGGCAAGACCGAGCTCAAGCAGCAGCCCAAGCGCGTCGTGGTCCTCGACGTCGGCGAGCTCGACAACGTCGTCTCGCTCGGCGTCAAGCCGGTCGGCTACGCCCCCACCGAGGGCGACGACGGCGTCCCCGGGTACCTGAAGAAGGAGGCCGGCAGCCCCAAGGACGTCGGCACGATCAACTCCCTCAACCTGGAAGCCATCGCGAACCTCAAGCCCGACCTGATCCTCGGCAGCGAGCTGCGCGCCGCCAAGCTCTACCCGCAGCTCGCCAAGATCGCCCCGACGGTCTTCTCGATCCGCCCCGGCTTCACGTGGAAGGAGAACTACCTCCTGAACGCGGCCGCGCTCGACAAGACCGCCAAGGCCAAGGAGGAGCTCGCCGCGTACGAGAAGAAGGCGAAGGCCCTCGGCAAGGAGATCGGCGCCGCCGACGGCGGCAAGAAGCCGACGATCACGATGCTCCGCTACATGCCGGACCGCATCCGCCTCTACGCCAAGGCGTCCTTCATCGGCACGATCCTCGACGACACCGGCCTCCCGCGCCCCAAGAACCAGCAGGTCAACGACCTCGCCACGGAGATCAGTCCGGAGAAGATCGACCAGGCCGACGCGGACTGGATCTTCACCGGCGTCTACGGCGACGCGACCAAGACGGGCCGCTCCGGCGCCGAGAAGAACCCCCTGTGGAAGAAGCTCGACGCGGTGAAGAAGGGCCAGGCGAAGGACGTCCCGGACGAGACGTGGTACCTGGGTCTCGGAGTCACCGCGGCGAACTCGGTCCTGGACGACCTGAAGAAGAACCTCGCCGCGTAGGTCGGGCTCCGTAGGGGCGCGGGGAACTGCGCGCTCAGCCAGCGAAAAGCCGCAGACGCGTCTGCCGAGTCCCGAGCAGACGCGTCTGCGGCTTGTTCGTGGTCGCTCGCGCAGTTCCCCGCGCCCCTGACGGGGCACTCCGTAGCGCCCCGGCTGCGGGCAGTAACACGCGACATGCCGAGCGCAGCGGGAAGGTAGCCTTTCTCCGTGCCCCGTCTGTCAGAAGTAATCGCCGCGCTCGACGCCCTGTGGCCCGCCGAACTGGCCGAGAGCTGGGACGCGGTCGGCACGGTCTGCGGCGACCCCGACACCGAGGTGTCGCGCGTCCTGTTCGCCGTCGACCCCGTCCAGGAGATCGCCGACGAGGCGGTCAGCATCGGCGCCCAGCTCCTGGTCACCCACCACCCGCTCTACCTGCGCGGTACGACCACGGTCGCGGCGTCCACCTTCAAGGGCCGCGTCGTCCACGACCTGATCAAGAACGACATCGCGCTGCACGTCGCGCACACCAACGCCGACCGCGCCGACCCGGGCGTCTCCGACGCGCTCGCGGGCGCTCTCGACCTGCGGGTCGTACGCCCCCTCGTGCCGGACCCCGCCGACCAGCGGGGCCGTCGCGGGCTCGGCAGGATCTGCGAGCTCGAACACCCCCTGACCCTGGGCGAACTCGCCGAGCGCGCCGCGAAGCGGCTGCCCGCCACCGCGCAGGGCATCAGGGTCGCGGGCGACCCGGAGCAGCTCGTCCGCACCGTCGCGGTCAGCGGCGGCTCCGGCGACAGCCTCTTCGACGACGTGCGGGCCGCGGGCGTCGACGCCTTCCTCACCGCGGACCTGCGCCACCACCCGGCGTCCGAGGCCCGCGAGCGCACGCCCCTCGCGCTGCTCGACGCCGCGCACTGGGCCACCGAGTGGCCCTGGTGCGAGCTGGCCGCAGCCCAGCTCGACGAGATTTCCGACCGTCACGGATGGGGCCTTCGCGTCCACGTCTCCAAGACGGTCACCGACCCCTGGACCGCCCACGCGGCGTCCTCCCCTTCTCAATCCTCTGGAGCCCCCAACTGAACGCCGCGCCCGCCGACCAGATCCGACTGCTCGACGTCCAGGCCCTGGACGTACGCCTGCAGCAGCTCGCGCACAAGAAGAAGTCGCTGCCCGAGCACGCCGAGATCGAGTCGCTGAACAAGGACCTCGCGCAGCTGCGCGACCTGCTCGTCGCCGCGACGACGGAGGAGAGCGACTGCGCCCGCGAGCAGACCAAGGCGGAGCAGGACGTCGACCAGGTCCGCCAGCGCGCCAACCGTGACCAGCAGCGCCTGGACTCGGGTGCGGTCACCTCGCCCAAGGACCTGGAGAACCTCCAGAAGGAGATCGCCTCGCTCGCCAAGCGCCAGGGCGACCTGGAGGACGTCGTCCTGGAGGTCATGGAGCGCCGCGAGTCCGCGCAGGAGCGGGTCGGCGAGCTCACCGAGCGCGTCTCCTCGGTCCAGTCCAAGACCGACGACGCGACCGGCCGCCGTGACGCCGCCTTCGAGGAGATCGACGGCGAGGCCGGCACGGTCGGCAAGGAGCGCGAGGTCGTGGCGGGTTCGGTCCCGGCCGATCTGCTCAAGCTCTACGACAAGCTCCGCGAGAAGGAGGGCGGCATCGGCGCGGCCAAGCTCTACCAGCGCCGCTGCGAGGGCTGCCGCCTGGAACTCAACATCACCGAGGTCAACGAGGTGAAGGCCGCGTCCCCCGACACCGTGGTGCGCTGCGAGAACTGCCGCCGCATCCTGGTCCGTACGTCCGAGTCCGGCCTGTAAGGACCCCTGTCCATGCGCGAGTTCATCGTCGAGGCCGACGGCGGCTCCCGGGGCAACCCGGGGCCCGCGGGCTACGGCTCAGTGGTCATCGACGCCGCCACGGGGGAGACCCTGACGGAGGCCGCCGAGTACATCGGCGTCGCGACGAACAACGTCGCCGAGTACAAGGGCCTGGTGGCCGGCCTCAAGGCGGCCCACCAGCTGGACCCGGCCGCCTCGGTGCACGTGCGCATGGACTCCAAGCTCGTCGTCGAGCAGATGTCGGGGCGCTGGAAGATCAAGCACCCCGACATGAAGCCGCTCGCCGCCGAGGCCGCGCGGATCTACCCGTCGTCGCAGGTGACGTACGAGTGGATCCCGCGCGAGAAGAACAAGCACGCCGACCGGCTCGCCAACGAGGCGATGGACGCGGGCAAGCGGGGCGGGCAGTGGTCGCCGTCGGCGTCGACGGCCGAACTCGACGCGAGGGCCGCGCGCTCGGCGGCCGAGCCCGAGCCGACAGGTCCTCCCGGGGACGCGGCGGCGGGCGCGGCGCGGGCACGGGCGGCTCTGACGACGAGGTCCCGGGGCGACGCCCCCGCCGCTGACACCGCCCCGGCGGTGGCCGACACCCGCGCCGCGCGCAACGTGGCGGCGCCGCCCGTCGGCTGGGCGGCACCCGCCGACCTGGGAGCCCCCGCGACCTTCGTACTGCTGCGGCACGGCGAGACGCCGCTCACGCCCGAGAAGCGGTTCTCCGGCAGCGGCGGTTCCGACCCCTCGCTCTCGGACGTGGGCCGCGAGCAGGCCGAACGGGCCGCGGCCGCGCTCGCCGCGCGCGGCACGATCCAGGCGATCGTCTCCTCGCCGCTCAAGCGCTGCCAGGAGACCGCACACACCGTCGCCGCCCGTCTCGGACTCGACGTGCACCTCGAAGAGGGCCTGCGCGAGACGGACTTCGGGGCGTGGGAGGGGCTGACGTTCGGCGAGGTGCGCGAGCGCCGGCCGGAGGAGCTGAACGCCTGGCTGGCCTCACCGAAGGTGGCGCCGCCGGGCGGCGAGTCGTTCGCCGCGGTCTCGCGCCGGGTGTCGGCCGCACGCGACCGCCTGACCGCGCGTCACGCGGGCCGCACGGTCCTGCTCGTCACGCACGTCACGCCGATCAAGACGCTGGTGCGGCTCGCGCTCGGCGCCCCGCCGGAGTCCCTGTTCCGCATGGAACTCTCGGCGGCGTCGGTCTCGGCGGTGGCGTACTACGCGGACGGCAACGCGTCGGTACGGCTCCTCAACGACACCTCGCACCTGCGCTGAGCCGCGCGACGAACCCGCGGGGCTAGCGCAGCGCCGCCGCCTCGCGGGCCAGGGCCTCGACCCGGTCCCAGTCCTTCGCCGCGACCGCGTCGGCGGGCAGCATCCAACTCCCGCCCACGCAGCCGACGTTCTTGAGCGCCAGGTAGGAGGGCGCGGAGGCCGGGGTGATCCCGCCGGTGGGGCAGAAGCGGGCCTGCGGCAGCGGCGCGCCGAGCGACTTCAGGTAGGCGGTGCCGCCCGCGGCCTCGGCGGGGAAGAACTTCATCTCCCGTACGCCGCGTTCGAGCAGCGCCACGACCTCGGAGGTCGTCGAGACGCCCGGCAGGAACGGCACTCCGGAGCCCTGCATCGCGTCGAGCAGCGAGTCCGTCCAGCCCGGACTGACCAGGAAGCGGGCGCCCGCCTCCACGGAGTCGGAGACGTTCCGCGGCGAGATGACGGTGCCCGCGCCGACCACCGCGTCGGGCACCTCGGCGGCGATGGCCGAGATCGCGTCGAGCGCGACGGGCGTGCGCAGGGTCACCTCGATCGCGGGCAGCCCGCCCGCGACCAGGGCACGCGCCATCGGCACGGCGTCGTCGAGGTCATCGACGACGACCACGGGGACGACGGGGGCGAGATCGAGCACGGAGGGCACTGAGGAGGTCATAAGGGCATCCTGCACCGGTGTGAGCAGCATGCGCAAAGGGCGTTGCGCATGCTGCAACGGCGGCGCTTGGCCCCCTCAGTGAATCTCGCGGACGACCACGTCCAGCGCCCACGGCTTGCCCGGCTTGGCCGGGGCCTCGGCCTCCACGACGTGGCCCAGGTCCCGCAGGGCCTCGACCAGCTCGGCCGGGTCCTTCGGCCGGGCGCCCGTGGTGAGCAGGGAGCGGACGATCCGCCCCTTCGTGGCCTTGTTGAAGTGCGACACGACGGACCGCTTCTCGGCCCCCGTACTCGGGTCGACCTGCGCGTGCAGCACCCGCACCGTCGCCGTCCGCCCCGCGAGCTCGCCCTTGGGCTTCCAGGCCGCCGCGTACGCCGACGAGCGCAGGTCGAGGACGAGCCCGTCGCCCGCGGCCTCGGGCATGACGTCAGCCATCGGCGTACGCCAGTGGGCGCCGAGAGCCCCGAGCCCCGGCAGCTTCACGCCCATCGAGCAGCGGTAGGACGGGATCTTGTCGGCCACGCCGACGGCGCCCCACAGGCCGGAGAAGACCAGCAGCGAACGGGACGCGCGGCGCTTGGCTGTGGCGTCAAGGGTGGCGAGGTCCAGGGCGTCGTACAGGACGCCCGTGTAGATCTCCCCGGCGGGCCGCGCGCCCGCCGTGCGCAGCTCGACGTTCTTCGCGACCTCGCCGCGCAGGCCCTCGCTCAGGCCGAGTACGTCCCGCGCCTTCTCCTCGTCGGCGGCGCACAGCTCGACCAGCTCGTCCAGCACCGCCTGCCGGGCGGCGGCCAGTCCTCGCAGGGACAGCGACTCCGGCTTGAGCGGCGTGCCCCTGCCGGAGGGGGCCTTGCCTTCGGACGGCGGGAGCAGGACGAGCACGGTGGACTCCTTGGGCGGTGCGGGGTGGGGGGTGCGGCCCCTTCCCCGAAGGGTACGGGCTCCTTGCGACGGCCCTGCCCCGCCGCTTCGCGCCGGATTCTTTCCCACCCGCCCACCCGTTTCTCCGCGCCGATGGGTGGCCAGTAGGGGCCGGTGGCTGCTGTCGCGCCTCGGCTGCGTCTCGGGGCGGGGCCGCGGCGGTATGTCCGTCCTCGCTATCCCGGTGAGCCGTCGTGGTCATGCACCTCGGTACGCGGCCACTTGTGCTCCGGGCAGACATACCGCCACGTCCCCTCCGGTCTCGCTCGCGGCTGCGGGACGGTGGGACACCGGGTGGACTAGGGGCATCGGCGCAGTCCGGGGTGTATGGAAGCAATCCGCACCGGGGCGCGGTCGTGGGACCGGGGCATCGGCGCGGTCCGGGTGTATGGAGGTCGGCCCCCGCCGGGCCGCGGTCGCGCAGCCGTCCTGAGGGGACGTGGGGGTATGTGCGAACGGAGCACAAGTGGCCACCGAGGCAAGGAAGCAAGTCCAAGTAGCCCCTGCCCCGGGATAGCGAGTACGCACATACCCCCGCGGCCCCGCCCCAGAGACGAACGAAGCGCACTCGCCCCAGCCCAACCCAGCCGGCACCCCACCAAACAAACCCCAACCGGGCCAGCGACGCGCCCGCACCGGCAGACGCCCCCAGCCACACACCTACGCGACCCCACACCCGCCAAACGAACCCCAGGCGCGACCGCGCACGTGCCGACACCCCCGCCGCGTCCTACGCTCGGTGCATGCCACGGCGTCACCTTCACATGGCCGGTGCGGCGGAGGCCCCCCTGCGGGCCGCGCTGCGTGATCTGCGGGCGGAGCTGGATGTTCCCGAGGGGTTTCCCGGCGACGTGCTCGCGGAGGTGGAGCGTGCCCTCGCGGCGCCCCGGCTGCCCGAGCACGACGCCACGGACATTCCGCTGTTCACCATCGACCCGCCCACCTCCGTCGACCTCGACCAGGCCATGCACCTGTCCCGCCGCGAAGGCGGTGGATTCCGGGTGCGGTACGCGATCGCCGACGTCGCCGCGTACGTCACGCCGGGCACCCCGCTGGACGCCGAGGCGCACCGGCGCGTCACCACCCTCTACTTCCCCGACGAGAAGGTCCCGCTGCACCCCACCGCCCTGAGCGAGGGCGCCGCCAGCCTGTTGCCAGGGCAGACCTGCCCCGCGGTCCTGTGGACGGTCGACCTGGATGCGGACGGGCGCGCCGAACGGACCGATGTGCGTCGGGCTCTCGTACGCAGCCGGGCCAAGCTCGACTACGACGGGGTGCAGCGGGCCATCGACGACGGCACGGCGGAGGAGCCCGTCGCCCTGCTGCGGGACATCGGGGAGCTGCGCGAGGGGCTGGAGGTCGAGCGGGGCGGCATCTCGCTCAACGTGCCCGAGCAGGAGATCGTCGAGCGGGCGGGACGGTACGAACTCGCCTTCCGCGCTCCGCTGCCCGCCGACGGCTGGAACGCCCAGATCTCCCTGCTCACCGGCATGGCCGCCGCCCAGCTCATGATCGACTCGGGGACGGGCATCCTGCGGACCCTGCCGACCGCCCCCGACGGCGCGGTGGGCAGGCTGCGCCGTACCGCGAGGGCGCTGCGCATCGAGTGGCCGCACCACGTGCCGTACGCGGAGCTCGTACGCTCGCTCGACCCGCGCCTGTCCCACCACGCCGCGTTCCTCCAGGAGTGCACGACGCTGCTGCGCGGCGCGGGCTACACGGCGTTCAGCGGCGGCGCGGTCCCCGAACTCACCACGCACGCGGCCGTCGCCGCTCCCTACGCCCACTGCACCGCGCCGCTGCGCCGTCTCGTCGACCGGTACGCGTCCGAGCTCTGCGTCGCGGCCTGCGCGGACGCGGGCGTTCCGCAGTGGGTGCTCGGTGCGCTCGACGCGTTGCCCAAGGAGATGGCGGACGGCACCCGGCGCGGCAACACCGTGGAGCGCGCCTGCGTGGACATCGTCGAGGCCGCGCTGCTCAAGGAGCGGGTCGGCGAGATCTTCGACGCGGTGGTGGTGGACGTGAAGGAGGGTGAACCGGCCGTCGGGACCGTGCAGTTGGCCGATCCGGCGGTGGTGGCCCGGATCGAGGGCGGTGCGGCGAAGCTGCCGCTGGGGGAGCGGCTGAGGGTCAGGCTCACGCAGGCGGACCCCGGTTCGGCGAAGGTTCAGTTCGCGCCCGCGTGAGGGGCGGCCCCGGTTCCCGCGCCCGAGGGGCCGGGCAGGGCCGCGAGCCGTTCCCGCAGCGCCGTGGCGAGCCGGTCGGGCTCGTCGGCGTGCAGGCGTACCGTCGTCACCTCGCGCTGTTTTCCCAGGAGTCCGGTGGTGGTGACCGGCCCGGCGAGCTCCAGGGTGAGGGACGTCGTCGAGGCGACCGGCAGGTCGAGGACGCCGGCGGCGGGTTCGTGCGTGAATCTGCGCTCGGAGCGTACGGCCGTGATCAGTGCGAGCGGTATCCGCAGATCCCGGTGCGCGCCCTGGCGCACCCGCAGCGCGTCCGGCGACAGGACGTGCGGCCGGGTCACCGAAGCGGCGTGGAGGCCGATCATCAGGATCACGCCGTAGACGTCGACGACCAGCATCACGGCGTGGGCCGTCGGCCAGTTGCGCAGCAGTACGGCCATCCCGAACGACTCGACGACACAGACGAACGTCAGGCCGTACATGATCGCCGCCTGGCCGCGGGCGTGCCCGAAGGCCAGGTCGCCCGCGTGCCGGACGCCGTGTCTGCGGCGCGTCACCCACAGCGACAGGCTGACCAGGATGCGCAGTTCGTGCCCGACGAGCCGCCGCACGGGCGTCGGTGTGAGCGTCTTGAGCGTGTTCATCGTGGTCCTCCCTCTTCGGGGCGGTCGGCCGCCCGCTCGGCGAGCAGGGCCATCGCGCGCTGCACGGCCGCGGCCTGCGCGGGCGCGAAGTCGGCGAGGAAGGCTTCGAGGAAGCCCTCGCCGCGGACCGCGCGGCCCTCGGCGAAGGCCTGCGCGCCCGCGCTGCCGAGATCCGTCAGGAGTGTGGCGGGCAGGGCGTCGGCGAGTGTCCGCGCGGCGTCCTCCACGGCGTCCCGGGTGGCCGGGTCCGCGAGGTCGGCGTCGGCGAGCGCGTCGAGCCGCGCGTACACGGCGTGGGCCCGCTCCACCGCCTGCGGCGAGCCGAGCGCGGGGCGGAGCGCGGTGAGGAAGGCCGCGCGGTCCTCGGGGGACGCGGTGGTGTCGAACAGGGCGAGGAACTCCCTGTCCTTCGCGGCCATCGCGGACTCCGGCCCGGTGTGCCCCGCTGTCGCACGGGACAACTCGCCGAAGAAGTCGGCCAGTTCGGCGGAGACGGGTCCCTCGGGCGAGAGCCGTCCGCGCTCCGCGTCGTCGAGCAGGGTGCGCAGCCGTGCCCTGCGCTCGCGGATGGCGGCCTCCTCGCGGGCGAGGTCGGCGTCGAGTTCGGCGAGGACCTCGGCGAGCTCGCGGCCCGCGTCGTCGGCGAGCACGTCCCGTACCTCGGTGAGCCCGAGGCCGAGCCCGGTGAGCCGCCGGACGCGGGCCAGGGCGACGGCGTGCCGCAGCCCGTACTCGCGGTAGCCGTTGGGCCGCCGTTCGGGCTCGGGCAGCAGGCCCAGGTGGTGGTAGTGCCTGATGGCACGGGTGGTGACGCCGACGAGGCCGGCGAGTTCTCCGATCCGCATGACCCCAGTAGAAACGTTGACGCTGCGGCAAGGTCAAGGAGGCCCCGGCGGGCTGGCGGGAGGTTTCTCCGACGGACGGACCCTTGACGGCTAACTGCGTTAGCCCTACTGTTCTAGCTAACGCAGTTAGCCGAACGTTCCGGGCTACGTCGAGCCGCGAGGAGGACCTCATGAACAACACCTTGACCCCGGCCCCGACCACCGCCCCGACCTCGGCCGCCGCCGACCGGGCGCCCGCCCCCGCCCCCACCGCCGTGCGGGCCCTCGCCGTCACCCGCCGCGTCGCCTGGTTCGCCAACGCCCTCTTCTGGTCGGCCTTCGCCGTGCTCGAAGGCGTCAACCACGGCTGGCTCGCCGGACTGCTCGCCGGGCTCTTCTTCATCGCCCCCGACCTGACCTTCCTGGTGGCCGTGCGCGACGCGCCGAAGATGGCCCACGGCCAGCTCCCGCCCCGCGCCGTCCCGTACTACAACGCGGCCCACCGGGCCCTGGTCCCCCTCGCGCTCATGGCCCTCTACACCTTCACGCCCGTCGCCTGGGCCCCCGCGTTCGCCGCCCTGTGCGGCTGGCTCGCCCACATCTCGTACGATCGCGCCTTCGGCTATGGACTCCGTACGAAGGAAGGCTTCCAGCGTGGCTGACCAGCAACGGGCGCACGATCTCCCGACGTGGGGGGAGCACCTCACCCCCCGTGCCCGGGAGATCGTCGCCGCCGCGCGGGAACTCCTCGAGGAGTCCGGCGCGGAGAAGCTCACGATGCGCTCGCTCGCCGACCGGCTCGGCATCAAGGCGCCCTCCCTCTACAAGCACTTCCCCGACAAGTCGGCGGTGGAGGTCGAGCTGATCGCGCAGATGCTCGACGAGTCCGCGCGGGCCTGTGAGGAGGCGGAGGCGGCGACGCCGGGCTCGCTCGAAGCGCTGACCGACGCGTACCGCGCGTACGCCCTGGGCCACCCGCACCTCTACCGCCTCGCCACCGAACGCCCGCTCCCGCGCCACGCCCTGCCCCAGGGCCTGGAGGACCGGGCCGCGGCCCCCCTCATGCGGGCCTGCGCCGGCGACGTCGACCTCGCGCGGGCCGCGTGGGCGTTCGCACACGGCATGGTCATCCTGGAGATCCACGGCCGCTTTCCCGACGGCGTCGACCTCGGCGCGGCATGGCGGACGGGGGCGCGCGCGTTGGACCGGTGAGGGCGGGCGACGGAGCGATCCGCATCTGGCGAGTGATGTGAGTCACGTCGGCTGGACCTCAAGTGAGGTTGAGGACACAGGCTTCTGGTCATCGGGGCGATTACTTCGCGGTCGCCCGGGACCTGCGCTTATTGAGGAGTCTGTGATGACTGACAACCGTGTCGTGGTGGTCACCGGTGCGACCGGCAAGCAGGGCGGCGCCACCGCCCGCGCCCTGCTGTCCCGCGGCTGGGCCGTACATGCGCTGGTGCGTGATCCCGGCAAGGCGGAGGCTCGGGCGCTGAAGGAGGCGGGGGCCGTGCTGGTGCGCGGCGATCTCGACGACGCGGCCTCGCTGGATGCTGCGCTGGCGGGGGCGTACGGCGTCTTCAGCGTGCAGACCTTCGCCGGGCCCGACGGCTTCGCCGGCGAGACGCGGCAGGGCAAGGCGGTCGCGGACGCGGCGGCGCGGGCGGGCGTCGCGCACTTCGTCTACAGCTCCGTGGACGGCGCCGACCGGCCCGGCGAGGTGCGGCACTTCGCGAGCAAGGGCGAGGTCGAGCGGCACATCGAGGCGCTCGGGCTGCCGGCCACGGTGCTGCGACCGTCCTTCTTCATCACCAACTTCGAAGGACTCGGACCGCGGTGGGCCGACGGCGAGCTGGTGCTCACCCTGGCACTGGCGCCGGAGACCCGGTTGCAGATGATCACTCCCGGGGACATCGGGGCCATCGCCGCGGCCGCTTTCGACGCACCCGCCGACTACCTGGGGCGCACCATCGAGATCGCCGGAGACGAGGTGACCGGCCCTCAGATGGCCGAGATCTTCGGCCGCGCCGCGGGCCGTCCGGTGCGCTTCGACGCCCAGCCCGTCGAGCAGGTACGGGCCCACAGCGCGGAGATGGGGGCCATGTTCGACTGGTTCAACACCGTGGGCTTCCGCGCCGACCTGCCCGCGCTGCGCGAGCGCCACCCCGAACTGACCAGCCTGGACGCGTGGGTGAGCGAGCGGTGGACGGTCCCGGCCGAGCCGGTGCCAGCCACGTGACGTCACGCCGCGCTGCTGATGGCTGCGGCCCGAAAGAGCGAACGCCTCGGCGCGCGCCGCCTCACCGGGCCCGGCCTCGGCCTCGCGGGCGTCGCCGTGCTGACCGTGCCGCACCTCACGGCGGCGACGCCTGGTCGCTCGCGGAGGCGCCGGATCCTTCCTGGCCACGGCGCGGGCCCGCGGCGCACGGCGGGTACCATGGTCGGCACGGCAGACGAGCCGGGCGGACGGCCGCGTGAAGACCCCTTCGGGGGCCCTTCCCGAGGAACGTCCGGGCTCCACAGGGCAAGGTGGTGGCTAACAGCCACCCGGGGTGACCCGCGGGACAGTGCCACAGAGAACAGACCGCCGAGGGCTCCGGCCCCCGGTAAGGGTGAAACGGTGGTGTAAGAGACCACCAGCGCCTGAGGTGACTCAGGCGGCTAGGTAAACCCCACCTGGAGCAAGGTCAAGAGGAAGCACCTCCTCTCAGGAGAAGGCGCTTCTGCGCGGACGTTCGAGGGCTGCCCGCCCGAGTCCGCGGGTAGACCGCACGAGGCCGGCAGCAATGCCGGCCCTAGATGGATGGCCGTCTCCCCGGCCGCCGCGAGGCGACCGGGCGACAGAACCCGGCGTACAGCCCGACTCGTCTGCCGCTTCCTCCGCCCCGACCAGGGTTTCCCTGTGGTCGGGGCCGTTCTTCGTTGTGGCGCGGGCGCGGTGTCAGCTCTGCTCGGTCTTGAGGTGCTGGGTGAGCTGGTGGAGCACGGCCCACGAGTCGGGGTCGGTGCCGTCGCTCAGGGGGTAGTGGAGTGCGGGCCGGGACCGGGGGCCGAGCTGGACGGGACGGGGGCCGGCCGGCGGGTGCAGGGCACGAGACAGGCCGGTGCTGTCCGCCGCGTCGGGGCCGAGGGTGAAGGAGACGGGAATCGGCGGGGCCTCGAGCCTGGGTGGGACCGTGAGGTCCCTGCGGGCGGCGCGGAGTGTGGTGAGCATCGAGGTCAGGCCGTGCGCGGTGGAGAGGACCTCGGCCAGCGGGGTGATGGCCGTCAGGGGCAGCTCCTCATCGGCGGCGTAGCCGAGCGTGAGGGTGATGTGTTCTTCGATGCCCGCCGAGGTGTGAACGATGCGGGCGGTGGCGATGCACGGGCGGTCGGGGGTGCCGATGGCGGTCAGCCAGGTGGGGGCCGATCGCCGGGCACGAGCCCGCGCCAGTTCGGTCAGTTGGCGGGTGGACCAGGGCAGGCTGATGGGCTCGGCGGTGGACCAGCCCGCCGGTGGGGCGCCGGTGAGGGCTCTCCATGCCGCTTCCATGGCCGTACCGAGGCAGAGGTGTTCGTCGACGGCGTGCGTGGTCTGCAGGGAGAGGCTCAGCTGGCGCTCGCCGGAGGACGCGGCCGCCTCGGGAGGCGCAGGAGGCGCGAAGGCCTCCGCGACCCGGGGCCGGCCCTTCGCCGTTTCCACCGGCGCGAACTGGCCGTCCTGCCAACGGAGCTGAACGCCGGACAGTCCGTCGTAATAGCCGCATTCGGGGTCCTGGACCACCCAGCGATTGGGGTGGCCGTGCAGAGCAGCACGGGTGGGGAGCGTGAGCCGGGTGTGGGGCGGGGTGACGATCTGCAGGGCCAGATCCTCCTCGGCGGTCACGCGCAACGCGTCGGCGAGCCAACTCGACATGGGGACCACGGGACGATCCTGGATCACCACCGCGGCCTTGTCGGTGAGTACGTCGACCGCGGGGGGCGCGGCCGCCGGGGCGCTGAGCACGCTGACCGGGTCGGCCGCGACGGGGACGACCTCGGTGTGGGCGGCCCGCGGAGGCCAGACGCCGCCACCGAGGATCGCTGCCAGCCGTCCGGCGAAGGAACCGGCGAGTCGCTCGCCCTCCTCGGCCCGGGTGGATGCGCGAGCCTCGGTCCACCAGAATGGGCCGTCGGGTGCGGGGACTTCGGTGCCGAGGAGACGCTGCAACTCACCGGGCAGATGCACCAGCAGCGGAGCCTCCACGGACACCAGGGGGCGGCCGTCGGCCGCGCGGAGCTGGACCACGGCTCCCTGCGCCAGAGTGTCCACGCCCAGGTCAGGACCGCCCGCGAAGAGCCCGGCGAGCACGGTCTTGATGTCGGGCATCCTCGGAGTGAAGGCGATGACGTCCGTGGTCACGAGTGCGGATTCTCCAGGGTGACGGCCTCGGCGGCCAGGGCGGTCTGTACGACTTGGTGGCGGCGCCCCCGCCGCACCAGTGTGCCGCGTCCCGGGGGCTGGGCCGAGGCGTAGAGGCCGGGGAAGAGCTGGCCCTCGGTGCGGTCGCCGGTCATGAGCAGGGCGGTCGTGCCGGTTTCGCGCAGGGTGGTGAGGAAGGGGTCGTACAGGGCGCGGGCAGATCCGGCGACGCGGCGGGTGACGACGAAGTGCAGGCCGATGTCTTGGGCGGAGGAGATGTAGGGCAGGAAGGGGGCCAGGGGCTGCTGGCCCGCGGTGGTCAGGATGTCGTAGTCGTCGACGAGGATGACGATGCGCGGACCGCTGAAGGAGGGTCCGACGTCGGCGGCGTCCGGGTCGGCGGTCTCCGGCAGACGCTTCTCCAGTTCGCCCGAGATACCGGTGGCGAGTGCCGCGGCCAGCTTGGGGTTGTGGGCGTAGCCGCCGCGGTAGGGCTCGGGAATGTGACCGCGCAGGCCGCGGCGCGGGTCGAAGACGCCGAAGACCAGTTCCTTGTCGCCGTAGCGGTCGATGAGCTGCTGGGTGATCAGCTTGAGCAGATTGGTCTTGCCGCATTCGTTGTCGCCGAGGACGAGCAGGTGTTGATCCTCTTCGAAGAGATCGAGCAGGGCCGGTGCGAGGGCGTCCTGGTCGACGCCGACCGGCACGCGGGTCGGCTCGGTCGTCGTCCCGGGCAGGTCGGCGGCGGGCAGAGCGGTGGGCAGTACCCGTACGGGGGCGGCGAGTTCGCCGTGCCAGCCGGCCCGGAGCGTACGCGCGGCACGCTCCAGAGCGGGGCCGAGATCGTCGGTGGCGGGGACGTTGTCGATGCGCGGCAGCGCCACCTGCGCGAAGAGTTTCCCGTCGGTGAGGACGCGGCCCGGGGTGTCGGGGGAGAGCGTCTCGGAGAGCTTGCGGTCGACGGAGGAGTCGGAGGGGTCGTTCAGGCGCAGTTCGACGCGGGTGCCGAACATGGACTGGGTGGCGATGCGCACATCGTTCCAGCGCAGCATGCCCGCCACGATGTGGATCCCGTAGCCGCTGCCCCGCTTGAGGAGGTCGGCGACGGTGTCGTCGAGCTCGGCGAACTCGTCGCGCAGCGCGCCGAATCCGTCGATGAGCAGCACGATGTCGGTGGAGCCGAGCTCCGGCAGTTCGCCCCGGGCCCGCAGGTGACGCAGCTGGTCGACGGAGTCGATGCCGTGGACGCGGAAGAGCTCTTCGCGCAGTGCGAGCTGGGTGCCGACCTCGGCCACCGTCCGGGCGGCGCGTTCGTGGTCGGCGCGGCCCGCGATTCCGCCGACGTGCGGCAGCCCGGCCAGTGCGGCGAGCCCGCCGCCCACCAGGTCAAGGCCGTAGACGGCGACGTCGCTCGGTGTATGGGTCAGGGCCAGCGAGAGGGCGAGGGTACGCAGCAGGGTGGTCTTGCCGGACTGTGGCCCGCCGATGACGGCGGTGTGTCCGCCGGCGACGGTGAGGTCGAGCTCCCAGGGTGCCTGCCACTGCCTGGCCGGGTCGTCCAGCACACCCAGCGGCACCCGCATCGCCCCGCCCCGGTGCGCCAGATGCAGCCCGCGCTCGGATGCCTGGACGGGGCCCGCGGCGGTGGCGAGCGTGACGGCGTCGGGCAGCGGCGGCAGCCAGATCCGACGGACGGGCGGTGCGGCGGCGCAGAGCTGGTCCACCATGGTCGACAGAACGGTCGCCCCGGTTTCCCGCTCGCGCATGGCGGGTTCCTCGGAGGACGCGGCCTTCCCCTTGTCGGGCATTCCGTTGTAGGCGGGGTAGGGCAGGGCGAGTGGCTCCGAGGCCGTCGCGTCGCGGAAGGCCGGACCGCGGTAGGCGCCGGAGACGTACCCCGCCTTGAAGCGCTCGTACGTCGATGTGTCGACCTTGAGGTACCCGAAGCCCGGCAGCGGCGGCAGCTGGAAAGCGTCGACCGTGTCGAGGACCGTACGGGATTCGTCCGCGGAGAAGGTCCGCAGGCCGAGCCGGTAGGACAGATACGTCTCCAGGCCCTTGAGCTTGCCGGACTCGATGCGCTGGCTGGAGAGCAGCAGGTGTACGCCGATGGAGCGGCCGATCCGGCCGATGGAGAGGAACAGGTCGATGAAGTCGGGCTTGGCGGTGAGGAGTTCACCGAACTCGTCGATGATGACGAAGAGGTGGGGCAGGGCCTCCAGGTCGGGCCGGTGCTCTCGCAGGGCGCCGTAGTGTCCGATGTCGGCGACGTTCCCCGCGTCCTTGAGGACCTGCTGGCGGCGCTTCACCTCGCCGGCGAGGCTGGTGTGGACGCGCTCGACGAGCCCGGCCTGGTTCTCCAGATTGGTGATGACACCGGCGACGTGCGGGAGTTCGGTGAACGGCGCGAAGGTGGCGCCACCCTTGTAGTCGACCAGGACCAGCGCCAGGTCCTGTGGCGCGTGCGTGGCGGTGAGGGCGAGGACGAGGGTCCGCAGCAGTTCGCTTTTCCCGGAGCCGGTCGCACCCACGCACAACCCGTGCGGGCCCATGCCGAGTTCGGAGGATTCCTTGAGGTCCAGGAGCACCGGCTCGTGCCGGTCGCTCAGACCGATGGGAACGCGCAGGAAGTCCCGTTCGCCGCGCGGCGCCCACAGCCGTGCCAGATCGAGCACGGCCGGGTCGTCGATGCCGAGCAGCTCGGGGAAGTCCACGGGCCCGGAGATCGGGGTGCCCTCCGCGGCCGATTCGGCCGACAGCCGGAGCGGGGCCAGCATCCGGGCGAGCCCTTCGGCACTCGCGATGCTCATCGCATCGGTGGTGCCGCGACCGGGCGGGTCGTCGGGAGAGCGGAGGTCTTCGACGATCACCTGGTCGCCGTGGACCGTGATGCGGACGCTGACCTGATCGGGCTCATGCACCTGCTGCTCAAGGAGGTGCAGCACGGTCACGCCCATCCCGGCGAGGTCAACTGCCATGTCCGGGCGCGGCAGTTCGACGGCTGCGCTGCCGTGGCAGTCGCTGACGGCGAGCAGTCGCTCGGACATCCGCAGCGCGTGGCGGTCGGAGAGTCCGCGACGTACCTCTGCCGCGTAGGAGGCGCGGCGCCGCAGGTCCGAGGCGCACTGGCGGGCGAGCGCGTCGAGGTCCTGAGCGATGCGTCGGGCGGCGAGCGGCCCGTCCTCCTGCTGTGCGTCGAGCACGTGGGGCAGCCATTTCGCCCACTCCCACTGGGCCAGCCGGTCGCCGGGCACGCTGAGCGCCATGGCGACATCGTCCGGTGCGTGGGTCACCGCGGCCTGGACCAGCAGGGCGCGGGCCACGCGCAGTACGTCATCCCGCTCCCCGATGATGCTGACGTTGCCCGCCCGGTCCAGCGGCGCCAGCAGCGGGAAGTCGGTCGAGGTGGTGAAGCGGTGCTGCAGCGCGCGCGCCTCGTTCAGCATGAAGGGGTCGGGCGGCGTCAGCACGCCGCCGGCGGAGTTCTGGCCGATCGCCAGCTTCTGCACGGGTACGTCACCGGTACCGAGCCGTACGCTCAGGAAGTCGCCGTCAAGACGGCGCCGCTCCCACAGCCGCGCCGGGTCGCGCACCAGGTCGTACAGCGCGGCGGGCGGTGGATTGAGGATCCGCGCCCGATGCCGCAACTCCTTCTCCGCGGAACCGAGTTCCTCGCGCTGCTCCTCGACGTACTCCAGATAGCGCTCGCGCTGAGTACGCCGGGTCCGCTGGGCCTTGCCCCGCTGGGACAGGAACAGCGCCACCGCACCCAACAGCGCGAAGACGAGGACGATGGCGCCGACGGCGGCGAACTGGCTGTTGCGGATGACCGTCATCATGACGACCGAGCCCATGACGCCGGCCATGGGCAGCAGCGCGGTCGCCGCGTTGCCCATCTTGCCCTCGGGCAGGTTCGGCGGCGGTTCGATGACGCGCTCCACGGTGACGGCCGGCGGCCGGTGGCTGCGGGCCGGGCGATGGACGAGGTGCTTGGTCATCGGACCCGCACCGCCCGCTGCATCGCCTCGGCGGCCAGCCGGACGGCCGCCGCGCGGGAACTCTGGCCGAGCATGCCGGTGTGGATGGGGCCTCCTTGGGCCAGATGACGGTCGTAGGGAAGGGGCACCACGTTCACCCCGGTCTCCCGCAGATGCGCGGCCGCGGTCTTCAGATCGAGCGTCGTATCGGGGGAGTTCGCACTCAGCGCGACGACCGTGGTGGCCAGTGCCGAATGCGGAAGCCGGGCCAGCCAGTCCAGGACCACCCGGGTGCCGTTCACGCCCTCGGCCGTCATCGGAGCGACGACGACACGGGCGTGTGCGGTGTCCATCGCGGTGCGCGCCACCTCGCCCGGCAGCGTCTCGCAGTCCACCACGGTCACCGCGAAATAGCGACGGAGCGCCAGTGTGACGGTCCGGTAGGTGGGGACGTCGAGAGGAGCGCCGACCCGCCCTTGGCCCGCGGGCAGCAGCCACCCGCCGTCCGCGACGGGCACCAGATAGCCGGTGACATCGGTGAGCTGCATCGCCGGGCTGAGGAGCTGGGCCAGGTCCGCGCACGCCCAGCGCACCGACTCCGCACCGAGGCGCACCGGCAGCGTGCCGAGGGCGGCGTCCGCCTCCAGGGCGAGTACGGGGTCGTGCCGGTAGTGGTTGAACGTCCGGGCAAGAAGTGCGGAGACCGTGGACTTGCCCACCCCGCCCCGGATCGACGTCACGGCGATGACGCGTCCGGTGGTCACCGGCTGCTGTACCTCACGTGCCAGCCGTGTCTGGTCGGCGACCTCCTGCCCGGCCGACGCGGTCAGTCCGCGCAGGGAACGCCCGGTTCGCCGGACCACCGAATCGCCGTGCTGCGCCCGTCCGAGTGCGTGTGCCAGACGTGGGTCGACGGTCGGTACGGACTCCGGGGCGGGCATGGGGACACGCGGGTCGCGGCTGCCACCCGGCATGGGCTGTGGCGTATGCGGGCGTTGAGTCCGGGGCTCCACGGCCGAGTCCGGCCCCGGCGCCTGGTCGATGGCCGGCTGTCCGGGTGCCGTCTGTTCCGTAGCTGCCTTCCCGGTAGCCGACGGCCCTGCCGCGGAGGGGCCACCGGCTCCCAACTCCCGCAGCACGCCGCGCTGCCAGTCACTTCCCTGACCGCTGCCCTGAGCCATCCCGCACACCCCTAAGCGAAGGTGTCGAGCAGTCGCCCGAACACGCCGAAGGCCCCGATGACCAGCGGCAGCATCGCGATCACACCCATCGATTCCAGTACGTCCCCCGCCCGGCGAAGCCGCACCCGTACATGCTCGGCAGGCTCGACCGCCAGCACCACCAGGGGGATCAGCGCCAGAAGGACGAGCACCGCCAACGGCCCCGCGGCAGCCGACCGCTCGAGCCACACCACCATCAGCGCGACCGTGACGACCGTGGCGGCGACCAACAGGGCCACTACCTCGGCGACCAGGGGGAAGGCGCGTGCGCGCAGCGCGAGCACCATCGCGGTGACCACGGCGAGCAGCACGCTCCACACGGTCGGCTCGCGCAGCACCAGCCCCCCGGCTGCGGCTGCCGAGACGGCCAGCACCACCGTGGCGAGGGCCAGTCCGCGGTGCGTGGCCGTCAGCGCGGCACCCACCTGATACCGGCTCACCGACGCACCGCCCGAGCGTCGGTCGTCAAGGCCCGACAACCCTGATGCCATCAAGGCGAGTCGTGGCAGCACCCCGAGCATCACGACGGACACGACGACGAGTACCGCGCCTGTCCTGGCCTGCCCAGTGGCTGTCCCGGCGCCGTCCTGCAGGGCGATGGCCGCTTCCCAGGCCATGAGGCACCCCACGAGGGCTCCGGCACCGATCAACGCGCCGCGCCCCAGCGGCGAGAACCAGCCCAGGAGCAAGAGCGCCGCCGCGGTGCTCGCAGCCGTGCCTGCCAGCAGCACCGCTCCGGACCAGGAGCGGGCCTCGCCGAGCGTCCACGTGCCCAGCACGCCCAGGGTTCCGGCCGTCACGATGAGGGTGGCGGCCAGGCCGAGCCGCCGGACCCAGCCCAGCAGGACTCCGGCGAGAGCGGCCAGCGCACCGGCGCCGAGCAGCGCACCGCCCACGGCGGTCGGCTCGAACTCGTCGCGGGCCAGCACTCCTGCGACGAGCGCCCACACCACGGTCGCGAGACCTGCCGCCATCCGCCGCGTGGCGGGCCGCCACCGCCAGGCCCGTACGTCCAGGTCGTCGGCGGCCTCATCGGTGACGTCATGCACCACCGGCGCGGAAGGCGCGTCCTCGGCCCGGACCAGCCGCAGTACCGCGCCGTCCGGTACACCGGCCGACTCCAACGTGCTGTCGTGCGCGAGCGCCGAGCCGTCCGTGGTCACCAGATGCCGCAGCATCGGCTTTCCGCCGACCTGATCGCCCAGCAGGCGCAGTACCTCGGGAATCAGCAGGCCGATCGGCTCCTGCGAAGGAAGCACGAGGTCCACTCGGCGCTGCTCACCGACCAGAGTGACCCGGCTCAAGGCCGTACGACTCGTACCGCTCGTGCGGCTCAACGGCCCCGCAGATATCACGCGTTCGAACCTATCATCGAGAAGAAGGGCTTACGGAGGGTGAGGAGGTCGGTGCGGACGGAGAGGAAGAGGGAACGGAGGAGCTGTAAGGGCTCTTCCCGATAAGTCGATGCGAAATGAACGACCACCCCACACACCCGGCACACAACACTGCGGCAATCACGACTCCGGCGAATACTTTTCCCAACCGTTCATCGACCGTTCGCCGCTGCCGCTGAGACCCGAACAACAGGGCATCCCGCAGTCGTCGACGCCGCACCGACACCGACTCCAGCAACTGACTGTCGTAATCCTGGGCTGCCACGCCATCCGCTTCTGTTGAGTCAATTCACAACCGCGTCCGCCGGGCGGAAGCGAGTCAGGCACGCTATTCCTCGGCTCTCCCGCCTAGGAGTGCGCCAAGAGTGCTACGGGTTCAATGGTCGACAAGCCCCCATCGAGGACAGGGAAGAGCGTGGCGTCCTAGTGGACGCGTCCCACGGGGCTCCTTGACGGCTGCTCTGGCATGTGGCGAGGCCCCGCGCGTAGCTCAGGTGTCGATCTCGCCCGCCCAGGCGAAGTCCAGCAAAGCCTTCGGCAGGTACTCCGAGTCCACCTCGATCGGGAAGCCTCGGTCTCGTGCGAGACAGGCGATGGCCAACGGGCCGAGGGCCACGTTGCCTTCGCTGCTGATGGCGCGGTCGTCGTCCCCGCTCCAGTAGGACTTGTGCCACTTGATCGCGTCCACGAGGGCTTCGTTGAACTGGGCGTGGTCCCCACGCAGATAGCGGTAGAACAGGATGATCGGCGGATACAGGACGAACGACATCAGTTCCTGGTCAGCGTGCTGCGCTGAATCCGGGCCTGTGCCGTCCACGGCGGCCACCAAGTGGGTGCTCACGCCCTCCTGACCCAGCCAGAAGCGTTGGAGGGTCTCGACCCATGAGTAGATGTACTCATCGAACGTCGCGCCAGACTCGCGTAGCAGAGCGACGGGCACCTGGGCCAGCTCGCTCAGCCGCTCGTTCTCACGGCAGATCAGTGCAAGGTAGAAGGCCTTGACCCATGAGCTCGCGTTCACGTGAGGCTGAGGTCCGGTCGCGGGAAGGTGCCACTCCTTCTCCTTGATCCTGCACGTCACGGTGCTGCCCTCAGGTGCGGTGGCCATGGCGAACCGGGTGGAGCCCAGTTGCATGGCCGTGACCCACGCTTCCCAGGTCTCGAACTCCTCAGCGTCCGAGTCCAGTTTGCATCGCGTCTCGGCCAAGATCAGCGTCGTATCGAACACTCGCCGTCGGGACATGTCCGACCGCTCGATCCGCTCCAACATCTCGTCAGCACGCTTCGCGAGCCCCTTCAGGCCCGCTGCCGTGTCGATGTCGCCTGCAAGGCTGGGAGGGTACTCATGGCGGGGAATGTGCGTAACCAAGGACCTTCTTCTCCTCTTATCCAATGTCGAAGTGCTCCATCTTCGCACCAGCGTAGGTACCTGGGTTCTCCGTAGCCTTCACCATGACGTACTTCAGTTTCCCAGCTTCCAAGGCATCGGAGATCTCGTTCGCGATGTCGAGGTTCGTCACTGGATTGCCTGCGCTGTCCCGCACCACGTTCCCAGCGCTGTCTCGCGCGATGAGCCCCGAGTTCCTCTCCATCTGGAAAAGGATCGTCTCGATGTACGGTCGCGTGCCCTGCTGAACCATCCAGCCCTCCGCATCGCCGGCTCCCTTACGCCAGATCGGATTGGCCTTCGGCGCCTTGGCCTCGGCGATGACGAGCGTTCCGTCGTCGAGCCTGTACAGCTGATCGAACATGTTCGCGCCGTTGGGTGTCTTCGGCAAATCGATCCACTGGGCGTCCGTGAAAGCCTTAGGGATGACGTGCCGCATGGCCGCCTGCTCGCCGAGTGCCTCGGCTATCGAGCTGTTGTTGGGTCTTCCGGGCATCTGGGCGTCGAATGCGGCTTGCGCCTTGTTGAGCTCCGCCAGGTACTTGGCGGAGGGATCCTCCTTGAACGCCCGCTCGGCATTGGTCAGGGCGTTGGAGACCTTGCGGTTCGATGCCGCTTCGTCGAGGTGGCCCATCTCGCCGTCCGGAACCGAATCGCGCGTGAACGGACTCTTGGGGTCGAGCGTGCTCTTCGCGCCTGGCTTCGGGGGCAGCGAGTCCTTGGCTATCCAGTTGCCATCCGAGTCCTTGGCCAGGATCGGCAGCTCATCCCCGTTCTCGTCGAGCGTCTTGATGCTCTTGCGGTGGCCGTCGGAGCGGTAGTTCTTCTCGAACCAAGTCTGGTCCGGATCGTTCGCCTTCTTGATCTGCTCCGCGATGACCTTCTTCTGCTCTTCGGGAGTTCGTTCCCGAGCAGATGGTTGCCCATCGTCGGCAGCTCCCGCGCCGTTGTCTGCTTGACTGCCCGGCGTGGCTGCGCCATCACCGACGCGGCCGAAATCGTCCGGCAGTCCGTTTCCAGCCCCGGCCCCTCGGCCACTGGGCGGTTGGGATCCGCCGGATGAACCGCGGGTGAGATCGTCACCACTGGTGCTGTGAGGCGAACCCCCGTGGCCCGCTTCCGGCGGAACATTCTTCCCCGCAGCGGCCGCACCCTCGGGCCCACGAGCTCCGGCGCCCATCAAGGCCGGTTCCCGCTGGCCCGGCGATCCCTCGGACGCCCGCTCGGCTGCCGAGAGCTCCTCTGGTGCCGTGTCCTCGATGCGGCGGCCGTCGGCATCGACCCGGATGAACTCGCCGTCCTCGACACGGACTCTGGAGCCGTCGAACTCGAGGTCGCTGTGTACGCGCTGCAGATCGGGTGTGGCATCGGTGCCGGTGCGGACGCGGGCGGTGAGGTCGGCGACGCTGGGCAGTTTACTGATGGCCTTGCCGCCCACCGTGAGCCCGGCGGAGAGCGGGTCGGCGTAGGTGCCGATCTTCGCTCCCACTCCGGCGGCCTTGGCCGCCGCCCCGCCTTTGCCTCCCTTGGCGATAGCCCCCAGCGGTCCGGCGCCCAGTGTGAGGACGTTGAAGGTGGTGGTCCCTGCGGCCTGGACCGGGTTCTCGTCCCATTGGTCCCAGGCCACCAGGGACTTGCCGAACTCGCGGGCGGCGGCCTTCTGCTTGTTGTCCCCGGAGCTGTCGTCCGGGCCGATCGTGTGGTCCAGGGCCCAATCGATGGGGGTCATCGTGTACTGGCCGATGCCACTGACGACATCCCCGAGGTTGCTCCAGGCGTCCTTGGCCGAGCCTCCGATGCCGACCAAGGGCCCCAGCCCCTTCAGGGTGCCTACAGCGCCGTCGACGACGAAGCCGTCCCAGACGTAGTGCTTGATGTGCCGGTGGATCTCCCACGCGTGGATGGACTCGCTGACGTAGCTGCCCCAGGGGAGTTCCTTGGCCTCCTTGAGGTGGTCGGCGTCGAAGCCGTACATCACGGTCTTCTTGTTCGACTTGTGACTGCCGTCGTCCTCGATGAACCTGGGACCGCGCACGATCGCCGAAATCTTGCTCGCGGCCTGGCGCTCGGCGGCGCGGAAGGCACTCTCGGCCTCGGCCACGCCGTCCATGAGCTCGTTGTTCCGGTCGGTCTTGTCTCCGTCGTAGGTCCAGTCGTCGTCCCCCTCGACGCTGTCCACGAACTCTCCGGCCTCGCCCCGCAGCCGCTCCAGCCGCTTGGCGAGCGGGCGGGCTTCGATCGAGAAGGTCTCCAGCGCGTCGGCCACCGTCTCCAGGTCCGCTGCGAACTCGTCCGCCTTGTCCATCACCGGCTGGGTGGTCGCGAACAGGTCGTCGGCTTCCGGCGCGGTGTAGTAGGCCCCCAGCATCTGGAAACGCGAGTGCACATCGGCACCGCCGCCGCGGATGCCGGTGGCGTCACCACGCAGCCCGGAGACGTCCTTGTCGAGCTGCTCGAAGTCGCCGGTGAACCGCGGTATGCCCCCGGGCTCGATCATTTTCACTTGTCGGCGCTCTTCTTGAGGGCAGCCGCCAGGATGGCCTTCATGTCGGGTGCCTTCGCGGCCTGCTCCTGGGCGTTCTCCGCCTGCTCCAAGTCACCGGCCACGTAGAAGTTGGTGGCCTCGATCGCGCCGTTCACCGACTTGGAGGCCCGCGCGCTCAGGAAGAGCACGTCTCCCGCGGTCCTCTCCACGAACAGGGCCAGTGCCGCGCCGACCGGGCCGACGGGCGCGGCGCCGCAGTAGCCGGCACTGATCGTGCCGGCCGAGGAGGCCGCGCTCCGCACGTCCTCGCCGTACGCTTTGACGTCCTTGGCGACGTCGTCCATCGCGAGCCCCACCAGCGATGTCACCGAGTCCACCCCGGACGGCGAGATGTCCCACGCAGGCATGCCAGATCCCCTACCAATCCCCGTTTTCCGCCCCTGCTACCCCGTGGCGTCCGTCAACCGATGTTGTCGACAGCGGCCCGCGCCTTGGTGACCGTCGTCTGTGCGGTGCCGTCGTTCTTCTCCAGTGTGTCGCGTACCAGATGGATGATGTCGCGCACCTCGTTGGCGGCCTTGTTCCAGCGGACTTCCTTGCCGTGGTACTCGTCCGAGACGCCATCGGCCTGGTAGTCGGCCATCGCGGCCTTCACGGCTCGGTCGTGGTCGCCGAGGACCCGCTCCAGATGGCCGATGATGATCTGCAGTCCGCCCTGCACGTCGGACGAGGCGCCGGTGTCGTAGGAGCGGCGGTCCTGGTTTCCTGCCATGGTGGGAAGTCCCCCTGAGAACCCGAGTGGTGTGTGTGAACGGCTGGTCAGCCGGAGAAGCGGGCGGCGTCGAAGTTGGCGGAGCCCATGTTCTGGTGGGCGTTGTCGGCCTGTTCCTGGTCACCGGAGCCGAACGCGGTGTCCATCCCCGCCTGTCCGCCCAGGATCGAGGCCAGCGCGCCGTTCAGATCCTTGGTGACCTCGTCCGCACGCGACTTGAACGAGTCGAAGGTCGCCTTGCCGCTCCCGTTGAACTTGCCTTCCAACGGCTCCGCCGCCTGCACCAGCAGGTGGATCAGCGTGCCGAGATCGTCAGTGGACCCCGCGGTGCTCTTCCCCAGCACCGTGAGAGTCGTCTCTCCCATGTCGAACTTCATGACCCACCCCGTGTTCCCCGAACTGTGTGGTGCGCTGCGGTAGTTCCTCATCACGGAAACCGCACGCGTCACTTACGCCACGTAGCGCATCGAACATACTCTCCCCTGTGGAGTTGCAGGCGCAACACGGTTGGGCGCCGTGTGGCGTGATCCCGCCCACGGGCGTCGGCGCGCGTGCCCGGCAGGACGGCCGGATCCTCGCCCGACCCGACGGTGTGGTTCATGCCGTTGCGTATGTGCACGGAGCGCCGGAGCAGGCGAGTTGGACGAGGCCGGGAAGAGGCAGGGCTTCCGTGCGAGACTCGACTCATGGACATGGGCAGAGAGTCGCGCTGGGAGAAGGACGCGATGACTGTCGAGATCATGTTCGCGCTGCTCAGCGCCGCGTTTCTCGCGCTCGCCGTGTTCGGTGTCGTCCTGTTTCCCACCCTGTTCCTGGACGTGCCGCGCGGCATCCGGAAGGGGCTTCAAGTGGCCGCCGGAGTGCTGGCTCTCGTGGTGGCCGTGGGGCAGGTGGTGCGGGTGCTGTGGCGCCATGACCGACACCGGAGTGACGGGCGCTGATCGCGGTTCCGATGGTGTCAGGGTCAGGCGCCGGTTCCCCCGAGGAAACGGAGCAGCCGGAACCGGCATCCGCGCGCCCCGGTGCGGGTGGCTTTTCCCTACACCCCGGACCGCGCCGATGCCCCAGTTCACCCGGTGTCCCACCGTCCCGCAGCCGCGAGCGAGACCGGAGGGGACGCGGCGGTATGTCTGCCCGGAGCACAAGTGGCCGCGTACCGAGGTGCATGACGACGACGGCTCACCGGGATAGCGAGGACGGACATACCGCCGCGGCCCCGCCCCGAGACGCACCCGAGGCGCGACAGCAGCCACCGGCCCCTACTGGCCACCCATCGGCGCGGAGAAACGGGTGGGCGGGTGGGAAAGATCCCGACGCGAGGCGGAGAGCTGCGAAAGCCTCAGCCCTCCGCACCGCCCAGCGCTTTGAGGACCGCCGGTGCCTCCTCCGCGTGGACGCGGAGTTCCGTGCGGCCCGAAGAGGAGCGGAAGGCCACCGTCGCGCTGTCGGCCGACGTCATCTCCAGGGTGGGGGAGGTGAAGGGGATCGCGGCGCGGTGGCCCTTGCGGGGCTGCCAGAAGACGGTTGCGCCGCCCAGGAGCAGGTGGCCGTTCTCCCAGGTGTTCTCCGTGAGTTCCGCGTCCTTCAGGTCGACCGGGACGCGGACGTCCTTGCCCTGGGCCAGGCGGGCCATGCGGCGTTTTCTGAGGCGGTTCTGGACGGGGCCGACGGGGGCCAGGTAGGCGAGGGCTTCCAGGGTGACGCGGAGGAGACCTGCTAGGAGTTCGCCCATGGGGTTCGCGCCTTTCGCCCGGCTTGGTGTGTCTTGGGTGTTCTGTGATGTTACGTGGGCGAGTGCGGGTCCTCCGTCGTCAGGAGCGGGGCCAGCAGCGAGCGGGCCTGCACGTTGACGTAGTGGCCGTGCTGGGTGAGGGCGTTCAGCTGGCCGGGGGTGAGCCAGACGAAGCCCGGTGGTGGTGTCGTGGGGGCCGTGGACTCGTCCGCCTCGACGATCAGGTAGCGGCTGCGGGCGCGCAGGAACCTGCCGCCCTCCTCGGAGAGGACCGTGCCGAAGAGGACCGCCGACCGGGGGGCCGCCAGGACGGTGGAGAGGAACGGAGGCTGCCGGTCCGTGGGCAGGTGCGCGTGGTTGGCGGGGGTGCACTGGACCGTGGGGCCCAGCTCCACCGTGTCGAGGAAGCCGCCCTCCCTGCGCGCGGCGGCGAGCACGTGGCGTACGCCGCCGAAGCGCCGGGTGACGAAGGCCGTGACGCCCGTGCCGAGCGGGCGGAACAGGGGCTGGTTCCACTGCGGGACCTCGCGGCCCTCGGCGCGTACGGAGACGCCCACCACCTCGAAGTAGCGGCCCTGCTCGTGCGCGATCGACCAGCGGTCGCGGTGCCAGCCGGTGACGGTCGCCAGCGGGGTCAGCTCGGCCCGTACGTCGCGCAGCGCGCGTTCCTCGGTGAACCAGGAACGGACCTCCGTGTCGGCGTGCAGGGCCGAGGCGGACTCCGGGGCGAAGGGGAGGCAGGCGATGACGGAGCGGGAGTCCATGTTGACCACGTCGTCGTGGCGCAGGAGTTCGCCGAGCTGGCCGAGCGTGAGCCAGAAGTACCCCTCGCGGAGCGGGACGTCGGTGCCGGCGGGCACCTCGACGACCATGTTGCGGTTGGTCTTGTGGAAGAACCAGGAGCCGTGTTCCGACTGGAGCACGTCGGCCAGGACGCGGCCGCGCGAAGGCCCCCTGAAGTGCTCCAGGTAGGCGACGTCACGGCCCCGGTGCACCTTGGTGTAGTTGCTCCGGGTGGCCTGCACCGTGGGGGAGAGCTGCACAAGGCCCGCGTTGCCCGGCTCCATCTTGGCCTGCATCAGGAAGTGCAGCACCCCGTCGGACTCCCGGGCGAGCAGGCCCAGGATGCCCACCTCGGGCTGGTGGATGACGGGCTGCTCCCAGCCGTGCGGCGCCGCCCCGCCGACCTCGGCGCGCAGGCCCGCCACGGAGAAGAAGCGGCCGCTGTCGTGCGCGAGGTCGCCGGTGCCGGGCGCGAACGACCAGCCGGACAGGTCGTCGAGCGGGACCCGGTCCACGACGTAGCCGCCGGAGCGGGCCCGCGCGGCCAGCAGGTCGGGCACCCGGGCCGTACGGACCCCGGAGCCGGTGCCCTCGCGGGCGAGGACGGAGAGGGCCAGGCGGTCGGCGAGGGAGGCGTTCGCGCGGGGGCGCAGGACGGGTGCGGGCGCGGCCTCGGCAGGCGGCAGCACCTGCGGTGCGGACGTCATGCGTGCCCTCCTCGGCCCGGCAGGCCCTCGTCCGTCGACTCGCCGCGCACGTAACGGTCGAGGAGTTCGTCAGGGTAGTCCGGGCCCAGGCCGAACCCCGCCGCCTCGGGGACGAGCGAGCACATCAGACGGGTGGAGATCCGCAGCGTCTCGGGCGGTACGTCGTGGAAGCGCCGGCGCGCCCTGCGGCCGAGCCGTGCCTCGACCCCGGCGACGAGCCGCTCGGCGGGCACGGCGGTCCCCGATGCCACGTTGACGACGCGGCCGTGCACGCCGAGCGTGAGCAACCGGTCCAGTACGACGAGGAAGTGGCGCACGTCGAGGAGGTCGCGGCAGGCGCCCCGGTGCACGGCGACCTCGCCCGACCTGATCTGGCGCACCAGCGACGGCACCAGCTGTCTGGAGTTCTGCTGGGTGCCGACGAGATGGCTCAGCCGCAGCGTCAGCCAGCGGGCACCCGAGTCGGCGACGACCCGCTCCATGGCGAGCTTGTGCCTGCCGTACGCCGAGAACGGCGCGGGCGGTCCTTCCTCGCGGCCCTCGCCCTCCCTGCCGTACAGGCCGCCCGCCGCTGAGGACAGGAACACCAGGAGCCGGTCGTCCTCTTGGCACCGCCGCGCCGTACGCCGGATCAGGAGTTCCTCGCGGTGGAAGCACTCCGGCGAGGTCTCCGAGGTGTCCGACACCCCGGCCGCTACCAGCGTCGCGCACGGGGCGTCGGGGCGGGCGCCGAAGTGCAGGACCGCCTGCCGGGCGACGAAGCCGCCGCCGATGACTTCCACGCTCAGGTCGGACGGCCCGGACAGCCCGGACGTGAGGTTCTCGCTCCTCTCGCGGACGTCGTTCACACCGTGCACTCCACGCGGGCCGTTCATGCCGTTCGCGTCGATCACTTCCGCCTTCATGACGTCGCGAGCCCGCGTTCCACCGCGTCGGCCGCGGCTTCCGCGCCGCGGAATCCCCGTATCTCCTCGCGCACCGCCCCGACCCGGGCGCGGACGCCCGCGTCGGAGTGCAGCCGCGCCACCGCGGCGCGCACCGCGTCGGGGGAGACCGCGCGCAGCGGGAGCGCCCCGCCGAGGCCGAGCTCCGCCAACCGCCTCGCGTTGCCTGCCTGTTCGCGGAGCCGGGGCACGACCAGCGAGGTCACGCCGTGGTGGAGGCACTCCATCACCGTGGCCATGCCGCCGTGGTGGACGGCCAGCGATGCGCGGTCCAGGACGGCCCGTTGCGGGACCCACCGGTGTGCCGTCACGCCGTCCGGCAGCGGCCCGAGTTCCGCCGGGTCGATCCGGTCGCCGACGGCCAGCACCGCCCGCCACTCCGTACCGGCGAACCCCTCGGCCACGGTCTTGAAGAACTCCGGGTGCGCGGTGTCGATCGAGCCGAGGGTGACCAGGGCGAGCGGGCGGCCGTCGGCGGGGGGCGGTGACCAGCCGTCCGGCGCCGGCGTCGGGAGCGGGGGGAGCGCAGGGCCCGCGAAGGTGAAGTCGGGGCCCAACTCGGCGCCGCCCGGCTGGAACAGCCTCGGCGTCAGGACGAGGCCGCCCGCGAGCCGGGCGGACAGATGGGCGCGCGCGCCACCGCGCACACCGTGCTCCGCGAGGAACGCGTCGAGCCCGGCGAGGAATTCGCCGCCCACCGGGTTGGCGCCGGGCGAGCCCGGCTCGGCGAGCGACCAGTGGGTGGGCGAGGCGGTGTACGTCCACACCTGCGTGACGGGGATGTGCCACGCCGCGGCGAGCACGCTGCCCGCGCCCGCCGGGTCCTCGGTGAGGACGAGGTCGGGACGGTCCCCTTCGAGGCTCCTGGCCAGCTCGGGGAGCGTGGTGCGGGCGTCGTCGAGGTAGAGCAGGGGCAGCCGGTGCACCTCGCGCGGCCAGTCGGCCGGGTCGGTGGGCAGCGAGGAGTGGAGGAGGACGGGCGTGGCGCCCGCGGAGCGCACCAGCGGGGCGAACTCCTCCGTGGTGACGTAGCTGACCCGGTGCCCGCGGCGCGTCAACTCCGTGACCACGCCGAGGAGCGGGCTGATGTGGCTGTGCGCGGCGGCGGTGCAGACCGCCACGTGCGCCGCCGCCCGGCTAGACCCGGCCACTGCTCTCCAGGGGGTCGGCGGGGTGGGCGGGCGCGGTGGGGCCGGGCGCTTCGGCGGGCGCGGGGGCCTCATCGGCACCGGGGGCACCGGCAGGACCCGCGTCCTGCCCCGCCATCCGTACGCGCAGCTCCTCCAGGCTCCCGAGGAGGCGCGGCAGCTGCACCGGCTGGTTGCCGTCGCGCTTGCCCGTGGTCATGCTCAGGCCGGTGACCGGCGGTACGACCACCACGTTGGAGCGTTCGGCGAGCGCGGCGCGGTGGCCGCGCATCGCGGCGCTCTCCCAGCCGCCGGGCGGCAGCGCGGCGGCGAGCGCGATGGGCGCCTCGGTGCACTGGAGGGCCATCACGGCCGGGGTGTCGGCGAGGCCGAGGGCGAGGCGCGCGATGAAGTGCATTCCGGCGGGATACACCGCCACCGCGTCGGGCCAGTTCGCCAGTTCCACATGGAGTTTCCGCGCCTGCGGCTCCTCGGACCAGGCGTCCTCGAATACGACACGATTGGTGAGCACGGAAAGGCCTTCGCGCGTGACGAAGCGCTGCGCGGACCGGGTGAGGACGATCCGCAATTCCGTCTTCGGGTAACTCACCTGGAACCAGTTGATCCAGAGCGGCAGGAAACTCGCATTGGAGGATCCGGTGCCGACGAGAAGGAGTCTCTTGATTCCCGTCTCGGGCGCCTGGGTGCCGGGCATTCCCCAGTCTTCTTCACGTGGCATGCCGTACTCCGGATCTCGGGAAGGAAGGGGCGAATGCCGCCCGGGGGGACCCGGGCGGCACACGCGGATGGACCTGCGTCAGCAGCCGCACCACGAGCAGCAGCAGGAGCAGAGGATGGCCTGCGCCTCGTTGTTGTCCGTGTCGTCCTTGAGGAGCTCGTCCTCGGTCAGGGCGTCCACGTCGAGCAGGTCATCGGCGAGCAGGTCAGCGATCGGCACGACTGTCTCCTTCACTGTGCAATGAGAACCGGGGAGCGGGACAGCTCACCGGGGCCACCGCGGTAGCCGGGTGGCCGCCCTCATGATGTCCGTGGCGAATTGTGAATTCTTCAGCCGCTCACCTGGTTTCTCGGACCCCGTTCAGGTGGGAGTCCCGCCGGGACCTCCTACTCAGGTGGGAGGCCGGGAACTCAACCCCTGGATGGGGTACGGGAAAAGGTGTACGGAGCAGTCGAACCGGCCTACCAGTACGGATAATTCCTTTGCTACGGTGCGGTTCTGAATTCCCCGCAAGTGTGGCTGCGAGCACTGTCCGTCCGGAGATAGCAGGTGGAACGATGTCCCATATCGCCTTCTTCAACATTCCTGGGGCCGGTCATGTCAATCCGACCGTAGGAATCGTCGAGGAGCTCGTGGCGCGAGGGCACCGCGTCAGCTATGCCGTGACGGCGAGCCAGGGCGCGGAGGTCGCCAAGGCGGGCGCCACGCTGGTGCCGTACGAGACGACGATGAAGCGCTTCCGGGCCACCATGACCAAGCTGGAGGACAACGACCGCTTCACGACGGGCGACTTCGTCCAGGTGCTGCGCGGTCTGCTCCAGGAGACCGAGGCGCTGCACCCGGCCCTCGACCGCGCCTTCGCCGACGACCGCCCGGACCTGCTGGTCTACGACGGCCTGTCCGGCTGGACCGGCCGGCTGCTCGCGGAGAGCTGGGGCATCCCCTCGCTGCGCAGCATCCCGACGCTCGCGACGAACGAGCACTGGTCGCTCGCGAGCGACGGCGAGTACGCGTCGTTCGACGGCGAGCACGCCGGGCTCAACGAGCTGTACCGGGACATCGGCGCGATGCTGGAGCGGCTCGGCGGGGGCCTCTCCACGCAGGAGTTCTTCGCCTCCAACGACCGTGGCCCCGCGCTGGTGTTCATCCCCAAGGAGTTCCAGTACCGGTCCGAGACGTTCGCCGACGACTTCCACTTCGTGGGGCCCGGCTGGAACGAGCGCAAGCTCGACGGTGACTGGCAGCGCCGTGGGGACGGTGAACGGCCCCTGGTCATGGTCTCGTTGGGGACGATCCACAACGACGACGTGGCGTTCTTCCAGGGCTGTGTGGACGCGTTCGCCGATGCCGAGTGGGACGTGGTGATGGCGGTGGGCGGTCAGGTGGACGTGGACCGTCTGGAGCGGGTGCCCGCGCACGTCGAGGTACGGCGCCACGTGCCGCTGCTCCAAGTGCTGCGCGAGGCAGATCTGTTCGTGACGCATGCGGGGATGGGCAGCGTGATGGAGGCGCTGTCGTTCGGTGTGCCGATCGTGACGGTGCCGCAGATGGCGGAGCAGCGGGCCAACGCGGACCGCGTCGTCGAGCTGGGCGCGGGCGTGCGGTTGCGCCGCGACGAGGCGTCGGCGGGGACGCTCCGGCGCGCGGCGGAGTCGGTGATGGGTGACGCGGGGTACGCCGAGCGGGCCGGGGTGCTGCGCGGGCACATCGAGCGGTCGGGCGGGGCGACGGAGGCGGTGGACGTGATCGAGTCGCTGCTCGGTACGGGAGGCACGGGCGGTGCGGATGCCGGTGCGGATGCCGGTACCCGTGCCGAGGCCGAGGCCAAGCCCGTGCAGGCCGGAGCCGGGCGATGAGTGAGGGGCGGCGCGCGGCGCACATAGCCTTCTTCTCGCTGCCCGGCAGCGGGCACGTGAATCCCACCCTCGGCGTCGTCGAGGAGCTGGTCGCGCGCGGCCACCGCGTGAGCTTCGCGGTGACCGAGCGGTTCGCGGGCGCCGTCGAGGAGGCGGGCGCCCGGCTCGTCCCGTACGAGTCGACGATGGACGGGCTCCCCGCCAAGGACGACCCCGCCGACCGCGCGGAGCGCTTCGGCAGCGGCGACCTGGTCAGGGTCCTGCACGACCTACTGCGCGAAACCCTGGCCGTACTGGGCCCGTTGGACCGCTTCTGCGCCGAGGAACGCCCCGATCTGATCGTGTACGACGACCCGTCGGGCTGGGGCGCCCGGATCGTCGCCGCGCGCCGCGGCATCCCCGCCCTGCCGTACCGGACCACGTTCGCCGCGGGCGAGGAGTGGTCGCTGGCGCAGCGGCACACGGACGTCGACGTGACCGACCCCGAGATCATGCGGATCTACCGGGGCATCGCCAAGCTGCTCGCGCGCGTCGGCGTCGAACTCCAGCCGCAGCAGCTGATGGCGGGCAGCGACAAGGGTCCGGCGCTGGTGTTCGTGCCCCGGGAGTTCCAGTACCGGGCCGAGACCTTCGGCGACGACTTCCACTTCGTCGGGCCGTGCCTCGCCCGGCGCGACTCCGAGGGCGGCTGGCGCCGTGAGTCCTCCGAACGCCCCCTCGTGTACGTCTCGTTGGGGACCATCCACAACGGTGACCTCGCCTTTTACCAACGGTGCGTGGACGCGTTCGCCGATGCCGAGTGGGACGTGGTGATGGCGGTGGGCGGTCAGGTGGACGTGGACCGCTTGGAGCGGGTGCCCGCGCACGTGGAGGTGCGGCGCCACGCGCCCCAGCTCCAAGTGCTGCGCGAGGCGGACCTGTTCGTGACGCACGCGGGGATGGGCAGCGTGATGGAGGCGCTGTCGTTCGGTGTGCCGATGGTGACGGTGCCGCAGATGGCGGAGCAGCGGGCCAACGCGGACCGCGTCGTGGAGCTGGGGGCGGGCGTGCTGCTGGGCCGGGACGAGGTGTCGGCCGACGCGCTGCGCGCCGCCGCGCGATCGGTTCTCGACGACGCCGGGTTCGCCGAGCGGGCCGGGGCGATGCGGGGGCACATCGAGCGGTCGGGCGGCGCGGGGGCGGCGGCCGCCGTGATCGAGTCACTGCTCGCCGCCGGGCCCGTCGGGAGCGGAGCAGCCACGGCCGCTGTCGGAGCCGGGACCGCAGCTGAGACCGCAGCCCGGACCGGAGCCGGTTCCGCAGCTGGTACCGGAGCTGGGGCCGCAGCTGAGACCGGAGCCGAGACCGCAGTCGGGGCCGCAGTTGGTACCGGAGCCGGGGCCGCAGCCCGAACCGCGGCCGGAGCCACAGCCGGTTCCGCAGCCCGGACCGGAGCCGGGCGATGACCGCTCCCGCCCGGATCGACCACCCCGCCTTCTTCGGCGACCAGCACGCCTACTACGAGCAAGTCCGCGACGGCGCCCCCGGACCCCGGCTGGTCCGCAACCCGCACGGACTCGAATACTGGCTGGTCACCCGGCACGCCGACGCCAAGGCCGTGCTGCTCGACGCGCGGTTCTCCAAGGAGCCCCGGCGGGCCGCGCGCGCCCTGAGCGAGGCGGGCTATCCGGACCAGGGGCCCGGCAGCTTCTTCCTGCCCCTGGTCAACAGCGACCCGCCGGACCACACCCGGCTCCGCGCGCTCGTCTCCGGCGCGTTCACCCCGCGCCGCGTCGCCGAACTGGCCCCGCGCGTCGAGGAGATCACCCATCAGCTCCTCGACGAGATCGGCCAACCAGCCGTATCCGAAGGGGAGTCAGGGGCCGTCGACCTCATGTCGGCCTTCGCCTTCCCGCTCCCCGTGCTCGTGATCAGCGAGCTCGTCGGCGTGCCGCACCGCAGCAGGGCCGCCCTGATCGGCTGGGCCACGCGGATGCTCACCGTCTCGGGGGCCGCGGGCGGCGGGCCGGGGGAGCGGACCCGGCGGCTGAGCCTCTGGTTCGCCTCGCTGGTCGCCGCGCGGCGGCCCGGCGTCCGCACGGACGTGCCGCCGGAGGAGCAGCCGGACCTGCTGAGCGCGCTGATCGCGGCGCACCACCAGGACGAGCGGCTCTCCGACGAGGAGCTCGTCAGCCTGCTCGTGCTGCTCCTGGTGGCCGGGCACGAGACGACCACCGGCATGATCGGCAACGCGGTCGACGCCCTGCTGCGCCACCCCGGCCAGCTCGCCCGGCTGCGCGCCGAGCCCGCGCTGCTGCCGGGTGCCGTCGAGGAACTCCTGCGCTACGAGACCTCGTTGGCGCGTACGACACTGCGCGTGGCCCGCGAGGACGTCGCGGTGGCGGGCGCCGTCATCCCGGCGGGCGCCATCGTCAGCGTGTCGCTCGCCGCCGCCAACCGCGACCCGGCCGTCTGCCCCGAGCCGGGGCGCCTCGACGTCACCAGGGAGCGCGCGCCGCACCTGTCCTTCGGCCACGGCATCCACTTCTGCCTGGGCGCGCCGCTGGCCAGGCTTCAGGTGGGCACGGCGCTCGGCGCGCTCCTCGACCGCTTTCCCGGAATCGCCCTCGCCGATCCTGACCAGCCGCAGCACTGGCGGCCCGTCGGCGACATGCGCGGGCTGCTCACGCTGCCGGTGCGGCTCGCCGCGGGGACCTCCGGAGCGAGCGCATGACCGAGCCCACCGGAGCGGCCGCATGATCGAAGTACGGTCCCTGCACAAGCGGTTCGGCGCGACGCCCGCGCTCGGCGGCGTCGACCTGAGCGTCGCGCCCGGCACCGTGTGCGGCCTGCTCGGGCCCAACGGCGTGGGCAAGACGACGCTGGTGCGGATCCTGGCCACCCTCGCGCGGCCGGACGCCGGCGGCGCGCGCGTCGCCGGGCACGACGTGGTGACCGAGGCCGCCGCCGTGCGCTGCCGGATCGGGCTCACCGGGCAGTACGCGTCGGTCGACGAACTCCTCAGCGGGCGCGACAACCTGGAGATGTTCGCCCGGATGTACCGGATGCGCGGCGCCGCCGTGCGCGGGCGCGCCACCGAACTCCTCGAACGCTTCGGGCTCCAGGACGCGGCCCGGCGCCCCGTGCGCACCTACTCCGGCGGCATGCGGCGCAGGCTCGACCTCGCGGTCAGCCTGATCGTCTCGCCCGCCGTGGTCTTCCTCGACGAGCCGACCACCGGCCTGGACCCGGAGAGCCGCGGTGAACTCTGGGACAGCGTGCGGGACATGGTGCGCGGCGGCACCACCGTGCTGCTCACCACGCAGTATCTGGAGGAGGCCGACCACCTCGCCGACCGCATCGCCGTGCTCGCCAACCCCGACGGGGGAGGCGGCCGGGTCGTCGCCGACGGCACGCCCGACGAGCTGAAGGCGTCGCTGGGCACCGAGCACATCGACCTGACGGTCCGCGACGCCCGCCAACTGGAGCTCGCGGCAGGCGTGTTGGAGCGAGCGGGCGGCGGCCGGCGCGCCGAGCTCAGGACCGAACTGCGCAGGGTGACCGTCGCCGCGGGCACCGGCGACGCCCCGGGGCGCGGCACCGCCGTGCTCGCCGCGGCGCTGCACGACCTCGCGGCCGCGGGCGTCGAGGTCGAGGACCTCGCGCTGCGCCGTCCCACCCTCGACGAGGTCTTCCTGCGGCTGCTCGGCGACGCGCGCCGCACCCAGGAGGTGGCACGGTGAACCGCACCGCAGTCGACGACCGGGCGCCCGCCGCGCCGCGCCCCGCGCTCGCCCCGCCACCCCCGGCCATCAGCGCCGACGAACCTTGGTACGTCCGGCTCCGCTGGTGCGCGGGCGACGCCGCGACCGTCACCCGGCGCTATCTCATCCAGCTGCGCGGCGCCCCCGAGCGCGCCGTCATGGCGCTGCTCCTGCCGCTCGTCTTCACCGTGCTGTTCGTGTACGTGCTCGGCAGCAACATGCAGTCCCCGGGCGGGAGTTCGTACGTCGACTTCCTGCTGCCCGGCATGCTCGCGCAGATGACCGTCTTCGGTGTCTCCGCGAGCGCGGGCGTCGTGGTCGAGGACAAGGAGAAGGGGGTCATCGACCGCTTCCACTCGCTGCCGATGAGCCGCGCCGGCGTACCCGTGGGGCAGTCGGTCGCCGAGATCATCGGCGGCGCGATCAGCCTGCTCGTCATGGCGGGCTGCGGACTCCTCGTCGGCTGGCGCCCCGACGGCTCGGCGGCCGGGATCACCGGGGGCTTCCTGCTCCTGGTCCTCGCCCGCTACGCCTTCAGCTGGCTGGGCATCTGGCTGGGCCTGGTGGTCCGCTCCCGCGCGGTCACCGACCTCATCGGCATGCTGACGTTCCCGCTCACCATGGTCTCCAACATCTTCGTACCGGCCGACGGGATGACGCCCGCGCTGCGCCTGGTCGCCGAGTGGAACCCGGTGAGCGCGATCGTCTCCGCGGCCAGGGGACTCTTCGGCGACCCCATGGCCGTGCCGCCCGACGCCGCCTGGCCGACCGCCCACCCCGTCGCCGCCGCGCTCGGCTGGTGCGCGGTGCTGCTCGCCGTCTTCGGGCCGCTCGCGGTGCGCGCCTTCCACACCCCGCGGTACTGAACGGAGCACGTCATGGCACACATCGGCTTCTTCAACATCCCCGGCTTCGGGCACGTCAACGTCACCCAGGGCCTGGTGGCCGAACTCGTCGCCCGCGGGCACCGGGTGAGCTACGCCGTGCCCGCCGCGTACGGGGCCGAGATCGAGCGCGCGGGCGCCCGCCTGGTGCCGTACGAGACCACGCTCACCGATCCCCGGGCCACCCTCGCGGCGACCGCGGACCCGGACCGGCTCACCACCGTCGACTACGTCCACAACCTGCGCGGACTGACCCGCGAGACCCGCGCGATCGTGCCGCCGCTGCGCGCCGCGTTCCGCGCCGATCCGCCCGACCTGATGCTCTACGACGGGGTCCTCGGCTGGGCGGGACGCGTCCTTGCCGACGGGCTCGGGGTGCCCGCGATCCGCTGCGTGCCGACGATGGCGGTCAACGAGCACTGGTCCCTCGCCGCTGCCGGGTACGCCCGGTTTGATCCCTCGGACCCCGAACTCGCCGCCGTCTTCCGGGAGATGGGCGCCCTCTTCACGGAACTCGACGCGATGGGGGCGGCGCGGGACTTCTTCGGGGGAGGCGACGGGGAAGCGCCGGGACCCCGCGCCGAGACCCTGGTGTTCCTGCCGCGCGCCCTCCAGTGCGCCGGAGACACCTTCGACACGAGCCACCACTTCGTAGGACCCTGCGCCGCGCCCCGCACCCTCGACGGCGACTGGACGCCGCCCGGCGACGGACGCCCCGTCGTCCTCGTGTCGCTCGGCACCGTGCAGAGCGGCAGGCCCGGCTTCTTCCGCGACTGCGTCGAGGCGCTGCGCGACACCGACTGGCACGTGGTGATGGCCGTCGGCGCGCACGACCCGGACGGGCTCGGGCCCCTTCCGCCGCACATCGAGGCGCACGTCCACGTGCCCCAGCAGGCGGTCCTGCGGCACGCCGACGCGTTCGTCACGCACGCCGGGATGGGCAGCGTCCTGGAGGCGCTGAGCAGTGCGGTGCCCATGGTCACCGTCCCGCAGATGGGGGAGCAGCGGGCCAACGCGGACCGCCTCGCGGAGCTCGGCATCGGCGTCCCGCTGCACCGTGACGCGCTCGACCCCGCCGTACTGCGCGACGCGGTCGCCAGGCTGCTCGGCGACCCGGTGGCGCAGGAGCGCGCCCGCGCCATGCGCGAGCAGATCCGCGCCGCCGGGGGCCCCGCGCGGGCCGCGGACATCGTGGAACGCCGACTGCCCGTCGCGCACACCGCACACGCCGCGCCCGTCGCGCACACCGCGCCCGCCCGTACGCGAACGGAAGGAGAGTCGTGAAAGCGCTCGTACTGGCGGGAGGCGCGGGGACGCGGCTGCGGCCGATTACCCACACCTCCGCCAAACAGCTGGTGCCCATCGCCAACAAGCCCGTGCTCCACTACGGCCTCGAAGCCATCGCGGACGCCGGGATCAAGGAGGTCGGCATCGTCGTCGGCGACACCGCCGCCGAGATCGAACGGGCCGTCGGCGACGGCTCCGCCTTCGGCCTCGACGTGACGTACCTGCCGCAGGAGAGCCCGCTCGGCCTCGCGCACGCGGTGCTTATCGCCCGGGACTTCCTCGGCGACGACGACTTCCTGATGTACCTCGGGGACAACTTCATCCTCGGCGGCATCACCCCGCTCGTGGACGGCTTCCGCGCCGAGCGGCCCGACGCGCAGATCCTCCTGACCCGGGTGGCCGACCCCAGCGCGTACGGCGTCGTCACGCTCTCGGAGACCGGCCGGGTCACCGGCCTAGAGGAGAAGCCGGAGCGGCCCAAGAGCGATCTGGCGATCGTCGGTGTCTACCTCTTCACCCCGCTCGTCCACCGCGCCGTACGCGCCATCGCCCCCTCGGAACGCGGCGAGCTGGAGATCACCGACGCCATCGAGTGGCTGATCGACGAGGGCAGGGACGTGCGCCCCGCCATGATCAGCGGCTACTGGAAGGACACCGGCAGCGCCGCCGACATGCTGGAGGCCAACCGGCAGGTCCTCGAACAGCTGGAGCCGTGCGTCGAGGGCGTGGTGAGCGACGACAGCGAACTCATCGGCCGGGTACGGATCGGTCCCGGCGCCGAGGTGCGCGGCTCGCGCATCGTCGGACCCGCCCTGATCGGCGCCGGGTCCCGCGTCGTCAACTCCTATGTGGGGCCCTCGACCTCCATCGCCGAGAACTGCCGCATCGAGGACAGCGAGATCGAGTTCTCCATCGTCCTCGGCGACTCCTCGATCACCGGGGTGCGCCGCATCGACGCCTCGCTGATCGGCTGCCACGTCGAAGTCGCCCCCGCCCCACGCCGCCCCGCAGCCCACCGCTTCATGCTGGGTGATCACAGCAAGGTGCACATCACGTCATGACCGTTCCGTACCTCGTCACCGGCGCCGCCGGATTCATCGGCTCGCACTTCGTCCACGACCTGCTCGGCCCCGGCTCGCCCGCCGACGCCGACGTGACCGTCCTCGACGCGCTGACCTACGCGGGCGACCGGGCCCGCCTCGGTGCGCTCGCCGACGACCCCCGGCTGCGCTTCGTGCACGGCGACATCACCGACGCGGCGCTCGTACGACGGCTGATCGGGCCCGGCACGGTGATCGTCAACTTCGCCGCGGAGACCCACGTCGACCGGTCGATCGCCGACTCGGGCGCGTTCGTGCGCAGCAACGTGCTCGGCACCCACACCCTCCTGGAGGCGGCGCGCGCGGCGGGGGCGGGCACCTTCCTGCACGTGTCCACGGACGAGGTGTACGGCTCCATCGACCACGGCGCCTGGACCGAGCAGTCGCCGCCCGACCCGAACTCGCCGTACGCCGCGTCCAAGGCCTCCGCCGACCTGCTGGCCCTCTCCTACGCGCGTACCCACGGCCTCGACGTCCGCATCACCCGGTGCAGCAACAACTACGGCTCGCGCCAGCACCCGGAGAAGCTCATCCCGCACTTCGTGACGACGCTGCTCGACGGCGGCTCAGTGCCGCTGTACGGGGACGGCGGCAACATCCGCGACTGGCTGCACGTCAGCGACCACTGCCGGGCGATCCGCCTGGTCGTCGAGCGCGGCGCGCCCGGCGAGGTCTACAACGTCGGCGGCGGCACCCAGCTCACCAACCGCGAGCTCACCGGCATGCTGCTCGACGCGTGCGGCGCCGACTGGAGCGCGGTGCGCCGCGTCGAGGACCGCAAGGCCCACGACCGCCGCTACTGCGTGGACGACACCAAGCTGCGCGGCCTCGGCTACCGCCCCCGCGTCCCCTTCGCGCAGGGCCTGGCCGAGACCATCGACTGGTACCGGGCGCGGCACGCCACCGCGCGGGCGGCCGACGCGTTCGACCCGGCCGACGCCCTCGACGCGGCGGGCGCACGATGAACGCGGAGAGCGCGCTGACCTCGCCGCAGCTCGGCGAGCGGCGCCTGGTGGAGGACGACTGCGACGCGGTCGGGGCCCGTTACGACGGGCGGCTCACCGGCACCTTCGGCGCGCTGTCCACCGTCAGCTTCTACCCGGCCCACCACCTCGCGATGGGGGAGGGCGGCCGCGTCCTCACCTCCGACCTCCAGGCGGCGCTCGGCCTCTCCCAACTCGCCGAGCCGGACGCCTTCGTGGCCGCCCGCAGGCGCAACTGGACGCGGCTGCGGCAGAGCCTGGACGGCGCGCCGCACCGGATCTCCGGCGGGCTCACCCACAGCGACATCGTCACGTCCGGGACCTTCTGGGCCGGCGTCTACCCGGGCCTGACCGACGAGATGCCCGACCACACCGCCGCCACCTTCAAGGAATTCCTCGCCGCCCGGGGCTGACCCGCCCCGCACCCCGGGCTGTCCGGCCCAGAAAGGAGCGCGTCCATGCGTGTCCTGTTCGTCGTCTTCCCCGCCACCGCGCACACCTTCCCCGTCGTCCCGCTCGCCTGGGCGCTGCAGAACGCGGGCCACGAGGTGCGCGTCGCCACCCATCCCGACATGACGCGCCCCGTCACGGAGGCCGGACTCGCCGCGGTGCCGCTCGGCCGGGGCGACGACCTCGACGAGATCGTCGCGTACAGCCGTGACCCCGCCCTCCTCGACGGCCTCTCCGGCGACCTCGCCGCCGACCCCAAGGACTGCCCGGACTGGGGCGAGAAGTGGTTCAGGCTGACCCGCCTCTTCGCCCGGCTCCGCCCGCTCCTCGAAGACCTCGCGGGCACCGCGGTGCGCTGGCGGCCCGACCTCGTCCTGTGGGACCCGTTCTGTCTGCCCGCGGCCGTCGCGGCCCGGCTCAGCGGCGCCGCGCACGCCCGGCTCCTGTGGGGCCAGGACACCATCGGCTGGCTCCGCGGGCGCTCGGTGCGCTACCGCACGGACCAGCACACCGCGGCCGCCTGGCCCGAGCCGCTCGAAGAGGTCATGCAGCAGCTCCTCGAACCGTACGGCCTGCCCTACGAGGAGGAACTGCTCCTCGGCCAGTGGAGCATCGACCCGATGCCGCCGGGCCTGCGCCCCTCGGTCGCCTCGGACCACCACTACGAGAGCATGCGCTGGATCCCCTACAGCGGCGGCGCGCAGGTGCCCGACTGGCTGCACGCGCGCCCCTCGCGGCCGCGGGTCTGTCTGACGCTCGGCGTCGGCGGCAGGGGACGGCAGTTGTTCCGGGAGAGCGGCGTGCCGGTCTCCGACGTCCTCGCCGCCACCGAGGGCCTCGGCGTCGAACTCGTCGCCACGCTCACCCCCGACCAGACCGAGGGCGCGGCGATCCCCGACCACGTGCGGGTCGTCGACTACCTGCCGCTCAGCCAGCTCCTTCCGGGGTGCGCGGCCGTCGTCCACCACGGCGGCGAGGGCACGTTCTCCACCGCCGCCGCGCTCGGCGTGCCCCAGCTGATCGTGCCGATGCCGTACTGGGGCGAGCGCGCCGCGGCCCGCTACGCCACCGAGCGGTACGCCGGACTCACCCTGGAACCCGCCGAGTTCAGCCCCGAGGCGCTGCGCGAGGCGCTGGGCAGGCTCGTCTCGGAGCCCCTGTTCCACAACGGCGCCGCGGTGCTGCGCCAGGAGCTCGCCGCGCTGCCGGGACCCGCCGACCTGGTGCCCGTCCTGACCGATCTGACCCGCAGGCACGCGCGTACCTCCTGACCTCGCGGCCGGGGGAAGTGAGGCGGAAACCCCCACCCGAGTCGGAGCCGGGACCGGAACTCCGTCCGCCGGGCGGACCCGAGAAAGCAGTCCAGGGACGGACGACCTGAGCACCGCCCGCTGGCACGATCACGAACACCGAGAAGAGGAGCGAGCCGTCATGCGGAGCGATGTCGCGGCCATGTGCCCGCGGATGAGGGCCGGGGTGTTCTTCACCCCGACCCCCGAGGGCGACGGGGTCCTGCTGACCAACGGCAGTGACGTCGTCACCTTCCAAGGGGCCTCCACCTACACCTGGCTGGAGAAGCTCTCCCCCCATCTGAACGGCGGCCACAGCGTCGGCGACCTCACATCGGGACTGCCGGCCCCCAAGCGCCAGATGGTCGAGCGGCTCGTCGGCGCGCTGCACGAGGCGGGCCTCGTCCGCGACGTGGGCGCGGACGAGCCGCACACGCTCTCCGAGGAGGCCGTCTCGGCGTACGCCTCGCAGATCGCGTTCGTCGAGGCGTTCCGCACCTCGCCCGGCCGCCGCTTCCAGCGCTACCGCGAGAGCGGCATCCGGGTGGTCGGCGCGGGCGCGGTGTTCACCGGGCTCGTCGAGGCGGTGCTGCTCTCCGGCGCGGCCCGGGTGACGGCACTGCCCACGACGGCGGACGCCGGGGACCGCGCGCGGCTCGACGCGCTCGCCGCGACGGCGGGGGACCGCGACTCCGGCCAGAGCCTGGCCGTGGAGCCGTTCGCCGGACCGGGCGGGTTCGATACGGCGGCCGCGGTCCGCGCGGCCGAGGGCGCCGACGTCCTGCTGGCCGCGACGGACCACGCGGACCCCGCCCTGTTCGCCGCCCTGGACGCGGCGTGCGCGGCGGCCGGGACGATGCTGATCACGGCGACGGTCATCGGCGACGAGGCGTGGATCGGCCCGGTCCGCGCACCGGACAGCGCGCCCGGCTCCGCCCGCTGGGGCAGCCTGTGGCGCCGGGTGGGCGCGGGCGACGCCACGGGCCGCTTCCTCACCGGGCCCGTGCCCGGCATCATCGCCAACCACTTGGCGTTCCGCGCCTTCGAGTACGTCACGGGGGTCGCCGACGACGCGGAGGACACCTCGGCTTCGGCCCGGGTGGTCCACCTCGACCTGGAGACCCTCCAGACGCGCACGCACACGCTGTCCCCGCACCCGGCCGAGGCAGCGTCCGGAGCCGTTGTTCCAACTCCCTTTGCTGATGAGGCAGTTGACGCGGCGGAGCTCGCGGAGCGGGTCGTCGCCGTGACCGACACCCGGCTCGGTGTGCTCGCGCCGGTGACCGAGGAGCACCTCGACCAGTTCCCGCTGCGCGTCGTACGGCTCGCCGTCGACGACCCGGGAAGGCCGGGCGGGCCCTTCGACGTCTGGGGCGCGGGAACGGACTTCGACGCGGCCAGGGACGCCGCCCTGCGGCACGGCCTCGCGGCGTACGCGGCGCGGGCCTCGGCCCCCGGGCCCACGCACGGCATCGCTCTCACCGACGGCGAGGGCCGGCAGGTGCCGACCCGGGACGAGTCGGGTGCCGTCGGCGTCGCGGCCGGGGTCACCTGGGCCGACGCCGTGGAACAGGGCCTGCTCGACCACGTCCTGCGCGGCGTCCCTGTCGGTACCGTCCCGGATTCGGCGGCCGAGCTCGACCCCGCCGGACTTCAACTCACCGACACCGCACAGCGGTTCCTCGGTCTGCTCACCGCGACCGGCGGCGACCTGCGCGTGTACGCGGTGGACGCCCCGGACGGCGCGTTCGTCCGCGCCGCGGCGCTGGACGGCCAACTCGTCACCCACGGCGCCGGGTTCACCGCCGACGAGGCCGTCGAGTCGACGCTCGGGCACCTGCTCCTGAGCCACCAGGCGGCCGCCGCCGACCAGCCCCAGTACGCCCCGTCGCCCGCGGTGCGCCTGCGGACCGGCGCCCGTGAACCGGGCGAGGGACGCTACGGCACCCTGGTCGAAACCCTGCGCGCGCGGGGCCAGGAGCCGGTCGCCGTCCCGCTGCACGGCGACGCCGCCGTCACCCGCGTACTCCCGCACCTGCTCAAGGTGGTGCTGCTCGATGACTGAGCCCATCCCGTCGACGCCCATCCCGTCGACGACTGAGCCCACTGCGCCCCGCCCCACCGTCGCCCTGGTCGGCGACGGGGGCCTCCTGGACGAGGCGGTCGCCTCCGTCGCAGCCCGCGTCTTCGACGTCGTACGCCCCGACGGCGCCGCCCCGGCCCTGCGCGGCCGCGCCGCGGTCCTCGTCGTCGGCGACGCGCCCCGTCCCGCGACCGTCGCGCGGGTGCGCGAGGCGGCCGGGTTCGCCGGGATCCCCTGGCTGCCCGTGTTCGCCGCCGCGGACGCCGTGCACGTCGGGCCGCTCGCCGGGACGCCCGACGGCGGCTGCCCGGAGTGCGCCGACTGGCGGCGCAGGCTCGCCCGCGACAAGGCGAGGGAGTACGAGGCGCTGCGCGAGCGGCACGGCACGGCGCTGACCGGGCGTCCTTCCGCGCTGCGCACCAGGGCCGCCGCCGCGGTGGCCGCCGAGCTCGCCGTCGACCTGCTCGCCAGGTCCCTCGCGGGTGAACAGGTCGTCACCGGACGGGAGTTCGCGGGCCGCAGGCCGGGCGACCGGTTCCTGCGCGTGGACCTCGCCTCGCTCGCGGTGGACGCGCACCGCTATCTGCCGCACGCGCCGTGCGAGGTGTGCGGCGGCCTGCCGCAGGACGCCCCGGACGACGCCGTGGTCACCCCGGCCGCGCGGCCCAAGCCCGCCCCCGACGTGTTCCGCGTGCAGGACGTGCTGGCCCGCGCGGAGGAGCTGTACGACCTGTACGTGGACGACGCGGCGGGCGTCGTGCCGTCCGTCGACGACGAGCGTTCCGGGCCGCTGCCGCGCGCCGTCGCGCCGCTGAGCTCGCTGCGCGGCAACAGCTCGCAGCACGGCTGGGGCCGCACCCTGGACTACCGCTCCTCGCGGATCACCGCCGTCCTGGAGGCACTTGAGCGCTTCGGCGGCGAGCAGCCGCGCGGCCGGCGCACCGCGGTCACCGCGAGCCACCGCGAACTGGGCGAACGGGCCGTGGATCCGCGTGCGTTCGGCCTCTACCCGGACGAGCGCCACGACCTGCCCGGCTTCCCCTACGTACGCTACGACGACGACCTGGTGATGCCCTGGGTCTGGGGCTACTCCTTCGGCCGCGGCGAGCCCGTCCTGGTGCCCGAGCGGTACGCGTACTACGCGGCGCACAGCCACGAGGAGCCGCGCTTCGTCTACGAGATATCCAACGGCTGCGCCCTCGGCGGCTGTCTGGAGGAGGCGATCCTGTGCGGCCTCCTCGAAGTCGCCGAGCGGGACGCCTTCCTGATGACCTGGTACGGCCGCATGCCGATCCCGCGGGTCGACCCGGACTCGGCGCGCGACCGCCGCATCCCGATGCTCATCGAGCACCTGCGCCAGCGCACCGGATACGGCATCCAGCTCTACTCCGCCACCCTCGAACAGGGCGTGCCGTGCTTCTGGGCGGTCGGCCTCGACGCGCTCCAAGAACCGGGCAGGCCGAAGGCGCTCTGCGCCGGAGGTTCCGGGCTCACCGCGGAGAAGGCCGTCCTCAACGTCCTGCACGAGATGGCGCACCTCCTCGAACACGCCAAGATCTACGACGCCGAGGAGCGCGAGCGGGCGGCCGCGATGGTGCGGGACCCCTCCCTGGTCAAGATCATGGGTGACCACTCGGTGCTCTACAGCCACGAGGACGCCTTCGACCGCTTCGACTTCCTGCTCTCGCCGCGCCCCGCCCGGCCGTTCGCCGACTTCGAAGCGGCCTGGAAGTGGCCCGAGCACACCGACCTGCGCGACGACCTGGCCGAGCTGGTGCGCCGCTACGCGGACCACGGCATGGACGTCCTCGTCGTCGACCAGACCACCCCCGAGCACCGGGCGGGCGGCTTCGCCTGCGTCAAGGTGATGGTCCCCGGCACGCTCCCGATGACCTTCGGCCACCGCAACCGCCGCGTCGACGGCCTGCCCCGGCTCCTCAACACGCCGTACGAACTGGGTTACGCCGAGCGCCCGTTGACCCCCGCCGACATCAACCCGCACCCGCACCCGTTCCCGTGAGGAGTCCCGCGATGACCCTCACCCAGGCGGCCGGGGGAGCCCCGCAGGGCGCCGCCCGCACCGTGGCCGCGTCACCCGGCGAGCGCTTCTGGCGGCGTTCGCTGTACGACTACGCGGCCATGACCGCCGAGGCGCCGGGCGGGAGGGAGGGCGGACCCGACGAACCCGAGCGGTTCCGGCGGTTCGGGTCGCTGCCCCGATTCCCGCTGCCCGCGCCTCCGGCGGCCCTGGCCCCGGCGGCCCCGGACCAGGCGGAGGGGCCGGGGAGCGTGCCGAGCGCGGCCTTCCACTCGGCGCTGCTGCACTACACCAACGGCGTGCTGCGCACGGAGTTCGGCCCGACCGCCCGCTGGCCCTACCACCGGGCCACCCCGTCGGCCCGCTGCTTCGCACCCGTCGACATCCACCTGTGGACACCGGGACACGCCGGGCTGCCCGCGGGGTTCTACTCCCACGACCCGGCCCACCACGCGCTGGTCCAGGTCAGGGCCGGTGACCACGGGGACGTCCTGGGCAGGGCGCTCGGCGCGCACCTCGACGGGGCCGTCGGCGTGCTGCTGCTCTCCACGGTGTTCTGGCGGACCGCCTTCCGCTACGGCAGTTACGCGTACCGGCTGTGCGCGCAGGAGACCGGACTCGTCGCGGGGAACGCGCTGCTCGTCGCCGACGCGCTCGGCGTACGGGGGCAGGTGCACCACCAGTTCGTCGACGGCGCCGTCGAACGGCTCATCGGCGCCCGCCCGCCGCAGGAGAGCGTCGCCCTCGCGCTGGCGCTGTACCCGGGGGCGGACGCCCGGCACCGTCCGGTACGCCGCAGGTCCACACCGGTCACCGAGGCCGAACTCGACACCGGGGCGCAGCTCGACACCGGCACCGTCGCCGCGCCGGACGGGCTCGAACTCTGCACGGAACTGGTCGAGTTGGACCGCTCGGCGCGCCTGACCGACACGGCGGCGTTCGGCGAGCTGCCCGCGGCGGAGCACCCGGACACGGCGCAGGCAGCCCCGCTGCCCGGCCTCGCCGAGGCGCTGCGCGACCGCACGTCGGGCAGCCTGGTGTTCCGCGCGCAGGGGCCGCCGGTCCCGGCCGCGACGGTGCGCGGGATCGCCGACCGGCTGCCGTACGCGTACGCCTCGGACGCACGGGCGCACGGCACGCCACCGCCGATCACCGCCCACCTGTGGGCGTCCCGCGTCGACGGCATGGCGGCCGGTGTGCACGAGCTGACGCCGCACGGGCTCGTGCACCGCGGGGCCGTGCCGCTGTCCCGGCTCGGGGTCGCCGCGCCCAACATCGACTACCGGTCCGTGCACGCGGTCCTCTTCCTCTCGGGCCCGCGCGAGGACGCCCAACGAGCCTTCGGCGACCGGGGGTTCAGGGTCCTGCACCACGAGGCGGGCGTGCTCGCGCAGCGCCTGTGCGTGCTGAGCGCGGCCGAGGGGCTCGCCGCCCGCGTCCACAACGGCTACGACGCGGCCGTCCTGTCCCGCGCCCTGTCCCTGCCCGCGGGCCACGAGCCGCTGTTCCAGATCGCGCTCGGCACCCCCGGGCCCGACGAACGCTGCCTGCTGCCCGTCCCCGGCCGGACGCCCACGGGGAGCCCGCACCCGGAAGGGGCCCACCAGTGACCGCATCCGTCACGGCCGCGCACGCCACCGGCGCCGCCGCGCTCCACTTCCTCACCACCGGGCACCTGCCGCCCGACGCCCTGCCCACCGCCGACACGGGCCTCCTGCCGCCGCTCTACAAGAGCTACCCGGCCGCCCAGCGCCACCCCCTGACCAGCCAGGGCGAGACGCCCGGAGCCACCTCGGGGGAGCGGCTCTCCTGGCTCCTGCGGCAGGCCAACGGGCTGACCCGGATGCGGTGGATGAGCGGCATCATGCCGACCGGACTCGCCACCGCCGCCACGGAGGCGGCACGCGAACGCCGGGTGATCCTCGCCCCCGGCCGCCCCGGCGCCGCCTCCGGATCCCGCTATCCCGTCGAGGTGTACGTCGCGCACGCCGACGTGGACGGCACGGCCCCGGGACTCTCCCACTACGACCCCGCGCACCACGCGCTGGAGCGGCTCAGGGACGGGGACGGGAGGGAACTGCTCCTCGCCGATCTCGCCGAACCCCCTTCCGCACCAACCGAGTTCGTCCTCCTCCTCAGCAGCGTGCTGTGGCGCAACTCCGCCAAGTACGGGTCGTTCGGCTACCGCCTCCAGAGCCTGGACTGCGGTGTCGCGGTCGCCCAGGCGGTGGCCGCCGCCGAGAGCGCGGGGCTGCGCGCCGAGGTCCATCTGCGCTTCGACGACCGGGAGTTGGACCGGCACATCGGTCTGGACGCGGCGGCGGAGAGCGTGTTCGCCGTGGTCACCGTGCACCGGCCCACGGACGGCGCCCGCCGGCCGGGACCGCCTGTGCCGGCCGCGTCCTGGTGGCGGTCCGACGTGCCCGCCGAGCGCCCCGCGCCCCGGCCGCTGACCGGCATCCCCGCCGTCGCGGACGCCGCCGCGCTGCATCAGGCCATCCTCGACGGACCCCGGGACGGCACCGGGGGCGGCACTGGGGAAGCGCCCGAATCCGGGCCCGCCGACCCGGCCCCCGAAGCCGCCTCCGCCATCAACCTGCCCGCCGTACACCCGGACCCCGCACGGGGATTCACCCGGCGCCGCACCGTCTACGGCTACCGGCCCGCGCCGGTCCCCCCGGAGGTCCTCGCCTCGCTGCTCGCCACGGCCACCGTGCCCGTACGCTCCGATCTGCCGCCCGCGCCGTCCGGCGCGGGGGAGCCGGTGCGGATCGCCGGGGTGGTGCGCGGCGTGCCGAGCGTGCCCACCGGGGCGTACCTCTACGACCGCGGGCCGCACGCGCTGCTGCCCACCCGGGGCGCCGACGCGGCGCGGGCCGTGCTGCACGCGGCCAAGAGCCCGATGCTGGCCGACGAGTGCCGCACCGCGACCGCGACCCTGGTGGTCTGCGGCGATCCGCACGGCGGGGTCCTCGCGCACGGCGACCGCTGGTACCGCATGCTCACCATCGCCGCGGGCACCGCCGTGCAGCGCGTCGCCCTCGCGGCGGCCGCCGCCGGTCTCGACAGCCATGTGCACTGCGACTTCGACCTGACGGGCACCGCGGACGCCCTCGGCCTGCCCGCGCCGCTCCGGCCGCTCGTCCTGGTGACGGTGGGGCGCGCGGCCCCCGACAGGACCGACCCGCAGCTGCCTCTGCGGGGCACGATCACGACCGAGAGGGACAGCGACTGATGGAGTCTTACGACGTGGTGGTCGTGGGCGCGCGGAGCGCGGGCGCCGCGACGGCGATGCTCCTCGCCAGGGCGGGGCACCGCGTGCTGCTGCTCGACCGCACCCGGTTCCCTGCCGACACGCTCTCCACCCAGCACATCCACCGCCCTGGGCTGCGGCTGCTCGACCGGTGGGGTCTCCTCGAACCGCTGAAGGCCGGGGGCTGCCCGCCGGTGCGCCACATCTCGTACGCGCTGGAGGGCGAGCTCAGGCTCGAAGGGCCCGTCCCGGTGGAGGAGCGCATCGACGCCGTGTACGCGCCGCGCCGCTACGTCCTGGACAGCCTGGTCGCCGACGCGGCCGTCGAGGCGGGCGCCGAGTTCAGGGACGGCTGCACGGTCACCGGGATACTGACCGGCGAAGGAGGCCGCGTCACCGGGGTCACCTGCCGGACCGACGGCGGTGCGACCCAGGAGGTCCGCGCCCGCCTGGTGGTCGGCGCGGACGGGATGCGCTCCACGGTGGCCCGCCTGGTCGGCGCCCGAACGGAGCGCGAGGACGCCCCGATGACCTGCGTGTACTACGGCTACTGGGCGGGACTCCCGGCGGAGTTCGAGGTCCATGAGCGCACCGGGCGGCTGATCGGCGTGGTGCCGACGCACGACGGACTCACGCTGGTCGCCGCCTACTTCCCGCAGGAGGAGTTCCCCGCCGTACGCCGGGATCCGGCCCTTGCGTACGAGGAGGCCCTGCGCAGCACGGCGCCGGACCTGGCCGAACGGGCCGCCGGCGCGCGCCGCGTGGAGCGGCTGCGCGGCACCGGCAGCCAGTTCAACTTCTTCCGGCAGGCCACGGGGCCCGGCTGGGTGCTCGTGGGCGACGCGGGCTGCCACAAGGACTCGATCACCGGCACCGGTATCAGCGACGCTTTCGAGCAGGCGGCGGCCCTCGCCGATGCGGTGGCCGAAGGGGCAGAGGCAGGAGTAGGGGCAGGGGCGGGAACGGAATCGGGGCCGGGCTTCGCCGACGAGGCGGCGCTCGACGCGGCGCTGCACGGCTACGCGGCGGCCCGCGACCGGCTGATGGAGCCCCGCTACCAGATGGCTCTGGACAGCGCGGGGCTCCAAGTGACCGACGAGAGAAGGGGGTTCCTGCGGTGGATCGCGAGCGACCCGGGGTCCACGCGGGCGTTCCTCTCGGTGGCCGTGAGTCATGTCGACGCGGCCCAGTTCTCCCCGGCGTGAACGGGCCCCGAGTGGTCGGGTCAGGCCGCGGGGCAGGCCCGGACGAGCCCCGTCTCGTAGGCGAGGATGACGGCCTGGGCGCGGTCGCGCAGGCCGAGCTTCTGGCAGAGGTGGTAGAGGTGCGACTTGACGGTCGCTTCGCTGAGGGACAGCTTCTGGGCGATCTCGCAGTTGGAGTGGCCGTTGGCCACCAGGGACAGGACGTCGCGTTCGCGGTGGGTGAGCCTGGACAGATGGGACCCGGGCACCACGGTGACCCCCGGCGACCGGCTGACCAGACGGTTGATGAGGCCCACGGCCGTCGGCGACTTGAGGAGCATGGCGCCCGCGGCGATCTCGCGGATGGCGGCGGCGAGCGTCAACGGGTCGCCGTTCACCGGAAGCACCCCGCGCACCCCGCCCCGGAGCGCCGAGAGCAGTTCGTCGTGTTCCAGGGAGTCGCAGAGCATCAGGACGCCCGCGCCCGAGGACGCCAACTCGGGGCAGGAGCCGAGGGCTTCGGCCACCGCGATGCCGTCCATGACGAGTGGATCATGGCTGACGACCACCACGTCGGGCCGTTCCGTACGCAAGGTCTGTGCCACGTCCGCCGCGTCCCAGACCTCCGCCACCACGGAGATGTCGGGCTCCCGCGCAAGGACTCCGATGAGTCCCGCCCGCGCCAGATGACGCGAGTCGCAAACGGCGATCCGGATACAATTAACAGGAGCTATTTGACGCATAGGCTGTCCCCCGCCTGATTGTTCACAGCTTTCTGGCCGCGCTTTTACTCAGTATTCACCCGCCGAGAGCGGGTGGAATTGAGGTCTTCGTGGGTGCCGACCCGTACGAACTCGTCCGAACTCGCGTCGACTGGTCTGGACCACGAGAGTGATCAGTACAGTACTCGACCGACCGGGGCTGGTCCAGATTGCTCAACGCTTTTGGCGACGGGTAACTCCCGGTGTACTTGTGATCGTTGATCTTCCGGTGCCGAGTGCGTCCCGTGGCACCCCGGTCGCGCTCGCACCGCCGTATCAGCATTCAACTGGCGGCCGCTATTCATTCTTTATCGGAGGTCCTGGCCACTCGCGGGGGCGGAGACGGGCGGCCCGTCTCAGCCCCCGGTCGGAGAGGCGATCCCCCGTTCCAGACGGACGACACGGGCCGCGCCCGGTGCGAAGGTGAGCCGGTCGGCCGGGAGCAGGAGAGACAGATCAGGAGATACGGATGCCGGTGCAGTCGCGGTCCGAACCGTTGGCCGGATTCAGCCCCTACGTCCTGCTAACGCGGCCCGCGGAGACGCACCGGCTCATCCGCGCCGAGCCACCCGTCAGGCTCGTCCGCGAGGAGAGCGGCTTCACCTACTTCCTGGTGTCGGGCCACGCGGAGGCCCGCCGGGCGCTGCGCGACCCGCGGCTCTCCAACGACCCGCGCCGGCTCGGCCACGCGTCCGGCGCCGCCGTCGCGCACTCGCCCATGGCCAACGACGATCCGCCCGCCCACACCAGGCTGCGCAGACTGGTCTCGCACGGCTTCACGCGCCGCCGGATCGCCGCCCTCGAACCCCGCATCGAGCGTGCCGTCGCCGAACTCGTCGACGCCGTGGCGCCCGTCGGACGCGCCGACCTGATCGCCGACTTCGCCTTCCCGCTGCCCGTCCTCGTCATCAGCGAACTCCTCGGCATCCCCACCGGCGACCGCGCGGCGTTCCGCACCTGGGCCGCGCGCACGCTCTCCGTGGAGACCGGGCCCCGTACCCGCGACGAGCGTTCGCGCAGGCTGCGGGCGTATTTCGGCGGGCTCGTCGAGGCGAAGCGGGCGGGCCTGCGGCACGACGTCCCGCCGGACGAGCAGCCCGATCTGCTGAGCGCCCTGCTCGTGGCGCGGGACGACGGCGGCCTCAGCGACGAGGAACTGGTCGGGCTCGCCATGCTGGTGCTTGTCGCGGGCCACGAGACCACCACCAACCTCATCGGCAACGGCCTGCTCACGCTCTTCGCCCACCCCGACCAGTTCAAGGAGTTGCGCGAGGACCCCGCGCTCCTGCCGGGCGCGGTCGAGGAACTGCTGCGCTTCGAGGGATCCGCCGGGCAGTCCGCACTGCGGGTCGCGGTCGAGGACGTGGAGCTCGGCGGGACGCTCATCCCCGCGGGGTCGGTGGTGAACGTCGGCCTCTCCCTTGCCAACCGGGACCCGGCGGCCTTCGGGGGAGCGGGTACGGAGCAGGAGGCGGGTGCGGATGAGGAGGCGCCGGCGGGCGCCGTCGCCGGTGCGGACCGATTCGACATCCGGCGCGCGCCCAACCCCCACCTCGCCTTCGGACACGGCATCCACTTCTGCCTCGGCGCGCCGCTGGCCCGCGCCCTCGCGTCGTACGCGTTCGCGGCGCTCTTCGCGCGGCTGCCGGGACTCGCCCTCGACGTGCCGCCGGAGGAACTGCGCTGGCGGCAGATCAGCATCCTCTGCGGCCTGACCAGGCTCCCCGTCTCGTTCCGTCCCGAAGTCCGCGTGGACGGCAGGCCCGAAGACCGGTCCGAAGGACGCCCCGACACCCGACCCGAAGAAACGAGCACCGCATGACCACGGCCAACGCACCCATGGAAGACCAGGCCGCCGCCTCCTCCGCCCCCGCCTTCGACCCCGGCGCCGCCGCGCACCTCTACCGGCTCGCCTTCGGCTTCGTACCCGCGCAGATGATCCACGTCGCGGTCCGCCTGCGCCTGCCCGACCTGCTCGCCGACCGCACCTGGAGCGCCGCGGAGCTGGCGGCGGAGGCGGGCGTCCAGGCGCAGGCGCTGCGCCGGGTGCTGCGCGGCCTCGCCTCGCTGGGCGTCGTGACCGAGACCGACGAGGGCGGCTTCCGCCTCGCGCCGGCCGGTCAGCTGCTCCGCTCGGACGTGCCGCACTCGCTGCGGCCCATGCTCCTTCCCTACTTCGACCAGGGCATCTGGGCCGCCTGGGGCGCACTCCTGGACGCCGTGCGTACGGGACGGCCGTCCATCGAGACGGTCACCGGCGGACCCGTCTTCGCGTACTTCGAGCAGCACCCGGAGCTGGGCGCCGAGTTCCACGCCGCCATGGCGGTCAGCGCGCAGGCGGAGGCGTGGGCCGTCGCGGAGGCGTACGACTTCTCGGACGTCGCCACCGTCGTCGACGTGGGCGGCGGCGACGGCACCCTGCTCACCGGACTGCTCACCCGGCACCCGCACCTGCGGGGCGTGCTCGCCGACACCGCGCAGGGCGTCGCGGCCGCCGGGGACAAGCTCGCGGAGGCGGGCCTGGGGGAGCGGTGCGAGGTGGTGGCCGGGGACTTCTTCACGTCCGTGCCCGACGGCGCCGACCGCTATGTGATCAAGAGCGTGCTGCACGACTGGGACGACGACCGGTGCGTCGACCTGCTGCGCAACTGCCGGAACGCCATGAGCGGGACGGGACGGATCATGGTCGTGGAGATCGTGGCGCCGCCGGTCGTGGACACGGGCACCGACCCGTTCCTCGCGGTCAGCGACCTCACCCTGATGGTGCTCACGCCCGGCAGGGAGCGCACCGCCGCGGAGTTCGACGAGCTCTTCCGGCGCGCCGGTCTCGAACTCGCCGCGCTGAGCGAGCCCCTGGGATTCAGCGGCTACCGGATCATCGAGGCCCGCAGTTCTCGGTGAGGCTCAGCCGGATGAGATGCGCCACGGTCGGCGCGGAACGCTTGTTCCTGATGCGCCGCAGATAGGTGCTCACGGTGTGCACGCTGATGCCCATGCGCCGGGCGACTTGCTTGTGGGAAAGCCCGGCCGCGATATGAGCGAGCACCTGACGTTCCCTGAGGGACAGGGCCGGTGCGCTCTCGGGACGACTGTGTGCTGGCATTTTCCCTCCGTGAGGGACTCTCAACTCCGCTGCGTTCATGACCGCGACTTGATCTAACCATGGTCACGAGCAAACACAAAGGAAACCTTGCATCCCGAGGGGTGAGACAGAGCTATTGACTCCCCGCCTAGTTGTCAAGTCACCAATTCGGGGGACTTTAGGTGTGGTTCGGCGCGAGTGAGTGTGAAGACGGTCTCGGCTGATGGCGGCCGTGCACGACCAGTGAGTGGCAGCCCATCAGCGGACCAGGGGGGAACGCTTGCGGCACTTTCGCCTGCTCGTCGTCGGCAACGGCGTCTCGGCGTACGGCAGTTATCTGAACATGGTCGCCCTCAACGTCTTCATCTACGAGGTGACCGACAGCGCGCTGGCCGCGGGACTCTTCATGGCCGTACGCCTCATGACGAGTGTCGTCTCCGGCTGGGCCAGCGGCCGCCTGGTCTCCGTGTACGACCGAAAACGGCTCATGGTCGGCGCGGATCTGACGCAGGGCGCCGCCATGGTGGCCCTGCTCGTCGCCCCCGACGGAGCGCGCGCCGGGCTGCTCTACATCCTCGCGGTCGTGACCGGATTCTGCTCCACCCTGTCGGGCGTGGCCCTGCGCAGCAGCATCCCCGAGATCGTCGGCGGCGACCTGCGGCTGCGGGCCAACGCGCTGCTCGCGACCGGGCGTTCCCTTGCCATGATCGCCGGCTTCGCCTCCGCGGGCGTCCTGGTCGCCCAGCTCGGCTACACCGCGGCCATCGCCCTGGACGCCGTCACCTTCGCGGTCTCCGCCAGCGTCCTGTTCTCGCTGCCGATCCGTACGAACGCGCGGCGGCGGGCCGAGGCGGCCGAGAAGGACGCGGGGGCGGGAGCGGCGGCCGACGGTGCGGAGGAGCGGGAGCAGGGGCCGAGCACCAGCTCGCTCATGCTGCTGCGCGCCGCCCCCGTGCTCGCGGTCATGATCGTGGTGCGGGCCGCCGACGGCCTCGGCTCCTCGTCGCACAACGTCGCCCTGCCCGTCTACTCCAGCGGCCTCGACCCGTCCCATCCGGCCACGTTCATCAGCCAGTTCTGGGCCACGTGGGCGATCGGCAACATCGTGGCGCAGCAGATCTGCAGCCGCTTCGCGGGGCGCGGCAGGTGGCAGGGGCCGGGGGAGCGGGCCTTCGCGATCGGGTCGTGCGTGATGTCGGCCGCGTTCATCGTGGTCTTCACCGGGCTGCCCACGGTCGCGGCGATCGCGGCCGCGCTGGTGGCGGGGATGGCCGACGGGCTCACCGAGACCGCGTACGTCACCCGGCTCCAGGCGGCCCCCGACGAGCAGCGCGGCCGCCTTTTCGGCCTCTCCGCGTCCGTCGAGAACACCGGCTTCGGCCTCGGGATGCTGGTCAGCGGCGCCCTCCTGGACCGCTACTCGCCGCTGCACGTCGTGGGGCTGCTGCACGGCGTGGCGATCGTGCTGTGCGCGGCGCTGTTCGTCGTCCTGGTGCGACAGGGACGGAATGCCGCCTCCGAGGTGTCCGCGCCACCCGCGCCACCCGCGCCACCCGCTCCACCCGCGGAGCGCGCGGAGAAGGAGACCCGATGACCGAGCACCCCGCGTCCGCCCCGCCGCCCGACGCCGTCGCCGTCGTCGGGATGTCCTTCCGGCTGCCCGGCGCGGACACCCCGGAGGAGTACTGGCGCACGATCCACGACGGCGCCGACCGCATCCGCCGGTTCACCGAAGCCGAACTGACCGCCGCAGGGGTGCCCGAAGAGCGTTACCGGGCCGCCGAGTTCGTCGGCGCGAGCGGCACCCTGGAGGGCATCGCGGGCTTCGACGCGGGCTTCTTCGGGATGAGCGCGCAAGAGGCCCGCATCACCGACCCGCAGCACCGGCTCTTCCTCGAGTGCGTGCACCACGCCCTGGAGGACGCCGGATACGCGGGCACCGCCGCTCAGGGCCACGACGGCACCGAGGTCGGCGTCTACGCGAGCACGGGCTACCACCTCTACTCCCTCCAGACGTACCTCCTCAACAACGTCCTGGAGGGCGGCGTCGACGACTGGGTCGCCGGACTCCAGGTCACCGTCGGCAACTTCACCGACTTCACCGCCAACCGCGCCGCCTACCGCCTCGGTCTGACCGGACCCGCCGTCAACGTGCAGACGGCGTGCTCCAGTTCGCTCACCGCCGTGCACCTCGCCGCGCGGTCCGTGGCCACCGGGGACTGCGACATCGCCGTCGCCGGAGCCACCGCCGTCCATGTGCCGCAGGTCATCGGCTACGAGTACGTCAAGGGCTCCATCCTCTCCAAGAGCGGCACGCTGCGGCCCTTCGACGCCGACGCGGACGGCACCGTCGGCGGCACGGGCGTCGCGGCCGTCGTCCTCAAGCGGCTCGACCGGGCCATGGCCGACGGCGACCACATCCACGGCGTGCTCCGCGGCTCGGCCGCCAACAACGACGGCGCGGGCAAGCGGACCTTCACCGCGCCGAGCGCCGAGGGTCAGCGCGCGGTCATCCGGCGCGCCCTGGGCCGGGCGGGTGTCGACGCGGGCACCGTCGGCTATCTGGAGACGCACGGCACCGGCACCTTCAAGGGCGACCCCATCGAGTTCGACGGCGCCACCGCCGCGTTCCGCGAGGACACCGACCGCACGAACTACTGCGCGCTCGGCTCGGTGAAGGCCAACATCGGCCACCTCGACGTCTGTTCGGGACTGGCCAGTTTCATCAAGGCGCTGCTCGTGCTGCGGCACGGCGTCATCCCGCCGATGGCCAACTTCCGCCGCGCCAACCCCGCGCTCGACCTCGCCGCGAGCCCCTTCCACATCCCCGAATCCGCCCGCCCCTGGCCCCGTGGCGACGTACCGCGCAGGGCCTGCGTCAGCTCCTTCGGGGTCGGCGGCACCAACGTCCACGTCGTACTCGAAGAAGCGCCCGAGCCCGCACCGCGCCCAGCTGACGCGCCCTCTCCCCCCGGCATCCTGCCGCTCGCGGGCCACACGCCCGAAGCGCTCGCCGACAACGCCCGCGCCCTGCGCGACCATCTGTGCGCGCACCCCGGCACGCACCCGGCGGACCTGCTGACGACGATGGCCCTGGGCCGCGCCCACCGCAGGCACCGGGTGGCGCTGCGGGGCGACACCGTCGGCGCGCTCACGGACGCACTCGACGCCTGGCTCGCCGCACCGGACTCGGGCGACGGCGGCACGGACGGCGCCGACACGGGATTCCTCTTCACCGGCCAGGGCAGCCTGCACCGTGGCGCGGCAGGCCCCCTGTACGAGCGCTTCCCCGTCGTACGGGAGGTCATCGATGCCTGCGACCGGCGGTACCGCGAGCTGACCGGCGACCCGACAGGCCTCCGCGACGTCCTGCTCGGCGATCCCGACCCGGCCGATACCGAAGAGATCCTGCCCACCGAGGTGGCGCAGCCCGCGCTCTTCGCCCTCCAGTGCGCGCTCGTCGCGCTGTGGCGGGCGGCCGGCATCACACCGCGCGTGGTGGCGGGGCACAGCGTCGGCGAGTACGCGGCGCTGCACGCGGCGGGGACGCTCTCCGCCGCGGACGGGCTGCGCCTGACCGTGCGGCGCGGGGAGTTGATGCGGCGGCACTGCCCGCCCGGCGCGATGGTCGCCGTGCCGCTCGGCGAGCGCGCCGCGCGCGACCTGGCCGCCGAGGTGCCGGGGGTGACGCTCGCGGTCGTCAACGCCGCCGACAGCCAAGTGCTCGCGGGCCCGGCCGACGCGATGGACCGACTGACGGACCTGCTCGGCGCGCGCGGGATCCCGGCCAGGGCGCTGCCGGTGCGGCAGGCGTTCCACACCGCCCTCATGGACCCGGCCCTCGACGGGCTGCGCGCGCTCTTCGAAGGGGTCGGAGGGGTCGGAGGGGTTGAACTCCGGCCCTGCGCCGTGCCGTTCGTCAGCGGGACCGACGGGCGCACCAGGGCGCCGGGCTGGCTGCCCGACGCCGACTACTTCGTACGGCAGGCACGTGAGCCGGTGCGGTTCGCCGACGTGCTCGCCGAGCTGGGCGCGGCGCACCCGGAGGCGGGCGAGCTGGTCGAGATCGGCCCGCACACCACGCTCAGCGGGCTCGCGCGGCGGACGCTGCCGGGCGTGCGGGCGCATCCGACCCTGCGGCGCGGCGCCGGGCTCGCACCGGTCTGGGACGCGGCCGCGGGTCTGTACCGGGCCGGGGCGCCGGTCGACTGGCGACCCTTCCTGGCCGGGACGGGCCGCAGGATCCCGCTGCCCGGCTACCGATTCCAACACAAGGACTACTGGACAGGACCGGAGAACTTCCTTCCCCGGTCCGTACGACGGGCAAGGGATGGGGCCGAAGTGGGACAGGACGAGGCAGCGGTCGAGCGCGTGCTCCAGCACGTCGTCAAGGTGACGGCGAAGCACCTCAGCTACGACACCAGCGAGATAGCCGAGGACGCGTCGTTCTTCGACCTCGGCGCCGACTCGCTCCAGATGATCGGCGTGCTCCGCGAACTGGAGGAGGAGCACCGCGTCAAGGTGTCGATGCGGGAGCTCTTCGAGGAGGCGGGCACGGCGCGGGGCCTGGCCGTGATCATCGTGGGGAAGGCGGGGGGCGGCGGGGCGCCGGTGACGCGGAGTCCCGCCGTGCCGTCGGCGCGCGAGCCCGAGCCGTTCCGGGTGTCCGAGCCGGTGGCCGCGCCCGAGCCCTACCGGGTGCCTGAGCCGGTGGCCGTGCCCGAGCCGCTCCGGGTGCCTGAGCCGGTGGCCGCGCCCCCGTCTGCGGTCGGTGTGCCCGCTCAGGCCGCCGCCACGGTCGAGTACGCCACCCGCCAGGAAGTCCAGGACCTCGTGCGCCAGGTCCACCAGCTCTCCCAGATGCAGCTCCAACTGATGGGTCAGCTCTCGCAGTTGCTCGCCGCCCAGACGGCCGGGAGGACGGACCGATGACCGGGGTCGACTCCCAGTCCTTCGCCGCCGCCGTCGACAAGGACCTCGCCGAGATGGCCGAGCTCTCGCGGCGCATCACCGAGCAGATGGGCGGCCCCGCGCAGACGGAGGCCGTGCCGCGCCCCGCCCAGCACGGCCCGCGCCTGGAGGTGGCCCGCGCTTCCGGCATGGTCCGCGGCGGCGCGTCCGACACCCAGCGCGCCCACCTCGACGACCTGGTCCGCCGCTACACCGCCAAGACGCCCACCTCCAAGCGGATCGCCCAGCGCTACCGGAGGGTGCTCGCCGACAGCAGGGCGGCGGTCGGGTTCCGCAGCAGTACGAAGGAGATGCTCTACCCCCTCGCGGGACGCCGGGCGCGCGGCTCGTGGCTGGAGGACATCGACGGCAACCGTTACGTCGACATCACCATGGGCTTCGGCGTGCTGCTCTTCGGCCACGAGCCCGACTTCGTCGCCGACGCCGTCCGCGAGCACCTCTCGCGCGGCATCCAGCTCGGCCCGCGCACCGTGGAGACCGGCGAGGCCGCCGAGCTGCTCGCCGACCTCACCGGGATGGAGCGCGTCGCCTTCGCCAACTCCGGCACGGAGGCGAACTCCGCCGCCATCCGGCTCGCCCGCGCCGCCACCGGACGCTCCCGCATCATCACCTTCGAGGGCGCCTACCACGGCCACAACGACAACGTCCTGGGCCGCTCCCCGCGCACCGGCGGCGAGGGCCTGACCACCGTGCCGATGTCCGCGGGCGTCCCGCAGAACGCCGTCGCCGACCTGCTGGTCCTGCCGTACGGCAGCGAGGAGAGCCTCGCCGTCATCGAGCAGCAGGCCGGGGAGATCGCGGCGGTCGTCGTGGAGCCCGTGCAGAGCCGCCACCCCGCCCTCCAGCCCGCCGCGTTCGTGCACCGGCTGCGCGAGCTGACCAGGCGGCACGGCATCGTGCTGCTCTTCGACGAGATGCTGACCGGCTTCCGGCCCGCGCCGCGCGGCGCCCAGGAGCTCTACGGCGTCACGCCCGACCTGGCCACGTACGGCAAGCTGCTCGGCGGCGGCTTCCCCATCGGGGCCATCGCGGGCCGCGCCGACATCATGGACGGCATCGACGGGGGCCACTGGAACTACGGCGACGACAGCTACCCTGCGGCCGACACCACGTTCTTCGGCGGCACCTACATCCAGCACCCGGTGTCGATGGTCGCCGCCCGCGCCGTGCTGAGCCACCTCAAGGAGCACAGCCCGCGCCTCCAGGAGCGCCTGAACGCGCGGACCGACGACATGGCCCGTACGCTCAACGCGTTCTTCGAGGCCGAGGAATTCGCCCTGAGCATGAGCCACTTCGGCTCGATGTTCCGCTTCGAGCACCGCGCCGACATGGAGCTCCTGTACCACCACCTCATGCTGCGCGGCGTGCATGTGTGGGAGTGGCGCAACTTCTTCCTGTCCACCGAACACACCGACGGGGACGTCGAGTTCATCGTGGACGCGGTGAAGGGATCGCTGCGGGAGCTGCGGGACGCGGGGTTCTTCCGGGGGACACCGAAGCGCAAGGCCGTGTCCGCACCCGTGCCTGTGTCGGCACCCGCACCTGTGTCCGCGTCCGAGCCCCGTCCCAAGCCCGTCGCCTGGAACGGCGCGGCGGCTGCCGTGGCCGCGCGACCGCGTCCGGAACCCGTCACCGCGGCGCCTCAGCCGGCCGCCCGCCCCCTCGACTTCGGCGTCTACTTCTTCGGTGACTACCCCCAGGACGGGAACGCGCCGCGCCGAGGCAAGTACGAACACCTCCTGGAGACCGCCCGGTTCGCCGACAGCAACGGCTTCCACTCGGTGTGGATCCCCGAGCGGCACTTCCACTCCTTCGGCGGCCTGTTCCCCAACCCGGCCGTGCTCGCCGCAGCGCTCGCCAGGGAGACGGAGCGCATCAGGATCAACGCGGGCTCGGTGGTGCTTCCGCTGCACGACCCGATCCGCGTCGCCGAAGAGTGGTCCATGGTCGACAACCTCTCCGGCGGCCGGATCGGCATCGGCTGCGCGAGCGGCTGGCACGCCAACGACTTCGTCTTCTTCCCCGGGCGCTTCGGCACCCACAAGGAGACGATGTACGAACAGGTCGAGCAGGTACGGCAGTTGTGGCGCGGTGACCCGGTGCGGCGCACCACGGGCGACGGCGAGGCGGAGCTGAGCCTCTTCCCGCGCCCGGTCCAGGACGCACCGCCCATGTACACGGCGGTGGTCGGCAACCCCGCCTCGTACGAGCTGGCCGCCCGGCACGACCTCGGCATCGTCACCAACCTCATGACGCAGGGCGTGGAACAGCTGCGCGAGAACATCGCGCTCTACCGCCGTACGCGCGCCGCGCACGGCCTCGACCCCGACGCCGGACACGTCGCGGTCCTGCTGCACACCTACCTGGCCGGCGACCACGCGGCGGCCCGCGCCGAGGCGCGCGATCCGCTCTCGCGCTACATGCGGGCCTCGCTGTCCCTGTTCGGCGGCGTCGCCAACAGCCTGGGCCACCAGGTCGACCTGTCGGCGATGTCCGACGACGACCTGGACGTCGTCTTCCGCCGCGCCTACGACCGCTACTGCGACCAGCGGGCCCTGATCGGCAGCCCGGAGAGCGTGCGGCCCGTCGTCGAGGAGGTGCGGGCCGCGGGCGCCGACGAGGTGGTGGCGCTCGTCGACTTCGGCGTCGAGCCCACCGCGATGCGCGAGGGCCTGGTCCGCCTGGACGAACTGCGCCGCGCCTGCACGTCTCCGACGGCGAAGGAACCGGTGGCGAACGAACCGGCGGCGAGGCAATCGGCGGCGAAGCGGCCGGCGACGAAGGAATCAGCTTCCGCCCCCGCCCCGGTCCGGCCCACCGCCCCCGCCGAGGTCTCCGGCGCGGGCGACCCGCTCTCACCCGGCCAGCAGCGCGTCTGGTTCCTGGAGCGGATGCTGCCGGGCCGTACCGCGTACAACGAGGTCAAGGCCATCGAGCTCGCGGGCCCGCTGGACGTCCCCGCCCTCCGCACCGCCCTGCGCGCCCTCGCCGCACGGCACGGGCAACTCCGCACGGTGTTCCGCGAAGTGGCGGGCGCACCACGGCAGTTCGCGCTGTCGCCGGGCGGCGACGTGGACTTCGCTGTCGTCGACGGCACGGGCCCCGGTGACGCGGTCGCCGGTCTCCTCGCGGCCGAGAGCGCGCGCCGCTTCGACCTGGCGGACGGGCCGCTCTTCATCACGCGCCTGGTCACGCTCGGCCCGGACCGGCACGTCCTCGTCCTGTCCCTGCACCACATCGTGATGGACGCGGCATCGGCCGGCGTGCTCGCCCGCGACCTCTCCGCCCTCTACCGCGCCGCACTCACGGGCGCGCCCGCGGCGGAACTCCCCGCCCTGCCCCACACGTACGCCGACCACGCCCGCGAGCAGCTCGCCGCCCTCGACGCCGCGAAGGGCGCGGAGGACCTGGCGTACTGGAAGAAGGCGCTGGACGGCGCGCTGCCCGTGCTCGACCTGCCCGCCGACCGCCCGCGTCCCGCCGTCCTCTCCTCGAACGGCCGAGCCCTGTTCCGCACGCTGGACCCCGAACTCTCCGACGGGGTACGCGCATTGGGCAAGCGGCGGCGCAGCACCCTCTTCATGACGCTGCTCGCCGGATACGCGGCCGCCCTGCACCGGGTCACCGGGCAGGACGACCTGGTGATCGGCACCCCGATGTCCGACCGCACCCCCGCGTACGAGGACGTGGTCGGCTTCTTCGTGAACACCCTGGCCCTGCGCCTCGACCTCTCCGGCGACCCGGACTTCGGCACGGTCCTCGACCGGGTGCGCGCCGTCGCCCTGGACGCGTACGACCACGCCGACGTGCCCTTCGAGGCGGTCGTCAGGGAGCTGGCGCCCGCGCGGGCGCTGGACAGGACCCCGGTCTTCCAGACGCTCGCCGAGTTCGAGACGGCGGACCCCTTCGTCTTCGACCTGCCCGGGGTGCGCGCCACCCCGCTCGACTCGGGGCCCGACAAGGCGCTGACCGACCTCAGCGTGTACTTCACCGACGGTCCTGACGGCATCCGCTGCCACCTGGAGTACTGCACCGACCTCTTCGACGAGGCCACCGTCGACGCGCTCTTCGGAACGTTCCGCGACGTGCTCGCCGCCGCCGTCCGCGACATCGGCACCCCCCTGTCGGGGCGCCGGACCCCGGCGTCCGACGAGTCCGAGGCGTGGTGCGCGGGCCCGGTCAGGGCGCGCACGCGGAGTACCGTCGACGCCCTGACGGCGCGCTGGGCCGAGGCAACCCCGCACCGCACGGCCGTCCGGTGCGGTGAAGTGACCATGAACTACCGGGAGTTGGACGAGCGGGCCGAGCGGCTCGCCGCCGTGCTCCAGGCGTCCGGCGGCGGCACCGACGTCCCCGTCGCGCTGTGGCTGCCGCGCGGCACGGACCTCGTCGTCGCCATGCTCGCGGCCCTCAAGTCGGGCCACGGCTATGTGCCGTTGGACCCGGCCATCGGCCGGGCCAGGGGCGCGGCCGTGCTCGCCGAGTGCGGGGCGCGGATCCTGGTGACCGACGACGGGCGGGCCGACGTGCCCGCGCTGCCCGCCGGGACCAGGGCGGTCGACGTCCACGCGGTACCGGACGAGACCGACGGAGCCACGCCGCCCGCCGCCGCCCCCGGCCCCGATTCGCTCTGCCTGGCGATCTACACCTCCGGCAGCACCGGCACCCCCAAGGGCGTCGCGCTGCCGCACCGCGCCGTCGTCGACCTGTGCCAGTGGCACCACGAGCGCTTCGGGTTCACCGCGGACGACCGCGCCGCCGCCGTGTGCAGCCAGGGCTTCGACGCCGCCGTCCTGGAGATCTGGACCGCGCTGACGGCGGGTGCCACGGTCGTCGTCGCCGACGACGAGGTCCGCAGGGACCCGGCGGCGCTCGCCCGCTGGTACGCCGAGCAGCGGATCACCTTCTCCATCCTGCCGACCGCGCTTGGCGAGGGCGTCCTCGCGCTCCCCGACGGCCAACAGCCGCCGCTGCGCCACCTGTTGCTCGGTGGCGACGTCCTGCGCACCCGGCCGCGCGCGAGCGCCCCGTACGAGACCGTCAACGTCTACGGGCCCACCGAGGTGACCGTCCTGTGCACCACGCAGACGGTGACGCCCCTGGCGCCGGGCGCGGACGACGCCCCGATCCCGATCGGCCGGCCCGTCGACAACGTGACGCTGCGGCTGCTCGACGCCGAAGGCCGTGAGGTCCCCGCGGGGGAGCGGGGAGAGCTGTACGTCGGCGGGCCCGGAGTGGCCACCGGGTACCTGGGCCGCCCGGACCTGACCGGCGACCGCTTCGTACGCGATCCCCTCGACGCCTCGGGCGGGCTCATGTACCGCACCGGCGACCTGGTGCGACGGCGTGACGACGGTGCCCTGGAGTTCCTCGGCAGGTCCGACGACCAGGTCAAGATCCGCGGCTACCGGGTCGAGCCCGAGGAGGCGTCGCGCGCGCTCAACGGCCTTGCCGGGGTGGCGGACGCGGTCGTCCTGCCCCGCCGCGACCGGCGCGGGGACGCACGGCTCGCCGCGTACGTCGTCGCCGCGGACCCCGCCGCGGGGCGCGCGCAGGAGCTCGCCGACCGGCTGACGGCGGAACTGTCCCTGCGGCTGCCCGACTACCTGGTGCCGCACGCCTGGTCGGTGCTGCCCGAGCTCCCGCTCTCCGGCAACGGAAAGCTGGACAGGGCGGCCCTGCCGGAGCCGACACTGATCACCGCGACGACAGCCGTACCGCCCGCACCGCCCGAGCCGGCGCAGCCCGCGGCGGGCGCCGTCGCGGCGCGCCTCGCGCGGCTGTGGGCCGACGAGTTCGGCGTGGACCCGGCCGGGATCGCCCCCGACGCCTCGTTCTTCGACCTCGGCGGGCACTCCATCACGGCGATCCGCCTGGCCAACAGCGTGCGGGAGGAGTTCGGCACGGAGTACCCGATCGCCCGCTTCTACGAACAGCCCACGCTGGGTGCCATGGCGGCGTTCCTGGGGGCGGAGCCCGAGGGCGAAACCGCCGCCGAACGGGACGGCGCGCACGGCCCCGGCGAGGACGGCCCCATCGAGGACGGCACCGGCCCGGACACCTCCGCCCCGGACTCCTCTGCCCCGGACACCCCCGCCGTACTCGGCCGCGCCCCCGTCACCGCCCAGCAGAAGGCCTTCATCGACCGGCACCGCACCCACCCGCGCCCGCAGATCTACAACGTGGCGATGCGGCTCACCCTGACCGGCGACCTCGACGTACCGGCCCTGCGCGCCGCGCTGAGCCAACTCGTCGCGCGCCACGAGGCGTTGCGCACCCGCTTCGTCGAGGACGGCGGCGAGTGGTGGCAGGAGGCGCTGCGGGCCAGGCCCGTGGAGCTGCCCGACGAGGATCTCCTCGCGCGGTGCGGCACGGCCGACGAGGCGTTGGAGGAGGCGGAGCGCATCGGCGCGGGGACGGCCGCCACGCCGTTCGACATCGAGGCCGAACTCGCCCCGGTGTTCCGCCTGTTGCGTACTGGGCCCGACCGCAGGGTGCTGCTCTTCGTGCTGCACCACGCCGCCTGCGACGGCTGGTCGGTCAGCATTCTGCTGCGTGAACTGGCAGCGCTGTACCGGGCGGCCGTCACCGGGGAGCCGCACGGGCTCGCGGAGAGCGTGCCGCAGCCGGGCGAGTACGCGCGCTGGCAGCGCGAGCGGTCCCGTACGCAGGACAAGGGCCGCCTGGTCGACCACTGGGCCGAGGAGCTTGCGGGTGCCCCCTTCGGGCTCGCGCTGCCCCTCGACAGGCCGCGCCCCGAGGAGCTGAGCGGCGCCGGAGACGTCGTCCTGTTCACGGTTCCCGCGGCGGTCCGCGCCGACGTCGAGGCGCTCGCGCGGCGGCACCGTACGACGCCCTTCGTGGTGACGGCCGCGGCGTTCGCGCGGCTCGTCGGGGACCTGTCGGGGCAGCCCGACACGGTGCTCGCCATCTCCTACGCCAACCGCGAGCGCCGCGAGTTCGAGGCGCTCGCCGCCTGCACGGTCTCCTCGTTCACGCTGCGGGTGCGCGGTGGCGAGCCGTCGTTCGGCGCGCTGGTCGACCGGGTGGCGCGCAGCGCCGTGGCGGCGATCGACCACGCCGCGCCGATCCGCGCGGTGGCCGCGGAGCTGAGCGCCGTGCTCGGCACGGAGGTCCCCGACCGGCTGCCGCTCGGCTTCCAGTACCAGAGCTCTCTGGAGACGGACATCGATCTGCCCGGGGTGACCACGGCGGTGGAGGACCTCGCGGTGTCGGGCGCCCGTTCGGAGTTCAACTTCGGTCTGATTCCGACGGGGGACGTGCTCTCCGGCTACCTGGAGTACTCCAGCGACCTGTGGGACCGGGCGACGGTCGAGGCGTGGACCGCCGCGTACGTCGAGCTGCTGACGAAGGAGGCGGGGGCCGCTCTGTGACATGGGCGGGGTGTCCGTCCGTGTCACGGGTGGGGGCCCGTCTGTGACACGGGCGGGGGACCGTCACGGCACGACCGGTTTTGGTCGTGACATGTCAAGAATCCCGGGGTCGGCCTTGCCGTCCCCGGGGCCCTGTGCCTCAATGGGCAGCGATCCGGAGTGCTGACGAACCGTCAGGACGAGGGTCGGGCACCCGCGTCCCGCACCTCCACCCCCCATCGGAACCCGCGCCGGAATCCCCACCTGAACCCGTCATCGGAACCCGCACCGGAATCCCCGTCGGAACCCGCCACCGGATCGATCCCCACCGGCTCGGCCCTCACCCGATCAACCCCCACCTGTTCAACCCCCGCTTGATCCCCCCACCATGAAGGCAGGTCCTCCATGCGACACGGCAGATTCGGCACGGGCACCACAGGCACCACAGACACCCCGGGCACCACACGCACCGCACGACGCGCGGCCCGCACCGGCGTGGGCGCGGCACTGGCCGCGGGCGCGCTCGCCGTCGGCGCCCTCGCCATGGCTCCCGCTGCGGGTGCGGTCGAACCGCAGTCCGCCACCCTCTCCTTCGACTGCGGCTCCTACGGATCGGGAACGGCGACGCTCACCGCCTCCCAGGACGGCACCAGCGCGACCATAGAGGTGTCCACCTCCGCGATCACCGCCCCCATCGACATCGGCGCGGGCTCCGTCAACTCGACGCTCACCCTCACCAAGAACGGCAGCGGCACGACCGACTTCACCGGCAACTCCAACCCCGCCATCCCCGCGGGCGGCGCCGTCTCCACCGGGCCGCTCACCGGGACCGTCGCTGCGGGCGACAGCCTCGAAGGCAAGTCCCTGACGATCGTGGTCCTCGGCATCACCGTGACCTGCAACGGCACGTCGGCGCAGACGCCGGGACCGTTCGTGTTCTGACCGGCACGTCTTGACCGGCACGTCCTGACCCGCGCGCTCCGACGCGCACGCCGGGCGGCTCCCCGGGGACGGGAGCCGCCCTCCGTCATGTCCCGCGGCACACCGCGCGGGCGCCGGTCACGCCCCGGTGACCAGCGCGCGCCAGTACTGGTCCTTGCCCTCGTCCCGTACGACGTAGCCGAGGCCCCGCGCCAGCTCGGCCAGCTCCCGTGCGTCCCTGCCCTTGTCCCGCTTCAGCGCGCCCTTCCGCGCCGCGAGCAGCGCGTGCATCTCGGCGGGCAGGCCGGGGGCCTCGGGGATCCAGCGGTGGAAGAGCGCGGCGTACGGGTCGCCGTCCCGCCACGGGTAGCCGTGCGCGCGGAACGCGGCGGCGACGTCGGCGGCGCGCGGCGCGTGCCCGCCGCGCAGGAGTTCGGCGGAGTCGGTGCCGAGCAGCACGAGCTGCTGGCCGTCGATGAACACCGCCGAGACGTCGGTGCGCGCGAACGCCCGTGTCTCGTCGCCCCGTTCGGTGCGCACCTCCGTGTCGGTCAGCTCCAGCGTCATGTCCTCCGCGAGCGCCATGAAGGAGAGGACGACGCCCGCCACCAGCCCGACCGCCATGACGATCCCCGTCTGCCAGAGCGCGTCGAGCCCGCCGACGAACTCGACGGCCTGCCGCCACGGCAGCACGGGGGACCCGGACGCCCAGCGGGCCAGGCGGGGCAGCGCGAGCCCGAGCGCCAGGCCCGCGGCCGGCAGCCCGACGAGCAGCAGGAGCAGGTCGCCGCGCGGGTGACCGAGCGCGGTGGTCCCGCCCCGCGCGTCCGTCCCGGTGCTCAGCCGCCCCTTGCGGAACCGTTCGTCCAGCATCTCGTGGTGCTCCGTTCGTCCCCGTGGGCGCGCCGCCGTCGACCGCCTTCCCTCAGGACGTTAGGAGCGCGAGGCTCTCCGTCGCTGCCGCCGAAAGTCGGTCGCGGGCCTACTTCGGTAGCGCGTACGGTGCCGTTCATGCTGCCTGAGGTGACCAGCGAAGAGGACTGGGACCGGGTCGTCCCCGACGAAGCGGTCATGCGCCCCGGCGCCGCCGACCTCTGCGCCGGGCTGGGTCTCGCGGGGGCGCCCCTGATCCGCTATCCGGAGGGCTCCCAGCCGGTCTACGCCGTCGGCGACGAGCACGTCCTGAAGCTGTTCCCCGGCACCGCGGCGCAGGACGGCATCACGGAGGCCCGTGTGCTGAGCCACGTCGAGGGCAGGCTCCCCGTCCCCACGCCCCGGGTGCACGCGGCGGGAGCGTACGAGAACGGCTGGCGCTACGTCCTGATGTCCCGCCTGCGGGGCGAGGGCCTCGCCACCGCCTGGCCGCGCCTGCCGCGCGCCGACCGGGAGCGGGTGGTCACCGAGGCCGCCGAAGCGCTCGCCGCGCTGCACGCCCTCGACCCCGCGCGGCTGGCCGACGTCCTCGGGCCCGGCGACTGGGGCGCGTTCCTCGACCGGCAGCGGGCCGCCGCCGTCGAGCGGCAGCGCGGGCGCGGGCTCGCCCAGGAGTGGCTCGACCAGATCCCCGGCTTCCTGAACTCCGTCACGCTGCCGTGCGCCACCGGCGACGGCACGCCGCCCCGATCCGCCCTGCTGCACACCGAGTTCATGCGCCAGCACCTGCTCGTCGACCCGGCCGCCGCCTGGCGGCTCACCGGACTCTTCGACTTCGAGCCCGCCATGATCGGGGACAGGGCGTACGACTTCGTGGGCGTCGGCCTCTTCGTCACCCGCGCCGAGCCGGGGCTGCTCGGCCGCTTCATGAAGGCGTACGGCAGGACGTACGATCCGCGCCAACTCCTCGCGTACACCCTGCTCCACGTGTACAGCAATCTGCCCTGGTATCTCCGGGAACTGCCCGCCCCGCCCGAACCGACCCTAGACGCGCTGGCGGAGACGTGGTTCGGACAGGGCACGTAGATCTTCCGGCCCTCCTGTGGTGTCAGTCGGCGACCGGCACCAGGGTCAGATACGCGATGCCGAGCACGCCCCGGTAGCCGCGCAGCCAGCTCGAACGCTGGGCGTCGACCTTCGTGCGCGTCTCCTCGGCCAGCGGGTGGCCGGGGTGCGCGGCCAGCCACTCCTCGGTGTCGGAGCGGTAACCGGACTCGAACTCCTCCCACTCCTCCTCGCTCGCGGCCTCCACCCACAGCGGGCGGAACCCGGCGGTGATCGCCGCGTCCACCAGGTCGCCCAGGTACAGATGGTCGTCGGCGCGCGCGTCCGGCCACATCGCGGCGAGTTCGGCGGCGGTCGGCGTGCGCTGCCAGAAGCCCTCGCCGAGCACGACGCGGCCGCCGGGGTTCACCAGCGCGCGCAGGGCACGCAGCGCCTCCACGGTCGCCGTGGCGGGTTCGCCGGAGCTGAGGGCGTGGCTCGCACCGAGGCAGAGCACCACGTCGGCGGGACCGCGCGCGGTGTCCGTCGCCGACTCCTCGACGAACACGACCCGCCCACCGAGCCCGCGCTCCTCGGCGTTCGCACGCCCCCTGGCCAGATCGGCCCCGTTCAGATCGACCCCGACCCCAGTGGCCTCAGGCACATCGGCGAGCACCCGCAACATCAACTCCCCCCACCCACACCCGAGATCAAGCACGCTGAGCGGCCCACTCCCCGCGATCCGCTCGACCAGCCGCCCCGCGCGAGCCTCGGAGAGAGGCCCGTGAAAGTCGAGCCGAGTGAGCCGGGGCGGCCCGTCCGAAGCGGTGGTGGGTGCGGGGCTACTGGGTGCGCCGGAAGCGCCGGATTCCATGGTCATGACCGCGAACGCTAACTGGCCGCGGGCCCCGGGGGACAGCGAATTTGTTTCTCGGCGGGTGGTGTTGAGCTTCCCGGCCCGCACTGCCGTGGGCTTGCCTGCGCGGCGCGGGCGGCGGTGTTGACCCCGTGGGGCGCGCACTGCCGTGGGCTTGCCTGCGCTGCCTGGGCGGCCGCGCTGGTCCCTCTGCCTCCGTGCCGCTGCGGGCCCACCTGTGCTGCCCGGACGGCCGCCTCGCCCCCTCCACAGCCGCGCCCCATGCCCCGCCTACCCCGCCTACCTCACCCCCTCCGCCCCCTCCGCCCCCTCCGCCCCTTCCTCCACCGTCCTCTTCCTCGCCCCCAGCGTCGCGAGTACGCCGATCGCCGTGCCCGCGAGGGCCGCGGGGGCCATCCAGGTGCGGTTGAGCGTGTGGCCCAGGGCGTGGTCCGTGGAGTAGCGGCCGGGGCCCGTTACCGCGAGGGATGCCGCGGTGAGGCCCAGGAAGGCCGGGTACTCGTAGCCGCCGGCCTGGCTGAAGAAGCCGTTGGGTGCGTGCACGGCGGTGGCGCCCGCCATCGCGCCTGCCGCCGCCGCGCCCGCCGCGGGTGTCGCCAGGCCCAGCGCGAGCAGTACCCCGCCACCCATCTCCGCGACCCCCGCGACCAGGGCGTTCAGCTTGCCGGGGGCGTATCCGACGGACTCCATGAAGGCGCCGGTGCCCTCGATGCCTCCGCCGCCGAACCAGCCGAACAGCTTCTGGGCGCCGTGCGCGGCGAGCACCCCGCCGGTGCCCGCGCGGAGCAGCAGCAGGCCGAGGTCACGGCGGTCCAGGCACGAGCAGGTCATGGGAACTCCCGGGTCTCTCCGAGGGCGGTCGGGTCCGCTCCCACCGTCCGTCGGGGCGGCGCCGCACACCCTGTCCACGGGGCCGTACGGGTGACGCGGAGGGCCCGGCACCGGTGGCGCGGCGGGCGGCCCGGTGTGACGGTGGGCCCATGAGCATCCAAGTGAACCGGCTCGCCGACCCCGCGGTCCGCGCCTTCGTCACCGCCGTGAACGCCCACGACAAGGACGCCTTCAACGGCCTGCTCGCGCCCGGCGCGACCATGTCCGACGACGGCTCCGACCGGGACGTCGCCGACTGGACGGAGCGGGAGATCTTCTCCTCCAACGGTCATATGGACATCGAGTCGGAGTCGGACGGCGGCCGCACGCTGCTCGTCTCGTACCGCAACGACACCTGGGGCGAGATGCGCACGAAGTGGGGCTTCAGCGTGGACGACGGGGGGAAGATCTCCCGCTTCGAGACCGGTCAGGCCTGAGGGACGAGAGGGGTGGGAGGGGTGGGCTGACCGTCAGGGTGTGGACGGGATCCGTACCGCCGAACCGCTCACCCGCACCCGCGCGTCCCCGTCCCGCAGCACCACCTTCAGTACGCCGGGCCTGCCCATGTCCGCGCCCTGGTACAGGGTGAGTTCCGCGTCGGCGGGCACCAGGCCGAGTTCGCGGGCGTAGGCCCCGAAGGCCGCTGCGGCCGCGCCCGTCGCCGGGTCCTCCACGACGCCGCCGACCGGGAACGGGTCGCGTACGTGGAAGACGAAGTCGCCCTCGCGCCACACCAGTTGGGCCGTGGTCAGGTCCAGGCGGCGCATCAGGGCTTCGAGGCGCGCGAAGTCGTACGAGAGGTCGGCGAGCCGCGCCCGGGTCGCCGCGGCGAGCACGAGATGGCGGGCGCCCGCGTACGCGATGCGCGGCGGCAGGGCGGCGTCCAGGTCGCCCGCGTCCCAGCCGAGCGCGGCGAGCGCCTCGGTGACGTCGTCGTCGGCGGCGTCCTCGACGGAGGGGGCGACGCTGGTGAGCGTGGCCCGCAGGGCGTCCGCGTCGCGGGCGACCGTCACGGGGACCGTGCCCGCCTGGGTCGCGAACACGAACTCCCCGGCCCCGTCCCGCTCGGCGAGCGCCACCGCGGCGGCCACGGTGGCGTGCCCGCAGAAGGGCACCTCGGCCTTGGGGCTGAAGTAGCGCACCGCGTAGGCCCGTTCGGCGCCGGACGGGTCCGGGGTGAGGAAGGCCGTCTCGCTGTAGCCGAGGTCCGCCGCGATCGCGAGCATCGCCGCGTCGTCGAGGGCCGCCGCCTCCAGGACGACCCCGGCGGGGTTGCCGCCCGCGGGGTCGGTGGCGAAGGCCGTGTAGCGCAGCACGTCGGGGGCGCTGTCAGGGGAGTTCGTGGCGCTGTTCGTCGTCATGTCGCAGGGCAACCACTCCGCGCCCCGGGAGATTCCCGCGGCCCCAACCGCGGGTTCCGGTCTTTCGCGGAGCGGTCGCCCTGCCCCCTCCCCTTCGCGATGGTCAGTGGCAGCTCTTGTGCCCGGGGTCGCTGCGCTTCCAGGAGCAGGAGTCCTGGAGCGAGCCGCTCGGCTTGAGGAGGCGGGCCTTGTCGCCCGTGTTGTTCCAGACGTAGCTGCCGCGGCCCCAGTAGCGCACGCCCGAGGCGTTGGAACCCTTGCCGGTGCGGACCTTGACGGTCTTGCCGGCGCCGATCTTGTAGCTGCCGAAGGTGTACGTGTAGCCGGTGTTGTCCTTCAGCTTGTAGCCCTTGAGCTGGACCGCGGAGCGGGAGCTGTTGTGGATGTTGACCCACTCCGCGTTCAGCGAGGAGTTCGAGCGGGTGTCACGGCCGGGGCTGTCGTACTGGATGTAGCCGAGGTGCAGTCCGCCCTGGTGCCGTGCGGCCGCCGCGGACGCGGGCGAGGCGGCGAGCAGCGACACCGAGAGGGTGGCGGCCGCGAGGACGGCGGGGGCGGCGGTGCGTATGCGCAAGGGGTGCTCCAAGTGTGAAGTTCTCGTGGAGAGAAGCTGAGCATACGGGGTGCGCTGAACGGGATTGAGGCGGTAGGTCCGATTCCACTTGTGGAGGTTTCCGTCACGTCGGCGCGCCACCACACGCCACCCCGGCCGCCCCGGACACCCGCCGCGCACGGCCGTGCCGCGTCAACCCCGCCCGACGTAGGGCATGTTGGTCGCGAGCACCGTCGCGAACTGCACGTTCGCGTCGAGCGGCAGCTCCGCCATGTGCCGCACCGTGCGCGCCACGTCGGCCACGTCCATCACCGGCTCGGCCGCGAGCTCGCCGTTGGCCTGGAGGATCCCGGACTGCATGCGCTCGGTCATGTCGGTCGCCGCGTTGCCGATGTCGATCTGGCCGACGGCGATCCGGTAGGGGCGCCCGTCCAGCGAGAGGGACTTGGTCAGACCCGTCAGGGCGTGCTTCGTCGCGGTGTAGGCCACCGAGTGCGGGCGCGGCGCATGGGCGGAGATCGAGCCGTTGTTGATGATCCGCCCGCCCCGCGGCTCCTGCTCCTTCATCTGCCGGAACGCGGCCTGCGCGCACAGGAACGCGCCGTTGAGGTTGGTGTCGACGACGTGGCGCCAGGCGTCGTAGGGGAGGTCCTCGACCGGGACGCCGCCGGGGCCGAACGTACCGGCGTTGTTGAAGAGCAGGTCCAGGCGGCCGAAACGCTCGCGCACGGCCGTGAAGAGCGCGGCCACGTCCTCGGGCAGCGCCACGTCGGTGCGCACGCACAGGGTGGCGCCGTCCTTCGCGGCGGCGCGGGCGGCCGTCTCCTCCAGGGTCTCCACGCGGCGGCCCGCGAGCGCCACCGACCACCCCGCGGCGAGCAGTTCGAGGGCGACGGAACGGCCGATCCCGGAGCCCGCTCCGGTCACCACGGCGGTCTTCGTCGGTGCAGTTCGCTCAGCGTTCATGGCCCCGCAGCGTACGGGAGGGCTGTCCACGCGGACATCATCCGCCCGCCATACGGCTGTTGTGTACGCGACAGTCGGCCGTCGTCCCCCGCCACTTCCATGCCCCTGACACCAATCGTCAGGGGAGGGTCCATGACCACCGAAGGCCAGCACCACGCACCCGAACTCAAGGCCGCGGCACGCCACTTGGGGCGCCGCAGGTTCCTCACCGTCACCGGGGCGGCCGCCGCGCTCGCCTTCGCCACCGAGCTGCCGACCGCGGGCGTCGCGAGCGCCGCCGAGCTGGACGCGCGCCGGATCAAGGACGACCCCTTCACCCTCGGCGTCGCGTCCGGCGACCCGCTGCCCGGCTCCGTGCTGCTGTGGACCCGGCTCGCCCCCGCCCCCTACGAGCCGGGCGGCGGCCTGCCCAAGGAGCGCGTCACCGTCCAGTGGGAGCTCGCCCACGACGCCCGCTTCCGGCGCATCGCCAGAAGGGGCACGGTCACCGCCCACCCGGAGTTCAACCACTCCGTGCACGTCGAGGCCGACCACCTCGACGCGGGCCGCACCTACTACTTCCGCTTCAAGGCGGGCAAGTGGATCAGCGGGACCGGCCGCACCCGCACCGCGCCGCCCACCGGCAGCCGCCCCGGCGCGCTCACCCTCGCCGCGGTGTCCTGCCAGGCGTACCACGACGGCTACTTCACCGCGTACAAACACCTGGCGCAGGACGACGTCGACGTCGTATTCCACCTCGGCGACTACCTCTACGAGTACGCGGTCAACGCGGTCGGCGGCGCCCGCAACTACACCGACCGCACGCTGCCCGCCCACTACAACAAGGAGACCCAGACCCTGGAGGACTACCGCCTGCGGTACGCCCTCTACAAGTCCGACCCCGACCTGATCGCCGCCCACGCCGCGCACCCCTTCGTCGTCACCTGGGACGACCACGAGGTCGAGAACAACTACGCGGACGACCTCGACGAGAACGGCAACCCGCCCGCCGGGTTCCTGCTGCGCCGCGCCGCCGCCTACCGCGCGTACTGGGAGAACCAGCCGCTGCGCCGGGGGCAGCTGCCGAGCGGTCCCGACGCGCAGCTCTACCGCCGCCTGAACTGGGGACGCCTCGCCCAGTTCGACATCCTCGACACCCGGCAGTACCGCTCCGACCAGGCGTACGGCGACACGGCCCACGCGCCAGGACCGGAGTCGGACGACCCGGCGCGCACCATCACCGGCGCCACCCAGGAGCGCTGGCTCATCGACGGCTGGCACCGCTCGCGCGCCCAGTGGAACCTCGTCCCGCAGCAGGTCACCTTCTCCCAGCGCAAGCTCGACCTCACCGCGCAGGCGAAGCTCTCCATGGACGCCTGGGACGGCTACCGGGCCTCGCGGCAGCGGGTCCTCGCGGGCGCGAAGGCGGCGGACCTGGAGAACCTCATGATCCTCACCGGTGACGTGCACGTCGGCTACGCCTTCGACATCAAGGCCGACTTCGACGACCCGTCCTCCAAGAACCTCGGCACGGAGATCGTCGCCACGTCGATCGCCAGCGGCAAGGACGGCGCGGACAAGCCGGCCAACTGGGACACCTACACCAAGGCCAACCCCCACCTGAAGTTCTACAACGGCCGCCGCGGCTACGTGACGGTCGCCCTGGACAGGGAGGCGGCCCGCGCCGACTTCAAGACGGTCTCAGCGGTCACGACGCCGGGTGCCCCCGTCAAGACGGCGGCGTCCTTCATCACGGAGTCGGGCAACCCGGGACTGAAGCAGATCTAGCCCCTCCGGCGTTTGAGGAGCGGGGTCTGGGGCGGCGCCCCAGGAAACGGCGCCGCGCAGGAAAACGGTCTGTACCACCCACCCAGAGCTGGGACCATGGAGGCAACGGAACCACTGGGAGGGGCGAGATGCCTGAGCGCGGGCAGACCACGGAAGAGCACGAGATACCGACGGCGACGGGGCCGAAGAACCCCGTCGCCGTCCGCCGCACCGGGGCGCTCGTCACCCTCGTCCTCGGCGGCCTCACCGCCGTCCCCCCGCTCTCCATGGACATGTACCTGCCGGCCCTGCCGGAGGTCACCGACGCGCTGAGCTCACCCGCCGCGACCGTCCAGCTGACCCTCACCGCCTGCCTGATGGGCATGGCGCTCGGCCAGCTCGTCGTCGGCCCGATGAGCGACAAGTGGGGGCGCCGCCGCCCGCTCCTCATCGGCCTGCTGGTCTACATCGTGGCCACCGCGATCTGCGCCTTCGCGCCCACCGCGGAACTCCTCATCGGCTTCCGCCTCCTGCAAGGACTCGCGGGCGCGGCCGGCATCGTCATCGCCCGCGCGGTCGTGCGTGACCTGTACGACGGCGTGGAGATGGCCCGGTTCTTCTCCACCCTCATGCTGATCTCCGGCGTCGCCCCGGTCGTCGCGCCCCTGATCGGCGGCCAGGTCCTGCGCTTCACGGACTGGCGGGGCATCTTCGTCGTGCTCACCGGCGTCGGCATCGCGCTGACCGCCCTGGTGTGGCGCTGCCTGCCCGAGACGCTCGCCCCCGAGAAGCGGCACGGCGGCGGCACCATGGAGGCGCTGCGCACCATGCGGTCGCTGCTCGCCGACCGCGTCTTCACCGGCTACATGATCGCGGGCGGCTTCGCGTTCGCCGCCCTGTTCGCGTACATCTCCGCGTCGCCGTTCGTGATCCAGGAGATCTACGGCGCCTCCCCGCAGACCTTCAGCCTGCTCTTCGGCGTGAACTCCGTGGGCCTGATCGTCGTCGGCCAGATCAACGGCAAGGTCCTCGTCGGCAGGATCAGCCTGAACAAGGCGCTCGCGGCCGGCCTGACCGTGATCACCCTCGCGGCGACCGCCCTGCTCCTGATGACGACGGGCGTCTTCGGCGACGTCGGCCTCATTCCGGTCGCGGCCGGACTCTTCGTCCTGATGTCCGCGATGGGCCTGGCCATGCCGAACACCCAGTCCCTCGCCCTCATCCGCACCCCGCACGCGGCCGGTTCCGCTTCCGCGCTGCTCGGCACCTCCTCCTTCCTCATCGGCGCCATCGCGTCGCCGCTCGTCGGCATCGCGGGCGAGGACACCGCCGTCCCGATGGCCGTCGTCCAACTGGTCTGCGCGCTGGCGGCCATCGCCTGCTTCGTGGGACTGTGCCGCCCCTGGCAGCACAGGACCACGGAGGGAGTGGACCACTGACCGCACCACGGCTCCTGCGCACCGGTACCCCGGACCGCGCGGGCCTCGACCCCGACGAGATCGGCCGCCTCGTCTCCGAGGTGCGCGGCCTGACCCGCGGCCCGCGCCCGTGGTGCGCGGGCGCCGTCGTCCTCGCGGGCCGCGGCCCGGTGATCGCCGCCGAGGAGGCCGCGGGCTGGGCCGTGCGCTACGCCTCGTACGACCCGGAGACCGACGCGGGCGTGGAGCTGCCCCGCGAGTGGCGGGTGCCGATGACCACGAGCACGCCCTTCGACCTGGCCTCGCTCACCAAGCTCTTCACCACCGTCGCCGCCGTGCAGCAGCTGGAGCGCGGCACGCTCGGCATCGACGCGCTGGTGGGGGCGTACGTCCCGGAGTTCACGGCGGCCGCGGCGCACGGCATCACGGTGCGCCAGCTGCTCACCCACACCTCGGGGCTGCGGCCCGAACTGCCGCTGTACGACTGCCCCGACGACACCGCGCGCCGCATCGCCCTGCGCACGGAGGCCCCGGTCACCGAGCCGGGCGCGTACGTCTACTCCGACCTGAACATGCTGCTGCTCCAGCAGGTCCTGGAGCGCCTCACCCGCCGCCCACTCGACGTCCTCGTGCGTGAGGGCATCACCCGGCCCCTGGGCATGACCGCCACCGGCTTCGGCCCCCGCCCGGAGGCCGCGGCCACCGAGGACCAGCGCAGACCCTGGGCGAAGGCCGACCGGGGCATGCTGCGCGGCACCGTCCACGACGAGAACGCGTGGGCGCTCGGCGGCGTCGCCGGGCACGCCGGGCTCTTCTCCACCGCCCGTGACCTCGCGGTGTTCTGCCGGGCGCTGCTGTGCGGCGGCTCGTACGGCAGGGCCCGCATCCTCGGCCCCGACTTCGTGGAGCTGATGCTGACCGCGCCGGGGCTCGGCTTCGGCATCGACCAGCGGTGGTTCATGGGGGAGCTCGCGGGCGGCGGAGCGGCCGGGCACACGGGCTTCACCGGCACGTCCCTGGTCCTCGACCCGGTGACGGACACGTTTCTCGTGCTGCTCGCCAACACGGTGCATCCGCGGCGCCGGGCCGCGGACAGTGCGCCGCGGGCGGCGGCGGCCACGCGGGTCGCTCGTGCGGCGCGTGGGCGGTAGCGCGGCGCGTGGGCGGTAGCGCCTGGGCGTCTGCCGGGTGGCGGTTGCTTGGCGGCCGCGGGTGCTTCTTTGGTTGCTCGCGCAGTTCCCCGCGCCCCTTATGGGGCGTCCCCTAGGTCGTTTCTGATGGTTCTTGGACGACGTCGCGGAGCCAGATGACCATTGCTGTGACGGTCAGTGTGCCGTTGAAGGCGTAGGCGCGTTTGTCGTAGCGGCTGGCGACCGCACGGAACTGTTTCCACTTGCTGACACAGCGTTCGGCGGCACTGCGGCGCCGGTACTGATCCGTGTCGAAGGCCGGAGGTCGGCCGCCGCTCCGGCCTCGCCGGCGACGGTGTTCACGCTGGTCATCGGGCTGGGCGATCGTCGCTTTGATGTGCCGCCTGCGCAGGTAGGCGCGGGTGTCACGGCTGGAGTAGGCCTTGTCGCCGCGGAGTCGGTCCGGGCGGGTGCGGGGGCGTCCGGGCCCGTGCCGGTAGACCCGCAGATGCTCCAGGACGGGCACGAGCATGGGGTTGTCGCCCCGCTGGCCAGGTGAAGTCTCCCAGACCAGCGGCCGGGCCGTCATCGGCCAGAAAGTGGACCTTGCTGGTCAGTCCGCCCCGGGAACGTCCGAGGGCCTCGCGTCCATCTGCCTCCACACGCGCCCCGCCCCCTTTTGCGGGAAGTCACGCGGTGGCCGGTGCCGGGCCCCGGCCGCATGCTGATGAGCACGGCAGGAGGTCGAGTCGATGTTCACCGCCCACTCGGCCTCTTTGTCTGCGGACCGGGCGAGGGCACCATCCGGGTCACCTGCATCGGCGTCGATCTGCAGCTCGGTCAGGATCCGCTGCCAGGTCCCGTCCGCCGACCAGCGCCGATGGCGCTCATAAACGGTCTGCCACGGCCCATATCGCTCTGGGAGATTCGGCCACGGCACCCCCGTGCGGGCCCGGAACAGCACACCGTTGATCACCCGCCGGTGATCCGCCCACTGCCCGCCCGGGCCGCCGTTCCCTGGCAGCAGCGACTCGATCCTCCGCCACTGCGCGTCAGTCAGTTCATGACGTCGCACCATATGACCCACGTGCCCGGCGCCGGCACTGATCCACCCAACCCAGCAAGAGCCATCAGAAACGACCTAGAGGTCCCTGCGGAAGCAGACCCTGTCGAAACCGGGGCCGTCGTAGTCGCCGTGCACCGGCAGTCCGTCGATCTCGCGGTCGCCCGGTTCGAGGGTGAAGCCCAGGGCCCGGTGGAAGGCGACGGAGCGTCGGTTGTGCGGTGAGGTGACCGAGCGCACCTCCTTGCGCCCGGCACCGGCCGCCCGCCGGAAGAACTCCTCGTACAGCTCGCGGCCCACGCCCTGCCCGCGCAGCCCGGGGGCGACGCCCACGAAGTGGATGTACGCGCCGTGGTCGTCGTCACCGGAGTGCAGTCCGATCAGGAAGGCCCGGATCTCCCCGTCCCGCTCGACCACCAGGCTGGTGCGCGCGAAGAACTGCAGGAACAGCTTGGGCAGCAGCAAGGACAGCTCGCGTGACTGTTCCGCGGAGTGGGTGTCGCCCCACCAGGTCCGCACGCGATCGAGGATCGCGGGATGGTCGGACACCCGGGCCTGTCGTACCTCTGTGATCATCGCGCTCCCTCCGCACCGTTCACCGCCGACTCCTGCCTCCTTCCTACCCCCGTAGAATCACGGGGTGAACGCCCCGATCTCCCCGGCTTCCCCAGCCTCCCCGGCCGATACGCTGCGCACCGCGCTCGCCGGGCTCCTCGACGGACTCCCGCCCAAGCAGGCCGCGCAGGCCGTCGACCGGCTGATCGCCAACTACCGGGGCCGCACGCCGACCGACGCGCCGATCCTGCGCGACCGCGCGGACGTCGCCGCGTACGCCGCCTACCGCATGCCCGCCACCTTCGAGGCGGTCCGCTCCGCCCTCGACGCCCTCGCGGACGCGGCACCCGAAGGCTGGGCGCCGGGCAGTCACGTGGACGTGGGCGGCGGGACCGGGGCCGCGACCTGGGCGGCCCAGTCGACCTGGCCGGGCGAGCGCCCCGTCACCGTCCTGGACTGGGCGGAGCCCGCGCTCGACCTCGGCCGTGAACTGGCCGCGGCCTGCGGCCCGCTGCGCCCGGCCCGCTGGCAGCGCGCACGGATCGGTGCGGCGCTCACCATCGAGAGCACCGATCTTGTCACGGTGTCGTACGTGCTGGGGGAGCTGACGGAGGACGACCGCCGCTCGGTCGTGGACGCGGCCGCCGCGGCGGCGACACAGGCCGTCGTCGTCATCGAGCCCGGCACCCCCGACGGCTACGCGCGGATCATGGCGGCGCGCGACCGCCTCACGGCCGCCGGCTACCGGATCGCCGCGCCCTGCCCGCACAGCGCGGCCTGCCCCATCGAGCCCGGCACCGACTGGTGCCACTTCTCGGCGCGGGTCAGCCGCTCGTCCCTGCACCGCAAGGTCAAGGGCGGCTCACTGGCGTACGAGGACGAGAAGTTCAGCTATGTCGCGGCGGTCCGCTTCGACCCCGCCCCGCCGCCGTCGCGGGTGGTGCGCCGCCCCCAGATCCGCAAGGGCCAGGTCCTCCTCGACCTGTGCGGGGCCGAGGAGGAACTGCGCAGGGAGACCGTGACCAAGCGCCACGGCCCCCTCTACCGCGCGGCGCGCGACGCGGACTGGGGCGACGCGTGGCCGCCCCCGTCCGCGGACTGACCGCGGGACTTACGCGGGGCCCCAGGTCCCCTGGTTGACGGCGCACTGCCAGCCGGTGCCGCGCAGGGTGAACTTCGCCCCGTACGACCGGGTGTTCAGGAGCCGCGTCTTGACCTTGAAGCCGAGCTTGGCCTTGCCCGAGAAGGTCTTGTCGTAGACGGAGACGGTCTTCGACGTGCGGTGGGTGATCTTGCCGCCGGTCGGCTTGGCCGTGCTGAACCGGAGGTTCTTGACGTTGGTCACCGTGAAGGTGACCTTCTTGATGCTCTTCGTGCTCTTGTTCTTGATGCCGAAGTACAGGCCGCCGTTGGTCACGTTGCCCCGCGCGTCGTAGGAGAAGCGCTTGGGGTAGACGATGTCGATCGGGCAGCCGGTGACGGCGCTCGGCGCCGCCTTCGGAGCGGCCTTCGGGGCGTGCTGGCCGACGGCCGCGGACGCGGGTCCCGCGATGCCGAGCTGTACGGCCGTGAGTGCCCCCGCGGTGGCCAGGACGGCTGCGGACGTGCGCATACGGTTCACTGCGCTGATACCTCTTCTTCCCCCGGGGTCCGTGCTGGACCCAACTGTTCGGTTGTGGTGACGCGTTCGCACAGAAAGGTCCGTGACTGTGCGTCCGTATTGTTAGCACGCCGTCGGCCGGGTGGCTGAATCGGGTCGCTTCTCAGCGGTTCTTAAGACGTTCTTAGAACCGGTGACTATCCACGTCCCATGCCCACCAAGATCAGTTCTCCAGGCCATGCCCGCAGGCGGTCGGAGACCCGTTTCCTCGCCCTGTCCGTCGCGCTCGCCGTCACCGCGGCCGGTGCCACCGCCTACGCGTTCACCGCGGGCGCCGAGCAGCCGCACGGCAGCCGCGTCGAACTCGCCGTGCACGGCGGCACCGCGGTCGTCGACACCGCCACGCTCGCCGTCCGCGCCCGCACCCGGGACGGCCGCGACCTCACCCTCTCCGCCGCCTCGGGCACCGACCTCGGCGCCCCGGGCCCGGTGACCCGCACCGGCGGGGACCGCGCCCGCTGGAGCTACCCCGAGCGCGGCATCGACGTCAGCGCCCGCACCGACCACGGCCGCCTCTCGCTGCGCCTGAAGGCACACCGCGACACCTCCGTCAGCTGGCCCGTCACCGGCACCGACGCGGGTGCCTCCGCCCTCCAACTGCCGCGCGGCGAGGGCCTGGACGTCCCCGTCGACGACGCCTTCTGGACCACCGGCAAGGGCGCGCTGGGCGGCAGCACCCTCGACATGAGCGAGGGCCTGACGCTGCCCCTGTGGGGCTACTCCCTCGGCACCGGGACCGGCGTCAGCTACCTCACCCCCACCGACATCGGCACGACCCTCGGCTTCAGCACCCCGGGCGGCCGGCTGCGCACCACGGCCGAGCACGCCTTCGACGCGGGCGAAGGCACCCGCGACTACGCCGTCAGCTTCGCCCTGACCGACGGCAACGCGGTCGCGCCCGCCGCCGACTACCGCTCCTACCTCGCCGAACGCGGCCAACTCGGCAGCCTCAAGCGGAAGATCGAGAAGAATCCGGCCACCGGGAAGCTCCTCGGCGCCTTCCACGCCTACACCTGGGGCGAGGCCCGCACGGCACAGGGCGTCGAACGGCTCAGGAAGCTCGGCGTCGACCGGATGTGGCTCGGCTACGACGCGGGCCCCGACCCCATGGACAAGGCGGCGGTGAGCGCCGCGCGGCGCGCCGGATACCTGGTCGGCCCCTACGACTCCTTCGACAACGGCCAGCCCGAGGACGACGCCGACAACCCGGCGTCCGCCTGGCCCGGCACCGTCTACCCGGACTTCTGCGTCCGCCGCGCCGACGGCACGCCGCAGACCGGCTTCGGCGGCCGCGGCTGCTACTTGAGCTCGCAGGCGTTCGAGCAGGCCGAGAAGGAGCACCACTACCTCGCGGACCGCACCCGCTCCGTCGTCTCGAACGGCGCCGACAGCTACTTCCTGGACGTCGACGCCACCGGTGAACTCTTCCGCGACGCCGCGAGCCACCCCATGACCAAGGCGGGGGACAGGAAGAACCGGCTCGCGCGGATGAAGCGCATCGCGGAGTACGGCGAGGACGGACTCGTCCTCGGCTCGGAGACCGCCCAGCCCTGGGCCAACAAGGCGATCGCCTTCGACCACGGCGCGGGGACACCGGCGGCCGACGGCCTGTGGGCGCTCCAGAAGGACCGCGAGAAGTGGGGTGCCTACTACCCCGAGACCGGCCCCAAGTTCTTCTTCAAGCCCGTCGAGCTTCCCGCCGACCTCGCCAAGGCGATGTACGACCCGCGCTACCGCGTCCCGCTCTACGAGACCGCGCTGCACGGCTCGCTGGTCAACACCGAACGCTGGGAGATCGGTTACGAGAAGCTGCCGGACCAGAAGAAGGACCGCGCGCTGCTCGCGATGCTCTACAACACCCCCCTCAACTACGTCCTGGACGGCCCGTCCCTGAAGGCACACGGCGCCGAATTGGCCGCGCTCCAGAAGTACTTCGAGCCGCTGCACAAGGCGTCGGGCACCGAGCCCCTGACCTCCTACCGGCGGCTGAGCGCGGACAGCGCGGTCCAGCGCACGGTGTTCGGCAGGGGCACGCTGACCGTCACGGCCAACTTCGGCACCAAGGCGTACGAAGGACTGCCCGGCGGCTGCGTCGACGCCCGCCTCAAGGGCGACGACGCACCGCGCAGGCTGTGCCCCGCGGAACTCGGCTAGGGCCCTTCGGGCCCTAGCCCCGCAGCTCCTGCGTGCAGCACTTCACGCTGCCGCCGCCCTTGAGCAGCTCGCCGAGGTCGAGGCCGATGGGTTCGTAGCCGCGTGCGCGCAGCGGCTCGAAGAGGCCGATCGCGGCCTGCGGGAGCAGCACGTGGAGCCCGTCGGAGACGGCGTTGAGCCCGAGCGCCACGGCGTCGGGCTCCTCGGCGATCAGCGCGTCGGGGAAGAGCCGGCGCAGGACGGCGCGGCTGCCGGGGGAGAAGGCGGGCGGGTAGTACATGACGTCGTCCGCCGCGTCGTCCAGGACCGCGAGCGCGGTGTCCAGGTGGTAGTAGCGGGGGTCGACCAGGTCGAGCCCGATCACCGGGCGGCCGAAGAACTCCTGCGCCTCGCCGTGCGAGAGCGGGCTGGCCCGGAAGCCGCGCCCGGCAAGCAGGTACGAGGCGGTGACGGCGAAGTCGCCCTCGCCCTCGTTGATGTGGGCGGGTTCGTGGATCTCGGGGTAGCCGTGCCCCCTGAACCACTCCAGGTGGGCGGCGGCCTCCTCCTCGCGCTCGCGGTAGGCGAAGCGCGCGCCGAGCACGCGGCCCTCGACGACGGTCGCGCCGTTGGCGGCGAAGACCATGTCCGGCAGGCCGGCTCTGGGGGTGAGCTCCTCGACGGTGTGGCCGAGTGAGCGGTACCGGTCGCGCAGGTCCTCCCACTGGGCGATGGCGAGCGGCACGTCGACCGGCTTGGCGGGGTCCATCCAGGGGTTGATGGAGTACGTGACCTTGAAGTGTGCCGGCGGGCACATCAGATAGCGCCGGGGTGTGGCGCACCGAGGAGAGCGAGGAAAACGGGACAACGAAGGCTCCTCACGTACCGCAGGGTCAGCTGCTCCCCGTGTGGGGGGCAGTTGCTGCCCATAGTGCGGTGTGCGGAGCCTTCGCGCTGTGCACCGAACGGGTGGTTGCGGCACCACCCGGTCCACGGTTCATGACCTGCCGTGCGTCTCGCGGCCTTCCCTGAGCTTGCGCAGCAGCTCACGCTTCTGCTCCTGGGGGCTGAGCCCGCCGCCGACCCGGCCGTCGCGGCCGCCGCCGCGCAGGGTCGTGCGGGAGAGATTGCTGCGCGTGCCGCCGACGCCCAGCATGTTTCCGGATCCGCCTCGCGTCATCGTCGTACCTCCGTGTCGGGAAAATCAGCGAGACGGTTCGTCTCGCTTCGCCCTCCACTTTGAACGAGACGATTCGTCTTGTCAAGACGGAACGTCTCGCCTCGCTCGCTGCTACATTCGACGGCATGGCCCAGAAACCAGCCCCAGACTCCACGCGCCGCAGCGAACGCTCGCGCCGCGCGATCTACGACGCCGCCCTCGCCCTCGTCGGCGAGGTCGGCTACGGCAAGCTGACCATCGAGGCCATCGCGGCCCGCGCGGGCGTCGGCAAGCAGACGATCTACCGCTGGTGGTCCTCCAAGGGCGCCGTCCTGCTCGACGCCTTCCTCGACCTCGCCGAACAGGCCTCCAGGGAAGCCAGTGAGAACGCGGGCCGGGAGGAGATCGCCACCGAGATCCCGGACTCCGGTGATCTCGAAGCCGACCTCAAGTACGTGATGCGGGCCACCGTCGACGAGTTCAACGACCCCAGGTACGACGCGCCCTACCGCGCACTCGCCGCCGAGGGCCTGCTCAACCCCGAACTGGGCGCCGAGTTCGTCGAGAAGCTCCTCGAACCCCAGCTCCAGCTCTTCGTGAAGCGGGTGCGCAGGGCCCAGGACGCCGGCCAGGTCGCGCCCGGCGTCGACCCGCGCATCGCCCTCGAACTGTGGGCGGGCCCGCTCGCCCAGCGCTGGCTGATGCGCTCGGGCCCGCTCACCCACGCCTACACGGACAAGCTCGTCGAGTACGCGCTGTACGGCATCACGCCGCGCCCCGCCGCGCCCTGATCGCCGCCGTCACCGACGCGTCGACCGGGGTGCGCGCGAGCAGCCCCGGCGCGTCCGTGATGATGCCGTTGCAGCCGAGCCGCAGCGCCCTGTCGCGCTGCTTGGGCGTGGTCACCGTGTGCGCCCAGACCCGCGGGACGCCCGAGTTCACCGCGCGCACCAGATCGCCGTCGCGCGCCTTGTAGTCCACGTCGAGCACGTCCACGTACGACGACCAGCGCTCGGGGCTGTCCGTGCGCATCTGCGTCTTGGAGCGCCACAACTGCGCCAGCAGGCCCAGCTGGTGGGCGCGCCTGGCCACCGAGGGGTTGTTGGAGTTCACGAAGACCGAACGGGTCAGGCCGCGCATCCGGATCAGCTGGGCAAGCCGCTTGAGGCTCTGCGGGTCCTTGGCCTCCAGCATCAGCATGATGCGGCCGCCGAACCGGTCGAGCACCTCGGCGACCGTCGGCGGGCGCTCCGGGCTCCAGTACCCCGGCAGATCGAAGCTCGGCCGCACCAGGACGTCCTGCCACTCCGCGGCGTCCAGCATCCGCACGGGGCCCGTCTCGTACGTCGTGCGGTCCAGGGTCGCGTCGTGCATCACCACCAGCGTTCCGTCGCGCAGTATCCGGGTGTCGAAATCGATGACCTGCGCCGTGCCGCGCCGGTACGCCGCCAGAAGGCCCGACATGCTGTTCTCGGGCACCTCCAGGGCGCCGCCCCGGTGCGCGGTGTAGACGACGCTCGGGAGCGCGTCCACGGTCAGGGGGCCGCCGCCCCATTCGATCGGGGCGAGGAAGCCGTTCGGTGCCGTGAGGGTCAGCGCCGTGAGGGCGCTCAGCACAGTCCTGATGACCATGGCGCTTACCGTAGGCGGGTAAATCCCCTCTTAGTACGCAATGACGCGCGAAGCGGCCCGGCGCCTTGGATCACCCCAGGTACCCCGGTTGTGGGCTCCGGCCTCCCGGGGCGCAGGATGGTGGGACCATGGGTCATGCTTTCGGCACAACGGCGAGGTGAGGGGCTAGATGGGCGCGGAGTACGGTAGCCGGTCCGGCGTACAGGGCAGGATTTCCCAGTGGCTCCGGCGTCGCCCCAAGGACACCGTGGACGACGAGCGGGTCCGCGAGGACCTGCTGCTCGCCGCGGCGGCGGCAGGGCTGCCGCTCGCACCGGCCGCGTATCCCTCGGGCTACCGGTGTTCCTGCGACCGCATCGGCTGTCCCACCCCCGCCCGGCACCCCGTCTCCTTCGCCTGGCAGACGCAGTCCACGACCGACCGCGGCCAGATCGAGCGGTGGGCGCGGCACCAGCCGCAGGCCAACTTCATCACCGCCACCGGCATGGTCCACGACGTCCTCGACGTGCCGCTGAGCGCCGGGCAGCAGGCCCTGGAGCGGCTGCTCGCCGCGGGGATCGACGTCGGCCCCGTCGCGCGGTCCGGCGACGACCGGATGCTCTTCTACACCGCCACCCGGGGCACCCCCGAGGACGAGGACGAGTGGTGGCCCTGCGAGCTGGACTGCCACCCCGAGACGATGGACGAGCACCCCGGCCTGCGCTGGCACTGCCGCGGTTCGTACGTCCTGGTGCCGCCCGCCAAGCTCCCCGGTGAGCTGGACGTGCGCTGGGTGCGCGGCCCCGAGCACCCGCTGCCCGACCCGCTGACGCTCCTGGAGACGCTCACCGACGAGTGCGCCAGGGTCGCGGGCGAACCGCAGAACGACGTCGCGGCCTGGCCCTCGCGGGGCTGAGCGCGGCACGGGCCGGGCCCGCGGGCCCCTTACTCGCCCTTGGCGCCCGTGAGTCCCTGGATGCGGCCAAGGAACGCGACCTTCTCGCCGCCCGACTTCTTCGGGTCGAGGACCACCTGGTTGGACATCCTGTTCAGCGTCAGGGACTGCTTGACCTCGCCCTTGAGCAGGGCCTTCGCGTCCGCGTCGACCTTCGGGCTCAGGCCCTTGGACGCGGTCTGGCGCTCGTAGTGGCGGGTGGAAAAGAACACCAGCGCGCCGCCGTCCTCGGTGCGCAGCCCCAGCGGCGCGAACGTGCCGCCGTTCTGCGGCTCGTCGATGTACTGCACGGCCAGGCCCGCCCGCTGGGAGTTCCGGTCGCGGAACGCCTTCCAGCGCGTGGTGTGGTCGCCCGGCGCGAACGCGTCGCCGCCGGACTTCAGGTACGACGTGTACCGCTCGCCGAGGTCGGACGGCGCGAGCGCGAGATCCTTCGCACCCGTCGTCACCGGCTGCGCCCAGCCGTCCGCGTCCTTCTTCAGGGCGGGCATCTTCTGCGGCGAGACCAGGTTCAGATAGGTCGCGCGCCACTGCTCGTCGGGGCCGTTCTTGGTGAAGACCCAGAGCCAGCGCAGGTCCGCGCGGCGGGTGGCCTTGGAGTCGGCGAGGAACCAGCGCGGCCAGCCGGCCTTCTTCGGGATCGCGTACTTCACGTCCGTCAGCTCCAGCGGCACCGCGCGCGGATTGCCGCCCGGGTGCTGCACGCCGCGCGACTTCAGGCCCGCCTGGTTGATGGCGCCCAGCGGGCCGGTGATCCGGGGGGCGTCCAGGGCCGGGTCGTACGCCTTGTCCGCCTTGTTGTACGCGGTGAGGAAGTCCTTGAGGGCCTTGGCGGCCTCGGACTTGGTGGCCGAAGGCACGACTTCACGCTCGCCGTGCACGGTCACGCATCCGCTCGCCGTCAGCGCGAGGGCCGACACCGCCGCCGACGCCACGAGAGGCCGATTGAGACCGCGAACCCTGCGAACCTTGCTCATCGGAATTCCTTCACCTACCCCTTCCGGGGCCGAACCTTATCCGGCCCCGGGAAAGGGCGTGCGGTGCGGGTCAGTTCTCCTGGAGGAGCATGCCGTCGACCCAGCCGCGCTTGCTGGTGCCCGGCAGATCGCCGTAGTACCACTGGGTGCCGCGCTTGACGGTGTAGCAGCGGACGTAGACCTGGTCGAACCACTGCAGGCTCTTCACCTTGTGGTACCCGTTGCCCGGTCCCGTGCGCGCGGTGGCGCCCACGTTGATGACCATCATCTTGTGGTTCTTGACGTTCTTGGTGCAGGCGCTGCCGCCGACCGCGGATGCCGTGGGGGCGGTCATGAGCGAGGCGCCGAGGGCGACCGCGGTGGCCGCGGTCAGCGTGGCGAGACTCTTCCCGAGACGGGAGTTACGCATGGGGGGATCCTCAGATGTCGAACAACTGGTGAACGGCGATCATAGGCACGGGAGTTCGGATCGCCGCCCGCCGGGTCAGCCCTGTTCCGGAACCGTTGCCTTCTCCGTCGCCGGGGCCTTGTCACGGGCCGCCCGCCGCCCCGGCGCGAAGAAGAACGCCAGCGTCGGCACCAGGTAGAGCAGCCAGATCACGACCTGCAACACCGTCGGATCGGGCTGGAAGTTGAAGACGCCCTTCAGGAGCGTGCCGTACCAGCTGTCCGGCGGGACCGTCGCGCTGATGTCGAACGCCTTGTCCCGCAGGCCGCCGATGAACTCCGCCTCCTGCAAGTCGTGCACGCCGTACGCGAGGACGCCCGCGGCCACCACGACCAGCATCGCGCCGGTCCAGGTGAAGAACTTCGCGAGGTTGATGCGGACCGTGCCCTTGTAGAACAGCCAGCCGAGCGCGATCGCGGTCAGCAGCCCGAGGACCACGCCGATCAGCGGCGCGTGCGAGCCGTCGCTGGAGGCGCGCACCGACGCCCAGACGAACAGGGCCGTCTCCAGGCCCTCCCTGCCCACCGCGAGGAACGCGGTCGCCACCAGCGCGGCCGTGCCCATCTGCAGGGCCGCGTCCAGCTTGGCGCCCAGCTCCGCCTTCAAGTGCCGCGCGGTGCGCCGCATCCAGAAGACCATCCACGTCACCAGGCCCACCGCGACGATCGACAGGGAGCCGCCCAGCGCCTCCTGCGCCTCGAACGTCAGCTCCTGCGAGCCGAAGGTGAGCGCGCAGCCGAAGCCGAGCGCGAGAGCCACCGCGACGCCGATGCCGATCCAGATGGGCAGCAGCGCGTCCCGCCGCCCGGTCTTCACCAGGTACGCGATGAGGATGCAGACGACGAGGCTGGCCTCCAGCCCCTCGCGCAGACCGATCAGATAGTTGCCGAACATCGGCTCACGCCTCCCGGGTGAACAGGCCCCTGCCCCACCAGTCGTCCTTGTCGCGGACGCCCGGCGGGACCGCGAAGACCGCGGAACCCACGTGCTGGATGTACTCGTTGAGCGCGTCGGAGCGCGCCAGGTTGCGCTGGACGGGGATGAACCCCTTGCGCACGTCCCGCTGGTAGGCGAGGAAGAAGAGCCCCGCGTCCAGGCGGCCGAGGCCGTCGGTGCCGTCCGTGAAGGAGTAGCCGCGGCGCAGGATCGTCGCCCCGTCGTTGGTGTCGGGATGGGCGAGGCGGACGTGCGCGTCCGGCTTCATCGCCTTCAGGAACGGCTCGTCGCGCTCCTTCGCCTTGCCGACGGGGGCGCCCTCGCCCTTGTCGCGGCCGAAGACGTCCTCCTGCTCCTGGAGCGACGTCCGGTCCCACGTCTCGATGTTCATCCGGATCCGGCGGGCCACCAGATAGGAGCCGCCCGCCATCCAGCCAGGACCGTCCTGCCGCCCGACCCACACGTGTTTGACGAGCGCGTCGGCGTCGGTGCCCGCGACGTTCCTCGTGCCGTCCTTGAAGCCCATCATGTTGCGCGGCGTCTGGGCCTCGGGCGTCGTCGACGAGGTCTTGCCGAAGCCGAGCTGGGACCAGCGCACCGCGACCTTGCCGAAGCCGATGCGCGCGAGGTTGCGGATGGCGTGCACCGCGACCTGCGGGTCGTCCGCGCACGCCTGGACGCACAGGTCGCCGCCGCTGCGCGCCTTGTCGAGGTTGTCGCCGGGGAACTTGGGGAGGTCGACCAGCGCGTCGGGCCGTTCGTCCTCGAGCCCGAACTTCTCGAACAAGGAAGGCCCGAAGCCGATCGTCAGGGTCAGCCGGGACGGCCTGAGGCCGAGCGCCTCGCCGGTGTCGTCCGGCGGCGCCTCGACGAGCCCGCCGTACGCGCCCTCGCCGACCGTGTGCCCCGCGGTCATCCGCGCGGCGGCCCGCGTCCAGTCCTTGAGGAGCTGCACGAACTCCTCGCGGTCCGCGGTCTTCACGTCGAACGCCGCGAAGTGCAGCCGGTCCTGGACGGCGGTCGCGATGCCGGCCTGGTGCGCGCCGTGGAAGGCGACCGCGGCCCCCGAGTCGGCGGCGGGCGCCACCTCGTCGCCGGACCTGGCCATCGCCACCGCGCCGCCCGCCGCCGCCGCGCCGAGCGCGAGCCCGGCGCCGCCCCAGCCGAGCAGGGAACGTCTGGACGGCGCGGGGGAGCCGCCATCGGCGGGGACCGCTTCGGGCGCGGTCCCCGGCTCGTCCGTGCTGGTGTCGGTCATCGTTCCCCCTGCCGCTACTTGGACTTGGCGACGGCGGCCGCGAGCTTCGACAGCGGCTCCGCGAGCGCGTTGACGCCGTCGGAGAGCTCCTTGCGGTCCGCCTTGCCGACCTTGTCGTACGAGGTGAACTCGTAGGAGTCGGCGCCGCCCTCGCGGTACTTCTCCAGGAGCTTGTCCAGGGCCGCGAACTGCTTGTCGAGCTCCTTGGCCAGCGCCGGGTCGTTCTCGGCGGCGACGGGCTTGAGGAGCTCGTAGGACTTCTCCGCGCCCTCGACATTGGCCTTGAAGTCGACCAGGTCGGTGTGCGAGTAGCGCTCCTCCTCGCCGGTGACCTTGCCGGTGGCGACCTCGTCGAGGAGCTCCTTGGCGCCGTTGGCCATCGAGGTCGGGGTGATCTCCGCCTTGCCGACCCGCTTCTGCCAGTCCAGGAGGTCCTTGTCGAGCTGGGTGGCGAGCGTCTTCTCGCGCGCGCCGATCTTCTTGTCCTGCCACAGGGCCCGCTCCAGACGGTGCCAGCCCGTCCAGTCCTTCTCCGGGTCCTGGCCCTCCTCCAGACCGTCCTCGCGCACGTCGACCTTCGGGTCGATGTCACCGAAGGACTCGGCGACCGGCTCGGTGCGCTCCCAGCCGATGCGGGAGTCGGCGTACGCCTTCTTGGCCGCGGCCAGATCGCCCTTGCGCACGGCGTCGGTGAACGTCTTCGTCTTGGGCAGCGTCTCGTCGGCCTGCGCCTGCGCGTAGGCGCGGTACTCGGCGACGGCCTTGTCCAGGCGCGGGTCACGCTTCGCGGTCTTGCCGCCGCCGGTGACCGTGACCTTCTGGCGGATGCCGTCGCCCTTCATGCCGGGCTTGCAGGCGATCTCGTACGAACCCGCCTTCACCTCGGCGGTCAGCTTCTGCTTGGTGCCGGGGCCGATGTTCTCGCGCTCGCTGACGATCCGGTCGTCGGGGAAGAGGATGTAGACCTCGGTGACCTTGGAGCCCTTGTTCTCGATGGCCAGCTCGACGTGACCGGCGGAGAGCTCCTTCTTGGAGACGTCGCACTTGTCGTCGGTGGCGGTCACGCTGACGCTGTTCGCCCCGCCGCTCTTGGCGTCGCTCTTCTCCGTGCAGCCGGTGACGGCGGTCAGGGCCGCCGCGGTGGCGACGGCGGTGACGACGGAGACACGGGCGGGTCGCACGGGTCGCATAGAGGACTCCAAGACGGTTCACGAACGGGCGCACGCCCCACCGGGGGCCGGTGAGGCGGACCTAACTTAACCGAGCCTTACCTCAGTGATACCCGCCCGTTCCGTGATTCAGCTCTCAAGCCGCCGCGCCGCTCACGGAGCGATCACGGACCGCCGATGGGGCGCCCATGACCTGGTAAAGCGACGGTCAAGATGCCGGGTCCGGGCCCCTGAGCGGGGCGACCACGGGGGCGCCGGTGCGCGGGTGCGGGAAGACCTCGACCGGCTGCCGGTACACCTCGGAGAGCAGTTCCGCCTCGAACACCTCGGCGGGCGGGCCCTCCGCGGCGACGCTCCCCGCGCGCAGCACCGCGACCCGGTCCGCGTACGCCGCGGCGAGCCCCAGATCGTGCAGGACCACCACCACCGCGTCGCCCGCCGCGGCCCGCTCCCGGCAGATCCGCAGGACCAGCTCCTGGTGGCGCAGGTCGAGCGCGGCGGTCGGCTCGTCGAGCAGCAGCAGCGGGGTGCGCTGGGCGAGCACCCTGGCCAGCGCGACCCGGGCCCGCTCGCCGCCGCTGAGCGCCGAGAAGGGGCGGGCGGCGAAGTCGCCCACCTCGGTGGCGGCCATCGCGTCGCGCACGATCCGGTCGTCGTCCTCGGCGAGCCGCGTCCCGGCCCAGGGCGCGCGGCCCATCCGGACGACGTCCTCGACGGCGAAGGGGAAGGAGAGCGCGGCGGACTGCGGCAACACCGCGCGCCGCAGGGCGAGTTCGGCGGCGGGCCACTGCGCGGTGGACCTGCCGCAGACGCGCACGACGCCCCCGTCGGCGGGCAGGTCCGCGGCCAGCGCCGCCAACAGGGTCGACTTCCCCGCCCCGTTGGGCCCCACCAGGGCGAGCACCTCACCGGCGCGGGCCGCGAGCGAGACCCCGCCGAGCACCTCGCGTCCGCCGAGCCGCACCCGCAGGTCCTCGGCCTCGGCGAGCACCTCACCCGGCGTACCGGGCCCCGGCAGCGCGCGCTCGCGCCCCGCGAAGAGCCGTCTGCTCAGCTGCCCGATCATGCCCAACCACCTTGCTTGCGACGGGTCCTGCGCAGCAGCCAGAAGAAGAACGGGCTGCCGAAGAGAGCGGTGAGCACGCCGAGCGGCAGCTCGGCGGGCGCGGCCACGGTGCGCGCGGCCAGATCGGCCGCGACCAGGACGAGCGCCCCGCCCAGCGCGCTGCCCGGCACCAGGAAGCGGTGTCCTGGACCCGCGGCCATCCGCAGCAGGTGCGGCACGAGGAGCCCCACGAAGGTGATGATCCCGGCGACGGCCACCGCGGCCGCGGTGAGCAGCGCCACCACCAGGACCAGCACCAGGCGCAGCCGCTCCACGTCCACGCCCAGGTGGCGCGCGGGGCGCTCGCCGAGCGCGAGCAGGTCCAGCTTGCGGGAGTAGAAGGGCGCCACCGCGAGCCCGAGCAGCGCGCACGGCAGCACCGCGAGCACCTTGGGCCAGGTGGCCTGGGCGAGCGAGCCGAGCTGCCAGAAGGTGATCTGGCTGATCTGCGCGTTGTCCGCGAAGAAGATGCACAGTCCGATCAGCGCGCCCGCGAACGCGTTCACCGCGATGCCGGTGAGGATCAGCGTGACGACTTCCGTACGGCCGCCCTCGCGCGACATCGCGTACACGAGGAGTACGGTCGCGAGCCCCGCGACGAACGCGCAGACTGTGATGGTCCAGTTGCCGAAGAAGTTGAGGCCGAGCGCGATCGAGGCGACCGCGCCGACCGCCGCGCCCGAGGAGATCCCGATCACGCCGGGCTCGGCCAGCGGATTGCCGAACACGCCCTGCATCAGCGCGCCCGCGCAGCCCAGCGAGGCGCCGACGAGGAGCGCGAGCACGACGCGCGGCAGGCGCACGTTCCACAGCACGCTCTCGCCGACCCGGTCGAGCGCGGCCCCGCCGAGCCCGACCCGGTGCTGCACGGAGGCGAGCACGTCGCCGAGCGGGATGCGGTAGGCGCCGGTGCCCGCGGAGATCAGACAGAGGAGTACGAGGACGGTCACCAGGCCCACGGTCAGCGGGAGCGCGGTGCCGCGCCGGCGGCGCGGGGCTTCGGCGGGCGGCGTGGGGGCCGTGGCGCCGGCCGTCTTGGTCAGGACGCTCACCTGGCGTCCCCGTAGAGCTGTGTCACCAGGGACTTGAGCACCTGGTCGGTGCGCGGACCGTAGTTGAGGAGTACGCCGTCGTCGATCGAGACGATGCGCCGGTCGAGGCCCGCCGGGGTCTCGGCGACGCCGGGCACCTTGAGCAGTCCGTCGACGCCGTCCACCGACTCCAGTCCCTTGCGCATCACCAGGATCGCGTCGGGCGCCGCCTTGGCGAGGGCCTCGCTGGTGATCGCGGTGAAGTCCTTCTTCAGGCCTGACTCCTTGCCCGCGTCGACCGCGCCCGCCGCCTCCAGGAGCGAACTGGCCCCGGATTCGCGGCCGCCGAGCAGATAGACGGAGGCCGAGCCGCGCAGATAGAGGAAGGCGACCCGGGGCTTCTTCTTGCCTTCGCCCGCGGGGATGTCCGCGCGGACCGCCGCGATCCGCCGCTCGGTCCGCTTGGTCAGTTCGGTGCCCGACTTCTCCACGCCCAGGGTCTTGGCGACCGCCTCGATGCGCGGGCTCACGTCGTCCAGGCCCTTGGCCGGGTCGAACACGACGAGCGGGATGCCCGCGTCCCTGATCTGGTCGACGGCCTCGGTGGGCCCGGTCGTGGTGTCGGCGAGGACGACGGTCGGCCGCAGCGAGAGGACGCTCTCCGCAGAGACGTCGTGGGCACGTGTCACCACCGGCAGCTTCTTCGCCTGGTCGAAGGTGGCGGTGATGTCGCGCGCCACCACGTTCTCACCGAGCCCGAGCGTGAACACGATCTCGTTGAGGCTGCCGGTGAGCGGCACGATCCTGCTGGTGTCCTTCACCGTCACCTCGTGCCCGTCGGCGGAGGTGACGGTGGCGGGAAGGGCGGGCTTGGGCGCGGCCTTCAGGGGCTCGACCCGGTCGGGAGCGGCCGCCTTCGCCTGCGCCTTCGGTGCCACCGTGCCGCCGCCGTCCGATGTCTGGCACCCCGTGAGGCCGAGGGCGAGTACGGCGGCCCACGCGCCTGTGATCCGGAGTGAGCGCGGCATACGCACCGAAGTCCACCGTCCTGTCGTGCTGTTGAGGTCCGAGGTGCCGGGGTTCCCGGTGGTGGGGTTCCGGCAAGGATGATCGTAGTTTAGGTTAGCCTTACCTCATTAGCTAGACCTGGAGGGGTCCCCATGCCGTCGTCGAGACAGGCGCGCGCCACCGCCCGCGCCGGATCCGTGGCCGTCCTGACCGCACTCGTCGGAGCACTGCTCCCGGCGGCCACCGCACACGCGGAGAGCCGCACGGTGCAGGGCGGACGGCTCGACTGGGGCATCAAATCCTCTTTCCAGAGCTACGTCACCGGGCCCATCGCCCAGGGCGGTTCGACGCTCCAGGGCGGCGCCGCCACGGTCGGCGGCAGCCAGTTCCGCTTCCACTCGGCGAAGGGCTCGTACGACCCGGACGGCGGCGCCTTCAGTGCGGGATTCTCCGGCGGGGTGCGCTTCACCGGGCACAAGAAGGGCGGCTCGTACGAGCTCGACCTCACGATCAGCCGCCCCACCGTCAAGATCTCCGGCGGCTCCGGCACGCTCTACGCCGACATGGTCAGCAAGCAGAAGGGCAGTGGCAAGGTCACCTCGACCGCGCAGATGCCGCTCGCCTCGCTGAACATCTCGGGGATCAACATGAAGGGCGGCACGGGGCCGATCGCCCTCAACAACCTGCCCGCGACGCTCACTTCCCAGGGCGCGAAGGCCTTCGCCGGCTACTACACGGCGGGCACCGCGCTCGACCCGGTGAGCCTGTCCACGGACCTGGCCGCCGCGAAGCCCTCCGGCAGCGATGACCCCGAGGACGACAAGGGCAAGAAGTCGTCCGACAAGGATTCCGACAAGCAGGAGCCCGGCAAGAAGAAGGCGAAGGCGGGCCGCATCGAGGACGCCGCCGTCGACTGGGGCGTGCGCCGCACCTTCCGTGAGTACGTCACCGGATCCATCGCCAAGGGCGAGTGGAAACTGACCGCAGGGGCCCAGGACGGCGGCGCGCTCTTCCGCTTCCCCAAGGGCGAGGGGACGTACGACGAGAAGAGGGGCACGCTCACCGCTGACTTCGCGGGCACCGTCCGCTTCACCGGCGAGCACGGCCTCGACCTCGCGCTCGGCGACGTCGCCGTCCAGGTGAAGGACGGCAAGGGCACGCTCCTCGCCGACGTCGAGAGCAAGGGCGACAAGGGCGTCTCGCTGAAGAAGGCGCCGCTGGTCACCTTCGCCGCCCCGGCCGAGGACCTGAAGCCCGCCGACGGCCTGGTCGCGCTCACCGAGGTGCCCTCCGAGCTGACCGCCGACGGCGCCAAGGCGTTCGGCGGCATGTACAAGGCGGGCTCCGCCATGGACCCGCTCTCGCTCGCCGTCGCGCTCGACGGCGACGCGAAGCTGCCCGCGCTGCCCGACCTCGGCTCGTCCGCGAAGCCCACGCCGGAGCCGGCGAAGGCCGCGGAGCCGAAGACCGAGAACGCCGCCGAGTCCTCCGACTCCTCGTCGAACGCCGTGCCGATCGGCATCGGCGCGGGAGTGGCCCTGCTGCTCGCCGCGGCGGTCGCGTTCGGCGTCGTACGCAAGAAGCGCGGGGCGCCGGACGCCCCGACGTCCGCGGACTCCTGACCGCCCACCCGCCACGACCCGCCCACGGGTCGCCCCCTCACCTCCCCGTATCTCTCAAGGAGAAGCCTGAACATGGCCGCCAACCGTCGACCCATAACCCTCGCGGCAGCCGTCGCCACCGCCGTGACGCTCGGCGCGAGCGCCCTCGCGCTCCCGGCGCTCGCCGCCGACGGCGACAAGGCCGCGCCGCCGAAGCTGGAACTGAAGAACGGCACGCTGGACTGGGGGCTCAAGGAGTCCTTCCGCAAGTACGTCGCGGGCACGGCGCACGGCACCATCGAGGCCACGGACGGCGCCAAGCAGGCCCCGGACAACGGGGTGTTCACCTTCACCGAGGGCAAGGGGACGTACGACACCGGCCCGACGCACGCCGTGAACACCGCGTTCAAGGGCAGCCTGCGCTTCGTGTCCAAGATCCACACCTTCGACATCAAGATCGCCGATGTGAAGGTCCGCACGGAGGGCAAGAAGGGCGCGATCCAGGCCGACGTCACCCTCAACGGCGCCACCCAGAACGACATCGACCTCGCCGCGCTCGACCTGAGCACGGTCCGCCCGGGTGCGGGCGAGGGCGGCGCGATGGTCTTCAAGGACATCCCCGCGACGCTCACCGCGGACGGCGCCAAGGCGTTCAACGGCATGTACGCGGCGGGCGAGAAGCTCGACCCGGCCACGCTCACCGTGACGGCGGGCGGCCCGGTGACCGAGGAGCCGACCAAGCCTCCGACCGACAAGCCGACCGAGCCCACCGAGCCCCCGAAGCCGACGGACAAGCCGACCGACAAGCCGACGGACAAGCCGACCGAGCCCACCGCCAAGCCCACGTCCGGCACCGAGCGGCCCGCGGACAAGATCGTCGAAGGCAGCCTCTCCTGGGGTCTGAAGGAGAGCTTCCGCAAGTACATCTCCGCCGGTGGCAGCGTCTCCGTCGCGGGCGGCGCCAAGAAGGCCGCGAACGGCTACACGTTCCCGTACGCCAAGGCCGACGTGGACTCCGACGCCAAGAAGATCGACGCGTCCTTCGGGGGCAGCGTCCGCTTCGCCTACAAGGCGCACGGCATCGACATGAAGTTCAGCGACCTCAAGGTCAAGGCGAACGGCTCCGCAGGCACCCTGCTCGTCGACGTCACCACGCCCCAAGGCACCAAGAACGACGTGGAGTTCGCGAAGCTCGACCTCGCCAACGCCTCGTACACACCGAAGAACGACGTCGTCGTGCTCGACAAGGTCCCCGCGACCCTCACCGAGGCGGGCGCGCAGCAGTTCGCCAACCGCGGCAGCCGCCCCTACGAGCCCGGCGAGAAGCTCGACCCGGTGACGGTCGCCCTCTCCTCCAAGGCCGGCGCGGACCTCCCGGCGGGCGGCGGCGAGGTGGGCGACAAGACCCCCATGGGCGGCTCGGGCAGCACGGGCTCGGGATCCGTGGGCGGCGGCTCGGTCGGCGGCGGAAGCGGCGACACGGGCTCCCTGGCCTCCACCGGCGCCTCGATCCCCTCGACCGCGCTGCTCGGCGCGGCGGGCGCGGCGATGGCGGCAGGCGCGGCAGCGGTCTTCGTGGCCCGCCGCAACCGCAAGACGGAAACGGCCTGATACACGACGACGCCGGAGGGGCTGAGAAATCAGCCCCTCCGGCGGTCTGGTAAATCAGCCCCTCCGGCGGTCTGGTAAATCAGCCCCTCCGGCGTTTGAGGAGCGGGGGCCCGGGGGCGGAGCCCCCGAGACACCAGCCCCCTCAGGCAGAGAGCGGAAACTCTTCCCCGAGCTCCCGGAACACCGCCGTATTCAAAGCGAAAGCGTTCTTGCACTCGTCCACCATCCGCTTCCTCTCCAGCTCGTCCGTCACCACGGAGTCGATGCCGTCCAGCAGCTCGCGGTAACCCCGCTTGAACGCGGCCGGGTTGGAGATGCCGTCGAAGACGTAGAAGCGGACGCCGTCGCCCTTGCGGTCGAAGCCCCAGGTCTGCTCGGCCTTGCCTCTGATGATCTGGCCGCCGGAGAGGTCGCCGAGGTAGCGGGTGTAGTGGTGGGCGACATAGCCGCCGGGCCAGCTGCGCGCGCACTCGGCGACGCGGTCCGCGTAGGCGGCGGTGGCGGGCAGCGGGGTGAGGCCCGTGCGCCAGTCGGCACCGCGCAGGTGCGTGAGGTCGCGCTCCAGGGCGCTCACGCGCAGCAGTTCGGGCTGTATGAAGGGGCCGGCGACCGGGTCGTCGCGCAGGGCCTGGGCGCCGTCCTCCAGGGCGCGGTACACGAACCACAGCTGTTCCGTGTAGCGCGTGTAGGCGTCCACGCCGAGCCTGCCGCCGAGCAGGTCGCTCATGAACGTGGAGGTCTCGGCCTCGGTGTGCTGCTCGTGCGAAGCGGTGCGGATGACCGTGGAGAAGGGCGTGAGCGGCGTGTCCATGAGGGACCTCCTGAGGGAGCCGGGCGATGACGGGATGGCGGGAACCGGTGCGACCCCTGCAGATCATGGCAAGTTAGGCTTACCTAAGTCAACTGGTTCCCGACGTCCTGTCGGTAAAAAAGTTACCCGCTCCCCGCCCCCGGAACCACGAAGATCCGGATCCTGGGCGGATCCGGATCTTCGACGGGTGTTCCCGGACGGGGCGCCCGCGGCGGGGCGGGTCGACTCAGGGCAGCGTGAGGATCTCCGCGCCGGTGTCGGTCACCACGAGCGTGTGCTCGAACTGGGCGGTCCGCTTGCGGTCCTTGGTGACGACGGTCCAGCCGTCCTCCCACATGTCGTACTCGTGCGTGCCGAGCGTCAGCATCGGCTCGATCGTGAACGTCATGCCGGGCTGGATGGTGGTCGTCGCGTGCGGGCTGTCGTAGTGCGGGACGATCAGCCCGGAGTGGAAGGACGTGTTGATGCCGTGGCCGGTGAAGTCGCGCACCACCCCGTAGCCGAAGCGCTTGGCGTACGACTCGATGACCCGGCCGATGATGTTGATCTGCCGGCCGGGCTTCACGGCCTTGATGGCGCGGCTGAGGGACTCGCGGGTCCGCTCGACGAGCAGCTTCGACTCCTCGTCGACGTCGCCGACGAGGTAGGTGGCGTTGTTGTCGCCGTGCACGCCGCCGATGTACGCCGTGACGTCGAGGTTGATGATGTCCCCGTCGTTCAGGACGGTGGAGTCGGGGATCCCGTGGCAGATGACCTCGTTGACCGAGCTGCACAGCGACTTGGGGAAGCCGCGGTAGCCCAGCGTCGAGGGGTAGGCACCGTGGTCGCACATGTACTCGTGCGCGACGCGGTCCAGCTCATCGGTGGTCACGCCGGGCGCGATGTGCTTCGCGGCCTCTTCCATGGCACGGGCGGCGATGCGGCCCGCGGTGCGCATCAGCTCGATGGTCTCGGGGGTCTGCACCTCGGGCCCCGTGTACGGGGTCGGCGCGGGTTTCCCCACGTACTCCGGGCGCCTGATGCTGCCGGGTACGGAACGGACGGGGGAGAGCTCCCCTGGGACGAGCGGTGACTGGCCAGACATGCCAGCGAGTCTAGCCAGCCGACGTGGGGCAGCATGGCGTCAGAGAACGCGTGACGAGAGGAGCGGGTCATGGCGCTGTTCAAGAAGCGGACGGTCGGCAAGCCGGGCGAGTGGTTCTACTGCCTGGAGCACCACAAGGTCGAGGAGGGCCCGGACTGCCCCGGCAAGGACCGGATGGGGCCTTACGCCTCTCGGCAGGAGGCGGAGCACGCGATGCAGACCGCTCAGGAGCGGAACCTCGAGTGGGAGAACGATCCCAAGTGGCACGACGCCGCTGCTCGCGGGGAGGGTGACGAGTAGCCTCCCGCGGGCCGCGGGCCGCGGGGCCTGTGCGGCCCGCATGGCCCGCAGGGGCGGAGGGGCTTCTGGGGCTCGGGGATATCCGCGGGCCGGATGGGGCTGGTCGCGCAGTTCCCCGCGCCCCTTACGGGGCCCGAGCTCGCAGTTCTCCGTGCCCGCTACGGGGCCACCTGCTCCGGCGTGCCCGTTGTGCCGCGTTCCTTGCGGCGCAACGCGTCCGGGTCCGTCGTCGCGTCGTACGAGACCAGGCGCGGCAGGGCCGCCGCCAGGATGCCCACCGAAGCCACGCAGGCCAGGCCGCCGGACCAGATGGCCGAGCGGGTGCCGGTCCAGCCCGCCGCCGCGCCCGCGCGGACCTGGCCGAGCTGTGGGCCCACGCTGTAGGAGAGGACCTCGATCCCGGCGAGCCTGCCGCGCAGCTCGTCGGGGATCGTCTGGTTCCAGATGGTCGAGCGGCCGAGCCCGCTCAGCATGTCGCCCGCGCCCGCGAAGGCGAGACAGCACAGGACCACCCAGACGTTCGAGAACCAGCCCGCCGCCGTGATGGCGAGGCCCCAGCCCGTCGCGCCGAAGATCACGAGCAGCCCGTGCCGCCGCACCCGCGAGGTCCACCCGCTGGTGAGGCTGAGCAGCAGCGAGCCGACCGCACCCGCCGCGTACATCAGGCCGAGCGACCACTCCGCGTCCAGGTCGTCCGCGAGGAACGGGAAGATCGTGTTCGGGAAGGCGAAGAACATCGCCGCCATGTCGATCGCGTAGGTGCCGAGCAGCACGGGCCGCGACCACGCGTACCGCGCGCCCTCCGCGAGACCCCTCAGCGACGGCTTCTCCGCGTCGTGCGCGGCGGGCGCGGGGGAGATGCGGGTGCACAGCGCGACCGAGACGGCGAAGCAGCAGGCCGTGATCGCGTACGCCGACGCGTGGCCCGCGTACGCCACGACGATGCCCGCGAGGGACGGCGCGGCGATCGCGCCCACGTTCCAGCGCAGCGAGTTCAGCGCGGCGGCCGCCGTCAGCTGGTCGTGCGGCACGATCCGCGCCATCAGCGAGTCCAGGGCGGGCCGTTGCAGCCCGGCGAGCGCGGAGACACCGGCCGCCACGACGTACAGCGGCCACAGCAGCGGCTCCGCGAGCAGCGCGTTCACCAGCAGGACGACGGCGAGCAGCCCGAGGCCCGCCTCGGTGAGGAGGATCACCTTGCGCCGGTCCACGGCGTCGGCGAGCGCTCCGCCGTACAGTCCGAAGACGATCAGCGGCACGAGCTCCACCGCGCCCATCGCGCCGACGGCGACCGGCGATTCGGTCAGCTCCTTGATCTGCAGCGGCAGGGCGACCAGGGCCATGAAACTGCCGAACGTGGTGACGAGACCCTGCACCCACAGCAGACGGAAGTCACGGGTGGACCGCCAGGGGGAGAGGTCGGGCAGTATCGCGGAGAGAGGCACGAGAAGCCATGCTCAGCGGCTCCACGTGCGCGGGCAACTCAATTAACGCCGCAGAGGCGGCCGCGCGCGTCACCAGCGGGTCGGCGGCGGCGCCGTCAGCTGGTCGGCGAGGCGCGAGAGCCGGTCCCTGAAGCGGCGCCGGGTACGGGCCGCGGGCAGCGCGTTCTCCCCGGTCGCCGCACTCACCAGGTGCTGGACCGTGTCGAGATCGAGGTCCGTGCCGTCCGGCACGGCGAGCGCCTCGTGCGAGAGCGCGTCCAGGTCCCGGTCGCCGGAGCCGAGCGCGAGGACCGTCGCCCCGGCCCGCCGCGCGTCGTGCACGCGCGTGAGCAGCTCCGGGTCCGGCGCGTCCGGCGCCACCACGAGCAGCGTCTCGCCGCGCCGCGCCGCCTCGATCCGGCCGAGCCCGGTCGACAGCTGCGCGGGATCGCCGGGCAGCACCCGGTGCCGCACCAGCGTCGGGGTCAGCTCGGGCGTGCCCGACCAGGCCGCCTCGTCCACCAGGTGCGCCGCCATGTGCCACGGCTCGTACGCCCGGGTGCCCACGAGCAGCAGTCCGCCGCCGTGCGGCAGCACGCTGGAGCGCAGCGTCCCCGCGAAGCGGCGGGTGGCGCCCGGCCACTCGGTCCCTGCGAGCACTTCGCGCAGCAGCGCGACCCGTACGGCGTCCATGGCGTCGCATCCTGCCCGAACGGGCCAGTCGTGACCGGGAGTTCACCGGGAATTCCCCCGGAGCGGGGAAGGGCGGGGGATGACTGTTGAGACATCTGTTCCCTTCCGGGCGGGCCGCGAGGGATACGCGAGCTTCCGCATCCCCGCCGTCGTGAGAACCGCCGCAGGCACCGTCCTCGCCTTCTGCGAGGGCCGCGTCGGCTCCCAGGACGACTTCGGCAACATCGACGTCGTCCTCAAGCGCTCCGCCGACGGCGGCCGCACCTGGGGCCCGCTCCAGATCGTCGGCAAGAACGGCGCCGACCTCGCGGGCAACCCCGCCCCCGTCGTCCTGGACACCGGACGCGTCCTGCTCGTCCAGGTCAGGAACGCCGCCGCGGCCACCGAGGACGCCATCAGGCGCGGCAAGGTGTCGGCGGCCGACGGGCGCCGCGTCTGGGTGCAGCACAGCGACGACGACGGGCTCACCTGGTCGACCGCGCGCGAGATCACCGGCCAGGTGAAGAAGGCGAGTTGGCGGTGGTACGCGACCACGCCGGGGCACGCCGTCCAGCTGACCACCGGCCGCGTCGTGGTCCCCGCCAACCACTCCCTGCCCCCGAGCGGCACCGACACCGGCACCGAGGGCAAGTACAACGGCGGCCACTGCCTGCTCAGCGACGACGCGGGCGCCACCTGGCGCATCGGCTACATCGACGACAACGTCGACGGCTACGTCAACGTGAACGAGACCACCGCGGCCGAACTCCCCGACGGGCGGCTCTACTTCAACACCCGCAACGACTCCCCGGCCCCCGGCAACCGCGCCGACGCGTACTCGGCCGACGGCGGCCAGAGCCTGGTGAAACCCTTCCGGCCGCAGGCGGGCCTCACCGGACCCGTCGTCGAGGGCAGCGTCCTCCAGCTCGGCGACCCCGACGTGCTGCTCTTCTCGGGCCCCGCCGACCCCGGCTTCCGCGCCCTGCTGACCGTGCGCCGCAGCGCCGACTCGGGCACCACCTGGGAGACCGCGCACACGGTAGACGGGCTGCCCGCCGCGTACTCCGATCTCGCACGCGTCGACGACGACACGGTCGGACTGCTCTACGAGACGGGAGACTTCAGCGCGTACGAGACGATCACTTTCCGGCGGATACCCGTGCCCCGGCTGACCGGGGCGACCGGTGAGTAAGGTCGCCCCATGACCTCTACAGACAGTGCGCAGAACGCCCCCGCGAAGGCCCCCGCCAAGGACCCCTGGGAGCTGCCCGACGTCTCCGGCCTGGTCGTCGGTGTCCTCGGCGGCACCGGCGACCAGGGGCGCGGGCTCGCCTACCGGCTCGCCAGGGCCGGCCAGCAGGTGATCATCGGCTCGCGCGCCGCGGACCGGGCGCGGACCGCCGCCGACGAGCTCGGCCTCGGCGTCCAGGGCGCCGAGAACGCGGAGTGCGCGCGGCGCAGCGACATCGTGATCGTCGCCGTGCCGTGGGACGGCCACGCCAAGACCCTGGAGTCCCTGCGCGAGGAACTGGTCGGCAAGCTCGTCGTCGACTGCGTCAACCCGCTCGGCTTCGACAAGAAGGGCGCCTACGCCCTCAAGCCCGAGGAGGGCAGCGCCGCCGAGCAGGCCGCCGCCCTGCTGCCGGAGTCACGGGTCACCGCCGCCTTCCACCACCTCTCCGCCGTCCTGCTCCAGGACGCGTCGGTCGAGGAGATCGACACCGATGTGATGGTGCTCGGCGAGAGCCGCGCCGACACGGACGCGGTGCAGGCGCTCGCCGCCCGCATCCCCGGCATGCGGGGCGTCTTCGCGGGCCGACTGCGGGGCGCCCACCAGGTCGAGTCGCTCGTCGCCAACCTGATCTCCGTCAACCGCCGCTACAAGGCGCACGCGGGCCTGCGGGTCACCGACGTATAGGGACGTGCGGGTCACCGACGTATAGGGACGTGCGGGTCACCGACGTATAGGGACGTGCGGGACGCCGGCGGGCATGGGGGACACTGGACGCGTACGCATCCACGCTTCATCGACAGGAGCCGACCCCCATGCCCCGCCTCGCCCTCTACGCCCTCGTGGTCTGCGCACTCGCCGTGACCGCGGCCGTGATCTCCTTCGCCCAGGGCAGCTGGCTCGGCATCGTCTGGGTGCTGCTCGCGGGGCTCTCCTCGAACATGGCGTGGTTCTACCTGCGCAAGGAGAAGGCCCGGCGGGCGGCGTCCTCGCCTACTGGATGATCCCGGAGGGCGAGGGGATCTCCTGCGAGCCCTCCCAGAAGCGGTACAGCTGCTGGCCCCAGTAGGTGTCCCAGTCGCTGACGCCGAGCCCGCGCAGGATCGCGTCGATCGCGTCGAAGAACACGTGGTTGACCTCCGGGATCCACAGGATGCCGAAGACCGCGATGAGACCGAACGGCGCGAACGGCTCCACCTGGCGGCGGACCTTGTACGAGAGCCAGGGCTCGATGACGCCGTACCCGTCCAGGCCCGGGATGGGCAGGGAGTTCAGGATGGCCGCCGTCACCTGGAGCAGCGCGAGGAACGCGAGCGCGTAGCGGAACGCGTCCGGCACGCCGTCCAGGGCGTCGAGCCAGAACGGCGCGGTGCACACCACGGCGAACAGCACGTTCGTCAGCGGGCCCGCCGCCGAGATCAGGCTGTGCTTCCACCGGCCGCGGATCCGGCCCCGCTCGATGAAGACCGCGCCGCCGGGCAGGCCGATGCCGCCCATGATCACGAAGAGCACCGGCAGCACGATGCTCAGGAGCGCGTGCGTGTACTTGAGCGGATTGAGCGTCAAGTACCCCTTCGCGCCGATGGAGATGTCGCCGCTGTGCAGCGCCGTACGCGCGTGCGCGTACTCGTGCAGGCAGAGCGAGACGATCCAGGCGGCCGTCACGAAGAGGAAGACGGCGACACCCGGATTGTCGGCGAAACCGGTCCAGGTGGCCCAGCCGGCGACGGCCGTGACGGCGGCGATCCCCAGGAAGACCGGACTGATCCGCCGGTCACTGCTGCGGGTGGGGGCGGTGGTCATGGGGTGGGGCTCCTGGAGTGCGAGGGCCTGGCCTGCCCGACCGTACCGGGCCTACGCGGAAAACGTCTCGCACTCGGCCCTGAGTTCCGGGGAGGCTTGGAGTCATGACACTGCGCCGGGTGTGGAAGGTCAGTTACGCGGACTGGCAGATGGAGTGCTGCGGGACACCGTTCGCCGTGGGGGACGAGGTGGCGTGGCCGCTGCTCGTCCTGAAGGACGCGGGCAGGGGCTGGGAGGAGGAGTTCAGCGAGATCGAGGGGCGCGTGGTGGCGCTGGACCCCGAGGACGACGGGGGCGACGAGGAGCCGTGTGAGGAGGCCGCCGTCGTACGGGCGCACGGGGTGACGGTCCCGTGGAACCACGCGCCCCCGTGGCCCGAGCGGACCACGCTCAGGGGCCTGCTCTCCGTGGAGCGCCACGGCGGCCGCTGGCCGGACACGGTCGGCAGGGTCCGTGCCCTCCACGTGGTGACCCAGGGCTTCGCGGAGACGTCCGAGGGATCGAGGACGTACGAGCCGGTGCCCGGCGAGCGGTGGCTGCGCCCGGTCGAGCTCTGCCCGAAGTGGTTCCAGGAAGAACGTCTCTCGCGGACGTCGCAGGGGCCGGGATACCGGCGGAGCGAGACCGGGGTGCTGGTGGAGCTGGAGGTCGCGGTGGACGAGGGGGATGCGGGGGGCGCGGGGGACGCGGGCTGAGTACGGGGGACAGGGGCGGTCGGGGCCGAGGGGGAGACGGGGGACCGGGGTGGGCCGGAAGTGCGGGGGACGGCGGGGTGAGCGACCGCGGCGCGGCCGGTGCGCGGGAGGCGTGCGCGGGGCCGGGCGGAGTCCGCGGGGCCGGTGTCCCGGGAGCGGGGACGAGGAGGTGAACGGGCGGATGGACCCACAGGTGGACGTGCGGCGCTCCGGGGACGGGGACAATGGGTCGGTGCGCTACCGCGTCCTCGGCACCACCCAGGCCCTGCGCCCCGACGGCACCGTCCTGCCCGTCGGCGGCGCGCGTCTGCGCGCCCTCCTGACGGTGCTCGCGCTGCGCGCGGGCCGTACCGTCTCCGCCGCCGTCCTGGTCGGCGAGGTCTGGGCGGACAGCCCGCCCGCCGACGCGACGGGGGCGCTCCAGGCGCTGGCCGGGCGGCTCCGCAGGGCCCTCGGCGCGGACGCGCTGGCCTCGGCGGACGGCGGCTACCGGCTGTGCGCGGCGCCGGACGACGTGGACGTGTTCCGCTTCGACCGGCTCGTCGGCGAGGGCACGCGGGCCCTGGCGGACGGCGACGCGGCGAAGGCGGCCGCCGTCCTGGACGACGCGCTCGCCCTGTGGACCGGCGAACCGCTGCCCGACCTGCCCGAGCGCACGGCGGAGGCGGCGCGCTGGGCGGCCCGCCGGGTCGACGCGCACCGCGCGCGGGTGACGGCGGCGCTCGCGCTCGGCGAGGCGGAGCAGGTGCTTCCCGAGCTGACCGCGCTGTGCGACGGCCATCCGCTGGACGAACCGCTGCAGGCCCTGCGGCTGCGCGCCCTGCGCGACGCGGGCCGCCCCGCGGAAGCGCTCGCGGCCTACGAAGACATCCGCACGGTCCTCGCGGACCGCCTCGGCACGGATCCGGGTCCTGAACTGCGGGCGCTGCACCAGGAGTTGCTGTGCGGGGACCGGGACGGGGGCGGGGACGGGGACAGAGGTGCGGCCGGGGGGTCCGGGCGCGGGCCTGACGCATCGACCGGACCTGCCGTACGCGCCGCAAGCGCCGTACACGCCGCACCTGCCGCTCCCGTCGCGCCCGGCAGCGCTTCTCCCGGGCCCCGCACGCCGCCCATGTCCGGTACGCCGAGCGGCAGTTACGCCAGCACCGGGACCGGGACCGGGACCAGCACCACCCCCCGAACCCCCCGGTCCCCCCGAACCCCCCGCCCGCCCGGCAACCTCCGTGCCCGGCTCACCTCCTTCGTCGGGCGGGAGGCGGACATCGGGGCGCTGCGCGGGGACCTCGGGCAGGCCCGCCTCGTGACGCTGATCGGGGCCGGCGGGGCCGGGAAGACGCGGCTCTCGCAAGAGGCCGCGGAGACCGTCGCCGCGGACGTGCCCGACGGCGTGTGGCTGGCCGAACTCGCGCCGGTCGAGGACCCTGCCGACGTGCCCGCGGCCGTCCTCACCGCGCTCGGTGCCCGCGAGACCGTGCTGCGCGGCGCCGGTGCCGAGGAGCTGCGGGTGATCTCGGAGCGGAGCGGCGAGGACCCCCTCGCCCGGCTCGTCGAGCACTGCGCGGCCCGCCGCATGCTGATCATCCTGGACAACTGCGAGCACGTCATCGACGCGGCGGCCCGGCTCGCCGAGGAGCTCCTCGCCCGCTGCCCAGGTCTTACGGTCCTGGCGACGAGCCGCGAACCCCTGGGCGTACCGGGCGAGTTGCTCCGGCCCGTCGAGCCGCTGCCCGCGCCGGTCGCGCTGCGGCTCTTCGCCGAGCGCGGCGCCGCGGCGCGGCCCGGGTTCACGGCGGCGGGCGATCCCGCGGCCGTCGCCGAGATCTGCCGCCGCCTGGACGGTCTGCCGCTCGCCATCGAACTGGCCGCGGCCCGGCTGCGGATGCTCACGCCGCGCCAGATCGCCGACCGGCTCGACGACCGCTTCCGGCTGCTCACCAGCGGCGCCCGCACGGTGCTGCCCCGCCAGCAGACGCTGCGCGCCGTCGTCGACTGGTCCTGGGACCTGCTCGACGCGCCCGAACGGGCCGTACTGCGCAGGCTGTCGGTCTTCGCGGGCGGCTGCGACCTGACCGCGGCGGAGGAGGTGTGCGCCGCCGAGGGCGACGCGCACGAGGTCGCGGGGCTGCTCGGCTCGCTCGTCGACAAGTCCCTCGTCGTCGCGGCCCCTTCCCCGGTGTCCGGCGGCGGCATGCGCTACCGGCTCCTGGAGACCGTCTCGGAGTACGCGGGGGAGCGGCTCGACGAGGCGGGCGACCGCGCGGCGGCCGAGCGCGCGCACCTCGTGCACTACCGGGAGGTCGCGCGGACCACCGACCCCGAGCTGCGCGGCCACGGGCAGTACGCGGCGGTGGAGCGCCTGGAGGTGGAGTACGAGAACCTGCGCACCGCCCTGCGGCACGCGGTCGCCGCCGGGGACGAGCAGGAGGCGCTCTGCCTCGTCCTGTCCCTCTCCTGGTACTGGCAGATCCGCGGCCTGCGCATGGAGACCCGCAACTGGTCGCTCGACGTCATGTCCCTGGGCCCCGACCCGTTCGTGCGCCCGGTCACCCCCGCGCCCCCGCTGGAAGAGCCGTGCACGGCCAAGCCGCCGCCGATGAGCCCCGAGGTCCTCGCGGAGGCCCGTCGTGGCGCGCACCTGCTCCACCTCTCCTGCATGGACATGGAGGTGGACGTGACGCACTGGCAGTCGCCCGAGGCCCAGCGGAAGCTGCTCGGGATCAAGGAGGCCTACCGTCCCGGCCTCCCGCAGACCTGCCGTGCGCCCGGCAACCTCTGGTTCTTCGCCGTGCTGCTCAGCGGCGACATGGGGATGCTGCGCGAGATGATCGACGAGACCGTCGCCGCCTGCCGCGCGTTCGGCTACGAGTGGGAGCTCGCCGCGGCCCTTCAGATGCGCGCCAACATGCTCGCCAACCGCAGCGACTGGACGGGCGACGCCATGCGCGACGCCGACGAGGCGCTCGGCGTGTTCCAGCGACTCGGCGATCTGTGGGGTGTCGCGGAGGCGCTCTCCGCGCGCGGCGAGGCACGGGAGCGGCGCGGTGAACTGGGCCTGGCCGCACAGGACTTCTGGGCCGCCGTCGAGTACGCCGAACAGGTCGGCGCGCCGACCCAGGTGGCCCTGCTCAAGGCGCGCCTCGGCTCGCTCCTGACGGACGTGCCGGAGCGGCGCGACGACTTCGCGCGGGGCGAGGCGATGCTGCGGGAGGTGATCGACAACCCCGGCCGCCAGCACACCGGCGAGGCGCTGCCCGCCGCCCGGATCTATCTGACCATCGCGCTCGGCCGCACCGGCAGGCTCGACGAGGCGCGCGAGCATCTGCGGCTCCTCGGCATGGAGTTCAGCGCGATCGGCTACGCGGTCTTCGAGAGTTCGGTGCTCGGCATCGGGGCCTGGCTCGACGCGCTGGACGGGCGGTACGAGGAGAGCGTCGCCAGGATCGGCGAGGCCTTCACGAAGGCGCTCGACCCGCTGTCGCGGATGGTGGCCCCGCAGATGGTCTCCGTCCATCTGTGGGTGGCCGCGTTCGCCCTCGCGGGGGCGGACGACGGCGCCCGCGCGGACGACGCGGCCAGACTCCTGGGGATGGCCGCCCGCGAACTGCCGCCCGCACACGTGGCGAACAGCATGGAGCGGGAGATCCGCGCGGCGGCGGAGCGGGCGGCGCGGGCCGCGCTCGGGGACCAGGCGTACGAGGCGGCGTACGCGCGGGGAGGCGGCCTCACCGTCGATGAGGCCGCCGCCCTGTGTGGAGTGCCGTCCGGCTGATCCGGTGACCGGGGGCCCGGTCCGGGCCGAGGCCGGTGTGCCGGTCAGCTCTTCGTGCGGAACTTGTGGATCGCGATGGGCGCCATCACCAGCGTGAGCGCCACGGACCAGCCGACCGTCACCCACAGGTCGTGCGCGACGGGGCCGCCGACCATCAGGCCGCGCGCGGAGTCCGCGAGCGAGGACAGCGGGTTGTAGTCGGTGAAGCCCTGGAGCCAGCCCGGCATCGACTGGGTCGGCGCGAAGATCGACGAGCCGAACTGGAGCGGCATCAGGACCAGGAAGCCCATCGCCTGCACGGACTGGGCGCTCTTCATGGAGACGCCGAGGACCAGGAAGATCCACATGATCGACGTGCCGAACAGGGCGGAGAGGCCCACGGCGGCGAACAGACCGCCCCAGTTGGTGATGTCGAAGCCCACCAGGACACCGACGATCATCATGATCGTCGTCGCGATGAGGAGCCGCATCAGCTCCACCACGATCTTGGCGAAGAGGACCGAACCCTGGCCGATCGGCAGGGTCCTGAAGCGGTCCATGATGCCGTTCTGGAAGTCCTGGTTGAAGCCGGTGCCGACGGCCATGGCGATGTTCATGCTCATCATCGCCATCATGCCGGGCACCACGTACTGCACGTACTGGTCCTGACCGCCGCCGAGGGCCTGGCCGATGGAACCGCCGAACACGTACACGAACAGGAGCGTGAAGACGATCGGCATCAGGACCGCGTCGAACATCGACTCGGGGTCCTGGCGGATCCAGAGCAGATTGCGGCGGACCAGGGCGCTGGTGTGCCGGACGTGACCGCGCAGGCCGATCCGGGCGTCGGCCTGCCCCGCCTTGAGGGGGGCCGCGAGAGTGGTGGCGCTCATACGGCGGCCCCTTCGAGTTCGTTTTCGCTGGGGCGGGCGTCCTGCGGGGCACTGGCCTTCTGGCCGGTGATCGACAGGAACACTTCGTCCAGGCTGGGGAGTTCGGTGGCTATGGAGCCGATCGTGATGCCGCGCGCGGTGACCGCGCCGACCACGGCGGTCAGCTGCTCGTCGCTGAGGATCGGCACCAGGACCGTGCCGGACTCGGGGTCCACCGTGGAGGTGGCGATGCCGGTCAGGCCCAGGTCGTCCAGCGCGTTCGCCAGCGGGTGGAGCTCCAGCGGGTCGGCCGGGCGGACCCGCAGGGTGCGGCCTCCGACCTTCGCCTTGAGCTCGTCGATGCCGCCGTTGGCGATGACCTTGCCGCGGTCGATGACGGTCAGCTCGGAGGCCAACTGCTCGGCCTCCTCCATGTACTGGGTGGTGAGCAGCACGGTCACGCCGTCGTTGACCATGCGCTTGACCTCGCTCCACACCTCGTTACGCGTACGGGGGTCGAGGCCGGTGGTCGGCTCGTCCAGATAGAGGACGGCCGGGCTGCCGATCATCGACGCCGCGAGGTCGAGGCGGCGGCGCATGCCGCCGGAGTAGGTGCTCGCCGGGCGCTTGGCCGCCTCGGTCAGCGAGAACCGCTCGAGCAGGCCGTCGGCGCGGGCCCTGGCGTCCTTGCGGGACAGGTCGAGCAGCCGCCCGATCATGTAGAGGTTCTCGCGGCCCGAGAGCTTCTCGTCCACCGCCGCGTACTGGCCGGTCAGGCCGATCACGCGGCGCAGTTGACGGGGCTGCTTCAGCACGTCGTAACCGGCTACGAAGGCGGTGCCCGAGTCCGGGGTGACGAGGGTGGAGAGGCAGCGTACGAGTGTGGTCTTGCCGGCGCCGTTGGGGCCGAGCACGCCGAGGACGGTGCCCTCGCGTACGTCGACGTCCACGCCGTCCAGTGCCTTGGTCTCGCCGTAGTGCTTGACCAGTCCCCTCACGGTGACGGCACTCTCTGCGCCGCCGGGGTTCTTGTCGATTCGCGTCATGGGTACAAGGTGCCATCCCCCACCGACAAACCACCGACATCCTGCCGACAGGGGCCCGGGGGGCCGGGGGCGGGGTGGGGGGCTTCTCGGTGACGGGGGGTGCTGGGCCTGCGGGTTCCTGGCTCGGCGAGGCGGTCCCATGCCCCCCCCGTGGACCGACCAGTGGCTCACCCCCACCCGATCCCTCTACTCGACCGGGGCTGGCCCCCCCCCGCCGCTCCGCGACGGTTTCCCCCACCCACCCCTCTCCGCACCGGGCTTGCGCGTGCGTGGTCCTGCGAGGACGGTCCCATGCCCTCCGTGGACCGACCAGCGGTTCACCCCACCCGCTCCCTCGGCTCGACCGGGGCTGCTCCACCTCGCCGCTCCGCGGCGGTTTCCCCCACCCACCCACCCACCCCTCTCCGCACCGGGCTTGCGTATGCCTGGTCCGCGCCTGCCCCCTCGGCTCGACCGGGGCGGGTCTTCCCCACCCACCCACCCACCCACCCGGCGCTCGGCACCGAGCGGCTCTGTAGGCGCAACGCCGGTGCGGAGAAGGGGTGGGCGGGCGGGAAAAACCGCCGCGGAGCGGCGAAAAAGCCAGCGACGGCCCTGCACCGGGCAGCTGCCGGGGACCCAAGATATGCCCGCCCAACGCCCCCGGCAGCCGCCGGGAACCCGCGACGCGATTAACCCGCACCCGGTAGCCGCCGGGCCTCGTGGAGAGACAAGCCGACCCCCGCCCAACGCCCCCGGCAGCCGCCGGGAACCCGCGACGCGATCAACCCGCACCCGGTAGCCGCCGGGCCCCGTGGAGAGACAGGCCACCCCCCGCCCAACGCCCCCCGGCGAGAGAAAGGCAGCCCGCCGAAGGGGGAATTCGACGGGCTGCCATGGTGCCGCGGTGGTCTAGAGCACGGTGCCGTACATCAGGGCCGCTCCGAAGGAAGGTCCGGAGGGGGACAAGTACGTGCCCCCCGTCCCGGCCGCCGCCCAGGCCTAGTGGACCGCGTGTTCCGCCGCCGGAAACGCCCCGCCCACCACGTCCTCGGCGAACGCCTTGGCCGCGCCGGACATCACGCCCCGCAGATCCGCGTACTGCTTGACGAAGCGCGGCATCTTGCCGCCCGTCAGGCCGAGCATGTCCGTCCAGACGAGGACCTGCGCGTCGCACCCTGCGCCCGCGCCGATGCCGACGGTCGGGATGTGCAGGGAGCGGGTGACCTCGGCCGCGAGTTCCTCGGGGACGAGTTCGAGGACGACGGCGAACGCGCCCGCGTCCTGCGCCGCCTTGGCGTCGTGCAGCAGCCGGTGGGCGGCCTCGTCGCCGCGGCCCTGCACCCGGTAGCCCATGGTGTTCACGGACTGCGGCGTCAGGCCGAGGTGGGACATGACGGGGATGCCGGACTGGACCAGCAACTCGGTCTGCGCCAGGGAGCGTTCGCCGCCCTCCAGCTTGACCGCGCCGACGCCCGCCTCCTTGACCAGGCGGGTGGCCGAGCGGAGTGCCTGGACCGGTCCCTCCTGGTAGGAGCCGAACGGCAGGTCACCGACGATCAGGGCACGCGACGTGCCCCGTACGACGGCGGCCGAGAGCATGGTCATCTCGTCGAGGGTGACGGGCACGGTCGTCTCGTACCCGAGGTGGCAGTTGCCCGCCGAGTCGCCGACGAGCATGACGGGGATGCCCGCCTCGTCGAAGACGGACGCGGTCATCGCGTCGTAGGCGGTGAGCATGGGCCACTTCTCGCCGCGTTCCTTGGCGGCGGTGATGTCGCGCACAGTGATGCGCCGGGTGCCCTTGCCGCCGTACAGCGCCTTGCTGCTGTCGGGGTTCCTGGGGGCGTCGGCACTGTTCTGGGCAGCCGAAAGCTGCGTCATCGCAACGGCTCCTTCTGTCATCTCGAGGCGCCCTGACGGCGTCCCCGGATCCCCTCCATGGTGGCATCACGTGCCGCCCCGGGGCTAGTGGGTCCCCCGGTGGCCCGGGTCCGCGTGGGGGCGGATCCCCGCGCCCACGTGGGTAAAGCAGTTCCGGGGCAGGGGTAAATTCTTTCCAATACGAGACGGTCTCGTATCGAAATCCTTCTAGGCTGATTGCCATGTCAACTCCCGCTGTACCCGTCTCGCCCCGGATACCGGAAGCCGTGCACCGGCGCCGCTGGGCGATCCTCGGGGTGCTCATGCTCAGCCTGCTGATCGTGGTGCTCGACAACTCGATCCTGAACGTCGCCATCAAGACGATCTCGACGCCGGAGCCCACCGGCCTCGGCGCCACCCAGGGCGAGCTCGAATGGGCGATCAACGCCTACACGCTCGTCTTCGCGGGCCTCCTGTTCACCGCGGGACTGCTCGGCGACCGGCTGGGCCGCAAGAAGGTCCTGCTCGGCGGACTCGTCGTGTTCGGCGTCGGCTCGGCGCTCGCCGCGGAGTCCGCCTCGCCCGTCCAGCTCATCGCGTTCCGCGCGCTGATGGGCCTCGGCGCGGCCTTCGTGATGCCCGCGACCCTCGCCATCCTGATGAACGTCTTCGAGCGCGACGAGCAGCCCAAGGCCATCGGCATCTGGGCGGGCGGCGTCGGTCTCGCCATCGCGATCGGCCCGATCACCGGCGGTGTGCTGCTCGACCACTTCTGGTGGGGCTCGGTCTTCTTCGTGAACGTACCGATCGTGCTGATCGCGCTCGCCCTGATGGTCTGGCTGGTGCCCGACTCCCGTGACCCCAATCCCGGCCGGATCGACCTGGTCGGCGTCGGGCTCTCCGTCGTCGGCCTGGTCCTGCTCGTCTACGGCATCATCAAGGGCGGCCAGCTCGCCGACTTCACCGACCCCGCGGTCCTCGGCACCGCCGCGGCGGGCCTCGCCGTACTCGTCGCCTTCGTGCTGTACGAGAAGCGCAGCGACCACCCGTCCATCGACATCGCGTACTTCAAGAACCGGGTGTTCTCCGCGGCGATCAGCGCCATCGCGCTCGTCTTCTTCGCGCTGATGGGCGTCACCTTCTTCTCGGTCTTCTACACCCAGAGCGTGCGCGGCTACTCGCCGCTCCAGACCGGTCTGCTGATGCTGCCGCTGGCCGCCGCCCAGCTCATCTTCGCGCCGCGCGCCCGGCTCGTCGTGGACCGCTTCGGCGTCCGTGCCGTGTGCACCGGCGGTCTGCTCCTCGTGATGGCGATGCTGGTGGCCTTCACGGCCCTGGAGGCCGATACGCCGATCTGGCTCCTGGAAGTCATCTTCTTCCTGATGGGCACCGGCATGGCGCACATCATGACGCCGACCAGCGTCGTGATCATGCAGGCCCTGCCGCGCGAGAAGGCGGGCTCGGCGTCCGCCCTCAGCAACACCTTCCGGCAGGTCGGCGGCGCCCTCGGCATCGCGGTGCTCGGCTCGGTGCTCTCCGCGGCGTACCGCAGCGGCGTCGAGGACAAGCTGACCGCGCTGCCCGCGGGCGCCCGGCACGCGGCGGGCGAGTCGATCGAGGCGACGCTCGGCGTCGCGGCGAAGCTCGGCCCGCGCGGCGAGCCGCTGGTGAGCGCGGCCAACGACTCGTTCCTGCACGCCATGCACGTCACGGCGCTGTGCGGTGCGGGCGTCGCGCTGATCGGCTCGCTGATCGTGTTCCTGTTCCTGCCGGGCCGTACGCCGAAGCCCGACGCGACCAAGGACGAGCCCGAGCCCGTGGGCGCCTCGGAGCACTGAGGCGGACGGTACGCGAGGGCCCTGGGGGAGAATCGGCCCGGCCAGCCGCGCGAAGAGACGGAGATGACGTGGTCCACACCGCCAAGGGAACGCATGCCGCGAACGGGGCGCACGCCGGCGAGGTGCCGCCCGCGGGAAAGGGCGTGCCCGGCGCGCGGGGCGGCCGCGGCCGCCCCCGGAGCGAGGCGGTGGAGCAGGCGATCATCGAGGGCGTGGTGCGGCTCCTGGAGGACGGGGTGTCGCTCACGGAGCTGTCCATCGAGCGGATCGCCCGCACCGCGGGCGTCGGCAAGGCCACCATCTACCGGCGCTGGGACGGCAAGGAGGCACTCTTCGTCGACGTACTCAGCGTCTTCGAGGAGCCGGACCCCGAGCTGCCGGGCACCTCGGTCCGCGCGGACCTGGTGGTCATCCTGGAGGTCCTGCGCAGGCGCGGCCTCAACATCCGCTCCTCCGCGCTGCTGCACAACGTCTTCGCGCAGATGAAGGCGCTGCCCAGGCTGTGGGAGGCGTACCACGCGACGGTCATCGACCCCCGCCGCCGCGCCATGGTCGAGGTGCTGCGGCGGGGCATGGCCGAGGGCGAGCTCCGCACGGACATCGACATCGAGATGGCCAACGACCTGTTCGTCGGTCCCATGCTGCTGCGCACGGTGATGCGCCCCGACGCGCCGCTCGACGACGACCTCGCGGAGCGGATCGTCGACTACGTACTCGAAGGGCTGCGGCCACAGCCCTCCTGACGCCCCGGAGCCCGAACGCGCCCGGCAGGGGCCCGGACGCGCCGGAGCCCGGATGTGCGCATTTCGTCACAGAGGGCCCGCTAGCGGGGCAGGTCAGGAACTCGTCGCGCCGCCTCGTTCGTCCTCGTGCCAGTACGGCCGTCGCGGACGGCAGGGACGCACCCGATCATCGCCTAGGGTTTCACTGGGGCGGGACAGACGGTGTGCACGGCAGGCAGTGAGGCGACGAGAGCATGGCGCAGGCGTACAAGACGGAGACGGGCAACGACGGCTCGGGACCCGAGCGTCCGGGGCCCTGGTTCCGGCGTCTGCTCGACGGCTGGCGCGGTGACCCCGGCATCTGGCGGCGCGGCCTGGTCACCACGGGCGCCGCGCTCCTGATCGCCCTGGTGATGCTCTTCCACGCCCAGATCCCCAACAACATCGGCAACCTCGGCAGCCTGACCGAGACCTTCCTGCCCTGGCTCGGCCTCTTCGTCCCGGTGCTCGTCGTCATCGGGGTGTGGCGCAAGTCCGCCACCGCCCTGATCGCGGTGCTGCTGCCCACGATCATCTGGATCAACCAGTTCGGCGGCCTGATCAGCGACAAGTCGGGCGGCGAGGGCGACCTGACGGTGGCCACGCACAACGTGAACGCGGACAACACCGACCCGACGGGCACGGCCCAGGACGTCGCCGCCTCCGGCGCGGACGTGCTGGCCCTCGAAGAGCTCACCGCGGACGCCGTGCCGACGTACGAGAAGGCGCTCTCGCGGATCTACAAGTACCACTCGGTCAAGGGCACGGTCGGCGTGTGGAGCAAGTACCCGATGGCCGACACCAAGCCCGTGGACATCAAGCTGGGCTGGGTGCGCGCGCTGCGGACCACCGTCGACACCCCCAAGGGCGAGGTCGCCGTCTACGTGGCGCACCTGCCGTCGGTGCGCGTGAAGCTCGACGCGGGCTTCACCGCCAACCAGCGCGACGAGAGCGCCGACGCGCTCGGCGAGGCCATCTCCAAGGAGAGGCTCGGCAAGATCATCCTGCTCGGCGACCTGAACGGCACGATGAACGACCGCGCGCTGAACGGCGTCACCGCCCAGATGCGCTCCACGCAGGGCGCCGCGGGCAACGGCTTCGGCTTCAGCTGGCCCGCTTCGTTCCCGATGGCCCGCATCGACCAGATCATGGTCAAGGGCGTCGAGCCGGTCTCCTCCTGGACGCTGCCGAAGACGAACAGCGACCACCTGCCGATCGCGGCGCGGGTCGAGCTCTCCGAGTAACACCCGCCCCACGGAATACTCGGTGCACGGGGCTTTGTTCCGTACGTAAACTTATGGATTCCCCTCGCCCCTCGCTCCCCCTGCTTCCGTGGAAGGTACCTCCCCATGCCCCTGGCCCTGCTCGCCCTCGCCGTGGGCGCCTTCGGCATCGGCACGACCGAGTTCGTGATGATGGGCCTGCTGCCCAACGTCGCCGACGACCTGCACATATCCATCCCGACCGCGGGCCACCTCGTCTCCGCGTACGCGCTCGGCGTCGTCATCGGCGCCCCGCTGCTCGCCGCCGTCACCGCCAAGCTGCCGCGCAGGCGCGTGCTGATCGGCCTGATGGTCCTCTTCGTCGCGGGCAACGCCCTGTCGGCCGCCGCGCCCGACTACCACTGGCTGATGGCCGCCCGCTTCCTCAGCGGACTGCCGCACGGCGCCTTCTTCGGCGTCGGCGCCGTCGTCGCCACCGGCCTCGTCGCCCCCGAGCGCAAGGCCCGCTCGGTCTCCCTGATGTTCCTCGGCCTCACCGTCGCCAACATCGTCGGCGTGCCGGTGGGCACGGCGATGGGGCAACAGCTCGGCTGGCGCGCCACGTTCCTCGGAGTGAGCGCCATCGGCATCGCCGCCGTCGCCGCGCTCGCCCTGCTCGTCCCCGCCGACCACGGCCACGGCGACGCGGTCGGCCTGCGCGGCGAACTGCGGGCGCTGCGCAGCGTGCCGGTCTGGCTCGCGCTCGGTACGACGGTCGCGGGCTTCGGCGCGCTCTTCGCCGCCTACAGCTACATCACGCCGATGCTCACCGACTCGGCCGGCTACGCCGAGTCCAGCGTCACCCTGCTGCTCGCCCTGTTCGGCGTGGGCGCCACCGCGGGCAACCTGCTCGGCGGCCGCCTCGCCGACCACTCGCTGCGGGGCACGCTCTTCGGCGGCCTGACCGCGCTCGCGGTCGTCCTCGCGTTCTTCCCGCTCCTGATGACCACGGGATGGAGCGCGGCGCTCGCCGTGGTGCTGCTCGGCATGGCGGCGTTCACCACCGGCTCGCCCCTCCAGCTGATGGTCATGGAGAAGGCCTCGGCGGCCCCCTCGCTCGCCTCGTCCGCGAACCAGGCGGCGTTCAACCTCGCCAACGCGGGCGGCGCCTGGATCGGCGGCCTCGCCCTCGCGGCGGGCTTCGGCGTCACGTCTCCCGCGGTGACCGGCGCGGTCCTCGCGGTCCTCGGCCTCGCGGTCGCGGGCCTCGCCTACCTGGTGGACCTGCGCTCGCCGACCGCAGGGCAGGAACGCCTGGTGGCGGCGGGGGCCCCGGCCAGGGAGCCGTCCCGCCAGCACTGAGCGGGGCCGCTCAGCCCGTCGCCGACTCCCGCCACCGATTGGTGATCGGCAGACGCCGGTCCTTGCCGAAGCCCTTGGCCGAGATCTTGGTGCCCGGCGGGTACTGGCGGCGCTTGTACTCGGCGGTGTCGACCATCCGCAGCGTCCTGACCACGAGCTCCCTGTCGTAGCCCGCGGCCACGATCGCGTCGGCGCTCTGGTCCCGGTCCACGTAGAGCTCCAGGATCCCGTCGAGCACGGGGTAGTCGGGCAGCGAATCCGTGTCGACCTGGTCGGGCCGCAGCTCCGCGCTCGGCGGCTTGCTGATCGAGTTCTCGGGGATCGGCGGGAGCTGCCCGCGCTCCTCGGCCGCGCGGTTGCGCCACCGCGCGAGCCGGAACACCGAGGTCTTGTAGACGTCCTTGATCGGCCCGTACGCCCCGACGGAGTCGCCGTAGAGCGTCGAATACCCCACCGCCAGCTCGGACTTGTTGCCGGGCGCGAGGACGATGTGGCCCTCCTGGTTGGAGAGCGCCATCAGCATCGTGCCGCGAAGGCGCGACTGGAGGTTCTCCTCGGCGAGCCCGGTCAGACCGAGCGACCCCATGTACGCGTCGAACATCGGGGCGATCGGCACGGTCCGCAGGGGGAGCCCGGTGCGCCGCGCCAGCTCCTCCGCGTCAGCGATCGAGTGGCCCGAGGAGTAGCGGGAGGGCATCGCGACGCCGTGCACGTTCGGCGCCCCGAGCGCGTCGCAGGCGATGGCCGCGGTGAGCGCCGAGTCGATGCCGCCGGAGAGCCCGATCAGGACGCTGCTGAAGCCGTTCTTCGCGGCGTACGCGCGCAGGCCGACCACGAGTGCCGAGTACAGCTCCTCGTCGTCGTCGAGCCGCTCCGCGTACCCGCCGGTGAGCTCCGCCTCGTACGCGGGCAGCGGCTCGGCGGAGACCGTGACGTGCTCGATGCGCAGGCCGTCGTCGACGATGCCCGACGGCACCTCGCCCGCCGCGGGCAGCTCCAGGTCGAGCACCACGCAGCCCTCGGCGAACTGCGGTGCGCGCGCGACGACTTCGCCGTCCTTGTCGACGACGATCGAGTCGCCGTCGAAGACCAGCTCGTCCTGGCCGCCGATCATCGCCAGGTAGGCGGTGGTGCAGCCCGCCTCCTGGGCGCGCTTGCGCACCAGTTCGAGGCGCTGGTCGTCCTTGTTCCGCTCGTACGGCGAGGCGTTGACGGAGAGCAGCAGGCCCGCGCCCGCCGTGCGGGTCGCGGGCACCCGGCCGCCGTCCTGCCAGAGGTCCTCGCAGATGGCCAGGGCCACGTCGATGCCGTGCACGCGCACCACCGGCAGGGTCTCGCCGGGGACGAAGTAGCGGAACTCGTCGAAGACGCCGTAGTTGGGCAGGTGGTGCTTGGAGTAGGTCAGCACGGCCGCGCCGCGGTGCAGCACCGCGCCCGCGTTGCGCGGGGCGCCCGCGGGCTGGCCGAACTTCGGCTTCGCCTCGTCGGTGCGGTCGAGATAGCCGACGACGACCGGCAGCTCGCCGAGGCCCTCGGCGTCGAGCCGCGCGGCGAGCGCGTGCAGCGCGTCCCGCGAGGCCTGGACGAAGGACGACCGCAGGGCGAGGTCCTCCACGGGATACCCGGTGAGGGCCATCTCGGGGAACGCGACGAGATGCGCCCCCTGCTCGGCGGAGTGCCGGGTCCAGCGGACGATCGCCTCGGCGTTCCCGGCGAGATCGCCGACGGTCGAGTCGATCTGATTCAGGGCGAGACGTAGTTGGGGCACGGGGGCAGTCTAATCGTCAGACCGACGTTATGTCCTGCCGGGCGGGGGAGCGGGGGAGCGGGGGCGCGGGGGCGTGAGGGCGCGAGGGCGTGAGGCGCGGGGGCGTTCGGTAACGGGGGCGCCGGAGCGTCTGTCTGCGGTGGCTCGCTTGCGGGTGCGGGCTCGTCGGGGCTGGTCGCGCAGTTCCCCGCGCCCCCGAGGGGCGGCCCCCTGAAGGGGCCGCCGCCGGGCTACTTGCGGTAGCCGAGGACCGTCATCATGCCTGCCTCCGCGTGGTAGACGTTGTGGCAGTGGATCATCCACAGGCCCGGGTTGTCCGCGTCGAAGTCCACCGTCAGCGTGCCGTTCGGCAGGACGATCGCGGTGTCCTTGCGGGGGCCGCCCGCCACGTTCGCCAGGGCGAAGGTGTGGCCGTGCAGATGGACCGGGTGCCACATGGACGTCGAGTTGGCGAAGACCAGGCGGACCCGCTCACCCGCCCGCACCGGGTGGCGCTGCCCGGGGGAGTAGGGCTTCTTGTCGAAGGCCCAGTCGTACTTCGCCATGCCGCCGGTCAGCTGGATCCTGACCGTGCGGTCCGGCTTGCGGGACGTCAGCGCGACGGACTCGTGCGACCGCAGCTTGTCGGCGGTCAGGAGACGGCCCGTCAGCTCCTCGGGGCGGACCGAAGCGGCCGGCGCGGCCCCGCCGCCCGTGCGCAGCACCGCGAGCGCCGTCGCCTTCTTGCCCTCGGCGGCCGCGGTCAGCGGGAAGACGCCGTCGCCCGCGGTGACCAGCACGTCGTACCGCTCGCCCATGCCGAGGAGCAGGGCGTCGGTCTTCGCGTGCGCCACGGGGAAGCCGTCGGTGTGCGTCACCGTCATCTCGTGGCCGCCGAGCGCCACCCGGAAGGCCGTGTCACCGCCCGCGTTGATGATGCGCAGGCGGATGCGGTCGCCGGGGCGGGCGCGGAACTGCGAAGGGTCCTTCGGCGTCCGCCCGTTGACCAGGTAGTGCGGGTAGGCGACGTCGCCCGCGTCACCCCCGAGCAGGTCGCTCTTGGCGCCCATCATCATCCGGGAGGGCCCCGAAGGCTTCGGTGAGGGCGCGGTCCGCGCGGCCGTGTGGGACATGTTCGACATGTCGTGGCCGCCGTGGTCCATGCCGCCCGAGCCGCCGCCGTCACCCCCGCCCATGTCGTGGCCCGCCATGCCCTTGCCGAGCTCGGCGAGCACGCCGTCCGGGGTGGACCCTTCCACCCCGTCGACCCAGTCGTCGAGGACGACCACCCACTCCTTGTCGTACTTCAGGGGCTCCTTGGGGTCCTCGACGATCAGCGGCGCGTACAGCCCCCGGTCCTGCTGGGTGCCGGAGTGCGGGTGGAACCAGTACGTCCCCGGGTGGGGCACCGCGAAGCGGTAGGTGAAGTCGCCGCCGGGCCTGATGTCCTTCTGGGTGAGGCCGGGGACGCCGTCCATGTCGTTGCGCAGGGCGATGCCGTGCCAGTGCAGGGAGGTGGCCTCGGGCAGGTGGTTGGCGAGGGTGAGCGCCAGGGTGTCGCCCGCGGTGACGCGGACCTCCTTGCCGGGCAGCCCGTCCCCGTACGCCCACGTCCTGACCTGGGGGCCGCCCAGGTCGAGCCTGGTCTCCATGGCCGTCAGGCGGACCTCGCGGACCTTGCCGCCGTGGGCGCGCTTCTTCTCCGCGGCGGCGACCTCCGCGCCCGCCGGGTCGACATAGCCGCCGGGGGCGGACGCGCCGCCCTGGCCGTGCCCGCCGCCGTGGCCGCCGGAATCCGAGCCGGAGCAGGCCGACAGGATTCCCGTCCCCGCGACGGCCGCCGCGGCGCCGAGCAGGGTGCGGCGCGAAGGGGCCTGCGGCCCTTCCTCGGGCATGAGTGTTTTACGCATGGCTGTCTTACGCATGACTGGGTGACACCTCGTCGTGATGGTGCGTACGAATGGGCGCGTCCGCTGCTTCTGATACACCGCTCGACCCCTGGGGGTTCCCACCGGAACCGCACGGGTTTTCCGGGCAGCGCGAAGCAGCCGGTGCGGCGGCCTAAATGCGCAGCACGGACAGACGGGCCAGGCGTATCCGGGCAGGCGGCGGATCGGGCCGCGGGCCGTGCGTGAGCCGCCCGGTCGCGGGCAGCCGGGCGAGGATTCCGCCGGGCCGCAGCAGTCCGGCCCGCACCAGCAGGACGAGGGTGAACGCGCCGAGGACGGCCAGACACACGGACAGCGGATCCATGCTCATGCCGTCGTGCCGCTCCGGAGCGGGCGCCGCCTGGTGCGCCCTGTGCGCGCCGCGCCCGTCGGAACCGCGCCCGTCGGAACCGGAACCGTGCTCACCGCCGACGGCGTCCGGGGCGGCCATCCCGCCCATGCCGTGCCGCATCGGCGAAGAGGCGGTGCCGGACGCGGGGACCGGCGCCGCGGCAGCTGCCGGCGCGGACGTGCCCGCGCCCTCGTGGCCGCCCGAAGGGTGCCCCAGCGTATGCATCGTGACGATCCCGAAGAGCAGCGCGGCGAGCAGCAGCAACTGCCCGTACCCCGTGCGGCTCCGCGTCCTCGCCATGCGGCGAACCCTACCCCCGCTGGGTATTCGGCGACATGCGGGCCCCCGGTAGTCGGACGATCATGAGCGCATGACGAGTACGGACGAACCGGCACGAACCGGAGAAGGTGCCCTGCCCGAGCCGGACCCCGCCGTGCCGCGGCAGTTCATCTCCTGGCTGACGCTCGCCCTCATGACCACCGCCTCCGTGGCCAGCCTGCGCCCCTCGCCGTCGATGGCCATCTACGGACTCGCCGCGGTCTTCCTCTATCTGCTGCCCGCCGTCGTCTTCCTGCTGCCCACCGCCCTGGTCGGCGCCGAGCTGGCCTCCGGGTGGTCCGGCGGCATCTACCGGTGGGTGAGCGAGGCGCTCGGCAAGCCGCTCGGGTTCGTCGCCGTGTGGTGCCAGTTCGCCATGACCATCGCGTACTACCCGAGCCTGCTGGCCTACGTCGCGTCGACGTTCGCGTACGTCATCCACCCGAGCCTCGCCGAAAACGGCCTCTACGTAGCGATCGTCATCGTCGTCATCTACTGGACCGGCGTCTGGATCACCTCGCGCGGCACCAGGACCGTCGCGGGGCTCTCCTCGCTCGGGCTCGTCATCGGCACGCTCATCCCCGGCGTCGTCCTCGTCGTGCTCGGCCTCGTCTTCCTGGGGCAGGGCAACGCGTCCGCCGCGCCCATGTCCGCGGGGCACTGGCTGCCGCCGTGGACCGGGCTCGCCAGCCTGGTCCTCATCGTCAACAACTTCCTCTCCTACGCGGGCATGGAGATGAACGGCGTCCACGTGTCGTCGCTGCGCCACCCGCGCTCCGAGTACCCGCGCTCGATCTTCCTCGCCACCGGCCTCGTCCTGCTGATCTTCATCCTTCCGGCCCTGGCCATCAGCTGGGTCATGCCGTCGGAGCAGCTCAGCCTCACCGCGGGTCTCATGCAGGCGTTCCAGGCGTTCTTCGACCACTTCCACATCGGCTGGATGACGAAGATCGTCGGCATCATGCTCGTCATGGCCGCCCTCGGCGGCATGCTCACCTGGCTCGCGGGACCCGCCAAGGGCCTGGTGACGCTCGCCCGGCAGGAGGGCTACCTGCCGCCTTTCCTGCAGAAGTTCAACAAGGCGGGCGTGCCCAGGAACATCATGGTCGCCCAAGGCGTGGTCACCACCCTGATCGGCGTGCTCTACGCCTTCAGCGACGACGTCTCCAGTGCCTACTGGATGTTCTCGGTCATCACCGTGCAGATCTATCTGATCGCCTACCTGCTGATGTTCGTCTCCGTCGTACGGCTGCGGAAGGACCAGCCGCACGTGGCGCGCGGCTTCGTGGTGCCCGCCGTGACGCTCGTCGCGGGCGTCGGGTTCGTCGCCTCGGTCGTCGCGCTCGCCATCGGTTTCGTGCCGCCCGACCAGTTCGGCAAGGGGCCGCTCTGGCGCTATCTGCTGATCGTCGGCGGCGGTCTGCTCGCGCTGGGCGTCCTGGCGCCCGCCGCGTTCCTCAAGTTCCGCAAACCCGGCTGGATCCACCCCGACCACAGGGCACTCGATGGAACCAAATAGCATTTGTCGACCGATGTCATCACCCACGACGGCCGCCACGGCAGTGACGGCGGAGGCGGCTGAGGTCATGCACCCAGGGAACGAGCCGCGCGGCACCCGGCGGCCGCGCTCCGCCGCCGCCCGTGCCGTCGCGTTCCTGCTGCTCCTCGGTGCCCTCGCGTACAGCACCTGGCTGGTGGAGGCCCTCCTGCCCACCGGGCTCTCGACCCTGAGCTCGTACGTCAGTGAGCTCGCGGCCGAGGACCAGCCCTACGGGACGTTCTTCCGCACGGCCGACCTGCTCGGCGGGCTCTTCGTCCTCATGGGCGCGGTCGCCGCGCTGGTGTGGCTGCCGCGCCGGGCCGTGACCACGGTGGGCTGGGCCGGGCTCGTGCTCTTCGGCGCGGCCACGGTCGCCGACTCGCGGCTGCCGCTGAGCTGCGCGCCGACCGCCGACGCGGCCTGCGTCGCGCGCGAGCGGGCGGGCGAGGTCCCCTGGACGCACGCCGCGCACGCCTTCAGCAGCAGCACCGCGGTCGTCGGCGCGCTGATCGGCATGGTCGTGCTGACGTTCGCGGCCCGGCGCGGGGCCGCGGCCTGGCGGCTGCTGGCGCGCACCGGACCCGCCGTCGTCGCCGTCGAACTGGCCGCCACCGTCTGGACCCTGGCGTCCGTCGCCGCGTTCGACGCGGGCCACGGCACCTGGTGGCTCGGCGTCGCCCAGCGGCTCCAGCTGCTGTCCATCGCGGTCTGGATCGCGCTCCTCGCCTGCTCGCTCCGCTCCGCCGCGGTCCCGGCGGTGCGGCGGGGGTGACGTTCGTACGGATCGGGGGAGTGCCGCACCACGTCGAGGTGACGGGGAGCGGTCCCGTCTGCGTGCTCAGCGCCGGGCTCGGGCTCGGCTGGTTCGACTGGGACCCCGTGGTGCCGCTCCTCGCGCCGACCCGCACCGTGGTCCGCTTCGACCGCCCCGGGCTCGGCCTGAGCGGGCACGCGCGCGTGGCGCCCACCGCACGCGGCGAGGCCGCGCGGATCGGCGCCGTCCTCGACGCGGTGGGGCTCGGCGGGCGGCGGGTCACCGTGGCGGGCCACTCGCTCGCCGGCTTCCACGCGGAGGCGTTCGCACGCCTGTACCCGCAGCGGACGGCGGGCCTCGTCCTGGTCGACTCCAGCGTGGAGGAGCGGCCACGGACGCTCCTGCCGCGCGGCGTGCGCCTGGCGGGCGCGAGGGCGTGCGGAGCCGTACTCGGCGCGGTCGGCGTGCCCCGCGCGGTGGGCCCGCCCCTGCGCCGCCTCCTTGCCCCGGCCCCGCAAGCCTGGGTGTACGGCTTCAGCAGGGTGTGGCGCGCGGCGCTCGTGGAGTACGCGACGTACGGCGACGTGGCGATCGAACTGGACGCGCTGCGCCGCGAGTTCCCGCTGCCGGACGGGGTGCCGGTGACGGTCCTCGCCGCGTACGCGGGCGGCTCCCGCCACTGGCTGACTCGCCAGCGAACCCTGGCCACGACCCTCGCCGCGACGTTCCACGTGGCGGAGCCGTCCGGCCACCTGGTCATACGGGACCGCCCGACAGACGTGGCAGAGGCGATCCTGACGGCGGGCCCCCGATAGGGGGCGTGGTTCCCCGCGCCCCTGACGGGGTGCCCGCTCAGCCGCCCGCGGCGCCCCGCGCTGATCGCACGCTGTCGCGGATGACGATGTGCGTGCCCAGGAGGTGGCGTTCCTGGCCCGCGCGGGGGGAGCCCGAGAGCGCCTGGCGTACGGCGACGCGGCCCATCTCCTCGGCGGGGATGTGCACCGTGGTCAGGCCCGGGGTGATGTCGGCCGCGACGGGGTCGTCGTTGTAGCCGACCACCGACATGTCGTCGGGCACCCGGAGCCCGTACTCGCGCAGCGCGATGATCGCCGCCGCCGCGGCCCGGTCGTCGCCCGCGAAGACCGCGGTGAACTCCGGCTTCCCGTCCGCCTTTTCGAGCAGGTCCCGCATCGCCTGGTAGCCGTTGTTCTGCCCGAAGCCGACCCCGTGGAGGAGGGCGTCGGAGCGCGGCACGCCGTGGTCCGCGAGCGCGCGGAGGTAGCCGACGACGCGGTCCTCGCCCGTGGTGTTCCCCGGCTGGTAGCCGAGCAGCGCGATCCGCCGGTGGCCCGCGCCCAGGAGGTGGCTGGTGACGGCGTGGGCGCCCGCCTCGTTGTCGTACTCCACGACGAGCGCGGGCACGTCGGGCGCGGGCGCGGGCCTGCCGCACAGCACGAGCCGGGAGCCCGCCGCCGCGAGCGCCTCGGCGTAGCGCGCCATGCGCTGGCGGTACTCGTCGTCCTGGATGACGCCGCCCACCAACACCACGGCCTCGGCGGCCTGTTCGCGCATCATCTGGACGAGCGCCAGCTCACGGGCGGGATCGCTGCCCGTGGAGGAGACCAGGGTGAGCCGGCCGCGCTGGGCGGCCTCCATCTCCACGCCCTGCGCGACGCCCGCGTAGAACGCGCCGACCACGTCGAACATGAGCACCGCGATCGTCTTGCGCCCCGCGCCCGCCAACGCGCGCGCGTGCGCGTTGGCGACGTAGTCCAGATCCTTGACCGCCCGCAGCACCTTGGCGCGCGACGCCGTCGACGTCGGGTAGTTGCCCGCGAGCACCCGCGAGACGGTCGCTACCGAGACGCCCGCCCGCGCGGCCACTTCGCGGATGGTGACCCGCTCGCCCATGTCTCTCCCTCATCCGCAACCAGCTTGATCCGGGGCGGAGTTGCCCCACGGTGCGTCCCGCCCCGGACCCATCATCCCGCGCTCCGCCGCCCTGTCAGCGCGCGGCCTCGTACTCCTTGAGGAACTCCTCCGCGGAGCGCTTGCCGCCCTGCGACTGCCACTTCTGGTGGACGGCGTCCCAGTCGGAGAGCTTCTTGCGCCCCGAGACGATCGCCGTGACGCCGTCCTCGATGATCTGCTGCATCGAGGCGCCCTGCCGGTTGTACGTGTCCGACATCAGGCCCCAGTGGTCGTCGGGCACCAGGAGCGGCACGACCTTCTTCTCCCAGGCGTGCAGCCGCTCGGTGAGGTCGGGGAAGCCGGGGAAGTACAGCGGCTGCGGCGCGTCCATCAGGTACGGGAAGGGGAGGTTGGTCTTGGAGTCGACGAGGCCCACCTCGGTGGCGACCGGGTCGCCGTCCTTGTCGTACGTGAAGTGGGTGCCCTCCACGCCGTAGTGCATCAGCTCGTACTCCTTCGAACCGAAGGGCGAGGCAAGCCAGTTGAGCACCCGCAGCATCAGCTTGACGCGCTCCTTGGAGGCCTTCTTGATGACGGTGTAGCCGAAGCAGCCGCGGTTCTGCTGGTAGACGGGCGTGACGCCGTCGACCGCGTAGGGCTCGGCGACGTCCAGGGTGAACTCCTTCTTGATGCCCTGGGCGTTGGAGATGACGGCGCCCCAGCCGTCGGTCATCGAGCGGACGGTGCCGTTGTAGAACTGGGTCTTCAGGTCCACCTGGGAGATCGAGGTGGCGTCCGGGTTGTACGAGCCGTCCTTGCGCATCTTGGCCATGAATTCGAGCGCGGCCCTGAACTCGTCGGTCCCGTACATGTCGGTGACCTTGCCGCCCTTAATCTGCCACTGGTTGGGCGCGCCGTGCCACATCGCGTGGTAGAGGTAGCCGAAGAAGCCGACGGTGGACGCGCCGAGCGCGAACTTCCGCCCCTGTGACGCCTCTTGGGCCATCGCCTGGAAGTCGGGTCCTGACATGCCGGGCTTGTAGCCGGCCTTGTCGAAGGCCTCGCGGTTGATGAACATCGCGCCCTGCACCTTGGCGCGCTCGATCGGCAGGCCGTAGATGCGCCCGGCGATGTGCCCCATGCCCTCCCAGGCGTACGTGGGGATGTTGGCCAGGTTGGGGTATTCGTTGACGGCGTCGCCCGAGAGGTGGTCGCTCAGATCGGCGCACCGGGACTTCACGAACTGCGACTCGCGCGGCAGCACGTACCCGCCACCGAAGTTGATCATGTCGGGCAGGTCGTCGCCGGACATCAGCGTGGACATCTTGGCGCGGAAGTCCGCGTCCGGTACGACGGTGAACTCGACCTCGACGCCCAGCGCTTCGTTGACGGCCTGCCAGTACTTGTTGTCGCCCACCGGCTTCGGCGGAGTGCCGTAGGTGATGGTCATGACCTTGATCTTCTGCTTGCCGTCGCCGGGCTTCTCGGCCATCGCCCGCACCAGCTTCTCCGGGTACTTCGTGTACCCGGGCTGCACGCCCTCGGCGGTCGGCGCCAGATCGGGGGTGGGGCCCTTGGCGGGGGTGTACTTCGGCCAGGGCACCACCTTCTTGCCCGCGTTGGAGACGTTGCCGCCGCCGCTGGAGTCGGTGGAGCAGGCGGTGAGGAAGGACGGGGCGGCGAGCGCGGCGCCGCCGACGGCTATGGAGCGGAGCAGGGTGCGCCGCGACATCGAGGAACCGGACACGTGAATGAGCCCTTCTGGACGACGAGTTGAGGACTGCGAGCTGGAGGACGGCTCAGCTCTTGATGGCGCCGGTGAGCACGCCCTTGGTGAAGTACTTCTGGAGGAAGGGGTAGACGAGCAGGATCGGCACGGTGGCGATCACCAGGACGGCCATCTGCGTCGTCTGCGGGGCGGAGACCATGCCGGCCTCGCTCAGCCCGGTGTCGGCGATCTGCGAGCCGCCGATGACGTAGGTGCGCAGCACCTGGGAGAGCGGCCAGTGGTCGGACTCCATGTAGATGGAGGCATGGAACCAGGCGTTTCAGTAGCTCACCGCGTAGAACAGGGAGACCACCGCGAGGGCCGCCTTGGAGAGCGGGAGCACGATCCGCCACAGGATCTGCCAGTCCCCGGCGCCGTCGAGCCGCGCCGCCTCGTACAGCTCCTCGGGTATCCCCTGGAAGAAGCCGCGCAGCACGATCAGATTGAAGACGTTGATGAGGACGGGCGCGACAAGCGCCGCATACGTATCCATCATCCCCATGCCCTTGACCAGCAGGAACGCGGGGATCATGCCGGGCGGGAAGAGGAAGGTGAAGAGGATGAGCAGCAGTACGGGCTTGCCGCCGAAGACGCCGGGGCGGGCCAGCGCGTAGGCCAGGAACGTGGTGCACGCGAGCGAGAAGAGCGTGCCGAGGACCGTGAGTCCGACGCTCACCCCGAGCGCCTTGGTGACGATGCCGCCCTCCAGGATGTTCCGGTAGGCGCGCAGCGTCGGATCGCTCGGCCAGAGCACCCAGCCGCCGTTGTCCACGACCTCCCGGTTGGAGGCGAGCGACGTCGAGATGATCACCAGGAACGGGATGAGCACGAGGCCGAGTACGACGACGACGGCGACGCCCTTCGCGACCTTGGTCGCGAACCGGGGCTTCTCCATCCAGGCCGGACGCGTTGCTTGACTGGCACTCACTTGTAGACCCCCTGCTCGCCGAGCCGGTGGGCGACCCGGTTGGCGGTGAAGACGAGCGCCGCGCCGACGACGCCCTTGAAGAGACCGGCGGCCGCCGCGTATCCGGTGTCGCCGCCGACGATGCCCTGCCAGAAGACGAAGGTGTCGAGGACCTCGCCGACCTCGGGTCCCACCGACTGCCGCTGGAGCAGCATCTGTTCGAAGCCGACCGAGAGGATGTCGCCGAGCCGCATGATCAGCAGCAGGATGATGATGGGCCGGATGCTGGGCAGCGTGACGTGCCAGAAGCGGCGCCAGGGTCCCGCCCCGTCGATGGCCGCGGCCTCGTACTGCTGCTCGTCGACCTGCATCAGCGCGGCGAGGAAGATGATCGTCCCCCACCCGGCGTCCTTCCAGATCACCTCGATGACCACGAGCGGTTTGTACGCGTCCGGGTTGCCGATGATGTCGACGGTGTGCAGCCCCGAGTCGCTCAGGAAGGTGTTCAAAAGCCCCGTGTCACTGAGTACTTGCTGGAAGAGCGCGACCACGACGACCCACGACAGGAAGTGCGGCAGATAGATCACGGACTGCGTGAAGCGGCGCAGCAGGTCCGAGGTCAGGCTGTGCAGCAGCAGGGCCAGGGCGAGCGGCGCGGGGAAGAAGAAGACCAGCTGCAGTACGGCGATGAAGAGGGTGTTCCACGTCGCGTGCCAGAAGTCCGGATCGCCGAACATCCGCGAGAAGTTCTCCGTGCCCACCCAAGGGCTGGCCCACAGGCCGTCGAAGGGCACGTACTCCTTGAAGGCCACGGCGTTGGCGATGAACGCGCCGTAGTGGAAGACCAGGAAGTACGCGAGCCCCGGCAGCATGAGCAGCACCAGGAAGCGCGTGCTCTGAAACCGCTTCCACAGCTCACCACGCCCGTTTTTCCCACCATTTGAGCCAGTATGATTTCGCCTCGGCGGCTTCACCGCCTCGGTTTCCGCCCGGTCCTTCGTCACCGTCGGCACGGCAACCCCTCCGTCGTCGGAATAAGGTGCCCGGAATCTAAAGCGGTTACTGTCCTTGGTCAACCCCCTTCACCCGCCTGTCTCTTGACCACCCTCCCGGATTGGTCCTAGCCTCCAGTGCGCTGGTGAGTAACCGGTTACTACGAGGGACGGTCACGCGTGGCAGAACAGGCAGAGGCGAAACGGGGACCGGTCGCGGCCCTGGCCATGGGCGTCGAGGTCGCGGAGCGCGTGTTCGCACCCGATCTGCGCGAACGGCTCGCCCGCAGCGTCGAGTTGAGCCCGGACGTCCTCGCCGACGGGCTCACCACTCCCGCGGCCCGCGCGGTGCTCGCCCGGACGGAGATCCTGGTCACCGGCTGGGAGTGCCCGCCGCTCACCGCGGAGGTACTGGCCCACGCGCCCCGCCTCCGCGCGGTCGTGCACGCCGCGGGCTCGGTCAAGCCGATGGTGACGGACGCGGTGTGGGACCGCGGCATCGTGGTCTCCTCCGCGGCGGACGCCAACGCGGATCCGGTGGTGGCGTTCACGCTGGCGGCGATCACGTTCGGGGCGAAGGGGGTGCTGCCGGCGGCGGCGGACTACGCGGCGGGCTGGCCGTCGTTCACCGACCGCGCCGGGGCGGACGCGCGGACGATCGGGGTGATCGGCGCGTCGCGGATCGGGCGCCGGGTGATCGCGGCGCTGCGGGCGTCGGACGCGGGCTACCGGATCCTCCTCACGGACCCCTATGTGACGCCCGCGGAAGCGGAGTCACTGGGGGCGGAGCTCACGGACCTCCCCGAACTCTGCCGCCGCAGCAGCATCGTGACGATCCACGCCCCGCAACTCCCGGAAACCCGCGGCCTCTTGAGCGCCGCGATGCTCCGCCTCATCCCCGACGGAGGGGTGGTCATCAACACGGCGCGTGGCTCTCTGGTCGATACGGAGGCGTTGGCGCGGGAGTGTGCGTTGGGGCGCCTGGACGCGTTCCTCGACGTGACGGATCCCGAGCCGCTGCCTGCCGGGCACGCGCTGCTCCACCTGCGGAACGTGCTGGTGACTCCTCATGTGGCCGGGGCCCAGGGGAGCGAGGTCCGGCGCCTCGGCGAGTACGCGGTCGCGGAGGTGGAACGCGTGACCCGCGACGAGCCACTCCAGGGCCGCCTGCACCGCGCGGACCTCCCCCGCCTGGCGTAGGCCCTGAAGCCTCAACGGCCCCGTGCCTGGCGCCCCCCGCCCCGCCCCTCCTCCACCGCGCCTCTGCTCCCCCGCACCGTGACCTTCGCCCCCGCCCCGCCCCTCAGCACCGTGGCTCTGCCCCCCCCGCACCGTGCCTGCTGCCCCCGTCCCCGCCCCTCAGCACCGTGGGCTGTGCCCACCCGTGCCGCCCAGCGGCACGATTGCCCACAGCGGCGGGTCCCCTGGTTCGCAGGGGGCGGAGGGTGGGTGGGGGGGGCACCTTCCAGCGGCCGGCCGGCCGGCCGTCGCGAGCGTGCTTGAGGGGCGGGGGAGGACCCTCACCGGGCCGCAGTTGCGAGCGTGCCTGAGGGGCGAGGGGGCCCTCACCGGGCCGCAGCTGCGAGCGTGCCCGAGGGGCGAGGTGCGACCCCACCGGCCCGCAGTCGCGAGCGATACGCGAGGGGACGCGGCGGTATGTCTGCCCGGAGCACTGGTGGCCACGAGCCGAGGTGCATGACGATGACGGTTCACCGGGATAGCGAGGACGGACATACCGCCGCGGCCCCGCCCCACAACCGCACCCGAGGCGAGACCCACGCCCCCTCGGCCCCGAGGCGCCCCCGCCCCGCAACCGAACCCGAGGCACCCCCGCCCCGCAACCGAACCCGAGGCACCCCCGGCCCGGCCTGGGCCGAGGCGAACCCCACCCCGCCCCAGCCCAGTGCAACGTCACGCCTTGGCGCCCCGCGCCCTCAACATCGTCCCCATCAGCGAAATCTCCGACTCCTGAGACTCCACCATCCCCCGCGCCAACCTCCGCTCCACCTCAACCCCGCACCGCTCCACACACCCCTCAGCCATATGCACCCCACCCCGGTGATGCCGCGTCATCAACTGCAGATACAGCACCTCCGCCTTCTTCCCCTTCAGCTCACCCAGCCGCGCCAGCTCCGTGTTCGTCGCCATGCCCGGCATCAGCGCCCCGTCCTCCCCGGGCGGCGCGTCCCCCATCCCCATCCACTCCATCGGCGCCCCCTCGGGCACCTTCGGCAGCTCCCACAGGTCCAGCCACCCCAGCAGCATCCCGCGCTGGTTCGCCTGGGTCTGCGCGATGTCGTACGCGAGCCGCCGCACCTCATCGTCGTCGGTGCGGTCGCGCACGATGTACGACATCTCCACGGCCTGCTGGTGGTGGACGGCCATGTCCCGCGCGAAGCCCGCGTCGGCCGACGAACTCGCGGGCGCCGCACCGGAGTCGGAGCCGTCCGTGGCGGCGACCGCGGCGGTGATGCCGCCCGCGACGAGGACCGCCCCGGCGACCGCCCCGACGATCCAGTTCGTGCGCGTGGTCGTGCCCCGCCTCACTGCGCCATGCCGTTGGTGCAGGCCGCACCCGGCTCGGGCGTCTGCTTGCCCTGGACGTACTTGGAGAAGAACTCCTTGACCTTGGGGTCGTCCGCCCCGGTCACCGTCCGCTGGTGCGCCCACGCGGTCAGCATGACGGGGTCCTTCTGGTCCTTGACGGGGCTCATCAGCGAGTACGGCGTGGCCTTGACCTTGGCCGCCAGCTTCTTCAGGTCGGCCGGCTTCGCCTTGTCGTTGTAGGTGACCCAGACGGCTCCGTGCTCCAGCGAGTGCACGGCGTTCACCTCGGGGAGTTCCTTCTCGTAGACGTCGCCGTTGCAGTTCATCCAGACCTGGTTGTGGTCACCGCCGACCGGAGGCGTCATCGGGTAGTCGACCTTCTTCGCCACATGCGTACGCCCGAGCTTGCCCCAGACCTTCTCGCCGTCCTCGGACACCTTCGCCGCGGGCCACGCCTTCGAGTCCGTCGAGGAACCGTCGTCGTCGGACGCCTTGGAGAACAGGACGAAGCCGCCCACGCCGAGCGCCGCGACGACGACCGCGCTGACGGTCACCGTGAGGACCCGCCCCCGGCGCTCGCGCGCGCGGTCCGCCCGCCGCATCTCCTCTATCCGGGCCTTGCGGGACGCGTTTCTCGTGTTCTTGGCGGCACCCATGGTGTGTCCTTCGGCGGCAGAAGCGAACGGGACGTAGAACAAGTCAGCTGATCGTAGTGGCGATGGGTGCCGCGGCCGTAGGCTCTCCGAAATTTGAACCCCGGATGCGTATTACCTACGCTCGCGGAATGCGCCTCATGCGATCCACCGACCTGGCCCTGCGCGCCCTGATGCGCCTGGCCGTCGCGGGCGACAAGGCCCCCACCACGCGCGAGGTGGCCGCCGACATGGCGGTGGCGTACACGCACGCGGCGAAGGTCGTCGCCGAGCTCCAGAAGCTGGGCCTGCTGGCGGCCCGCCGGGGCAGGGGCGGCGGGCTCACGCTGACGGAGGCGGGCCGTACGGCGTCGGTGGGCGCGCTGGTGCGGGCCTTCGAGGGCGAGGGCGACGTGGTGGACTGCGAGGGCTCCACGCCCTGCCCGCTGAACTCCGCGTGCCGGCTGCGCGGGGCCCTGCGCCAGGCCCAGGAGGCGTTCTACGCCTCGCTGGACCCGCTCACGGTCGAGGACATCGTCGGCACCCCGACGGGCCCCCTGCTTCTGGACATCACGACCAGAACCGAATCCTGAAACCGCGCCCCACCCCAGCGGCTACGCCCTCCTCAGCCCTGCCCCAGCCAGAGATCAGGCCCGAACACCTCGTAGTGGACGTCGGCCGGAGCCACGCCGCGCCCGATGAGCTGGGCCCGCACCTCCCGCATGAAGGGCAGCGGCCCGCACAGGTACGCGCGCGTGCCGGGTTCGAGGGGCGGCAGGACGGCGAGGTCGACGCGCCCGGTGAGCGCGGCGGGGTGCCCCTGCTCGGGCCGCTCGTAGAAGAAGTGCGCCGCGGCGTCCGGGAGTTTGCCCGCGTACGCCGCGTGGTCGGCCCGCAGCGCGTGCTCGGCGGGGGAGCGGTCGGCGTGCACGACGGTGACGGGCGCCCGGTGCCCGGCGGCGGCCAGCTGCTCCAGCATGGCGATCATCGGGGTGACGCCGATGCCCGCGGAGGCCAGCAGGAGGGGCGTGTCGGCGTCGCTCTCGTCGAGGACGAGATCCCCGTAGGGGGCGGAGAGCCGCAGCACCGCACCTTCCCGTACGTGCGCGTGGAGGTGCCCCGAGACCTCGCCGTCCGGTGAAGGCCCGCCGCCCCGCACCCGCTTGACGCTGATCTGCCGCAGCGGTGAGCCGGGCGCGGCGGAGAGGCTGTACTGCCGTATCTGCCGTGCGCCGTCGGGCAGTTGGACCTGCACGGAGACGTACTGCCCCGGCCGGAAGTCCGGCACCGCGGGGGCTCCTGCCGCCGCGCTTCCCACGCCCCCGCTTCCCGCGACTCCGCTCTCCGCGGCGGCGGGCCGTAGCTGGAACGTGGCGACGTCCGCCGTCTCCTCGACGCGCCCCACGACCTCCCAGTCGCGCCAGGTGTCGGCCGCGGTGACGCCCTGCTCGGCGTAGAGGCGGGCCTCGATGGCGATGAGGGCGTTGGCCATCAGCCAGTAGACCTCGTCCCAGGCGGCGGCGACCTCGGGGGTGACCGCGTCGCCGAGCACCTCGGCGATGGCCGCGAAGAGGTGCCGGTGCACCACCGGGTACTGGTCGGGGGCGACGCCGAGGGAGGCGTGCTTGTGCGCGATGCGCCGCAGCATCACGTCGGGCCGCTCGTCGGGGTGCTCCACCAGGTACGTGGCGAAGGCGGCGATGGACCCGGCGAGGGCCTGGCGCTGGGTGCCCGCGGCCTGGTTGCCGCGGTTGAAGAGGTCGCGCAGGAGCTCGGGGTGGGCGGTGAAGAGCCGGTCGTAGAAGCGCTCGGTGATGTCGCCGATGGCCCCGCCCACGACGGGGAGCGTGGCGCGGACGGTCGTGGCGGACGGTTCTGACAGCAACGGGACTCCTCGGGGCCGGGCGAGAGGGGCGGATAACCACCCTCTTGTCGGTTTCTGACCGTATGAAAGTTGCATCTGAGATGCAAATTATAGAGGCATGGTCCCGGAGGGTCGCAGGAGCGGGGGCGGCCCGCTGTTACAGAGGCGCGGTTCAGCAGGCACTATGGGCACAGGGCGGCACGGCACGGGCGGGTACGCGATCTGCAACGCGCTCGAAACGGTGTGGTGGGATGCTCATGTGCCCCGAAGTGTCCGTTGCGCGGGCGCGGGCGGCCTGACCAGCAAGGATGGGTGGAATCGGAAGATGGACAAGCAGCAGGAATTCGTGCTCAGGACCCTTGAGGAGCGCGACATCCGGTTCGTACGCCTGTGGTTCACGGACGTCCTCGGCTTCCTGAAGTCGGTGGCCGTGGCCCCGGCCGAGCTGGAGCAGGCGTTCGACGAGGGCATCGGCTTCGACGGCTCGGCCATCGAGGGTTTCGCCCGGGTGTACGAGTCCGACATGATCGCCAAGCCGGACCCCTCGACCTTCCAGGTGCTGCCCTGGCGCGCCGAGGCCCCCGGCACCGCCCGGATGTTCTGCGACATCCTGATGCCGGACGGCTCCCCGTCCTTCGCGGACCCGCGCTACGTGCTCAAGCGTGCCCTCGCCAAGACCTCCGACCTCGGCTTCACCTTCTACACCCACCCCGAGATCGAGTTCTTCCTGCTCAAGGACAAGCCGCTGGACGGCTCGCGGCCCACCCCCGCGGACAACTCCGGCTACTTCGACCACACCCCGCAGAACGTCGGCATGGACTTCCGCCGCCAGGCCATCACGATGCTCGAATCCATGGGCATCTCGGTCGAGTTCAGCCACCACGAGGGCGCGCCCGGCCAGCAGGAGATCGACCTGCGCTACGCCGACGCGCTCTCCACCGCCGACAACATCATGACGTTCCGCCTGGTCATGAAGCAGGTCGCGCTGGAGCAGGGGGTCAACGCGACCTTCATGCCCAAGCCGTTCTCCGAACACCCCGGTTCGGGCATGCACACCCACCTCTCCCTCTTCGAGGGCGACCGCAACGCGTTCTACGAGTCGGGCGCCGAGTACCAGCTCTCCAAGGTCGGCCGCTCCTTCATCGCGGGCCTGCTCAAGCACGCCGCGGAGATCTCCGCCGTCACCAACCAGTGGGTGAACTCCTACAAGCGCATCTGGGGCGGCTCCGAGCGCACGGCCGGTGCGGGCGGCGAGGCCCCCTCGTACATCTGCTGGGGTCACAACAACCGCTCGGCGCTGATCCGCGTGCCCATGTACAAGCCCGGCAAGACGGGCTCGGCGCGGGTCGAGGTCCGCTCGATCGACTCGGGCGCGAACCCCTACCTGACGTACGCGGTGCTGCTCGCGGCCGGCCTCAAGGGCATCGAGGAGGGCTACGAGCTGCCGCCGGGCGCCGACGACGACGTGTGGGCCCTCTCCGACGCCGAGCGCCGCGCGATGGGCATCGAGCCGCTCCCGCAGAACCTCGGCGAGGCGATCGCGCTGATGGAGCGCAGCGAACTCGTCGCCGAGACGCTCGGCGAGCACGTGTACGACTTCTTCCTGCGGAACAAGAAGCAGGAGTGGGAGGAGTACCGCTCCGAGGTCACGGCCTTCGAACTCCGCAAGAACCTTCCGGTTCTGTAGAGCCCCGTAAGGGGCGCGGGGCCGTCACATTTGCAGCTCCGCCGCGTGGGCGCGCTCAGCCCAGAAGAAGCCGCAGTCGCGTCTGCCGGATCACCGAGCAGACGCGACTGCGGCTCTTCTGTGGTTGCTCGCGCAGTTCCCCGCGCCCCTTACGGGGCGCTGATGATCGCCTCCCGCAAAGGCGTCGTCGCACGGACCCGGTACTCCTGGATCGCCCACCCGTTGCCGTCGGGATCCTTGAAGTACATGAACGTGCCCCCGTCCTGCGGGGCATGTGCCACGGGCTCACTGATGTCGAGCCCCCGCGAGGCCAGCTCCACGTGCGCGGCCTTCGCGTCGGCGACGCAGAGCTGGAGGCCCTGGTACGAGCCCGCGGCCGGTGTCGGCCCTTCCATCGTGTCCCAGAGCGTGTCGGCCAGGGCGATGGAGCAGCCCGAGCCGGGCGGGGTCAGCTGGACGATGCGCATGCCCGGCATGATCTCCGCGTCGATGTCGACGTGGAAGCCGAGCTTGTCGCGGTAGAACGCCTTGGACGCGTCGATGTCACTCACGGGCAGCGGAATCACTTCGAGTGTGTACTCCATGTGCCGCAGTACATCAGGGAGTCGGCCCGCCGTCAGCGTGCGAACCGCCACCGCGTCTGACTGAACGGCTCGCCCTTGCCGAAGCCGAACACGGTGCGCGGCCGCACCGCGAAGACGTGGGCGTGCCCCGCGCCGTGGTGGAAGCAGCCGTCCCTGACCTCGTAGTGCCAGAAGCTGCCGTACTTCTCCTCCCACGCGGCGGCGAGACGGCGCAGCTCCGCGTCCTCGGTGACGCGCACCGCCGCGCCCTCCACGACCAGGTCGTAGCCCTTGTCCCAGACGTTCACGCCGGTGGTCAGGACCGTCTCGGGGTTGGCGGCGAGATTGCGGGCCTTGCGCTCCTCGGGTCCTGTGGCGAAGTGCAGCGCGCCGTCCAGCCAGACCGCGGGCAGCGGCGTGACGTGCGGGCGGCCCTCCGGCCGCACGGTCGAGATCCAGAACAGTTCGGCCGCCGCGAGGCGCGCCTCGGCCTCGGCCCACGGCGTGGCGGCCGCCGTCGGATCGCTGTACCTGGTGTCCAGTTCGGCGCGGGGTTCCTCGCTCGGCATCGGTGTCCTCCTGGGGTCGTCTTCATGGTCCCTTCCGAGGACGGACCGCGCGCGCGGGCGGAACTCATCGGCGAGGCCGTAGGCTCGGGCCAGGAGTGATCGAACGGAGGCGCGGGACCATGACGCTGCCGCACGAGGGGGAGAGCGCGAAGCGCCCGCTGAAAGGGGGGTGGCGGGAGACGGGGGGACGCAGGAGCAGTACGTTCACACGGCTGCTGCGGCACGGTTTCACCGACCCGTCGGCGGCCGAGCGGCTGCTCGACGCCCCGGACCTGGACACGGTCCGCGACGACCCGCTGCTCCTCGACGCGCTCGGCGCCACCGCCGACCCCGACCTCGCGCTGCTCGGACTCGTCCGGCTCGTCGAGGGCCAGGAGGACGAGCCGGGGCGCCGCGAGCTGCTCGACACCCTGGTCACCGCCAAGCCGCTGCGCGACCGGCTGCTCGGCGTGCTCGGCGCCTCCGAGGCGCTCGCCGACCATCTGGCCAGGCACCCCCGCGACTGGCGGGCCCTGGTCACCTACGAGGCGGTCGACCTGCACCCCGGCGTCGAGGAGTTCGAGCGGGGGCTGGCCGAGGCCACCGACCCGGTGTCGCTGCGCGTCGCCTACCGCCGCTGCCTGCTCGCCATAGCGGCCCGTGACGTGTGCGGCACCACGGACGTCGCCGAGGCCGCCGCCGAGCTCGCCGACCTCGCGACGGCGACGCTGCGCGCGGCGCTCGCGATGGCCGGCGCGGCCGCGCCCGGCGACGCCGCGCAGTGCAGGCTCGCGGTCATCGCGATGGGCAAGTGCGGTGGCCACGAGCTGAACTACGTCTCGGACGTGGACGTCATCTTCGTCGGCGAGGCCGTCGAGGGCGCCGACGAGGGCAAGGCGCTGCGGGCCGCGACCCGGCTCGCCTCGCACATGATGCGGATCTGCTCGGAGACCAACGTCGAGGGCACCATCTGGCCGGTGGACGCGAACCTGCGCCCCGAGGGCCGCAACGGACCGCTGGTGCGCACCCTGAGCAGCCATCTCGCGTACTACCAGCGGTGGGCGAAGACCTGGGAGTTCCAGGCGCTGCTCAAGGCCCGCCCGGTCGCCGGTGATCTGGCGCTCGGCGAGGAGTACGTGGCCACGCTCGCGCCGCTCGTCTGGCACGCCGCCGAGCGCGAGAACTTCGTGGCCGACGTGCAGCGGATGCGCCGCCGCGTCATCGAGAACATCCCCGCGGGCGAGGTCGACCGGGAACTCAAGCTCGGCCCCGGCGGGCTGCGCGACGTCGAATTCGCCGTACAGATGCTCCAGTTGGTGCACGGCAGGAGCGACACCTCCATCCGCAGCGGCTCCACGCTCGAAGCGCTCGCGGCGCTCGGCGCGGGCGGCTACGTGGGGCGCGTCGACGCCGCCCAGCTCGACGACGCGTACCGCTTCCTGCGCTCGCTCGAACACCGCATCCAGCTCTACAAGTTGCGGCGCACCCATCTGGTGCCCGAGGACGACGCGGACCTGCGGCGCATCGGGCGTTCGCTCGGCATGCGCACCGAGCCGATCACCGAGCTGAACCGCGCCTGGAAGCGGCACACCTCCGTGGTGCGCCGCCTGAACGAGAAGCTCTTCTACCGTCCGCTGCTCGACGCCGTCGCCCAACTCGCCCCCGGGGAAACCAGGTTGAGCCCCGAGGCGGCGCGCGAGCGGCTCGTCGCGCTCGGCTACGCGGACCCGAGCGCCGCCCTCAGGCACCTGGAGGCGCTCGCCTCCGGGGTGTCCCGCAAGGCGGCCATCCAGCGCACGCTCCTGCCCGTCCTGCTCGGCTGGTTCGCGGACTCGGCCGACCCGGACGCGGGCCTGCTCGGCTTCCGCAAGGTCTCCGACGCGCTGGGCAAGACGCCCTGGTACCTGCGGCTGCTGCGGGACGAGGGCGCCGCCGCCGAGAATCTCGCCCGGGTGCTCTCCGCGGGCCGGCTCGCCCCCGACCTGCTGCTGCGCGCGCCCGAGGCGGTCGCCCTGCTCGGTGACCCGCGGGGCCTCGAACCGCGCGGCCGTGACCCCCTCGAACAGGAGATCCTGGCCGCCGTGCGCCGCGCGGAGGGCGCCGAGCAGGCGGTGACGGTGACGCGCGGGGTGCGCAGGCGCGAGCTGTTCCGCACCGCCGCGGGCGACCTCATCGGGTCGTACGGCACGGAGGAGAGCCCCGCAGAGGCTGACCCCGGCGCGCTGGTGGACCGGGTCGGCGACGCCATCTCCGATCTGACGGCGGCCACCCTGGCGGGCACGCTCCGCGCGGTCGTCCGCGACGGCTGGGGCGACACGCTGCCGACCCGCTTCGCCGTGATCGGCATGGGCCGCTTCGGCGGCCACGAGCTGGGCTACGGCTCGGACGCGGACGTCCTCTTCGTGCACGAGCCGCGCGAGGGCGCGGACGAACAGGAGGCGGCGAAGGCGGCCGCCAAGGTCGTCGCCGAGATGCGCAGGCTCCTCCAGATCCCGTCCGCCGACCCGCCGTTGCTCATCGACGCGGACCTGCGCCCGGAGGGCAGGAGCGGCCCGCTGGTGCGTACGCTCAAGTCGTACGAGGCGTACTACCGCCGCTGGTCCCTGGTCTGGGAGTCCCAGGCGCTCCTGCGGGCCGAACCGGTCGCGGGCGACGAGGAACTCGGCCGCGCCTTCACCGCGCTCGTCGACCCGCTGCGCTACCCGGCCGAGGGCCTCGGCGAGGACGCGATCCGCGAGGTCCGCCGCCTCAAGGCGCGCATGGAGGCGGAGCGGATGCCGCGCGGCGCCGACCCGACGCTGCACGCCAAGCTGGGCCGCGGCGGCCTCTCCGACGTCGAATGGACCGTCCAGCTCATGCAGTTGGAGCACGCCTGGGCCGAGCCCGGCCTGCGCACCACCCGCACCCGCGAGGCGCTCGCCGCGGCCTGCGCCGCGGAGCTGATCCCGACGGAGGACGCGGCGATCCTCGACGAGGCGTGGGTCCTCGCGACGCGCGTGCGCAACGCGGTGATGCTGGTCCGCGGCCGCGCGGGCGACACCTTCCCCGCCGACGGCCGCGAACTGGCCGCGGTCGCCCGCTATCTGGGCTACGACCCCGGACACGTCGGCGAGATGCTCGACGACTACCGGCGGATCACGCGCAGGGCGCGGGCGGTGGTGGAGGAGCGGTTCTACGGGGCGTAGTGCCCCGGGGGACGGGTGTTTCTGGGCGGGAGTGCGGGGTGCGGATGAGCACGCGTACTCATGCCGGGCCCGGCGCGGCCCGGCAAGCTGGTCGTACCAGCACTCGAAAAGGAGTCATCGTGCGACGCAAGGCCATCCCGTCCGTAGCCCTGGCCGCCGCGGCCACCGCCGCCTTCGGGCTGCTCGCCACCGGCTGTTCGATGGAGGACTCGACCTGTGGTGGCGGTGAGTACCCCGTGATGACGGTCGGTGACACCGGCAGCGCCTGTGTGTCCGACGGCGAGAAGCCGCCCAAGGGGTACGTCCGCTACCCCGAGGGCAAGGTCCCCGAGCACGTCGGCGACAAGTGGGACGTCTACTGGCAGAAGCACACGGTCGACAAGAACGGCAAGATCATCAAGGCGCCGGGCGGCTCGGGGGAGTAAGGCCTCCCGCCCTACGGCGGGCCGCTCAGACCTTCACGGGCAGCAAGGGCGCCGCCCCCTTGACCGCCACCTCGCGCGGCAGCGCGTACGGCAGCGCGCCGTACCAGAACCGGGCCACCGTGAAGCCGAACGCCAGGCAGATCATGCCGCCCACCGCGTCCAGCCAGAAGTGGTTGGCGGTCGCCACGATCACGACGAGGGTCGCCGTGGGGTAGAGCAGGCCGAGCACCCGCACCCACGGCACCGAGGCCAGGGCGAAGATCGTCAGGCCGCACCACAGGGACCAGCCGATGTGCATGGACGGCATCGCCGCGTACTGGTTCGACATGTTCTTCAGGTCGCCCGACGCCATCGAGCCCCACGTCTGGTGCACCACCACCGTGTCGATGAAGTCGCCGCCGTTCATCAGGCGCGGCGGTGCCAGCGGATACAGGTAGTAGCCGACCAGGGCCACCGCCGTCGTAGCGAAGAGGACCAGGCGCGTGGCCGCGTACCGCCCCGGGTGCTTGCGGAACAGCCACACCAGGACACCGAGCGTCACCACGAAGTGCAGCGTCGCGTAGTAGTAGTTCATGCCGACGATGAGCCATGTCACCGAGTTCACGGCGTGGTTGACGCTCTGCTCGACGGCGATCCCCAGGTCGTGCTCGATCCGCCAGATCCAGTCGGCGTTCCGCAGGGCCTGCGCCTTCTGTTCCGGCACGGCGTTGCGGATCAGTGAGTACGTCCAGTAGCTCACCGCGATCAGCAGGATCTCGAACCAGAGCCGGGGACGCCGGGGGGTGCGGAGCCGTCGCAGGACCCGCGTGAATGTCCGCCCATTGCGGTCGTCTTCCGTGCCCGCGATGGGTGATGCGGTGGGGCCCTGCCGGCCCTCAAGTGTCGTCACAGTCGTCTCACCCATAGGAACAAAGTCTGCCAGATCCGCGCCCTTCGACCGATCATCCCCTGGTCGGGTTCGGACCGCATTCTCTCCGCCGCAGGAACGAGCCGGGGACCCCCGACTCCCCTAGGGGCGCCTGGGCGCCGAAGCGGTTGAACCTCGAACGACCAGTTCCGGCATGAAGACGAATTCGCTGTGCGGCGCGGGGGTGCCGCCGATCTCCTCCAGGAGGGTGCGGACGGCCGCCTGCCCCATCGCGGGCACCGGCTTGCGCACCGTGGTCAGCGGCGGGTCGGTGAACGCGATCAGCGGCGAGTCGTCGAAGCCGACCACCGAGACGTCGTCCGGCACCTCCAGACCGCGCTGGCGCGCCGCCCGTATCGCGCCGAGCGCCATCATGTCGCTCGCGCACGCGATGGCCGTGCAGCCGCGGTCCATCAGCGCCGCGGCCGCCGCCTGGCCGCCCTCCAGGGTGTACAGGGAGTGCTGCACGAGATCGGTCTCGATCTCGTCGGGGGAGAGGGCGAGCTGGTCCTGCATCGTGCGTACGAACCCCTCGATCTTCCGCTGTACGGGCACGAACCGCTTCGGGCCGAGGGCGAGCCCGATGCGCGTATGACCGAGGGAGACGAGGTGGGTGACCGCTAGGCGCATCGCCGCGCGGTCGTCCGGCGAGATGAAGGGCGCCTGCACCTTCGGCGAGAACCCGTCCACCAGGACGAACGGCACGCCCTGTGCCCGCAGCTGTTCGTAGCGCTGCATGTCGGCCGAGGTGTCCGCGTGCAGCCCCGAGACGAAGATGATCCCGGAGACCCCGCGGTCCACCAGCATCTCGGTCAGCTCGTCCTCGGTGGAGCCCCCCGGGGTCTGCGTGGCGAGCACCGGCGTATACCCCTGCCGGGTGAGGGCCTGCCCGATGACCTGCGCGAGCGCGGGGAATATCGGGTTCTCCAGCTCCGGCGTGATCAGCCCGACCAGGCCCGCGCTGCGCTGGCGGAGGCGGACCGGGCGCTCGTAGCCGAGCACGTCGAGGGCGGCGAGCACGGACTGGCGGGTGGCCGCGGCGACGCCCGGCTTGCCGTTGAGCACCCGGCTGACCGTCGCTTCGCTGACCCCCGCCTGGGCTGCGATGTCGGCTAGCCGTGCGGTCACAGGATTGGACTGTACCGGTCGCATCTCAGGCTGCCCACCAGACCGTCGCATCGGCCGGCAGCACGGTCTCGGCGGCACCCGGTTCGACGTCGGCGCTCGCCAGGAGCAGGGTGCCGGGGGTGGGCAGCGTGACGGCGGCGCCGGTGACGTTCACCGTGCAGACGAACGAACCGTCCGGCGTGGCGCGGCGGAAGGCGAGCACGCCGTCGGGGGCGGGCAGCCACGCGATGTCGTGGCCCGCGCCGAGCGCCGGGTGCGCGCGGCGCACGGCGAGCGCGCGGCGGTAGAACTCCAGCGTGGAGGCCGGGTCGCCGGTCTGCGCGGCCACCGAGAGGTCCTTCCAGTTCGCGGGCTGCGGCAGCCAGCTCGGGCCGTCCTCGGCGGGACCGAAGCCGAACGGCGCGCGCTCACCGGACCACGGCAGCGGCACCCGGCACCCGTCGCGCGTGCCGTCCTGCCCCGCGGAGCGGAAGAACGCCGGGTCCTGGCGCACCTCGTCGGGCAGGTCGGTGACCTCGGGAAGGCCGAGCTCCTCGCCCTGGTAGAGGTAGGCCGAGCCGGGCAGCGCCAGCATCAGCAGGGTGGCCGCGCGGGCCCGGCGCAGGCCGCGCGCCTCGTCCCCTTCGGCGAAGCGCGTGGAGTGGCGTACGACGTCGTGGTTGGAGAGCACCCAGGTGGCGGGCGCTTCGACGGCGTTCATCGCGACCAGGGAGCGGTCGATGACGGCGCGCAGCGCTGCGGCGTCCCAGTCGGTGGTCAGGTACTCGAAGTTGAACGCCTGGTGCAGCTCGTCGGGGCGCAGGTACAGGGCGCTGCGCTCGACGGTGGGGGTCCACGCCTCGGCGACGGCGATGCGCTCGGGGCCGTACTCCGCGAGGATCCGGCGCCAGTCCCGGTAGATCTCGTGCACGCCGTCCTGGTCGAAGTACGGCACCGCCTGGTTGCCGAGCAGCTTGACCTGTTCCTCGTGGCCGATGTCGGGCAGGCCCGCCGCCTTGACCAGGCCGTGCGCCACGTCGATGCGGAAGCCGTCGATGCCGAGGTCGAGCCAGAAGCGCAGTACGGAGCGGAACTCGTCGTGGACGGCGGGGTGTTCCCAGTTGAAGTCGGGCTGCTCGGGGGCGAAGAGGTGCAGGTACCACTGGCCGTCCTCGACGCGCGTCCAGGCGGGCCCACCGAAGATGGACTCCCAGTCGTTGGGCGGCAGTTCGCCGTCCGCGCCGCGGCCCGCGCGGAAGTGGAAGCGGTCGCGCGGCGGCGATCCCGGGCCCTCGCGCAGCGCCTGCTTGAACCACTCGTGCTGGTCCGAGCAGTGGTTGGGCACGACGTCGACGATGACGCGCAGGCCGAGCGAGTGCGCCTCGCGGACCAGGTCGTCGGCGTCGGTGAGGGTGCCGAACATCGGGTCGACGGCGCGGTAGTCCGCCACGTCGTATCCGGCGTCGGCCTGCGGCGACGCGTAGAAGGGGGAGAGCCAGACGGCGTCGACGCCCAGGTCGCGCAGGTGGGGCAGGCGGGCGGTGATGCCGGGCAGGTCGCCCATGCCGTCGCCGTTCCCGTCGGCGAAGCTGCGCGGGTACACCTGGTAGATGACCGCGTCGCGCCACCACTCGCGGACGGGCGCGGAGTCGGTGGCGGCGGGCGCGGTGGTGACGTGCTGGGTCATGAAGTCCCTTAGGAGTGCGGGGAGTTACAAGGAGTGGAGGGGCGTCAGGATTTGGTGCCGCCGGCCGTGAGGCCCGACACCAGATTGCGCTGGACCAGGAGGAAGACGAGCGTCGCGGGGATCAGGATGATCACCGAGGCGGCGGTCATCATGGCCCAGTCGGCGCGGGACTCGGTGGCGAAGGTGCGGATGCCGACGGCGAGGGTGTAGTGGTCGGCGCCCATGAACTGCGAGGCGTAGGCGACCTCGCCCCACGCGGTGAGGAAGCTGTAGAAGGCCGTCACCGCGAGGCCGGGCTTGGCCAGCGGCACGATGAGCCGCCAGAAGGTGCCGAACGGGGTGAGCCCGTCGACCCGGCCCGCCTCGTCGATCTCGTGCGGGATGGTGTCGAAGTACCCCTTCATCATCCACGCGCAGAACGGCACCGCGGTCGTCGCGTACGTGAGGATCAGCCCCAGGTAGTTGTCGATCAGGTCGAAGCGCGCGAGGAGTTCGTACAGCGGCACGATCAGGACGGCCATCGGGAACATCTGCGTGACCAGGAAGGACCACATCAGCTGCTTGTGCCCGGGAAAGCGCATCCGGGACACCGCGTAGCCCGCGCTCGCCGCGAGGAACACGCCGAGGACGGTGGTGCCGCCCGCGACGATCACCGAGGCGCCGAACCACTGGGGGAAGTCGGTGTCGGTGAGGACCTTGGCGTAGTTGTCGAGGCTGAGGTCGCTCAGCACCTCGCCGGGGCTCTGCCAGGCGGTCTTGGGGCCGAGCGAGATGAAGACGATCCACGCGACGGGGAACGCGGCGACCAGGCTGGCCAGGATCAGCGTGCCGTGCAGCGCGACCGAGCCCCAGGTCGAACGCTCGTGGCGGCCGCGGACCCGCTTCGCGCGCGGCGCCGCGGTCTGCGCCGGGGCCGCGACGGACGCGGGGGAGTGGGTGGTTGCTGAGGTCATGGTGACGGGCCCCCTCAGGCCTGCTCGGTCTTGAGCTGGCGGCGGCGGTAGAAGGTCGAGAAGGCGAGGAGGAGGGCGAGGATCACGATTCCGTAGGTGGCTGCGCCGGAGTAGTCGGACACTCCGGTGAACGCCTTGCGGAAGGCGAAGGTCACGAGGATGTCCGCCTCACCGGTGGTGTTCTGGCCGAGCAGGAGGTAGATCACCGCGAACATGTTGAACGTCCAGATGCAGCCGAGCAGGACCACGGTGTTGGTCACCGGGCGCAGTCCGGGCAGCGTGATGTTCACGAACCGCTGCCAGGGGGACGCGCCGTCCATCTCGGCAGCCTCGTACAGCTCCTTGGGGATGGACTGGAGCCCGCCGAGCAGCGCCACCATGTTGAAGGGGACGCCGATCCAGACGTTCACCATGATCACCGCGGTCTTCTGCGCGAGCGGGGTCGCCAGCCAGTTCTGGGCGGGCAGGCCGACCGCGGTGATCATGTCGTTGAAGACGCCGTACTGCGAGTTGAGCATCAGCCGCCAGGCGAAGACGCCGACGAAGGCGGGCACCGCCCACGGCAGGATCAGCAGGGCGCGGTAGAGCAGCTTGCCGCGCATCTCGCGGTTGAGCAGCAGCGCGAGGCCCATGCCGATGGCGATGTGCAGGACGACGCAGGACACCGTCCAGATCACGGTCCAGATCAGCCGCGGGTAGAAGTCGCCGTCCGCGCCGGAGAGGACCGACCAGTAGTTGTCGAACCAGACCGTCTTGTACGTCGCGGGGGCGTGGAAGGCCCCGATGTCCCGCGCCACGTTCGCCTCGTTGGCGTCGGTGAGCGAGAGGTAGAAGCCGTACCCCAGCGGATAGAGGACCAGGACGGCCAGGACGATGGCGACCGGCGCCACCATCGCCCAGGCGTACCAGTACTTCTGCCAGGAGCGGCGAAGTGCGGTGATCACGTCAGTTCGCCTCAGCTGCCGATGGTGTAGCCGGGCAGCAGCTTCTTGAAGCCCTCGGCGGCCGCGTCGAGGCCCGACTTCACCGAGACGTCACCCTGGAGGATCTTCGTGTACTGCTGCACCAGCGGCGTGAAGAGGCTGCCGACCTGGGGCAGCGCGACGCGCGGCCGGGCGGTCTTCATGATCGGGTGGAAGCCCTTGATGCGGGCGTCCTTGGTGACCTCGGGGGTGTACGCGGACTCGCGGGTCGGCAGCGTCGCGGTCTCCTCGGCGACCTTCTGCTGGCTCGCCGACGAGGTCATGAACTGCGTGAACAGGTAGGCGGCGTCCAGGTTCTTCGAGCCCTGGTAGACGGTGAGGTCGTGGCCGCCGGTGGGGGCCTGCGGCTTGCCGGTGGAGCCCGCGGGGACCGGGGCGAAGCCGAGGTTGCCCTCGTCGCCCTTGAACGCCTTGCCGGTGAGGTCGTCGGTGACCGACCAGGGGCCCTGGACCAGCATGGCGACCTCGCCGTTCTTGAACGAGGTCTGCATGTTGTCGTAGGAGTTGGCGAAGTCGACCTTCGCGGACGCCTGGTCGTAGACCTTCTTCGCCGTGGTGACGGCCTTGACGGCCTCCGGCGAGTTGATCGTGATCTTCTTCGACTCGGTGTCGGCGAGGTCGGTGCCCTCGCCGTAGAGGAAGGGCAGCAGGAAGTAGGAGTCGGGGTTGAGGTAGGTGCCCTCGACGCCGGTCTTCTTCTTGATGGTCTTCGACGTCTCGATGAACTCGTCCCAGGTGGTCGGCGCCTTCTTGATGCCGGCCTTCGCGAAGAGCTTCTTGTTGTAGAGGATCCCGAGGGTGTCGGTGACCGAGGGGACGCCGTACGTCTTGCCCTGGTACTTGGCGGTGTTCAGCGGGCCCTCGGTGAAGTCGTCCGTGCCGCCCTTGAGGGCGAGGGTGCCGTCCAGCGGGGCGATGTAGTGCAGCGAGGCGTACTCGGGGATCAGGCCGACGTCGGCGCGCATCACGTCGGGGGCGCCCTTGCCGGTCTTGGCCGCGGACTTGAACTTCTGCTCGATCGAGGCGAACTCGACGTTCTCGTAATTGACCTTGATCTTCGGGTACTTCTTCTCGAAGTCGTCGATCAGCTTCTTGTAGACCGGCGCCTCGGTCGTGGCGTCCGAGGTGTCCCAGTAGGTGAGGGAGCCGGAGATGTCCTTGGCGTCCTTCGCCTTGCCGTTCGATCCTTCGTCACCGTCGTCGCCGCAGGCGGTGGCGGTCAGCGCAAGGGCGCAGACCGCGGCGGCGATCGATATGCCACGTCGCATAGTGAACTCCTGAGGGATGGACCCGCTGTGCCGTCCGTCCCTTCGACGGCTGCCGGGCTGGAGGGAAGTTAACAGTCCTGCAAGGTCTTGCGAAAGACCTTGCAGGACTGTTTCTCCGCGCTGCGGCGCGGCCGTCAGCCGTGGATCGCCACCGCGCCCATCGCCGGAACGGTGATCTCGGCCGAACCGCCGGACACCGTCACGCTGCTCTTTCCGCCGTCGATGACGTTCTCGTACGTCCCGTCCGCGAGGTTCGTCGCGAAGGTGTACGTGGCGTCCGCGGACGTGTTGTTGAGCGCCATGAACCCCTTGTCGCCCCTGCTGAAGCCGATGACGTCGGCCGACTTGGCCTGGAAGTTCGTGTAGCTCGCCCCGTCGGTGGCGTTGTGGAAGGCCACCGCGCCCTTGACCGCCGTGTCGCGGTCCAGACAGGTCCAGCCGCCCGCGCAGTCCGTGTCGGTGACGAAGCCGTCGGCGTTCGGCGGCGCCCCGTCGGAGTCCGACCAGGTGAAGCTGGCGTACACGGACGGGGTGCCGTAGCCGCGGCCCAGCTGGAAGATGTTCGCGAGCCGGGTGACCGCGCCGTCCTTCAGGCCCAGGGTGTAGCCGTTGCGGTCGGTGTCGTGGTTGGTCACGAAGGTCGCCGACTTGTCGGCGGGCACGAACCCCCAGGTCTCCCCGAACGTCTCCAGGTTGGAGATGTCGCCCCTGAACTGGTCCTTCAGCTTGCTCGCGTACGTGAAGTCCAGCACGTCACCCGTGCCGTAGTAGTCGCCGGGCGCGGGGGTCGCGCCCGGGTAGACCTCCTGGAAGACGTAGGGCTTCGCGCCGGACGACGTGGGCTCCAAGTAGCCCTCGATCGCGGTGAGATCGGCAGCCGGGATGTGCTTGGCGGCGTCGACGCGGTAGCCGTCGACGCCGATGGCGGTGAGCTTGTCGAGATAGCCCGCGATGCCCTTGCGGACGTCCTCCTCCTCGGTCTCCAGGTCGGGCAGGCCGAGCAGTTCGCAGTTCTGCACCTCGCTCAGGTTCGACCAGTCGTCGATCGTGAGGTCCTCGTCCTTACAGTCGTCGCCCCGGTGGTAGTCGCCGGGATCCCAGTCCGGTGTGTCGTACTTGTTGGAGATCTTCGTGCCGCCGTAGCCGGTCCCGGGCTGCGCCGACGTGTGGTTGACGACCGCGTCGACGTACACCTTGACGCCCGCGCCGTGGCAGGTGGCGACCATGTCCCTGAACTGCTGCTCCGTACCGAACCTGCTGTTCAGGCCGTACGAGTACGGCTGGTACACGTCCCACCAGTTGAGGCCCGTGGCCTTCAGGGACTCGGCGGGCGGGGCGACCTGGACCGCGCCGTAGCCGGCCGGGTCCAGCACGTCGGTGCACTCGGCGGCGACCGACTTCCAGTTCCACTCCCAGAGGTTGGCGATGGTGTCGCCGTTGGGGACGCCGGTGTCCGTGGCGCGCGCCGTCGCGGGGGTGGCGGGCAGGGCGGAGAGGCCGCCCAGGGCCAGGGTGCCCGCCGCGAGCAGTCGCGCGGCGCGCCGTCGTGGCCGCGGTCGTGGGGATGTGGGCATGCTGCGGCTCCTTCGTTCACGGTGGGGGGGCAACACCGGTCCATGCGGCCCGAGTTGCGCGTCGTGGTGAGAGTGGAGGGGTCGGTGGGGCCCAGTCAATGCGTCGTCTGGAACTTCTTGCAATGTCTTGCTGCAAGAAGGAGTTGGCGGTACGTTCCCCGGTCATGGCCAAGGAGTTCAGACACCGCACCGTGGCGGTCACCGGCATCGTGCTCGCGCTCGTCGCGGCCCTCTTCGCCGCGCTGCCGGCGGGAGCGGCACCGCCCGACGGCGACGCCCCGGTCGACCTGACGAAGTCGAGGGCCCAGTGGATCGACCGCGCCACCGTCGCCGTCCCGCGCGACGACACCACCGCGGCCACCACCCGGCTCGTCGCCGACCGGGAGGGCGAACTCGCCGTACGCGACGGTGAACTCACCGGAAGCGGAGAGGAGTTGGCGCTCCGCGAGATACCCGGCGGCCTCTCCGCCGCCCAGCGGAAGAAGTTCCCGCACCTCGCCTCCTACGCCGCCTACGCGGTCCGTGACCCCGACCGCGCCCGCGTCGCCTACGCGCTCACCGGACAGGTCGTCCTCACCCGGCAGGCGGCCGACGGCACCCTCGTCACCGCCACCGGCGTGCAGACCCAGGGCGTCCTCGACGACCTCTACGCCGCCCGCGCCGCCGACGCCGCACTCGGCCCCGTCGTCCGCGAGCACGGCGTCACCCTCTCCGTCTGGGCGCCCACCGCGCAGTCCGTCACCCTCGAACTCGGCGGCAGGCGCGCCCCGGTGGCCATGGAGCGGGACGGCGGCAGCGGCATCTGGTCCGTCACAGGCCCCAGGTCCTGGACCGGCAAGACGTACCGCTACGTCGTCAAGGTCTGGTCCCCGAGCGCCCGCGCCGTCGTCACCAACAAGGTCACCGACCCGTACGCGCTCGGCCTGACCGCCGACTCCACGCGCAGCCTGATCGTCGACCTCGACGCCAAGTCCCTCGCCCCCAAGGGCTGGTCACGGCTGCGCAAGCCCGAGGCGGTCGCGCCCGCCGACGCGCGGATCCAGGAACTGCACATCCGCGACTTCTCCGCCTCCGACCGCACCGCAAAGGCCCGCCACCGCGGCACCTACCTCGCCTTCACCGACACCCGCAGCAAGGGCTCGCGGCACCTCAAGAAGCTCGCGAAGGCCGGGACGTCGTACGTCCACCTGCTGCCCGCCTTCGACATCGCGACCATCCCCGAGCGCCGGGCCGACCAGAAGACCCCCGACTGCGACCTCGCCTCCTACGCCGCCGACTCCGACAAGCAGCAGGAGTGCGTGGCCGCCGTCGCCGCCGACGACGCCTACAACTGGGGCTACGACCCGTACCACTACACCGTGCCCGAAGGCTCGTACGCCACCGACCCCGAGGGGACCAAGCGCACCGTCGAGTTCCGCGAGATGGTCAAGGCACTCAACGGCGAGGGCCTGCGCGTCGTCATGGACGTCGTCTACAACCACACGGCGGCCAGCGGCCAGGACCCGAAGTCCGTCCTCGACCGGATCGTGCCCGGCTACTACCACCGGCTCCTCGCCGACGGCACCGTCGCGAACTCCACCTGCTGCGCCAACACCGCGCCCGAGAACGCCATGATGGGCAAGCTCGTCGTGGACTCCCTGGTCACCTGGGCCCGCCAGTACAAGGTCGACGGATTCCGCTTCGACCTGATGGGACACCACCCCAAGGCCAACATCCTCGCCGTCCGCAAGGCCCTCGACGCGCTCACCCCCGAGAAGGACGGCGTCGACGGCAAGCGGATCATCCTCTACGGCGAGGGCTGGAACTTCGGCGAGATCGCCGACGACGCCCGCTTCGTCCAGGCCACCCAGCGGAACATGGCGGGCACCGGCATCGCGACCTTCTCCGACCGGGCCCGCGACGCGGTGCGCGGCGGCGGCCCCTTCGACGAGGACCCGGGCGTCCAGGGCTTCGCCAGCGGCCTGTACACCGACCCCAACTCCTCACCGGCCAACGGCACCGAGGCCGAACAGAAGGCCCGGCTCCTGCACTACCAGGACCTCATCAAGGTCGGCCTCACCGGGAACCTCGCCGGGTACAGGTTCACCGACTCGTCGGGCCGTACGGTCAAGGGCTCCGACGTCGACTACAACGGGGCGCCCGCCGGATACGCGGCCGCCCCCGGCGACGCCCTCGCCTACGCCGACGCGCACGACAACGAGACCCTCTTCGACGCCCTCGCCTTCAAACTGCCCGCGTCGACGCCGCCCGCGGCCCGCGCGCGCATGCAGGTCCTCGCGCTCGCGACGGCGGCGCTCTCCCAAGGCCCCGCGCTCTCCCAGGCCGGCACCGACCTGCTGCGCTCCAAGTCCCTCGACCGCAACTCCTACGACAGCGGCGACTGGTTCAACGCCCTGCACTGGGACTGCCGCGACGGGAACGGCTTCGGCCGGGGGCTGCCCCCGGCCGCCGACAACCGGCCCAAGTGGCCCTACGCCACACCGCTGCTGACATCGGTACGGGTCGGCTGCGCGGACATCACGGCGACGTCCGCCGCCTACCGGGATCTGCTGAAAATCCGTACGACCGAGCCCGCCTTCAAGCAGCGCACCACGGCGGACGTGCAGCGCACCCTCTCCTTCCCGCTGTCGGGACGCGAGGAGACGCCCGGGGTCATCACCCTGCGCGCGGGCGATCTCGTCGTCGTCATCAACGCCACCCCGGACACCGAGGAACAGCGGGTGCGCGACGCCGCGGGGCACCCGTACCACTTGCACCCCGCGCAGTCGAAGGGCGCAGACCCTATCGTCAAGTCCTCCTCGTACGACGAAAGTTCCGGGATCTTCACCGTTCCCGGTCGGACCGTGGCGGTCTTCTCCCGCAACGTGCACTAGAGCGCTAACTTGGTCGGGCAGGCCCGCGGGGGGTCTGCCCGGTCACCCCCAAAGAGGCCCCGCGTGAGCGTCAACGGCAAGGCAGACACCATGATCCTGGTGGTCGACGACGTCGCCGCCAGCAGATACGCGCTCGGCGCCGTGCTGCGCAGGGACGGCCACCGCGTCGTCCTCGCCGCCAGCGCCGGCGAGGCCCTCGTCGAACTCGACGTGCGCCAGCGCGCGGGCGAACTGCCCGACGTGGCCCTCGTCGACGTGGGCCTGCCCGACATGAACGGCTTCGAGCTGTGCCGCCGCATGAAACAGTCACCGCTGATCGCGGCCCTGCCCGTCGTGCACTTCTCGGCCGCGCAGATCGCCCCCGCCGACCGGTGCCGGGGCCTCGACGCGGGCGGCGAGGCCTATCTGACGGTGCCCGCCGAACCGGAGGAGATCCAGGCCGTCGTGCGCGCCGTGGCCCGCGGCGCCCGGCACCGCAGCGACGCGGAGGCGCACGCGGGGCACCTCACCCAGCTCGCCGAGACCATCCTCCACGTGCAGTCGGCCCGCTGCCCGCGCGAACTCGCCGAGGCCGCCGCCGTCGGCACGGCCCGCATCACCGGGGGACCCGCCGCCGCCTTCGTCCTCGGCGAGGACGGCACGCTCTACCGCGGCCTGTCCCTGCGCAGGTCCACCGCCTCACTGCCCGACGACGGAGCGCACGACGCGGTGGCCCGCCTCGCCCGGCGCGTCATGGCGGGCAGGACCGGCGTGCGCACCACCGTCGTGCCCGCCCCGCTCTGGCCCGCCGGCTTCTTCCACGCCGAGGGGCCCGGCACACAGCAGGACGGCGCCCGGCTCGCGCTGGCCCGCGCCCGCGAGGGCTGCGAGCCCGTCTGCCTCGCCACCCCCGCGTACGCCCATGGACTCGACCCCGACACCGGGCGTCTCGTGGGCAGGCTCGCCCACGCCACCGCGCTCGCCGCGGAGCGACTGCTCATGTACGAGATGGAACGCCACATCGCCCTGACGCTGCAGCGCAGCTTCCTGCCGACGCACGTGCCGCAGGTGCCCGGCACGGAAGTCGTCGTGCGCTACGAACCCGCCTCCCGCGACACCGAGATCGGCGGTGACTTCTACGCGGCCCTGCACACCTCACAGGGCCTGCTCACGGCCATCGGCGACGTCGTGGGGCACTCCCTGGACGCCGCCACCGTGATGGTCGAGATCCGGCACGCGCTGCGCGCCTACTGCGTCGAGGACCCCGACCCCGCCTCGCTCGCCCACCGGCTCGACACCATGCTCCAGCGCTACCACCCCGAGCGGACGGCCACCCTGTGCCTCGCGCTCGTCGACCCCGGGACCGGCCGCACCCGCGTCGCCAACGCCGGACACATCCCGCCGCTCGTCGTCGGCGACGGCGGCACCGCCCACTACCTCAGCGCCAAGGGCCCGCTGCTCGGCCTCGGCCTCCAGCGCCCCGAACCCACCGAGACGGTCCTCCGCCCCACGGACCGGCTCCTCATGGTCACCGACGGCCTCATCGAGACCCGCGGCACCGACCTCGCGGTCTCCATGGAGCACCTGCGCGCGGCGGCGGCCGACGCGCCGGCGGGCGTCACGGCCCTGTGCGACACGCTGCTCGCCTGCTTCGGCCACGACAGGGACGACGACATCGCCCTCCTCGCCGTACGCCTGACGGGCGAGGGCTAGGGCCTTTCTGGGTCCTCGCGCAGCCGCTTCTCCAGGAGCGTCACGCCGTAGGTGCTCCCGTCGGGCGCCACCTTGCCCGGCAGCTCGCCGACGGCCGTGTACCCGGCCTGCTCGTAGTAGGTGCGCAGCCGGGGCACCGTCGTCATGCAGTCCAGGCGGCACAGGCCGCGGCCCGCCGCGGCTATCCGCCGTTCGGCGGTGGTGAGCATCGCACGGCCGGTGCCGGGGCGCGCCCCGCGCCGCGGAAGGTCAGTTGCGCCGTCATGGCGATCACCGTAAGGGTGGGCGCGACACCGGACGTACGAGGGGTGGCCCATGCCTCGGCACAGCTCGAGGACGCCTTCGACCGCAAGGGGTTCGCGCTGGCGCTGCACCCGCTGCTCGTCGAGGTCGCGGGCGCCGCGGCCGACACCTGCAAGACCCGGTTCGTCAGGACCGAGGGGAGCGTGGTCGGGGACGGCGCGGGCGACGACGGCATCGCGCACGTCATGATCGGGCTGCTGCCCGGACGGTCACCCGAGGTCAAGGCGCGGCTGAGCGAGGGCGCGCTGGAGCTCCTGCGGCGGTGCGTGACACCCGGGAGCGGTCTGCGTCTGCACGCGTCGGCCGAGGTCAGGGACCTGGACGCGTCCTACCGCAAGTCGGCGGACGCCTGAGGCACCAGCGCGACGAGCCGCCCGATCAGCTCCCCGAACGGTCCATCGGCGGGCTCCGCGGCGAGGATGCCGCGCAGCACATCGGCCATCTCCTCGTCGTACGCGGCGCTCACCGCGGCCAGCGCCGCGAAGTCGTGCACGAGCTGCAACTCCAGCTCGGCGCGCGGGATGCGCCGCCCGTCCAGCCAGATCAGCGCGGTCGACTCGGCGAGCGAGATCCAGGAGCGCACGACGAGTTCGAGGCGGGCGGGCGGGTCCGTGACGCCCAGGTGCCGCAGGATCTGGTCGTACGCGGCCTGCCGCACCGAGTCGATCAGCGCGTTCGTCGTCGACGAGCCGACCGCCGGGCCGCCGCGCATCAGCGCGGAGAAGCCGGGCCCGTGCTCGTCGACGAAGGAGAGGAAGCGTCCCATCACACGCAGCAGCCGGGCACCGAGCGGCCCCTCGTGCGGCTCGACGAACCGCTCGGCCAGATCCTCCGCGGCCCGGCGCAACGCCGCCTCGTACAGGCTGAGTTTGCCGGGGAAGTAGTGGTAGACCAGCGGGCGCGAGATGCCCGCGGCCGCTGCTATCTCGTCGATGGAGACATCGTCGGGCGAGCGGTGGCTGAACAGTTCGAGCGCGACCCCGATCAACTGCCGCCGCCGCTCCTCGACACCCATCCTGCGGCGCACCCCGGTAGTCATGCGAACACCTTACCGAGCAGAACAGGCCCCCCGACGGGCCGGTCCCGTACGGCAGTTCACAGGTACGGCATGTCTCACATGTCCAGGACGATCCGTTCGCCGCGCGCCCGCGAGACGCAGATCAGCATCGAACCCGCCCGCTCCTCGTCGGTGAGCAGCTCGTCGCGGTGGTCGATCTCCCCCTCGACGACCCGCTGTTGACACGTACCGCAGAAGCCCTGCGCGCAGGAGTACGCGGTGTTCGGCAGCTCGGCGCGGACGGCGGCCAGCACGGTGGAGTCCGCGGGGACGGTCACCGTGCGTCCGCTGCGCCGCAGTTCGACCTCGAAGGCGGCGTTGCCGTCGGTGGCGGCGCGCGGCGTGAACCGCTCCAGGTGCAGCGTGCAGTCGGCGGGCAGCGCCGCGGCGACGGCGTCCATGAGCGGCTCGGGCCCGCACACGTGCACCGCCGTGCCCGGCGCGCACTCCGCGAGGAAGGCGGCCGGGTCCGGCAGCCCGTCCTCGTCCTGCGCGACGACGGTGACCCGCCCGGCCGGGGCGCCGAGCTTCTCGATCTCTTCGAGGAACGGCATCGAGGCCCGCGAACGCCCCCCGTACAGCAGCCGCCAGGGCGCGCCCGCGGCCTCCACGGCCCGCAGCATCGGCAGGATCGGGGTGATCCCGATGCCGCCCGCCACGAAGACGTACGACGGCGCGTCGGCGAGCGGGAAGCGGTTGCGCGGCCCGCGCACCTCCACCTCGACGCCCTCGCCGAGCTGCTCGTGCACCTCGCGCGAGCCGCCCCTGCCGCCCTGGTCCGCGGGGATCAGCCGGGTCGCCACGGTGTACGAGGAGGAGTCGGCGGGGTCACCGCAGAGCGAGTACTGGCGCACCAGCCCGGACGGCAGGACGAGGTCCAGATGGGCGCCCGGCTGCCAGCCGGGCAGCCGCTCGCCCGCGAGCCGCAGCCGGACGACGCCGTCGGCGACCGTCTCGTGCCCGGCCACGCGCAGCCGCAGCGCACGCGAGCGCGGCTGCCCGGAGACCGGCTCGTCCAGGGCGGGCAGCGGCCACAGCGGGGAGGCGTCGATGCGGCGGCGCATGGCCCGCCGGGTGAGCAGGGCGACGCCCGCGACGAGGGCGAAGGTGCGGATGCGGGGCATGTCAGGCGGCGCCCTTCTCGGCGGCGGTGGCGGCGGGCGAGGAGGCGAGATAGGCGACGGCCTGCGCCGTGCTGCCCTCCTGGGAGGGGTGGTAACTCCGGCTCAGATAGCGGGGGATGGACCGGACCATGGCGCCCGCGGTGGGCAGGGTCCCCGCGCGTCCGCTGCGGTAGAAGTCCTTGAAGCTCGCCTTCCCCTCGACGAGCGTCGGGTCGTTCTCCATGAAGAACCGCGTCCCGCGCTGCCACAGGAAGACCAGGGCGCTGAACGCGGTGGCCCAGGTCCTCGCCCGGCGCCGGTAGCTGCCGTCGACGTGCATGAACAGCTCGAAGGCGACGGACCGGTGCTCGACCTCCTCCGCGCCGTGCCAGCGCAGCAGGTCCAGCATGGTCGGGTCGGCGCCCCTGTGGTCCAGCTCGTCGGCGTTGAGCACCCAGTCGCCCAGGAACGCGGTGTAGTGCTCGATGGCCGCGATCATCGCGACCCGCTCCATCAGCCACCAGCGGCTCGCCCTGCCCGGCGGCAGCGTCCGGTCGCCGAGCAGCTTCTCGAAGAGCCAGTCGACCTGCGCGGTGTACGGCGTCGGGTCGAGCCCCTGCTCCTTGAGGTGCGGCAGGACCTCGTCGTGGGCCTGCGAGTGCATGGCCTCCTGGCCGATGAACCCGATCACGTCCTCGCGCAGGCGCTCGTCGCGGATGAGCGGCAGCACCTGCTTGTAGACGTGCACGAACCAGCGCTCGCCCGCGGGCAGGAGCAGGTGCAGCACGTTGATGGTGTGCGTGGTGAACGGGTCGTTCGGAAGCCAGTGGAGCGGTGTGCTCTCCCAGGAGAAGGAGACGTTGCGTGCCTTGAGCGGTATGTGCTCGGACGCGAGGGGCTTGGGCGCCCGGCCCTGCGTATTAGACATGGCGTCAATGTACTGATGGGTAGTCGTGGGGGTACAGGGGTCTGCGACGGGAACTTTCCGCCTATCGCAGCGTGGACACCTTCCGGCCGTCGGCGAGCTCGCCGCTGAGCCGCGCCCGAGCGCTCCGCTTCGTCGGCACGGCGAGCACATGGCCGCTCACCCGCTCGCCGCCGGACGCCGTCACGGACGTGACGTCCCTGCTGCCCGCGCCGAGCAGGTACCAGCTCCCGGCCCGCGACTTCCACAGGACGCCCGCGAGGACGTGCGGATCCCGGCCGCCGCAGGCCGGCGAGTCCTCGGCCTTCGCGGCGACCGCGCCGACCGGGCCCGTCGTCTGGAACTGCGCGAGGATGCGGCTGCCGCCGCCCCGCCACGTGTCGGCCCTGGTGCAGACCCACGCGGCGGTCCCGTTGGCCTCGGGCAGCGTCTGACGGGCGTACGCCCAGGAGTTCACGGACCGTACGCCGTGCGAGCGCACCGAGGCGAGGGAGCACGCGGACTTCGCCCACGCCGCGGGCGACGCCTCGCGCGGGGCCCCCGGCCGTCCCGCCGTCAGATGGGCGGGGACCAGTTCGCCGAGGTCGGTCGACATCCGGATCGTGCCGGATTCGTCGCGCAGCCGCAGCGCGTTCCACGAGGTGCAGCCGCTGGCGGTGGCCGGACTGGCGAACGGGTCGGTGACGCCGTCCGCCGCACGGTGCAGGGGAACGTCCTTCGCGGCGGGCTTCAGCAGGTCCGCCACCGTGGCCGTGCCGACCCAAGGGGCGGTGAGATAGCGGACGTTGCCGTCCGCGCGGCTGACCACGACGGCGTTCGCCTCGCCGCTGGTCGCGCCGTCCACCCGCGCGAAGTCGAGGGCGGCGCCGCTCGTGCCCTCCTTCGGCTCGGCGTACCTGACGATGCGCAGACCGTCGTAGAGCAGGACGACATGGGTCTCGTCCACGTCACCGGCGAAGAGCAGCTGCGCGGGTCCCGGCGGCGCCCCCGCCGCGGTGCCCGGCGTGGCGGACACCTGCACGGACTCGCCCGGCCGCGCCCACACGGCGAGCGCGCGCCGCAACAGCGCCCGGTCTCCGACCAGATCGCCCCGTGCGGGCCACGTCGAGAAGTCGGTGCGCGCCGACCGCTTCCACGCGCTCGCGGACGCGGTCGTCAACTTCCCCGGATCCAGGGCGGCTTGGCCCGCGGGATTCTGGGCGTACGGGGGAGCGGCGGCGCCGTCCGGCCCCCAGCTGTCACCGGGGAGCCCCAGCAGCGCGCCACAGACGAGGGTGGCGACGGCCGCCACGCCCGCGGCCTTCATGTGCTGCCTGCGCCGCATCAGATCCGTCGGCCGCGCGTGCAGCGAACACGGGTCGAACTCCGGCGACTCCAGGAGCCCGTACGCGGCCTCCACCTCGTCCGCCTCCGCCAGCGCGTCACCCGGGTCCGCGCAGCCCGCGGCTTCGAGCACGTCGAGTACGTCGGAGTCGTCGAGCCGCTCCAGACCGCGCAGCACGTAGGCCGCGCGGGCGGCGCCGGACAGCGCGGAGAGCCGCTGGTCCAGGGCGAGCTCGTCGGACCCGCCGGAGCGGGGGAAGAGCCGCAGGCCCCACACCTGGGGGAGCAGCGACGGCAGTTGGGCCCGCCGGGGCCACGCCTTGCGCCGCAGCGGCAGGCCCGCGTCCAGGGCGGTGCGGACCACGCGCAGCCGTACGTAGGCGTAGCCCGGGTCACCGTCGCGCCGCTCGCCGGTGCCGCGCTGCGTGGGGACGACGACCTCGTCGCCCGACTTCCTGCCACGCGGCAGTGCGCGCTGCGCGAGGGCGTGCGCGGTCAGCACCCTGCGGTTGCGCCCCAGGCTGGGCGGCAGGACCAGGTAGGCGATCCTGACGAGCCGTGGATAGTGCTCGACGAGGGCGGCCTCTGCGTGTTCCACGTCTACGACGGGGGCGTTGGCGCTGGCGCTGTTCCGGGACTGGGGCTGTGACTGCACTTTCGACGACACGTTCAGCAAAACGAGCGAATGGTGAGATGGTCACTTCACCCTGGCCCCTGGGCCTTGGACCTGACCCGCCCTGCCCCGCCGCTTCGCGCCGGATCCTTTCCCACCCGCCCACCCGTTTCTCCGCGCCGATGGGTGGCCAGTAGGGGCCGGTGGCTCCTGTCGCGCCTCGGCTGCGTCTAGGGGCGGGGCCGCGGCGGTATGTCCGTCCTCGCTATCCCGGTGAGCGGCCACATTCATGCACCTCGGCTCGTGGCCACTTGTGCTCCGGGCAGACATACCGCCGCGTCCCCTCGGGTCTCGCTCGCGGCTGCGGGGCGGTGGGGCACCGGGTGGGGTGGGCTGGGGGATCGGCGCGGTCCGGGGTGTATGGAAAGCCACCCGCACCGGGGCGTGGTCGTGGGACCGGTCCGACCTACCGTCACGTCTTCTCGGGTCACGCTGTCCGGATGCGCGTGGCGACCCCGCCGGGGTGTGGTCGAGGGGCGGGCCTGGTCTGCTGCTACGTCCCCTCCGGTCGCGCTCGCGGCCGTGGGCCTGTGGGGCATCGAGTGGGACTGGGGCAGCGGTGCGATCTGGGGTGGATGGAGGTCGGCCCCCACCGGGAGCCGGTCGCGCAGCCGTCCTGAGGGGACGTGGGGGTATGTGCGAACGGAGCACAGTGGACACCGGGGCAGGGAAGCAAGTCCATTGGCTCTGGCCCCGGGATGGCGAGTACGCACATACCCCCGCGGCCCCGCCCCCAAGACGAAGCTCGCGCACCCGCCCCAGCCCCACACGGCCCAAACCAGCAAACCAACCCCAACCGGGCCAGCGACGCGCCCGCACCGGCAGACGCCCCCAGCCACACACCCACGCGACCCCACACCCAGCAGACGAACCCCGCGCACCCGCCCCCCCCGGTGCCGACCCACCCCGGCCCGGTCCGAGGCGCCCCCGCCAGCTACCCCACCTGCCACCGCCCGAACTCCACCAGCCCCCTCCCCCCGTCCCCACCATTCGTCGCGCTCATGAACATCCCCACGTCCACCCCGCCACCAGCAACCCCGGGCACCTCCACCACCGCCACCGTCCGCCACGTCGCCCCGTCGTCCGTCGAGCACTCGGCGGTGAAGGACTTGCCGGCCGTGGACCGTGTCAACCGGAGCAGTGCCGGGGCCTTGATCCCCGTGATCCGTTTGTACGTGTCCAGCGTTCCGTCGCCGTTCGTGTCGTACGAGAGCACCACTCCGTTGGCGGGAGTGACCGCCAGGTCGAGGAAGCCGGGGGAGCCCGCCGTGGCCAGGGAGTTGCGGGCGATGAGGCCGGCGCGGGCCCAGGGGCCCGTCGGGTCCTGGGAGGTGACCTGGACGGTGGCGGAGGTTCCTTCCGTCAGGGCCCCCGGCCTGTAGAGCGTTCCGAACTCCGTCGTGCCCTTCCACAGGTCGGCACCGCCCCCTTGGATCCCGTACCGGCCCTCCAACTCACCGAAGACAGCACCGTTGTTGGTGTACGTACGCCATCCACTCCCCACCGGGCCCGCCTCGAACAGCGTGCCTTCCTGGACGGTTCGTACCCGTGCCTCGCCCCGTGGCCCGTACCGCACCGCGAGTTCGTAGGGGAGTGGTCGCAGCGGGCGGTCCAGGGGGGTGCCCGGTGTGCGGACCCGCCAGGTGACCCGTCCCGTGCCGCCCGGCGCGACCTCGTCCAGGGAGGCGGGGCCGGAGGGCTCCGCGTCGATGCCGGTGAGGGTGAAGTCGACGCGGCCGGTGGCGCGGAGTCCGTTGACGTTGTGGAAGAGGGCGGTGACGTGGCCCTCGCCGCCCGGCGGCAGGGCGGGCGGGTCGGTCTCGACGTCGAGGGTGCCCTGGTAGGGGGCGCGGGAGAGTACGTCCCGTACGCGGGTGGCCGTTCGGTACGCGGAGCCTGCCGCGCGTAGGGGGTAGGTCTTGTGCTCGCGCGTCCACGGTTCCTCGACCGCGAACCAGTCGACGGCCTTCGGCTCGCGCCCCGTGGCCAGCGCGTCGGAGAGTTCGTCGAGCCACCGCTGCCACCGGGGGACGTAGAAGTCGCCCATGAGGCCCTGCCATTCGCGGTTGCCGTAGTCGTGGAGCTTGCCGCCCTCGGAGGTGTCGCGGCCGCCCCACACGGTGATGAGGACCTTCGCGGTCCGTTCGAACTCGGCCCGCTCCGTCTCGCTCGTCCCCATCCGCCGGGCGGCCTCGATCCAGGGCCCCACCAGGAAGGCGGTGTCGGTCCCCGTCAGCTCGTCGGCGAGTCGCATCAGCCGCAGCCACAGCGTCGAGAGGGCGGTGAACGTCGGCCGGTCCCCGCGGGCGTAGGCGCGCCGCAGTTGCGGCAGGAGCTGTCTGCTGCGGTGGGCGAGGGCCTGCCGGGCCACGTCCACCAGGTCGTACCGGTAGGCGGCGCTGCCGCGCAGCGCGCCCCGCACGCCGAGCAGCCCGGCGAACGCGGCGTCGAAGCGGCCGGGGTCGTAGGTGAGGGCGCGCGGCGCGTACTCGGCGGCGCGGTTGGCCGCGAGGTCGGGGCGGGCGGCGAAGAGGGAGTCGTGGGCGTCGCTGCGCTCCACGGCGGTGTGCTGGTAGGCGGTGTCGTGCAGGGCGCGCCAGGCGGCCCTGGCGTCGCCGTCGCGTCCGCCGTAGCGGAAGTCGGCGTACGAGGAGAACCAGTCGGCCCGGTCGGGGGCGTCCGCGCGCCAGGCCAGTTCGGAGAAGAGCTCGAAGGCGGCGGGGTCCCGGTCGGTGGCCTCGGGCATGAAAGCGGTGCCCGCCAGGGCGCTGTCCGCCTTGTCGCGCCAGGCGAAGAACCGCTCGTTCCAGAGGTGGGTGCGGGCGCCGATCGTGGTGCGCCCGCCGAAGTTGGGGATGGTGCCGAAGGCGTACGGCGTGCCGCCCCAGTCCTTCTCGCGGTCGGGGACGCGCGCGTACCGGTCGGACACGCCGTCCACGATCAGCATCCGCTTCTTGTCGACGGCGTCGAGGAGTTCGGGCAGCGGGTTGGCCTCCCAGCCGAGGATGACCCAGGTGGCGCCGGGCCGCGCGGTGCGCAGGGCGCTCTCCACGCCGCGCGCGGCGGCGGGCACGGGCACGTCACCGGCGGTGCCGCCCTCGTGCAGGAGGTCCATCTTGAAGTACGAGGCGGGGCCGAAGAGTTGTTCCTGGTGACGGTAGTAGGAGGCGGCGACCTGGGCGAAGGCGGTGGTGCGCGGGTCGAGCCAGTCGGGCCGCTTGAATCCGTGCCAGGAGCCCTGCGGCACGACGCGGGCGTCGCCGCCGTTGCGCTGGACGAATCCGTCGGGCACGTTGCCGTAGTAGCCGGGGAGGACGGGCGAGATGCCGAGGGAGCGCAGCCTTCGTACGATGCGCTGGCCCAACTCGACGCGGTCGGCGATGAGTTGGTCGGAGAGCGGGCCGCTGTAGCCGGACAGGTTCTGCAGCAGCCACCAGGGCTGGTGCGACGGCGCGGGGAGCCAGGCCCTCGCCTCGGCGTCGGAGTAGCCGAACTCCTTGAGGACGCGGTGGTGGACGGCCTCGGTGCCCGCGATCACCAGGACCTCGTTGCAGCCGTGCAGGGCGAGTACGTCGATCATCCGCTCCCAGTACGCCCAGTCGGCGTACGGTGCGGTGTAGCCGTCGTTGGTGTCGTTGAGCGCGAAGCGGTGCGGGAGCGTGGTGGACCGCGCCAGTGGCCTGGAGGGTGCGGGGAGCCGGTGCGGCAGGTCCAACTGGCTGCCGTTCCAGGCGATGTGGGCGCCGCACACGTATTTCAGGTACCAGTGGACGCCGGTGAGCAGCACCGCGGGCGTGGTGCCCGACACCTCGATCCGTCCGGTGGTTCCGGTGACCCGGAAGCGGTCCTCGCGGCCCCGCGCGGGGACGAGTCCGAGGCGGATCTGTTCCGCGTGATGCGGCAGGAGTCTGTTGAGTGCCGAGCGCGCGGAATCCGTATCGAAGGCTGGGCCCCCGGCGGGTCCACCGGGCCCGGCGGCGTGGGCGGCCGGCAGCGGCACCCCGCCGACGGCGGCCCCGAGGCCGAGCGCTCCTGCGGTGCCGAGCACGGTACGGCGGGACGGATCGGACATGTGTACCCCCTGCGTTGAAGGCTGCGGCGCACGGTATCCGCGTGGCCCGCGGGGCTCAACGCCGCGGAAGAAGATGGCGAGTTCGGCTCGCCGGAAGGGTCTGGTGGGACGATGAGGGCAGCGCGGAGCGTGCTCGCGGGCATGGCGGTGGGAGTGCTGCTTGCGGTGGTGGGGTGCGGCTCGGACGGTGACGGCACACCGGACACGGCGAGCGGCAGCCTGGAGCAGCTGGCGGCCAAGGCGCGGTGCAGGCCCGAGGTCCAGACGGACGCGGCCGAACTACGGCAGGCCACCTGTGACAACGGTGCCCGGCACTACGTGCTCGTAACCTTTACAAATGCCCGTGGCCAGGCCGAATGGCTCGACGAGGCGAACGACTACGGGGGTACGTACCTCGTCGGCGGGACCTGGGTCGCGGTCGGCGGTGCCCAGGACATCTCGGCGCTGCGCGAGCGGCTCGGTGGCACCGTGGTGGACGCCGCGGGAACGCACGGCGGCGCCCACCACGGCGGCCACGGGGGATGAGGCGGCGGACGGTCAGGTGCAGCGCTGCCCGGAGTTGACGCACTGCGCGACGCGTCGCATCAGCCGCTGGTCGAAGACGTTGATGAAGTCACCGTGGTCGGTGACGGGTTTGTGCAGCTGCTCGGGGAACGAGTCGACGGCGAAGCCGGGTCCCGGCGGCACGTCGTACACGATGCGCTGCACGAGCTGGGGGACGGCCCGGAAGCCCGCGGGGCAGGCGCCGGTGCGGGCGTCGGCGAAGGCGACGTGCGTACGGTGGTTGGCGCTGTCCGTGTCGCGCCCGTTCCAGCAGCTCTGGAACTTGAAGGTCCGTACGACGTCGCTGCCGCGGGGGCAGATCGGGTACTTGTCCTTCAGCTGCCGGTTCTCGAATCCGGTGCAGCTCCAGGAGGCGTTGGCGTTGGCGTCGCCGTTGGTGAACGCCTTGGCGTCACCGGTGATGATCCGCAGGAAGCGCGGCATCGCGACGACCTTTCCCGTCGGATTTCCGGTGAACTTCAGGGTGACGGAGGCAGGCGTCTGGATCTCGCCGACATTCTGGTCCTTGCCGCCGCCGTCCGCTCCCGCGTCGTTCTCGGCCTTTCCGTTCTGGAGCCGCAGGACGGGCCAGTAATAGGTCGACTTGTCGCCCTGATTGCGGCAGCTGGTCCGGCCGTTCGCGAGATCCTGATCGCTGGAGAAGGCGTCCGTCGCCTGATTTCCGACGTAATCGTGCATATGGTGAGCGCCATTGCTCACGCCGGGCGCGACGATGACGTTGTCGGGATTGAATTTGCCGTTCTTGTTGCGTCCGCACTGCGTGGTGAAGGTGCCGCGGGACGCGCCGCGGCGCTCACGGGGCTGCACGACGTTCGGCCGCACGGACTTGATGTCGACGAAGTCACCGGCCTCGGGCCCGTTGCTGCTCTGCCCCTGCCCCTGCTGCTGACCCTGTCCCTGTTCCTGCCCTTGCTCCTCGCCTTGGCCCTGCTCCTGCCCCTGCTCCTGCCCCGTGCCGGCCTGCTGGTCATCGGCGCGCAGGGTGCAAGGAGCCATGGAGTCGAGCCCGTCGGGCCGCTCGCCCGCGCGGTCCATCGCGTCGGCGATCCCGCCGAGGGTGCCGCGCCGCTGCTGCTCCAGCGGCCCCAGCACGGACTGCTTGTCGCCGTCGGCGGCCCGGCTGAACTCGTCGTACGCCTTGGTGATCTGGCTGTCCAGATCGGCGAGCCTGCGATCGACCTCGCCGCGCGCCGCGTCCGGCACTTCGGGAAGCTGATTGGCCACGTCCGGGCAGCTGATGGTGGACACCTGCTGCCCGGCGCTCCGCGGGGGAGGCTGATCCGCGCCCTCTTCGGCGTTCGCGTAGACATTCACGGCGATCAGTCCGCCGCCGCCCAGGAGTAACGCCGCGGACGCGGCGACCATGCGTCGCGCCAGCCTCGATCGTTTTCGTGAGGTACGTCCCATGGGGTTACATACGCATCAGGAACCCGGTGTGTTCAGCGCCCCTGGTCCAAATACGCGAGCACCGCGAGGACCCGGCGATTGTCGTCGTCGGAAACGGGGAGATCGAGTTTCCCGAAGATATTCGACGTGTGTTTGGCGATGGCCCGCTCCGTGACCACGAGTTGGCCCGCGATCGCCGCGTTCGACCGGCCCTGCGCCATGAGTTCGAGGACCTCGCGCTCGCGCGGGGTGAGCGCGCCGAGCGGCTGGTCGGCGGAGCGCCGGGAGAGGAGCTGCTGGATCACCTGCGGGTCCATCGCGGTGCCGCCCCCCGCCACCCTGCGGACGGCGTCGATGAACTGCTCGGCGTCGAAGACCCGGTCCTTGAGGAGATAGCCGACCCCGCCGGTGCCGTCGGCGAGCAGCTCGCGGGCGTACAGCTGCTCCACGTGCTGGGAGAGAACGAGGACCGGCAGGCCCGGTCTCGCCCGGCGCGCGGCGAGCGCGCACTGGAGGCCCTCGTCGGTGTGGGACGGCGGAAGCCGGACGTCGACGACGGCGACGTCCGGCTGCAACTCCGCGAGGGCCTTGGTGAGTTCGGGCCCGCTCTCCACCGCGGCGGCGATCTCGAAGTCGAATGCCTCCAGCATCCGCACCAGGCCGTCGCGCAGCAGGAAGAGGTCTTCGGCTAGGACAACTCGCAAGGGATCTCCATGGTCACCATGGTCGGGCCGCCAACCGGGCTGCTGACGGCCAGTACGCCGTCGAATGTACCGAGTCGGCGTTCGATCCCGCTCAGTCCCGATCCGGTGCCCACGGCGGCGCCGCCCTTGCCGTTGTCGGTGACCGCGATGCGCAGCATGCCGTCGGCGTGGTGCACGTCGACCCAGATACGCTCGGCGCCGGAGTGCTTGATGGCGTTCGTCAGGGCCTCGCTGACCGCGAAGTACGCCGCCGACTCGACCGGCGCGTCCGCCCGGCCCGGCAGTTCCACCTCGACCTCGGTGGGGACGGGGAGGCGCAGCGCGAGGGCCTTGACCGCGTCGCCGAGGCCGCGTTCGGCGAGGACCGGCGGGTGGATGCCGCGGACCAGGTCGCGCAGTTCGGTGAGCGCCTCGCCGGAGTTCTGCCGGGCCTTGGCGAGCAGCTCCTTGGCCTTGGCGGGGTTCGACTCGACGAGCGCCTCGATGGTGCCGAGGTCCATGCCCATGGCGACCAGGCGGGCCTGCGCCCCGTCGTGCAGATCGCGCTCGATGCGGCGCAGCTCGGCGGCCGAGGTGTCCACGGCGTCGTGCCGGGTCTCCGTCAAGTGGTCGACGCGCAGGGCCAGTTCACGTTCGCGCATGCTCGTGGTGGGGGCGATGAACGTACGAGCGATGCGGAAGTGGGCGCGGACGAGGGCGGGGTTCGCGAAGAGCCCGAGGACGAACAGGCCCGTGCCGAGCGCGGCCGCGTAGTTCGCGGTGGTCTGCGAGGTGACGTGGATGAAGCCGTACCACTCGCCGCCGCCCGCGTTGTAGATGGGCTCCCACACGCCGAGGGCGAGCACCCAGCCGTACAGCATGTAGAGGAGCAGCGCGGGTGCGAAGATCGCGACGACGAAGCCCGCGGTCATGTCGACGAGCAGCCACTGGAGATCGTGCCAGGTCGCCGGGTCCTTCAGCATCAGGTGGCAGCGGTCGACCTGCCCCATGAGTCCCCGCCGCATGTTCGGCGGGAAGGGCCGGTACGGGATCGGGATGTGGACGTCCGACCACTCACCGGCCTGGACGCGGCGCAGGTTCGCGTGCTTGCGCACACCGGTCAGGACCACCGGTGTGGTGAGCACGCCGATGCCCAGGGGGATGAAGGCGATCGCCAGGACCGCGTTGACGAAGCAGATGATCCCGCCCGCCAGCGAGACGACCGCCAGATACAGGCCGCGTGCACCCGCTATCACGGCCCTGCCCACCCGTGATGTCCCCATGATGTCCCTCTCCTCAGGCCGCCTGTCAGAAGGACAGTCTCCCTGGTCACGGGGTACGGGTCACTGGGCTCCCCACCCGGGCGGGGGTGTACCTGACGACACCCCCGGGGCCTCGCCCTGTGCTTCGCGCAGAGGGGGTCTCGGCGGCTGGGGCGTGAAGCCTCCGATTTCTAGCGTGAGTGACGTCTTATCCGACGCTTACTTACGCAGACTTATGGGGGCGAAACGCCATGCGGCGGAACCTCGCGGCACGACTCGGTGTGTGGAGCGCACACCACAGGAAGACGGCCGTTCTCGGCTGGCTGCTCTTCGTGGTCCTGGCCACGGTCATCGGCGGGGCCTCCGGCATGGTGACCGCGTCCGACGACGAGATGGAGGTCGGCGACTCCAGCCGGGCCACCGCGATCCTCGACGACGCGGGCATCGACGAGCCCGCGGGGGAGCTCGTCATGGTCTCCGCGCGGACGCCCGACGGCTGGCGGGACGCGGCCGCCGACCTGTCCAAGGCGCTGGAGGCCACCGGCGAGGTGCGCGGCGTGCAGGCGCCGCTGCCCTCGAAGGACGGCAAGGACGCGCTGCTCCGCTTCGAGATCAAGGGCCCGTCCGACAAGGCCACCGAGCGCGTGCAGCCCGTGCTCGACGCGGTGGAACGGGCCGGGGACGACGGCGCCGCGCACGGCGTCTCCGTCTACCAGTTCGGTGACGCGAGCGCCGGCAAGCACCTGTCCGACCTGCTCGCCGACGACCTGAAGAAGGCCGAGTTCACCGCGGTGCCGCTGGCCATCGGCATTCTCCTGGTCGCCTTCGGCGCGGTGGTCGCCGCGCTGCTCCCGGTGGGCCTCGCGCTCACCGCCTGCGTGGGCGCCTTCGGTCTGCTCTCCCTCGCCAGCCACCAGCTGCACCTGTTCGAGACGACCTACTCCGTGATGTTCCTGATGGGCCTCGCGGTCGGCGTCGACTACTGCCTCTTCTATCTGCGCCGCGAGCGCGACGAGCGGGCGGCGGGACGCGACGCGGAGACCGCGCTGCGGATCGCCGCGGCCACCAGCGGCCGGGCCGTCCTCGTCTCCGGCCTGACGGTGATGGTCGCGATGGCGGGCATGTTCCTGTCCGGCCTGCTGCTCTTCAAGGGCTTCGCGCTCGCCACCATCCTCGTGGTGTGCGTGGCGATGCTCGGCTCGGTCACCGTCCTGCCCGCGCTGCTCGCCGGACTCGGCGACCGCATCGACGCGGGGCGCATTCCCTTCCTGAACCGCCGCGCCAAGCGCGGCGCGCACGCCAGCGGCGGCATCGCGGGACGCGTCCTGCGGCCCGTCCTGAACCACCCGAAGTTCTTCGCCGTCGCCGCGGCCGCCGTGCTGCTCGCGCTCGCCGCTCCCGCGGTCGGCATGAAGACCGAACAGCTGGGCCTGGAGAAGCAGTTCGGCTCCGACGCACCGCTCTCCGTCTCGTACAAGAAGATCACCGAGAAGTTCCCCGGCGGTCCCGCGCCGGCCAGGGTCGTCGTCGAGGCCGACGACATCCAGGCGCAGCCGGTGCGCGCCGCGCTCGGCTCGCTGACCGAGGAGGCGGGGCGGAACGCCGAACTCACCGTCCACAAGGCGGCGAACGTCGCCGAGATCGCGGTGCCGCTGCCGGGCGACGGCACCGACGCCGCGGCCAAGAAGGCGCTGCGCGAACTGCGCGAGGACACCGTGCCCGCGGCGTTCGACGGCGTACCGGCCCAGGCGTACGTCGGCGGCGAGCTGGCCTCGTCGGAGGACTTCGGCGACCAGCTCGGCAAGGGCATCGTCCCGGTCTTCGCGTTCATCGCCGCGGTGACCTTCCTCCTGATGCTGTTCTGCTTCCGCTCGGTGGTGATCGCGGTGACGTCGATCGCGCTCAACCTGCTCTCGGTGGGCGCCGCGTACGGCGTGATGACCGCCGTCTTCCAGCACGGCTGGGGCGCGGAGCTGATCGGCTCGGAGAAGGTCGGCGCGATCGAGAACTGGATGCCGCTGTTCGTCCTGGTCGTCCTCTTCGGACTCTCCATGGACTACCACGTGTTCGTGGTCTCCCGGATCCGTGAGTCCCGCGACCGGGGCATGGACAACCGCTCCGCGATCCGTGAGGGCATCACGCGCACGGCGGGCGCGGTGACCGGCGCGGCCGTGATCATGGTGGCGGTCTTCTCGGTCTTCGGCACGCTGTCCATGCAGGACATGCAGCAGATGGGCGTGGGCCTGGGCGTGGCGGTCCTGCTGGACGCGACGCTGGTCCGCATGATCCTGCTCCCGTCCCTGATGACCCTCCTGGGCGACAGGAACTGGCACACCCCGCGCTACCTCTCCTGGCTCCCGAAGGTCTCCCACGGCGAGGAGGAGGCTGCCCCGTTGTGGGCAGGCGTGCCGCAGGGCGACACGGGTGGGCACAACGCCCCGGTGCCGAGCGGCCGTTGACGAGGCAGGAGCACACCTGACGTACCCCCGGCGCGGAGGGAACCCACGCCGGGGGCACAGCACGTCACAGCCCGAGAGCCTGCGCCTCCTTGACGGAGTCGAGCCCCACGACCGGCCGGTCACCCCGCTGAGGCGCGACCCCGCCAAGGCTCCGGAGCCAGCCCCACGTATCGGCCACCGTCTCGCCCACCGGCCGGGCCCGCAGCCCCGCGGCCACCGCCTTGTCCACGGACGTGACGTACACCGTGTCGTACAGCTCCCCGCCGCCCGGCACCCACACCGGCAGCTCCCACCACGGTTCGATCCCGGCCTCGGCGATCACGTCCGCCGAGGTCCACCTGAGCTCCGCGTCGGGCGCCCCCGCCGCCGCCGTACACGCCTCCAGGAATTCCCCCATGGTCGTGTGCGCGACGGGCGAGACCAGGTTGTAGGGACCGTGCAGCCCGGCCGCCGCCGCGTCGACGATCCACTCGGCGAGATCCCGTACGTCGATGTACTGGATGCCCATGTCCCGGGGCCCCGGAGCCAGCACGGGACCACCCCGGGCGACGCGGTTGAGCCACCACGGCAGCCGCCCGATGTTCTCGTACGGGCCGAGGATGAGGCCCGCCCGCGCGAGCAGCGTCCGTTCCGCGCCGAACTCGGCGACCGCGGCGAGCTCACCGCCCCGCTTGTCCTCCGGGTACGCCGTCGCCTCCGCGTCCGGATCGCCGTCCACCACGGGGTGGCTCTCGTCGGATCCGGCCGCGGCGGGGTAGCGGTACACGGACGAGCTGGACACGTAGACGTACCGCCCGGCCCGCCCCGCGAGCGTCCTGGCCGCCTCGCGCACCACCCGCGGCGCCGCCGACCAGGTGTCGACGACCACGTCCCATTCCCCGTCGGCGAGCGCGGCGAGGCCGCCCTCGGCGAGCCGGTCACCGCGCAGCGCCCGGGTGCCCTCGGGCGCCGGGTGGTGACCGCGGTGGAAGACGGTCACCTCCCAGCCCTTGGCGAGCGCCGCCTCGGTGACCGCGCGGCCCACGAACTCCGTACCGCCCAGCATCAGAAGTCTCATGCCGCCGACTCTGCCCCGGGCCGGCGCCGGGCGGAATCGGTTTCTGCTCGCAGCAGAGGATCAGTGCTGCGCGGCGGCCGGGACGGAGGCGGGTGCGGCGGACGCGGACGCGGAGGGCGGCGCGTACTTGTAGCCGACGCGCCGCACCGTCTGGATCGTCCTGCGGTGGTCGGCGCCGAGCTTGCGGCGCAGCCGGGCGATGTGCACGTCGACGGTGCGCCCGTCGCCCACGTGGCCGTATCCCCACACCGTGGTCACCAACTGGTCGCGGGTGTGCACCCGGTGGGGGTGCGCGACGAGGTGCGCGAGCAGCTCGAACTCCAGATACGTGAGGTCGAGCGCGCGCCCGGCCACCTCGGCGGCGCGCTGCACCGTGTCGATCCTGACGGGACCGGTGGCGGCGGGCCTGGCCTCGGGGACGACGGGCTGCGCGGCGACGGGCTCCTGCCCGGCGGGCACGAGCACCAGGTAGCCGACCATCGGGGGCTGACCCGGCAGGCTCGGCAGGGTGTGCTGCGGCGCGGGCAGCCAAGTGGCGCCCGGCGGCAGGAAGTCGGAGATCTGGGCCACCTCGTCCGGGGCCACGGCGCGCAGTCGGCCCCGGGCGGCGGAGACGGGAGCGGTGAGGGCGGGGGAGGCGGAGAAGGAACGGGAGTTCGCCATGGTGATGTCAGCTCTTTCGCGCGAAGAAGGAGTCGTCGAGAACGAGACGTACGTCGTGCGCGTCAGGCGAAGGCCGGGTGAACGGCTTTAGAGGGCCCGCGCGTTCATCGCGCGGCAACACACCCGGTCGAAGTCGTGGTGCTGACGGGAGGGCCAGAACGGCTCGAGGTCGTGACGACCCGTCGCGGTGATCCGGTGGCTTCCCATGACCCCATTGAAGCAGATGGGACGGTTACCGGCAGTTCCCTCTCGCCCAGTGATACGGACCCTTGGCGGCTCTTGGCCGGAAATGCACCCTGCCCGGGTGGGCGGATTCACGCCGCTCGTACGACGACGGGGCGCCCCGCCGGAATCGGTGGGGCGCCCCGTCGTCGTACGGGAGGAGCGGCGGATCAGACCTGTCCCGCCTTCTCCAGGGCGGTGCAGCAGGTGTCGACGAGGAGCCGCGTCACGACGTACGGGTCGACGTTGGCGTTCGGGCGGCGGTCCTCGATGTAGCCCTTCTGCTCCACCTCGACCTGCCACGGGATGCGCACCGAGGCGCCGCGGTCGGAGACGCCGTACTTGTACTCGTCCCAGGGCGCGGTCTCGTGCAGGCCGGTGAGGCGCTCGTCGATGCCCGCGCCGTAGTTCTTGACGTGGTCGAGCGGCTTGGAGCCCTCGCCGAGGGACTCGCAGGCGGTGATGATCGGCGCGTAGCCCTCGCGCATCGCCCGGGTGGAGAAGTTGGTGTGCGCGCCCGCGCCGTTCCAGTCGCCCTTGACCGGCTTGGGGTCGAGGGTCGCGGAGACCTTGAAGTCCTCGGCGGTGCGGTAGAGCAGCCAGCGGGCGATCCACAGCTGGTCGGAGACCTCGAGGGGGGCGAGCGGGCCGACCTGGAACTCCCACTGTCCGGGCATGACCTCGGCGTTGATGCCGGAGATCCCGAGACCGGCCTTGAGACAGTTGTCCAGGTGGGCCTCGACGACGTCACGGCCGAAGATCTCGTCCGCGCCGACGCCGCAGTAGTAGCCGCCCTGCGCGGCGGGGAAGCCGCCGACGGGGAAGCCGAGCGGACGGTCGCCCTCGAAGAAGGTGTACTCCTGCTCGATGCCGAAGATCGGCTCCTGCGCGCCGAAGCGGGCCTCGGTCTCGGCCAGTTCGGCACGGGTGTTGGACTCGTGCGGCGTCATGTCCGTGTTGAGGACCTCGCACAGGACGAGGATGTCGTCGCCGCCGCGGAGCGGGTCCGGGCAGGTGAAGACGGGCTTGAGAACGCGGTCGGAGGCGTGACCCGTGGCCTGGTTCGTGCTGGATCCGTCGAAGCCCCAGAGCGGCAGCTCGGCGCCCTTCGCCGCGTCCGCCAGGATCTTCGTCTTGGAGCGGAGCTTGGCGGTCGGCGCGGTGCCGTCGATCCAGATGTACTCAGCCTTGAAGGTCACGGGGCCTCATCCTTAAAACGTTCGGTACGGCGCAGAACGTGCGGGTGCTGCGGTGCCGTGGTGATGTGCGGCAGCCTGGCAACCGGCGATTTCCCGACCGTTGCTCTTGTGTGAACCCCGTGTTACCCGGGACGGCTGTGGTCGAGCTCACGCCCGCGCCCCGTGCGGGCGTCATTTGATGACCGCGTTGGCGCCCGCTATGGCCAGGCCGATCGCCATGTCGGCGAGGCCGATCAGGCCCGCCGAGCGCCTGCGGTAGCCGACGCGCAGCGCGGCGAACGTGCCCCAGCCGAAGAGCAGCAGCGCGTTGAGGAGCAGCCCGGAGTACGTGACGGCGGGCTCGGGCCAGCCGAGGGCGCCGGCCAGGACCAGCAGGATCACGGTGGGCCAGCAGGCGAGGATGACCGGCCATTCGTCGACGAGCGCCCAGCCCAGCTGGCGCCAGCGGTGGCCGCCGGAGCCGGGGCGGTACGTCGACATGTGGTGCGCGTAGCCGTGCGCGAGCGCGGCCGTCCCCGCGGTCACCATCACCCAGGCCGCGTCGTAGTACGGCGTGAAGGGCGCGCTCCCCGACTGGAGCGCGGCGAGCAGCGCGCTCGCGAGGACCGTTCCGTATACGCCCCCGGACATCCAGCTCCGCACGGCGCGCTCCTTTCCGTCTGCCGGATCGTTCGTCCGGCGTCGGCCTGTGGAGCCCTCAACGCTATGCAGGTGTTTGTAACGGTTTGCCGGATGTCGTGCATCGGTCGACGGTCATTCGCGGGCGCGCCGACGGTGTGTGTGGGCGCGGTAAGACCAGGCTGTGACCTGGGTGTTCGGGGGTGTGGCCGGTCCGGCGGGAGCGGCTCAGCGGGACAGCGCGTCCCGCACCGCCTCCTCGGTCCGCGCCACCACGGCCGTCCCGTCGTCCGCCGTGATGATCGGACGCTGGATCAGTTTCGGGTGCGCGGCGAGCGCCCCGATCCAGCGGTCGCGGCCCGACGCGTCGCGCGGCCACGCCGCGCGGTCCGCGAGCCCGAGCTCCTTGGCCGCCGCCTCCTGGGTACGGGTGATGTCCCAGGGTTCGAGGCCGAGCCGGTCGAGCACGGCGCGGATCTCGTCCTCGCTCGGCACGTCCTCCAGATAGCGGCGCACGGTGTAGTCGGCGCCCTCGGCGTCGAGCAGTGTCAGCGCGCTGCGGCACTTCGAACAGGCGGGGTTGATCCAGATCTCCATGGCGCACACGCTACCCGCGAACCACCCGTCACAGGCCTCTCGGCAGGAGTCTGTTCGAATACCCCAAAGCCCGTCTGGCCAGCGGCGATTGTCAGTGCCCCGCAGTAGAATCACAGTAGTGTTCGAGGGCGCCCGACGGGGGGCCCTGACCGCGACAGGAGGATGCCTGTGCCCGCTGCCGCACTCACATCGAAGTCGAAGTCCACGCCGAGGTCCGTGCTGTTCGACCTGCCCTACGTACCACGGGAGAAGAAGGCCCTGCCGGCCGGACGCCCCCGGGAGTGGTACATCACCCACAACCGCCGCCTCAAGGCCATGCGCCTGGCCATCGCCCTGCTCGACTCGGGCGTATGGATGCCGAACCAGGCGAAGAACACGACGATACGGAGCATGGCGGAGGACATCGGGATCCATCCGCCCTCCGACATCACGTGCCACATGGTGCGCGCCCTGATGCGGTACAGCCGCTGAGCGGTCGCCGCCGGTGAAATGCCGTTCCCCGCACGGGAGTCGACCGCGCGGGGAACGGCACTTTTCCCCCATTCCCGGACGGCGGCGGCATGACTCTGGGCGGACAATTGTGCGACGGGGCATGCTGTGCCCCATGACCCAGCAGCGACCCGCCGGTACGCCCGCGCCGGACCCCGCCGGTACGCCCGCGCCGGACCCCGTCGGCGAACTGCCGCTCCTGACCACCGCCCAACTCCCGGACGGCGCCCGCTTTCCCGTCCGCGCGCTGCTCGCCCGCGCGCCGGAGCGCTTCCTTCCGTCGGGCTCGGGGCCCGCGCCGGGACCGCCGCCCGCGCCCGCCGTGCTCATCCTGCCCGCGATGGGCACGCCCGCCCGCTTCTACCGCCGCTTCGCCCGCGCGCTCCACGACCAGGGGCTCACGGCGCTCACCGTCGACCTGCGCGGCCAGGGCGAGGCGACTCCGCGCGCCACCGACCGCGCGGCCCGCGACCACGGCTACCGCGTCATCGTCGAGGAGGACCTGCCCGCGATCGTCGCCGCGGTCCGCGCCGAACTCGGTCCCGAGCCGTCGCTGCATCTGCTCGGCCACAGCCTGGGCGGCCAACTCGGCCTGGTACACGCCGCGTCGGGCATCGGCCCCGGCGTCGACGGGGTGGCCCTCGTCGCCTCAGGGTCGGTCTGGTTCCGGGCGTACGGCCCCCTGCGCGGGCCCGTGCTGCTCCTCGGTGAACTGTCCGCCGCGGCGGTCTCGACCGTCCTGGGCCGCTGGCCGGGCAAGCGGTTCCGCTTCGGCGGCGACCAGGCCAAGGGCGTGATGCGCGACTGGGCGAGACAGGGGCGCACCGGCCGCTACTCGGCCACCGGCTCCGCGCTCGACTACGAGACGGCGCTTCGCGCGCTCGACCTGCCCGTGCTCGCGGTGTCCGTCGAGAACGACACCTTCGCACCGCCCGGCGCGGTCGACCACCTCGTCGGCAAGGTCCCGGCGGCCCGGCTCACCCGCCGCCACTACACCGTCCAGGACGCGGGCGGCCGCCTCGACCACTTCGCCTGGACCCGGGCGGGCGGCGCGCTCGCCAAGCAGGTCGCGGCGTGGGCGGCCGCCGAGGAGACGCGCGGGGGACGCTGAGCCGGTGGCCTCCGGGACCCGGGCCCGGGGCGGGCCCGGGGTCGCTCACCCGTTCGGCGTACCCGGCATGCGCAGGTGACCGCGGCCGCATTGGCTGCTGGTGAGGGCCCGCCGGCGCCCGCGGCGAGTGCCGGGCGGCCGGTGTCCGCCGCGAGCGCGAGAGGGGAGCGAGCATGACGACCCCGGAGGAACGCGCCCGTGCGGGCAAGGCGGCCCGCAAACGCGCCTCGCGCTCCTCGCACGCGGCCTGGATCCCCTCCGCCGACCGCCCCGACCCGGTGGCCGTCCTGGAACGCCAGGGCGCCGACCGCGTCCAGGAACTCCTTCCCATCCGCTACGGCAGGATGGCCGCGTCCCCGTTCGCCTTCCTGCGCGGCGCCGCCGCCGTCATGGCGGGCGACCTCGCCGTCCAGCGGCACACCGGCCTCACCGTGCAGCTCTGCGGCGACGCCCACCTGCTCAACTTCGGCGTCTTCGCCTCACCGGAACGCGCCCTGCTCTTCGACCTCAACGACTTCGACGAGACGTGCCCAGGACCCTTCGAATGGGACGTCAAACGGCTCGCCGCCAGCGTCGCCGTCGCCGCCCGCGAGAACGGGGCGGGCGAGAACGGCGCCCGCGACGCCGCCCAGGACGCCGCCACCGCCTACCGCAAGGGCATGCGGCGCCTCGCCGGACTCGGTGAACTCGCCGTCTGGTACGAGCGCATCGACGCGGCCGAGGCGCTCTCCCTGATCCGCTCCCCGGGCCACCGCAAGCGCGTCGAGGCGGGCCTCGACCGCGCCCGCGGCCGCACCAGCCTCCAGGCGCTCGGCAAGCTCACCGAGGTCGTGGACGGCACCCGCCGCATCATCCACGACCCGCCGCTGCTCGAACCCGCGGGCGCCCCCGACCTGGCCGCCCTGCGCAAGATCTTCGGCGACTACCGCTCCACGCTCTCCGAGGAACGCCGCCTCCTCCTGGACCGCTACCGGTTCGTCGACGCCGCCCGCAAGGTCGTCGGCGTCGGCAGCGTCGGCACCCGCTGCTACATCGTGCTGCTCGCCGGACGCGACCCGGGCGACCCGCTCTTCCTCCAGATCAAGGAGGCGGTGCGGTCCGTCGTCGAGGAGCAGCTGCCCAGCGGGCCCTACCTCCACCCCGGGCACCGCGTGGTCGCGGGCCAGCGGCTGCTCCAGGCCGCGGGTGACATCTTCCTCGGCTGGATGACGGGCCCCCGTGGCCGCGCCTTCTACTGGCGCCAGCTGCGCGACATGAAGGGCTCGGCGGACATCACCGCCATGTCGCCCGCCGAACTGCGCTGGTACGCCGCGCTCTGCGGCACGGCCCTGGCCCGCGCCCACGCCCGCTCGGGCGACCGCCTGGCGATAGCCGCCTACCTGGGCGGCTCCGACACCTTCGACCGCGCCGTGGCGGACTTCGCGCTGCGCTACGCGGCACAGAACACCCGGGACCACGCGGCGCTGGCCGCGGCGATCGCGTCAGGGGTGATCGGCGCGCTGCCGGGGGTGTGATAGGCACGTGCGCATGGCCAAGACCGTTTCCGTGTTCACCCTCGGCGGCACCATCTCCGCCCGGGACAGGGCGAGTTCACCCCGGCTGACCGGGGAGCGGCTCCTCGCCGACGCGGCGGGCGCCGTGCCCGCGGACGTCGGGGTCGAGGTCCACGACGTACGGAAGCTGCCCAGTTCCTCGCTGGACTTCGAGGACGTCGCGGAGCTCGCGGACCACGTCGAGCGGGCGCGCGGGGCCGGGCACGGCGTCGTCGTGGTGCAGGGCACCGACACCCTGGAGGAGACCGCCTTCCTCCTCGACCTGGCCTGTGCGCCCGGCACCCCCGTCGTGGTGACCGGGGCCATGCGCCGCCCCGACCTGCCCGGCGCCGACGGGCCCGCCAACCTCGCAGCCGCCGTCACCGTCGCCGCGGACCCGGGCTGCGCGGGGCTCGGCGTCCTCGTGGTCCTCGCCGACGAGATCCACGCGGCACGGCACGTACGCAAGACGCACACGACGTCCGTGGCGACCTTCGCGTCACCGGGCGCGGGCCCCGTCGGCACGGTCGTCGAGGGTCGCCCGCGCGTCCTGCTGCGCCCCGCGCGGCCCGTCGCCGACCGGCCCCTGCCGCTGCGCGGCACCGCCCGCGTCGCCCTGGTCACGCTCTCGCTCGGCGACCGCGGCGAACTCCTGGACGCGGTGGACGGGCGCTTCGGCGGCCTGGTCGTGGCGGCGTTCGGGGCCGGCCACGTACCCGCCTGGCTGGTCGAACCGCTCGCCGCGCTCGCCGCCCGCATCCCCGTGGTCCTCGCGTCGCGCACCGGCGCGGGCCCGCTGCTCGGCCACACCTACCGGGGCCCAGGATCCGAACACGACATGCTCGGCCGGGGCCTCCTCTCCGCGGGAACGCTGGACGCCCCGAAGGCCAGGCTGTTGCTGTACGCGCTCCTCGCGGACGGCGCCGACCGCGCCCAAGTGGCAGCCGAGTTCGCCGAGTTGGCGTAGCCCCCGGTGGCCCCGGCGGTCCGCTCTGCCGACAGCTAAGTACGTATCCGCCGGTCCCCGACGATCATTACAGTCCCGTCCCATGACGAAGGCCAGCACAGACGAGGTCACCACCCGCACCGCCACCACCAGCACGATCACCACCCGCACCGTCACCTACCCGGCCGACGGACTCACGATGGCCGGACACCTCGCGCTGCCCGCGGGAACGGGCCGCGCGCCCGGGGTCCTGCTCGGCCCCGAAGGGCCGGGCCTCAACGACGTCCAGCGCCGCAGGGCCGACGCCCTCGCCGAACTCGGGTACGTGACGTTCGCCTTCGACCTGCACGGCGGCGGGCACTGGTTCACCGACCCGCAGGAGATGCTGGCGCGCGTGACCCCGCTGCTCGCCGACCCCGACCGGCTGCGGGACATCGGCCACGCGGCCCTGGACGTACTGCGCGCCGAGCCGCGCACCGACCCCGGCCGGATCGCCGCCGTCGGCTACGGCACCGGCGGCGCCGTCGCGCTGGAACTCGGGCGCGACGGCGTCGACCTGAAGGCGATCGGGACGGTCAACGGACTGGTCACGGGCCGCCCCGGCGAGGCGGCCCGCATCCGCTGTCCCGTCTGGGCCGGGGTCGGATCGGAGGACCCGATCATGTCCCAGGACCACCGGGACGCGTTCGCCGCCGAGATGCGGGACGGGGGCGTCGACTGGCGCATGGTGGTCTACGGCGGCGCCCAGCACGCCTTCCACCACCCGCCGGTCGACCACGAGCAGCCCGTGCTCCCCGGCGTCGCCCACCACCCGCTACAGGCGCGGCGGGCCTGGCGCGACGTCGTCGAACTGCTCGCCGACTGCCTGCCGTTGACGGACTGACCCGCGACGCGGCACGGCGCTCGGGCGGTGCCGCGCCGCGGCCAGACGCTCGGACCGTCAGCCGATCTGGTCCGGCGTGACCGTCAGCCACCGCTTGTCGGCGGTCACCTTCTGGCCCAACTCGCGCTGGCGGTCGGCGTTCTCCTTCTTCATGCCGTCGAGCTGCTTCATGTACGAGTCCTTGCGGTTGACCCACACCCGCACGCCGCCGTGCCGCACGTCGGCCGAGTGGAACAGCATCGGGCCGTCGCTCGCCGGGGTGTCACCGGCCGCGAGGACCGGCTTCTTCCACTCGTCGATGTAGGTGTTGATCGCCGCGGGCTTGCCCTCGTACCAGGTCAGCGGCGCCCACAGGTTCGGCGTCAGCTCGCGGCCCGCGAGCTCGGCGCGGTCCTTCTCGCCGAAGCGGCCCTCGGCGATCTCCTTGCGGGAGCTGGTCACTTCGCCGGTCTCGCGGTCCTTGAGCTGCATCGAGACGCCGATGACGTTCTGCGGCTTCACGCCGTAGCCGTACTTGGGGTCGGCGAGCACCATGCGCACCAGGTCCTCGCTGGCCGCGCTGACCACGTACACCTCGATGCCGTGCGCCTGAAGCGTCTTGTAGAGCTGCTGCATGCCGCGCGAGAATTCCGGCGGCTTCACCTCGGTCTTGGTGACCTTCCCGTCCTCGTAGTACTCGGCGGGGATCGGCTTCTTGTACGCCAGGAGCTCGTCGACGTACCCCTTGAGCTCCTTCAGCGTGAAGCCGGAGAAGATCTGCGCGGCCCAGGGGTAGCAGACCTGGTCGTCCACCTCGCACAGCCGGTTGTAGTAGCTGTAGAGGCTCTCCTTGTGCCCGGCCTTGTCCTTGAAGGGGATGATCTTCAGGGACGGGTCCATCGTCTTGCGGGTCAGGACGCCCTTCATCTCCAGGAAGGGGAGCAGGGACTCCTCCAGGTCGTTGCGGTACGTCGTGTTGTCCGCGTCGAAGACGGCGTACGCGCCCTTGTGGTCGTTCTTCGCGATGACCTTGCCGAGCTTCTTCGCCACCGGCTTCGGCCAGTGCGTGAGCTCGCCGGCCGCGCCCTTCGCGGCCTTCGCCGTCTGCGCGGCGGAGCCCGCCGCGTTCGCCTCGGAGGTCGGCCAGAGCGCGCTGCCCGCGAGGACGGCGGCGGCGAGCGCCCCCAGAGCGCCGATGAGGGCGGGCTTGTTCTTTGCTCGTACTGCCATGTCTGCGGTGTCCTGCCGTTCCTGAGAGCGGTGTGCGGCCCCGTCCGGAGCGGCGCGCAATGCTATGGGGCGGCGCGGTCATTTCCCATGATCGAAGTCACCGTGCACGAGGGGCATGGAGCGGGTGAACACGGGTAGCCGCAGCGGGCGCCGGGAGCGCCGCGGTCCCGGTCGCGGAGGTCGTCGCCGGGGCCGTCGCCGAGTCCGTGTCAGTGGTCCCGCGCATACTGGGCGCATGGGCTCCCACGAGTTCGTCAGGGCCGTTCCCCGGCTCGACGGCATGGTCGTCTCGGCGGTCGGCTACCGCAGCGCCGGACAGCGTCCCGGGCTGCACCGGGGCCTGCCCTCGCCGTATCTGACCGTGATCTTCTCCCTCGAAGGCCCCATCGCCACCGGCAGCACACCCGGGCAGGCGACCGGCGGGGACGCGGTGCGCACCGACATCGTCCTGGGCGGCCTGCACCAGAGCCCGGCCTACGTGGTGCAGCCCGAGCACGAGGCGGGCATCCAGCTCGCCGTGCACCCCCTGGCCGCCCGCGCGCTGCTCGGTCTGCCCGCCGCCGGGCTCATGGGAGAGCTCGTCACCAGCGGCACGGACGTCCTCGGCGGCCGGGCCGCCGAGGTCCGCGAGCGGCTGTGTGCCCTCGACCGCTGGCCGGACCGCTTCGCCCTCCTCGCCGACTATCTGCGGCGGCGCGTGGCGGCCGCCGACCGGGCGGACCCGGTGCGCCCCGAGGTCGCCGAGGCCTGGGCGTGGCTGGCCAGGCACCGGGGCGCGGGCACGGTCGGCGGCCTGTCCCGGCACGTCGCGCTCAGCGAGCGCCGCCTCACCGCGGTGTTCCGCGCCGAGACCGGGCTGAGCCCCAAGCAGGCCGCGCGCCTGATGCGCTTCCAGCACGCGCGGACCGCGGTGGTCCGCTCCGTCACGGCGGGCGGGGGCCCCGACCTGGCCAGGATCGCGGCCGACACCGGCTACTACGACCATTCGCACCTGGTCCGCGACTTCCGGCAGTACACGGGGGCGAGCCCGACCCGCTGGCTGGCCGAAGAGTGCCGGAATATCCAAGCCGGGGCGCACGGTCCGGGCGAAGACTGAGGCCCATGAACACCACACCGGACACCACACCCGACACCACGACTGAAGCGGCCCCCGCCCCGACCGTCTGGGCGGGCCTCCAGGCAGAGGACGCCCCCGCCCTGATCGACTTCCTCGTCGGCACCGTCGGCTTCCTGCGCACCGCCGTCTACGAGGACGGCGACCGCGTCGCCCACGCCCAGCTCGACTGGCCCGAGGGCGGCGGCGTCATGCTCGGTTCGTACGACCCGTCGGCGCCCGAAGGCACCTGCGGAAAGCCCGGCACCTCCGGCGCCTACGTGGTCACGGACCGGGTCGACGAGCTGTACGCCACACTCACCGCGGCGGGCGTGCGGATCACCACGGAGATCGAGGACAAACCGTACGGAAGCCGGGAGTTCGGCATCCTCGACCCGGAGGGGAACCGCTGGTCGTTCGGGACCTACCGGGGCGAGCCGAGGCCCCGGCCGACGTCCTGAGCAGGCGTGATAACTTGCGCAAGCCAGTCAAACCCACACCTGGGCCAGGGAATCCGGTGCGAATCCGGAACTGACGCGCAGCGGTGAGGGGGACGGGCGGGGCCACGGCCACTGGGCGTCCACGGACGCCCGGGAAGGCGCCCCGCCCGGCCGATCCCCGAGTCCGAAGACCTGCTGGCGCCTCCGCCCGCGCACCGTGCGGCGGAGGGCGTGACGCAGGCCAGGCTCCGCGCATGAGCCGTGAGACTCAAGGGATCGTGTGTCCTCCACAGCCCGTACCCGTACCCGTATACGTATGTCCGCCGCTATACGTATGTCCGCCGCGCTCTGCGCCGGAGCGCTCGCGCTGACCGCGTGCGGGGGCGGCTCCGCGGAGAAGACCAGCAAGAGCGCGGGGGAGCAGGCGGCGGGCTATCCGGTCGCGGTCACCTCCTGCGGCAAGAAAGCCGAGGTCAAGGCGCCGCCGCAGCGGGCCGTCTCCCTCGACCAGGGCTCCACGGAGATCCTGCTCTCGCTCGGCCTCGCCGACCGCATGGCGGGCACCGGCACCTGGACCGACCCGGTCCTGAAGAACCTGGCGAAGGAGAACGCGAAGGTGGAGCGGCTCGCCGACCGCTACCCCTCCCTGGAGAAGGTCCTCGCCCAGGAGCCGGACTTCGTCAGCGCCTCCTTCCTGTACACGGTCGGCAAGGGCGGTGTCGCCGACCGCGCCAAGTTCACCGAGCTGGGCGTACCGGTCTACGTCTCGCCGACCGACTGCGCGGGCAAGGACAACGACGGCGGCGGCGACGGCAAGCGCGTCAAGACCCTCACCATGGACACCGTCTACGGCGAGATCCGCGACCTCGCGAAGGTGTTCGGCGTCGAGAAGCGCGGCGAGAAGCTGGTCGCGGGGCTCAAGGGCCGCGTCGCGAAGGCCACCGACGACATCGACGCGTCGGACGCGAAGCTCCTCTACTGGTTCGCCAACTCCGACGCCCCCTACATGGCGGGCTGCTGCGGCGCCCCCGGCATCATCACGCGCGAGCTCGGCGCGAAGAACGTCTTCGACGACACCCGCGAGGAATGGCCCCAGATCAACTGGGAGACCGTCGCCGACCGCGACCCCGACGTCCTCGTCATCGGCGACCTCACCCGCAAGTCGCAGTCGGCGGAGAGCGCCGCTGCGAAGATCAAGTTCCTGGAGTCGAACCCGGCGACCAAGAACCTGACCGCCGTGAAGAAGAAGCGCTACGTACTCCTCAGCGGCCAGGCCATGAACCCGACGGTCCGTACGGTCGACGGGATCGAGCAAGTGGCGGCGGGGCTGCGGAAGTTCGGCCTCGCGAAGTGACCCGGGGGACCTCGCCGGTGACGCCGGACGGGACGGCACCCGCGACGCCGGACGGGACGGCACCCGCGGAGGCGGACGCGGACATGGTCGAGGTCGCGGTCGCGTCCACCTCCGTGGGCGCCCCGGTGCGGCAGGCGCTGCTGTGGCTCGCCGGGGTCGCGGCCCTCGTCCTCTCCGTGGCGGTGGCCGTCACCATCGGGCCCGCGGACATCTCCGTGCCCGACGTGTGGTCGGCCCTCGCCGCGCACCTCGGCGGGGGAGAGGCGCGGCTCACCCCGATCAGGGACGGCATCGTCTGGAACCTGCGGATGCCGCGCACCCTGCTCGCCGCGGTCTGCGGCGCCGGACTCGCGGTCTGCGGCGCGGTCATGCAGTCCCTGCTCCGCAACCCCCTCGCCGACCCGTTCGTGCTCGGGGTCTCCTCCGGCGCGTCCACCGGAGCGGTCGCGGTCGTCGTGCTCGGCGTGGGCGGGGGAGTCCTTTCGGTCTCGGCCGGTGCCTTCATCGGGGCGCTCTGTTCGTTCGCCCTGGTCCTGATCCTGAGTCACACGCTGGGCGGCACGACGGACCGCGTGGTCCTCTCCGGCGTCGCGGCGATGCAGCTGTTCTCCGCGCTGACCTCCTTCTTCGTCCTCACCGCCGCGGACGCGGAGACCACCCGCGGCGTGCTGTTCTGGCTGCTCGGCTCGCTCAGCGGGGTCGGCTGGACGGACGTGTGGCTGTGCGCGGCGGTGCTCGCGGCGGCGCTGTTCATCTGCCTCTCGCACGCCCGCACCCTGGACGCCTTCGCCTTCGGCCAGGAGGCGGCGGCCGCGCTCGGCGTCCGCGTCGCCCGCACCCGCCTGGTCCTGCTCTGCACGACGGCGCTCCTGACCGCGGTGCTGGTGAGCTCCGCGGGCGCCATCGGCTTCGTCGGCCTGGTCCTGCCGCACGCGGCCCGCGCGCTCGTCGGCTCGGGCCACGCCCGCCTCCTCCCGGTCACGGCGCTGGCCGGCGCGGTCTTCCTCGTCTGGGTGGACACCCTGGCCCGCACGGTCCTGGATCCGCAGGAGGTCCCGGTGGGCGTGGTGACGTCGCTGATCGGCGTACCGGCGTTCGTGGTCGTGCTGTACCGGACGAGGAGGGTGACGTGACGTACGCGTACGAGGGGGCGGCGGGTCTGCGCGCCGAGCGCGTGTCCCGGGAGGCGGGCGGGCGCCTGGTCGTCGACGGCGTGAGCCTCGCCCCGCCGACCGGCGCCACGGTGGGCCTCCTCGGCCCGAACGGCTCCGGCAAGTCCACGCTCCTGCGCATCCTGGCGGGCGTCCTCGCCCCGGCCTCCGGAGTGGTCACCCTGGACGGCCGTGCGCTGGCCGACACGGGCCGCCGCGCCGTGGCGCGCAGGATCGCCGTGGTCGAGCAACACACCGACACACAGGTCGAGTTGACGGTCGCGGACGTCGTACGCCTGGGACGCATCCCGCACCGCCGCGCCTGGTCGGCGCCGACGGCCGGAGACGAACGCGCCGTCCGCGACGCCCTGACCCGCACGGGCCTGGCCTCCCGCGCGGCCCAGTCCTGGCACACCCTGTCCGGCGGCGAACGCCAGCGCGTCCAGATAGCCCGCGCACTCGCCCAGGAACCCCGCGAACTCCTCCTGGACGAACCCACCAACCACCTGGACATCCAGCACCAGCTCGACCTGCTCTCACTGGTCGCCGACCTCCCCGTCACCAGCGTCATCGCGCTGCACGACCTCAACCTGGCGTCGATGTTCTGCGACCGGCTCCTGATCCTGAGGGAGGGCAGGGCATACGCGACGGGCACGCCCGCAGAGGTGATCACGGAGGAGCTGATCGCGGAGGTGTACGGGGTGCGGGCGGTGGTGACGCCGGGGAGTGCGGAGGGGGATGAGCGGCCTTCGGTGAGGTTCTTGCGGGGGTGAGGCGGGAGGGGGGCTTCCGGGGTGGGCGCCTTGCGGGCCGGGTGCCTTGTGGGTCGCGCCCCCCGTTGCGGGGTGGGCGCCTTGCGGGCCACGCCCGTTCCGAACCAGGCGCCTTCCGAACCACGCCCCTGCCCGACCAGGCCAACCGCACGCGGTTGGCCCTTCACTCGCCGCGCCGCGCCTTCTAAGTTCACGTCATGCCAGTCATTGCCCACGTGAGCGACATCCACATCGACACCGGCGCCGACGACGCCGGTCGCAGCATCGGCCGGACCCGGGCGGTCATGGACCACCTGAACGGACTCCCGTACGACCTGGACGCGGTCGTCGTCACCGGTGACATCGCCGACCACGGCACGCCCGCCGAGTACGCGGCCGCGCGTGAACTCCTCGCCTCTCGGCACCCGTTGCTGATCTGTCCCGGCAACCACGACGAGCGCACCGCCTTCCGCGCGCACCTCCTCGGCGAGACGCCCGCGCCGGGCCCGGTCAACCAGTCCTACGTGACGGACGACTTCACCCTCGCCCTGTGCGACACCTCGGTCCCCGGCGCGCACCACGGCCGCCTCGACGACGAGACCCTGGACTGGCTGTCGGCCCTCCTCGACGGCACCCCGTCCGACCGGCCCGTCCTGATCGCCTTCCACCACCCGCCGGTCCCGCTGCACACGCCGTACATCGACGGCATCCGCCAGCGCGACGAGCACCGGCTGGCCGCCCTGACCGCCCGGCACCCGAACGTGACCGCGTTCCTCGCGGGCCACGCCCACACCCCCGCGGCGACGACCTTCGCGAACCGTCCGCTCCTGGTGGCCCCCGGCGTGGTCTCCACCCTGCGCCTGCCCTGGGAGCCGCAGACGGACCCCTCCCACCACGTCCACCGGGACCTCCCGCCGGCGCTCGCGTTCCACGTCCTGGACGAGGAGGCGCGCCTGACGACGCACTTCCGCACGGTGCCGCTGCCGCTGCCGACGAGGCCCCCTGGCCTATAGACAGCCCTATGGACAGCCCACGGGCAACTCGGCCCCGCCCGCGCGCAGATGCCGGAGCGCCGCGGCGAAGGAATGGCAGTCGAAGAGGGCGGAATGCTCCTGCCCGGAGTCCGGCCGGGGCAGCCCGAGGACCTTCCACAGACTGCCGACGTTCGCCGCGGCGGTGGCCGGCGCCAAGGCGTTCAGCCACGGCCTGACATTGAGGAACGCGGCGTCGAGAAAGCTGTTCCGATGCTCTTCGCCGCGGGCCCGCACCCACCCCAGATTCTCCCCGAGGACGACCATGTCGTTGCCGTAGGAGAGCACGGTCTGCCCCTTGCAGAACCCCAGGAAGTCCCCGAGTGCCTCGGCCGGGGCGAGCCCAGCCCGGTCGACCTCGTCCTGTCCGATGCCGGTGAGCCCGGTGAAGTACGGGGACAGCACGGGGTTGACCACGGGACGCACCAGCGCCTCGTACTCCTCGACGACCCCGAGGTCCCCGTCCAGCCGCAGCGCCCCGATCTGCACGATCTCGCGCAACTGCCCACCGGCTGACCAGCCTTGCTCAAGGGCGCCGGGCCAGGTGGTGAACTCGAGGTCGAAGATGACGAAGGTAGCCATGGGGGCACCCTGCCAGTACCGCGCATGGCGGAGCGAGCGCGACCCTCACCCCGGCCCGATCGAGGGTGAGGATCGCTCGGCTCGGACCAGCAACCGCTCGGCTCAGACGAACAGCCTCTCCAGGAAGGCGTCGAGGTGGCCGCGCGTGCGCTCGATCTGCTGCTCGACGGTGAGGGACTCCTCCATGCGGCCGCCGGGCGCGGGCTGCTTCTTGCCGCGCACGTACAACGAGCAGTCGAGGTCGGCACAGATGTAGAGGCCGACCGAATTGCCCTCACGCCCGGCCCGGCCCGCCTTGCGGGCGCTCATCAGCGAGACGCCGCTGCCGGGATGGGTGGTCAGGCAGAGCGAACACATGCTGCGGCGCAGGAAGCCGCGCTTGGCGGAGGGCGAACGCAGGGTGACACCGATCGGCTCGCCCTGGCGTTCGGCGACCAGGTAACTGCGGTCGGGCGCGGACAGGTCGCACCACCCCAGGAAGTCCAGCGCGTCCCAGTGGTCGATGCCCGCCAGCTCCTTGGGCAGGGGCAGCCGTTTGGCCTCGCCCTTGGAGCAGTTGACGAACGAGGTGCGGATGTCGTGCTCGGTCAGATTCTTCATGACGGTTCCTTACGGGTCCTTCGGCTACGAGACGTGGGGCGGGAGGGTCCGGATGTGCGGTCGGTCTCCGGGCGTCGCGCAGCCCTGCGACCCGCGCGGCGGAGGGCCGCACAGGAGAGGCACGTCATCGCATGACGATGCCGCAGGGAAGAGAGAGCGAGGGAAAGGCAAGACGTACAGGACGCCGTACGAGGCGTCGCACGAGACGACGTCGCGCAAGAGGTCGTACGAGACGTAGAGACGCCGTGTACGACTCGATGGAGATGCCGTGTACGACGTCGTACGAGACGTAGGGAAGTACGAGGTCCGAGCCTTACCGCGCGCCGCAGAAGAACGAGGGCACACGGCCGGAACCACCTATGGCCGCAACAGCTGCAGCACGGTCCATGTCTCTCGCCTCCTTCCGGTCGGGGCGCGCGGTACGCGTCGACGCCGTACGCGTCGAGTGGGGCGGCGGGTGCCGGTCGAGGCGACCGCCGCTGGTGATCACCGGAACGGTACCTCGGAGGAGGGTGCGGGGGCGAAGCATTAATGCCCGGCTGCTGGAAGCCGGGGCGGGCGGCGTGCCCAGGTGGGCGGTGTGACCCCGCTGGCCGGAAGTGGACGTTCCCCCTCCCTGCCACGCTCCGACACCTTCCGAACGATGACGGTGAGTGACTGCTCCACCCGTCGCGCGGGGAGCCGTTATCCCCATGTTTTCGGCCTTACCGGATACGTGTGCCATTCCTGAGAGCGCGTTCAACTCCCGTACGCCGCTCGCTCGTCACACCATCGCGGCCCCTAGGGCGGCGCCCCACGGCGCACGCGTTCCCCGGCACCCGGACGGGTGTGGACCAGTCCCGTAAGGATCACCGGCGCTCCGCCCATCGGGGCAGGTCACCCGGGTCTTGTCGCCGTGTGTACGGTCTGTCCAAAAATGCCCGACCAAGATCCGCTGATGGTGATCGCTCAACTACGATCCCGGCTCGCGGTGGCGAGCGTGCCACCTACACCTAGTCGTGGAAGGGCATACGAATGAAGAATTCCCAAGTGGCCGAGAGCAGCGATGTCTTCCCGGTCTTCGACCCGGTGACCGAGGAGTTCCAGGGGCACAAGGCGCGCGTGCGGGTGCACCGCGAGGGCGACTGGCACCGCGGCGTGCAGGCCAACGTCGTACGTCCCAACGCCATCGGCACGTTCGACATCCTCGTGCAGGAACGTTCGAGCGGGGTCGACATAGCGGGCGGCAAGTTCGACCAGAGCTTAGCCACCCAGATGCTGGACGAGGACGGCCGCTGCCAGGACACCGCGCTGCGCCGAGGCCTGCGCGACGAACTGGGCATCACCGACTACCGGTCCGTGCGGCTCTCCCGCCCGCTGCGGATCGTCAAGACCTATGACGAGCACCCCGGCACCCTCAATCGCGAACTGATCTCCTTATACCTGGTCACGACCGAGAACCGCGACGAGATAGTGCCCACCTCACCCAAGGTGCGCCGCGCCTTCTGGATGGAGTGGGCCGAGTTCCTCACCTTCTTCGCCAAGAACCGGACGGCGTTCACCAAGACCGGCCAGTTCTACTTCGGTACGCCGCTGCTGGTGCACGAGGCGACTGCGCTCACCCACCAGTTGCTCGCCGGGGAACTCGGCCACGGTCCCGAGGACGTCGTGGTCGGCGTGAACCGGATCGGCCGCCCGCCACGCACGTACTACGGGCAGGTGGACGTCTGCCTGCGCGAGGCCGGGGAAGCCGCGTGACGGACGCCGGCTCCACGACGGCACTCGTGCTCCGCGCGGAGCGCACGGCTCCGCAGGGCACCGAGGGCGCGCCGCTCGCCGCATCGCACGACGTGCTCCTGCTCGACCTCGACGGTGTCGTGACGATCGGGGACCAGGCACTGCCGTACGCGGTGGACGCCCTGTCCGCCGCCCGCACGGACGGTCTGCGCACGGTCTACGTGACCAACAACGACCAGCGCGCCCCGCACGACGTCGCCGCCCATCTCACCGGCCTGGGCGTGCCCGCCGACGCCCGTGACGTCGTCACCGCCGCACAGGCCCTCGCCCAGCTCGCCGCGGCCGATCTCCCAGCAGGGGCAAGGGTGTTGACGGTGGGCGGCGAAGGACTGCGCTCCGCGCTGCTCCAGGCCGGACTGACACCCGTCGCCGCCGCCGACGAAGCCCCGCAGGCGGTGGCCCTGGGCTACACGACCGCTCTCGACTGGGCCGCGCTGTCGGAACTGTGTTACGCCGTCGGCCAGAAGCTGCCCTGGTACGCCACGTGCGCCGATCCGGTGCTGCGCACTCCTCGTGGGCTCGCTCCCGGTGTCGGCGCCGCTGTCGCCGCCGTCACCACCGCCACCGGTCGCAGGCCGCAAGTGGCGGGGAAGCCGGCGCCCGCGCTGCACCGCGAGGCGGCCGCCCGCGGCCGTGCCCAGCGGCCGCTGGCCGTCGGTGACCGCCTGGACACCGACATCGCGGGCGCCCACGCGGCCGGCGCCGCCACGCTCCTCGTCCTGACCGGCACCACCCGGCCCGCGGAACTCCTCGCCGCCCCGCCGGGACAACGCCCCACCCACATCGGCCGCGACCTGCGCGACCTGCACGTCGCCCACCCCGCCGTACACGGCGTCGGCGACGGCTTCACCTGCGCGGGCTGGCACGCCACCCACCACCCACCGACCCACCGGATCACCGTCACCGGCGACGGCCACGACCCACTCGACGCCCTGCGCGCCCTGTGCGCCGCGGCCTGGACCGCGACGGACACCGGCGCCCACCTCCCGGACCTCACCCCGACGCTCGCGCGGCTCGGCTGGTGACGCCCACAGGGGCCGACCGGCTCTGAGCCGACGCGGCGGACCAACAGCGGGGCGGGACACGTATGTACCCCGCCCCGCTTCCGCCGTAGTACGAGCCGACTCCTACGCCTACCCCTGCCCCCGCACGGGACGCCCGACGTACCCGGCGAGCCGGGTGTATACGTCCGCGGCGGCCTCGACCTCGACGATCGGGCCGAACGGCCCACCGACGCCACGCGTATCCCCGGGTTCGTTGGCGATGAACCAGTCCAGCGCGGCCTGCGCCAGGACCGGGTCGAGGTCGTCCGGACGACCGGAGGCGAACGCGAGATCCCATGAGTGGACGGTGAACTCGTGCGTGTAGGCGTCGAGCAACTCCCGCCCCGACATGGTGCCCCACGGCACGGTGCAATTCTTGGCGAGCGCGGCGTCGTCCGACCACACCTGCTCGAAGACGGCCCGCTCCACCCGAAACGCCTCGACCCACCCGTCCACGACATCGGTGGCGGGATCGACCACAGCCCCCGCCTCCTCACCCCGCCCGACGGCAGTGAGCTTGCGCAACACGGCGACGACATGCGCGAGAAGCGTCCTGACGTCGTAGTCGTCACAAGGAGTCGCACGACCAAGATCCTCGGACCCGACGGCCCCGAACTGCCGCTCGGCCTGATCGAGCGCGACGCTCAACTGCGGCCGCGGATCGGTGAGTTGGACGGTCTCCGTCATCGGGCGTTCCCTTCCCGTGCTGATATTCGATCAGCTGTACGGTATCGGTCTCGCCTGGCGGGCGGAGGCGGATCACCAGTACCGGGGGAAACGAATGAGGCCGCCGCCCCGGTGGGGTGGCGGCCTCACTGTCGCTGTCTCTAGATGTCGAAGAACTGATGTTGCAGATCGGCGACCTGCGCGGCGAGACGCTCCCGTCCCTCTGGCCTGCGAAGGAGTGGTTGTCGTTGGTTGCTTGCGGTCGACCTTCGACGGCCCGGCGACGGCCCCAGAGACCCGAATCGAAGCGGCGAACGGCGGTACGCCGAACTCCGCTACAGAGCGTCCATCTTCACTGTCCGGGACAGCGGTGATGCCGTTGCCGCGTTTGGACCCCTGTTTGCGCCCCCGGCTGTACGCTCTTTCGGCCGGAGCCGGCCTAGTGAGAGGCTCCGTCGCGGAGCAGGTCAGCAGCATTGGGTGCGAACCTGCCGATCAATGATGGGAGTTGGGTATGCGGGCTGCGCAACCTCCCGAGGTCATGCCCATACTGCTTGGCCCACTAGCTTAATCCGTTCCGGGATGGAGTAACCGATGCCTCTTGCGTCTGGACTGCTTGGGTCCGCAACGTTTTGGACGATCCTTATCGGTGCGGTGGCTACGCTTATCGGTGCCGCGCTGGGTTCTTGGCTCACTAATAAATTCTCTAACCCCAAGAGAGAAATTCATTTTGCGTGGATTCAGAATGTCTCATTGCTAGATACCCCGACGGGTGGAGGATCGGCGCCTCTCAGTGTGAGTCACGGAACCACGACTCTCGCTAAGCCGCGCATTATCGACGTAACGCTGCACAATGCGGGAAAGCAAGCCATCACGGCTTCATCTTTCCATGCCGGAAGGCCGATCGAGCTTGATCTAGATGCGACCATTGTCGACGTTCTTAGCGTTAAGACGAGCCCGTCAACGAGCATTGCCCCGTCGTGGGTCATCTCTGGCAAGGTGCTGGAGCTACCCCCGTGTCTGCTGGCGAGTGGTCAGATCGTCGACTTTTCAATCTTGGCTGACGGGAACTCTGATGATCCGGTTGTTCGGTCGCCGCTGACTGATGTTGAACCCGTAGAGGTAAAGGATCGCCCCTCTCGTAAATCCTTTGAGGAGCGATTTAACAAGTTGGACGCGGTGCGGGATCAAATTACCCAGGTTACGCTCCTCGCGACATCTGTCGTTCTGCTGATGGTGTTCACTATTGGATTTATTACCTTCAAAGATTATCAGGATGGGTCTTTTGAGCGGCGCGATAGGATGGAGATGGCCTGTGCTTCTAGCCCATCTCCCAAGGTGGCTGCCGCTCTCCATTGCCCAAAGAAGCCTTGAGCGATCTGTGTGGATCTTTGCAGGTCGGGTGCTCAGGGAATTCACCGAGGCATGAATCCCGGCTTCTGATCAGCGAGCAGGTGAAGCCGGGCAAGGTACTCCTGTGCCGCCGGTTCGGAGCTATATCGGTTCCTCATCTCGGCAGCGAGATCGCGGCTGGTCATGATGAGCGATGGCACCGATTTGCGGTCCCCTTGGAGGGCTCGTTCGCCCATGATGAGCGCCTGCTCCAAGTCGCCGTCACGCGCCGCCGCCACGCCGAGGGTGACCGTGCTTCTGAGTTGCGCATCGGTGAGCGCTCCGTGCCATCGAAGTCGGTTCCCGCCCTCAGCACCTCGTTTGCGAGCGTGCGCGCAAGCTTGTCCTCGCCGACGAGCCGGTAGCAGTCCATCGCGTAGAAGTCGAACTTTGCCGGGTCCACCACAAAGTGGTTGTCCAAGTTCTCGGGGTGCGGAATCCCTTCGAGCAACCGTCGCCCCTTGTCCAGGGCCACCTCGACCTGCCGGCGGTCCCCAATCCGGGCCCATGCCTTGGCCTCTTGGGCTGCGAGCTGTACGGCCACGCTGTGGTTCTGCGCTGTCTCCGCTCCAGCCTGCGCCGCTGCGACGATGCCGCGATAGTCACCGGTCGTAAGGGCGAACCATGCCCGCATCTCGTGTGCCCACCCAGCGACCTCCGCGTGGTCAGCCTCGGTAGCGAGTGAGAGCGCGGCCTGTCGCGTCGACTCGGCAGCGTGCCGGGCTCCGGTGTCGTACTCGACGCAGCCGACCAGGAGCGCGAGCCAACCGGACAGTGCGAGTACCTCGCGGTGCTGTGCGAGCGTGAGGCTCTTTGAGTGCAGCTCGACGACGCGGCGAAGCCACTGCCGCCCCTCGATGAGGAGCTGCTCGCGGCATGAACGGGTACTCCGAGGCGAGCCGGTCCGCCGTGATGCGAAGGGCATCAAGCGTCGCGGTGTCGACGTCGGACCGGTTGAGGCGACTCACGATCTCCAGCGTCTCCATGCCGGACGCCGCAAGGATCTCCTTGTCCCCGTCCCGCCGTGAGGGTGCAGGGAAGAGTGCATGAGTCACGGTGCCGAAGAGGGCCGCGATGATCGGTTGGTAGAAGTCGTTCGGCATCTGGCCTGACTCCCAGCGCTTCCACTCGCGCGAGCGGAAGGCGCTGAACCGGAACTACTTCAACATGTACCTGTGGAAGCCCGCGCTCGTGTCGGCCGGCGTCATCCCGGAGCGCGAGCCGGGGGAGCGGTTTGCGAAGTCACGCGAGCACGGCATGCATGCGCTGCGGCACTACTACGCGTCCGTGCTGCTCGATGCCGGGGAGAGCATCAAAGGCCCTTGCTGAGTACCTCGGGCACTCGGACCCCGGCTTCACGCTCCGCACGTACACACACCTGATGCCGAACAGCCAGGACCGTGCGCGCAAGGCCATCGACGCCGCGTTCGGCACGGCCCCAGAGGGCGACGACGGGGACGAGGGCGGGGCTCGGATCGCAGCCTGAACGTCGACCACGAACAAGGCCGTCGGCCGTGCCTTCCGAGAGCGGAAGAACACGGCCGACGGCCCAGAGACGGCCCAGGAAAGCGGAAAACCCCTCTGACCTGCGGCGTTCTTAAATGTCGAAGTACAGCTCCGAAACACTCCTCACCTGGGGGTACGGAGTCGGTCGCTCATTATCGGTGCACGACGGGTGCACCTACGACAGATGGTGGGGTTGGATCGCTCCCTGCCACTTTCGGCAGCATGGCGCCGTCTTCCATGTCACCCCGGCAATAGAGAGAAGTTCTGAGGAGTTGTCAGTATCTGCGGCCCAATGCCTCGCGCAGATCGTTCGTGAACGATTGCCAGGACGCGAGCTGCTTGACTGGACCTTCGCGGTCCAGCATCTGCACGAGCCGCGCACGGTTCGCCGAGAAGCGAGTCTGGAGTTTCTGCAGACCGCGCCCCCTTTCCTCGCTGGCCGTGGCGATCGCTTTTTTGAGTAGCGCCTTGGGATCCGCCACCGATTCCGCTCTAGCTGGCTTCGGGAGGCCGAGCGCCATCTTGCCGTTGGGGTTGCCTGCCACTTCGCGGATCGCTGCTTGGTCGAGCAACAGCCATGCCTCCAGCATCCGCACAGGGATCACGGGCACGTGCGCGAGCCCGGGAGTTACTGCGGCCACCGCTTCCGCGATTTCTCTGCGGCGATGGTCCGGGAGTTCGCGATCCGAGTCTCGGTGGATGACGACGAGGTCGTATGTGTGCCCACCATCGCTGAGCTGCTGAGCGGCGCGCAGCTTGCTCTCGACCGAGTGACCGGGCTTGTTCGGTAGCCGGTTCAGGTCGGGGACCGTCACAAGGATTTGCCTGCCCATGGTTCCTGCGATCCCCTCGATGTGAAAGCGCAGGCCCGTGTCACTGGATCCCTCACAAAGGTAGAGAGCACGAATGGTCACGACGAGTTCTCCTCGAGAGCCAGCCGAGCCTCAGGTGGGGCCGTTAGGTACGCAAGGATGTCGGCCTTCGTGCCGTAGCCCTTTCCGGCGCCGCTGGCGCGCCACGTATCGGCCAGAGGGCGCAGCCGCAGACCGCGCGCGACCTTGCGGTCAGCCCCCGGGACAGTGGTGGTGTCCGCGATCAGCAGGTCAGCTGGATCGACGAGCTGCACGACGCCCGGCGAGTGCGTGTTGATCAGGACTTGCCGGAAAGGGTTGTCCTTGTCCACTGGCAGGGAGGGGTCTACCGCCAGGTCGCGCACCAGGGCCACCATCGCGGAGAGGTTGGCCGGGTGGATGCCGTTCTCCGGCTCTTCCATGCAGAGCAGTCCATGCACCTCTGGGTCTTCCAGCAGGACGCACAGGGCGAGGAAGCGCAGCGTTCCCTCTGACAGGCTGCGGGCCGGCAACATCATGCCGTCGATCTCGTGGAGCTTGATGGTCAACAGCTCACGCGTGTCGTCGGCCTCCACATGCAGCGTCTTGACATGCAGTCCGGACAGGTCGGATAGACGCCCTGCAACTCGCGAGTAGACCCGCGCAGGATCATTCGGAGACTTCTCTCGCGCGATCCGGTCCAGACTCCGTGGCAGATGAAGGCCGTCGGGCTGCATCTCACTAGGGTCGGTAAAGCGGTCGGAGGTACGCAGCGCGGAGGGTTCCAGGGCCAGCCGGCGCCAGGACTGCATCTCCCGCCTGGCAGCGAGGATGGTCGGGTCGTCGTTCCGGTTGATGGTGGAAAGCATGGTCTGCGGGGCCCGGCTTGCGGGTGCTGGACGGGGCTGGCCCCTGCGGCTGCCGTCGGCATGGATGCTGACGACGGCGTCGCCCGTCTCGAGAGACGTGGAGATGTAGGGGGCGTTCGAGCGGCGAGCGCGGACGACGGCCTTGCGGAAGTCCGCGGCGCGGTGCGGAAAGCGCAGATGCGACGGAGCCTCGCTGGGTCTGATCCGGCTGAGATCCTCGTAGCGCAATGTCAGCCTGCCGCCCCGCTCTCCGAGCTGCGGTGGTTGGTATCCAAGATGGAGCTCATAGCGGAGAAACGTGGACGTCGGTTCGGCCAGCCTGCCGAAGTCGTCTTCCACCTCGCCAGGGACGATCATCTCCGCAGCGAACGTCATCTCGTGCTCGCCGTCCGTGTAACCGTTCCAGAACAGGTCCCGCGCGTCACCGTGCAACGTGCCATGGGTCCCGCGTACGGTCTGTGCCGCTTCGATCATGGAGAGGTCGGCGAGCAGGCTCAGGAACTGGATGGCATCGAAGACATTCGACTTTCCCGTGCCGTTCTCTCCCGCGATGCAGGTGAAGGGACCGAGCTCGACCCTGAGATCCAGAAGGTTCTTGAATCCACTGACTTCGAGTCGCGTCAGCATGTGCCCCCTCGTTGGTCCGGCCTCGACTCGCCCTTGCAGCGTGTGGTGTCCGGCTGTATCCAGGCCGGTGCACACAGGAATGATAGAGCGTCAGACTTTGGCCGAGTGCATGCATTCGGCGGTGACCGTTCCGGGGAGACGGGGCGGCCGCCCGAGAGCTGGCAGGATGTATCGAACGAGACAGTGGAACGTGGATGTCGACGACGTACGGAGGAGAGGTCGCCGCTGTGCCTCCGACTGACGGAACTGACACGGGGACATCCTTGCTGAACAGGGCCGCGCTCGTCACGGGCGTACGCAAACAGGTCAAGGCATTGGAGGCGGACCTCCGCGAGCGCAGTGAGAACGTCGATAGGTACCGCGACACGCTTCGGAGCACGTACGAACGCGCGTGGGCATCCGGTCGCACAGCCGCCACGTATGGTTCCTGGCGGGACGAGCGCGTCACCCAGGCCGCGGTTGCATGGGTGCTTGGCACGGTGTTCGTACGCTTCTGTGAGGACAACGGCCTCGTTGACCGACCGTTCATCGCAGGGCTTGGGCTGGAAGTGACGGAGGCGGAGGAGCGGCAGTCCGTCTACTGCGCCGAGCATCCTGGGACCAACGACCAGGACTGGCTGGTGGAGGCGTTCACACACTTGGCACTGTCCCACGTAGCGATGGCCCAGATCTTCGACAGGGCGCGAAACTCTCTGTGGGAACTGACCCCGTCTCCGCAAGTCTCAGCCGATCTGATCGCGTTCTGGAGGCGGCGGGGTGAAGACGGGTCCCTTCGGCTCAACTTTACTGATCCGGAACTCGATACCGACTTCCTCGGGGACCTTTATGAAGACGTCAGCGAGACATCACGCAAATCCTATGCGCTGGTCCGGACGCCTGATTTCATCGTGGAATTTCTCCTGGGGCTCACCGTAGACCCGGCCATCACGGAATTCGGCCCCCGGGGTTTCCGTGGGATCGATCCCGCTTGCGGATCGGGAACGTTTCCGTTGGGTCTCTTCGCGCGGCTTTTGGATGCCTGGCGGGCGATGGAGCCCGGAACCTCGGATGACAAGCTGATTCGCCGGACCCTGGACTCCGTTCATGGCTGTGACGTCAACCCCTTCGCCGTGGACATCACACGGTTCAGGCTACTGATGGCCGTCGCGCGGGCAACCGGCTGCAGCGCGCTGCGCGAGCTGCCGGGACACGCGATCAACGTGGCTGTGGGCGACGCTCTGCTGGACGGGCGTGGTGCGCCTGGCGGGGCGTCGTTGTGGCTTTTCCCAGGGGAGGAAGATTCCGCTGTTGGAATGGTCGAGGACGTCAACGAGTTCTCTGGGGTGGATCTCCTAGGTCGAAACTCTTACCATGCGGTGATTTCGGAGCCGCCCTTCACTTCCGTGCGTGATAGGGTGAAAAGCTCGACATACCGGAACGCCTATGAAGTTGCTTCCGGAATGGCCCCGCTCTCGGTTCTCTTCACGGAGCGCATGTTTCAGCTGGCAGTGAGGAAGGGTGATAGATCGCCTGGAGGCTACGTAGGTCAGTACACGTCCAGTTCCTTCACGAAGCGGGAATTCGGAAAAAAGCTGATCGATAACTTCTTTCCAGGAATTGCGCTGACCCACGTCATCGACACCTCTGGCGTCTACGTACCGGGCCACGGGACCCCAACTCTGATCCTGGTCGGCCGGAACGACCCGACCATGCGTGACACCCCTGTCCGGTCGGTCCTCGGTGAGCGTGGTGAGCCAGCGCATCCGGCGCATCCGGCGCTGGGGATCGTATGGAAGTCGATCCTCGACCAGATCGACCGGCCCGGCAGCACCTCGGAGTGGGTGAGCGTCCAGGATGAACCTCGGCAGCGGTTTTTGCGCTTCCCGTGGACGATGACGGGGGGCGGGGGTGCGGGCGTCATGGACCTTCTCTCGGAGGCCCCTCGGAGGTTGGCCGACCTCCTCGCCGGCAGGGTGGGCGTTGACTCGAATCTGGGACAGCGGGATGTCTTTGCCCTGGGGCGACCTTGGTTCCTTCGCCACCCGGACTCGGCCCGGCTGGCGCGGGGCATGGTCACCGGCGAGACGGTGGGTGACTGGCGTGCGGGCGTATCGACGGAAGTATTGGCCCCCTATGACGAGGACGACAAACTGCTCCCCTTGGACCTCAGTAGTTCGTGGGGACGGCACCTCTGGACGATGCGACAGGTTCTTCGGGCGGCGCCTGGCGCACAAGAATCATCCGGGACCGGGACCTGGTGGGCGTGGAGGCACTGGTCTCGCGGTGCACATGGGCAGCCAGCGCTCACGTTTGCGTCCGTGGCCACGCACAATCGCTTCGCCCTGGAGCGTGGCGGACGGGTGCTCAACAGGTCCGCGCCCGTACTTCGACTGCCGCCTGACGCAGACGAGGACGATTACCTTGCGTTGCTAGGGTTGCTCAATTCGTCAACGGCTGGCTTCTGGCTCAAGCAAACTGGCTCCGTCATCGGGGCCGGCGGACCTGGTGTTTCTCCGCCTGGCGAAGACTGGGCACGGGTCTACCGCTTTTCCCCGGCCGCCCTCTCGCGGCTCCCGCTGCCGACGGGTGCTCCGCTCGTCCGCGCGCGGAACCTGCAGGCCTTGGCCGAGCAGCTTGACGCCCACGAGCCGAGCACCGTCTGTGCGCAGGAACATCCGCCCGCCCAGAACTCCTTGGATGCGGCCAGGGTCACCCAAGAAGAGACACACCGCCAGATGATTGCCCTTCAGGAGGAACTGGATTGGGAGGTCTACGGCGCCTACGGGCTGCTGTCCGGTGATGAGCAGGCACGCCTGACCACCCCCCGCGACGTTATGCCACCTCCGCTGCGGCTGGGCGAGCGTGCCTTTGAAATCGTGCTGGCACGTAAGATCGCCGTCGGCGAGGCTTCGGAGTCGTGGTTCGTGAGGCATAGGACGACACCGATCACCGAGATTCCACAGCATTGGCCGACTCCTTACAAGGAGGTCGTGCAGGCCAGAATCGACGCGCTTGAGTCTTACAGCGCGATCGCCATCGTCGAGAGTCCGGAGTATAAGCGGGGATGGCTGTCGGAGCCATGGGAGCAGCGGGAGGAGCAAGCGCTGCGCACCTGGTTGCTCGACCGCTGCGAAGACGAAAGCCTCTGGTTTGAGCGCAAGATGGGGTTCAGGCACCCGCGTCCCCGGACCATTGACCAACTTGCACAGGATCTAGGTGCCGATGCCGCGGTCTGTTCCGTTACCGCGCTTTATGCGTCGCGCCACCTCAATATGCAGGACGCATCCCTTCGGCATGTGCTGACGGCGATTCTGCGCGATGAGCATGTGCCGTACGTGTCGGCGCTGAGGTACAAGGAGTCGGGGCTGCGCAAACGTGCTCAGTGGGAACAGGTGTGGCAACTGCAACGCAGTGAGGACAGGACAGGAGAAGCGCTGGGTATCCCCGTCCCGCCAAAATTCAGCGCTGCCGATTTCCGGCAAACCTCGTACTGGTCGCTCCGAGGCAATCTGGACATTCCCCGAGAACGCTTTGTCTCCTACCCAGATCCCGCTGCCGAGGGGGGCAGCCTCCTGATCGGTTGGTCTGGTTGGAGTGACACAGACCGTGTTCTCGTACTTCTGGATCTGCTTGGCGCGCTCCAGCGGCAGCCGCAGCCAAATGTGTATCAGGTCGCCCCCTTGCTCGCTGGCGTCCAAGAACTGATCCCTTGGATTCGCCAATGGGAGGCGCTGGCAGAGTCAGGACAGGGCTTCGGCCACGCTGACGCTCATCAACGCGAGCTCGACCACCTACGCACGGCATTTGGGCTCAGCCCCAATGACTTGAGCTCTTGGCGCCTGAGGAAAGTCACGTCGAGAAGGGATTGATCAGTACCCAGCAGTGTTCAGGTGCACCACGGCTCGGCCTGCTAGTGGAAGAGGCCGTAGGGCGAGCCAACCCTGTACGCCCACCTACGCGCCACATCAACGGCATCGGCGTGCTCGACCAGATCGATTTGTGCCAGATCGACGGGGACCTGCACCTCGATGTCCGGAGCCGGGCGGCTCGCTGGAGAGACCAAAACGAGCGTTCGCCCCCCTGCGTCGGGGTGGAGGGAACGCTCGTTGTAGCCCGCCTTGGCCTATCGAGTTCGAGCTGTACTTCCTAGATGTCGAAGTACAGCTGGACGAACCTTCTGACCTGGGTATACGGCTTTAGCCGGACGGTTCGGTGCACAACGGGTGCACGAGGGGGCCATCCTGTCAGAAGGGTCGGCCGGGGCGGCGAGGGCTGTAGCCGAGCTTCGCAGCCGGGCCGCCGTCATTTGAGGATAGTGCAGAGGATCAACGCAGCTCCGAGTGCAACGGCACTTACAAATCGTTCAGGTGGCAGCACGTTTGATTCCTAGATCTTGCTAGGACGGCGTTTACGGATCCCGGTGATGCGATCCTTCGCTACGCAACCTTTGAGTAGGCGAATCTTCCTTTTATCATGCGCGCGAAGTAACGACCGTGACTAGAGGCGGTCATGAGACCCTCGTAGATTTTTTCTGGGACGGAAGAGTATCTATATACGCCTGACTTAAATTCGATTTCCAGCAGCAGATTGTCAGGGTCGTACCCAACTGACCTGAGATTAGAGGATACGACAGTTCTTCTTTCCATCACTGCCCTTCCCTGGCCATCAGTTTTACATTCTCGATGATCTGCTTAATCACAACAGGCGCTTCTCCCGCTGCTTCAAATGAAGCCCTGGCGTACGTTTGCGAATTCTTTTCGCTGTACCCCAAGTCAGATTCAATCAATGCCTGTACTTTTTCACCCCACTCCGGCCATTCGTCGCGTAGAGTCTCTTCGAGACGATCTGCGAAGACCGCGTAGTCGCTCTCTGCGTGGGTGTGGGGCAGATCTGGCACAGCTCGACGGCCTAGGTACATGAAAAGCCTATGATTCTCCGCGCGCTCCTTTAGTTCTGCGTCGCGAATGTCTTTATCTTTTTTCCCTTTCTGTTCCATCCTGAAGCCAACGCCTGCGTCGGCATCGAAGACGACAAAGCAGGGAATGCCGAGTAGGGTCAGGATGGCGTGGCTCAAGTAGATTGCTGTTTTATTTCCAGCTTCTGCGACGTGAATGCCCTCCACGGCCAATGGTGAACCATCACGTGTAGCGCAGCCTTCGAGAACGGCCTTGTCGGTGTCTCCTTCTACGAGCACGACGGCCGAAGCGAAGAGAGCTTCGGCCAGACGGTGCAAGATTGCTGCCCCGATCTGCTTTTTCACCCTATCTTCGGGCACGAAACCTGAAAGTGATTCGATCACGTCAGCTACACCTACATGAGCGATCGAAATGCCTCTTCGGCTATTTCCGTTACTGATTCGACTGATTCGACGGACTTCATGGAAGTGATGAGGGTCCACGAAAATGGGATTGTGCGTAGCGTAAGCCACTTGAGCCATCTGGCCAGGGTCTTCTGCAATTGTTCGCAGGACTTGTGCGAAGGCGCGAGCTTGTACAGGGTGTTGGTAGAGCTCGGGCTCCTCAATGGCCAGACACAAAGCATTAGAACGCGATCCGTCACCGCTGCGATCCGACAGCAGTTTCAATGCCGCAATGATCATCGCGCGTTGAAAGCCATGCCCTTGCCGCTCAACGCTGGTTTCCACTGGACCGTCGACGATGCTTACCTTGAAAGATGCCTTGACTGGCTTGTAAGGGGCATCGATAGGGGATACTGCAACATTTCTACCGGCCGAGAATACTTCAACAGCTTTCGTAAGCTCTTTTGAGATGAGCTCCAATTGTGGTGCAAAGTTCTTTGTTGAGATGCGAGCCCGTTCCACATTGAGCCGAGCGTCGAGATCAGCTAGTTCAGAGTCCGCTACTTTTCTATCAACTGCACGTTCGATGATCCGCCCAAAAATTGCCGACCGTGTGTCGGTCGACTCCTCAAGCGCCCTCAAGTCTGCACTGACCAAAATGAACTCGAAGAGACTTGCCAGTTTTCCTTTTCCGGCAAACCCGAAGAAGTTAGTAGCCTGCATATCTGACTCTACGAGCTTTTCCGGATGATTCCTTTCCCAGACGGTCATCGCCGTCTCCACTGCGGCCTCGCTGCCGGCGGATGGAAGTTCGAGTGCGGGTTGTGCCTCGCGAAGAGAATTGTATGCGCGCCGCTTGTTGGTTGCGGTCGACTGGCTACGCACCTCCTCGAAGGGAGGAAAGGTCTTTCCCTTGCCGGTGATCTTGTCATCACCGTTCTCCCAAGTCCGCCAGATGGTCACGGTGTCTACGCCCGCGGGTGCGTAGTGACCTAGTTCCTCTCGATCGGTCGGACTGAGTGAGTCAAACTCCACTTCGACCCGGATTTTGCCCGACGTCGCGTCGACACACAGATCGTCGGTACTGAGGGACGTTGCCTTTTCGCCATTGAAGAACCAGTCGAGAGCGCGGAGAATAGTAGACTTTCCAACCCCATTAGGGCCGATGATCGAAGTCACATCATTAAAGTGCACTTCGGCCGACTGTAGGCAGCGGAAATTTTCGATCCGCGCACGGAGCATCCTCATGCCTCATGATGAGCGGTCCCCCTGAGCACAGACAACCCGTTTCTGCTTATAGGTAGCTTTGGTAAGTTTAATCCGATTCTCCACCTCAGTTCTATCAAACATCAGTTCCAACAGGGGTGTCGGAAAGTCACTCGTTCCAGAGGTAGCGCCTCTCCCGGTGAAGCCCCTGCCGAGGGGTGAAGATGGCACTCCTCGGCTGTCGGTCCCTGGGTCTGTCGGGCGTACGTGCGAGACGGACGGGGATGCCGGCGGCTATGCGGTTCGTTGCGATGCTGGCAAGGGGCAGGCGAGCGCCAGGCATCGACTAGATCTAGCCGTCGTGTGCGGTCTGCCGGTTGCCTGAATGGGGCCTCTGCCACACTCCACAGCTGATGTACCAGGCAACGAATCGGGGGGTATGCACACCATGGCGCAGACGAGGAAGGGCTACTACCGGGCAGCGCACTACGTGAAGCCGTCGACGGTATCCAGAAGAGCCAAGAAGCCAGCGTTCTGGGTCGTGGTGGTGGGTGTGCTCTTGCTGATCGCTGCTTGGAATTCCCTCTTCGGCGACGACGGCGACAAGCCGAAGCCGGAACCTCAGAGGACGGTCCAGTCAGTCACGGAGTCGCCGTCGCGTTAGCTGTCGGAGAGCCCGTCCCCAAGCGGTTGGGGTGCGGGTGTCCTGGCTCCGGGTCCCCTTCTCCTCGGAATCAGGGGCCGCTGTAGTCGGGGGAGCGGATCGCAGCTGCTCCCAGCGCAGTTGCCAATCATTCAGCTGCTCGTCCGGCATCCCGCAGGCGGCCAGATAGACGCTGGTTGTGCGCCATGTTCTGGGCAGATCCTTGCGGTTGAGGAGGGTACTGACCGTTCCGGTCGAGATCTGGCCGCCGGAACGGTGGCTGATTGCTGAGTGGGTGAGGCCACTGGTGACGCGTACTTGCCCCAATGCGTTGATGAACCCTTCAACGCTGTGGATGGCTGCCGGATCTGGCCATGCGCGGAGGTCGGCGGAGCCCGCTCGGTGGCTGGTGGACACTGGTGCTCGGCTGAAGGCAGGGTTCCAGCCCAGTGCGAGCTGGCCGTTGCTGTTACGTTCTCGTCCTTGAGGGACGGGATGCCCCTTCGAAGAGAGGGATTTCCTCAGCTGCAAGAAGACAGTGTCCAGGTCGAGCTGTTCGGGGCCTCCGGCAATACCAGCGGTGAGGATCGTGAGAAGCTCACCGGTGAATGCGGTGTGGGGCTCCCCGGGCGGGGCGAGTGCCTGACGGGTCTCCGAGGCTGCGGCGAGGAGGTAGGTCCCCTCGACATCGGCTTGGGCGGCCAGATCCGAGGGCCCCATTGTTCCCAGGGCCAGGCCCGCGTAGCAGCAGTCGAGTATGACGACAGTCCGCTCCGCTCTTCCCTCCAACAACGCGCCCCGCAACCAGCTGTATTGAAGCCCCGTCTCCACCCGCTGCTGCCTGGATTGGGGTAGTCCCAGATAGAGCTCGCCCTCTGGTGTGACCAGCCCATGCCCCGCGTAGTACACCAGCAGCGTGTCCCTGGCTGCATCTCCAGCGTCACGCAGGGCGTTCATCACGGCAATCGCATTCGTCGGCTCGGAGAGCACGTGGCAGTCGTCTCGGCTGAGATTCCAGGACGTGGGCCCAGTGAGTACCTCGGCCAAGGAGTTGAGGTTGTTGGAGACGGCCGGCAGGTCTTCGAGGAAGGTGTATGTGCTCGTCCCGACCAGGACCGCCTTTGTAGCGCCAGCGTCCGGAAACACGCTCAACTCGCCGAGCCTCTCTGATCGTCTCCCCGGTCCTCCCGAAGTAGCTGGGTGATCCGCTCGATCTGTTCATCGCTGCAGTCCGTCAAGGCGTCGATGAGATCGTTATGCCGGACCGTGACGCGCGAGGCTCGCGGCCGTGTCTGCTTCCAAGCAGCAAGCGCCAGAGTGAAGTTCGCGGCGTTCCACCCGTTCTCGGTGATCAACTGCAGAACGTCGGCGACTGCCCCCATCTCGCCCTCGCGCGGGGGCTGCTCGCGCATCTCCAGGGTCGCGGTCCGACGGATGTCAGGATCCTGACGAAGCCAGGCGAGCAGCGAACGGAGTTCGTCGTTCGACGGCTCGACGCGAACCTCAACGCGCATGTGATCTCCCTGTTGCTGTTCTCCGGTTCTTGGCGGCCTTAACCATGGTCGGGGATGAGCAGGCGCTGGGGGGCTGTCTTCGCCGAACCTCCCTGAGGGAATGTGAATGAGACGCAGATGGGACTACGCAGCGACTCGATATCGTCGGCCGATCGCCTTGCGGGCCTTCTCGACCGCACCCGTTACGCGATGGACGTAGCGACGGAGGGTGAACGCAGGATCCTCGTGGCCGAGGAGGTCGGCGAGGGTATAGACGTCAACGCCCTCGTTGATCGCCTCCGAGGCGAAGAGATGCCGCAGGGCATGCATCATCTTGTCGCGGCACTCCTCCCACTTGCGGCCCTTGCCAACGGGCTTGTCGTTGAGGGCCGTTATCGCGCCGATCGCCTCCAGAGCGCCCTTCCAGAGGTAGTTGAAGTAGTTCTTGTTCAGCGGCTTGCGCTCCCGTGTCGTGAACACCAGGCGCACGGTGACCGGCTCACCGTCCTTGGTCATCCACGGCAGGGTGACCTCTACCGGCGGGTGCTTGCGCATGTGTTCGCTGAGCAGCAAGGCCAGCGGATCGCCGACCGGCACGAAGCGGTCCTTGGGGTCCTCGTCCGTGCCGCCCTTCGGTGGGGCGAAGACCAGCGTGCCGCGGTCGTGGGTGATCTGGCGGCGGATGTGGACGACCTTGTCCTTCTGCAGCCAGTTGACGTCCTCGGGACTGAACCCGAAGATCTCGCCCTGGCGCATGCCCAGCCCCCGGCCGCAGTCGACCGTGGCCTGGTAGCGCTCGGGCAGGTGGGGCCGCAGGGCATCTGTCTGCTCCCACGACAGGGGTACGTCCTTCGCCGCCTTCTTTGATCGCCGAGGCTTCACGCGCTTTACCGACCCCGTCTCGCAAGGGTTCTTGGCGATCAGGTCGTCGTCCACGGCCATGGCCAGGATCGACGACAGGTGCGTGAAGACCAGCCCGACCGTCGTCTCGTCCAGCACCTGCAGCCGCCGCTTGATCCAGGTCTGCACGGTGGACGCCTTGATCTGGCGCAGCTTGAGCGAGCCCATCGGCCCGACGATGTGGTTGCGGACGCGGGACTCGTACTGAGCGTAGGTCCGAGGGTTGTCGAAGGTCTGGTTCGCCAGCCACTGCTCGGCCACCGCCTTGAGCTGGGCCTCGCCCTTCCTTGGGTCGATGTAGGTGCCGTCGTCGACGCTGCCCTGCATCTTGGTGAGGTGCTGCCGGGCGTCCTCGTGCCGGTCGAAGCTCTCGCTCTGCTGCTGCCCCTCGGGATCCCGCCAGCGAGCCATACAGCGTTTGCCGCGACCGTGTTCGCCCGAGGGGACCTTGTTGTGGGCCGTGCACTTCTCCTCGCCGACCTGCGGCCGCTTCTTGTGCCAGCGGTCGTACGGCTCAGCCACGCGGTGCCGCCTCGGAGGTCGTGAGCAGAGAGATCGGGGAGACGCCGAGTGCGGAGGCGATGGCGACGAGGTCGTCGACATCGCAGTGGCGTCGAGCGCGTTCGGTGCGGCTGAGGGCGATGTTGGTCATGGGGCGGCCGAGAGCAGTGCAGCGCTCAGCGAGGCCGCGCTGGGAGAGGCCACGCAGCAGACGCAAGCGCTCGATATTGCGCGCGGCCTGGATTCCGGCGGGACCTATTTCTATGGATCGTGTTGCCATGACAGATAGCTGTAACTCGCATTCGGCAGCCATGGCAAGGGGTTACTCAAGAAGTCGTGAAAGCTCGGTGGCGTCAAGAATTCGGTCAGTTCGGTGAAGCTGGATTCTCGTGCTATGGTCCCGCGCCGCTGTTCCTGCGAGCGCTCAGCGTGCTCGCTGACCTGCGGAAGCGTTGGTCGCGGAATGGTGATTCGGCTGGAATCGGGTGAGATGGGTGGTCCGGCGGAAAGCGGGCAGATCGCTTGGTTCGCGGGGTGATTTCGGCAACCGGGGATTCGGGTCTACCGTTTTGTTCTCACTCGGTGAAGCGCCGTTTGGGGCGGCCGTGGAATTTCCGCACAATGCCGCTGGACGCCGCTGGTAAACCTGTGGCTGTCTTGTCCATCCGCCACTTCTCTGAAGGAGCCCGTATGCCCCGAACCCCTCGCCATGAAGCCGCCGGTGGCGCCGGTCCGATCCCGCTGGCCACGCCGGAGGAGGTCGCGGTCTACCTCGGCGTGCCGGTGAAGACGCTCTACCAGTGGCGTCATCGCCGTATCGGCCCGACCGTGCACAAGGTCGGTCGGCATCTGCGTTACCGGTGGCGGGAGGTGGACGCGTGGCTGGACGCGCAGACCTCGTACGACCTCACCGTCTGACCCCGCACCTGACGGGGACAACGAAGCGGCCCCCGGCGAGCCACCGCCGAGGGCCGAGGATTCCCCAACTGATCGCCCATACCTGAAGGAACGAGCTGATGAGGGTGGGTCTTGCCGGACCTGTCCTCACCGGAGAGGAACGTCTATGGAGGACTCTACGTCCCCCACTACCGCGAACACATCCCCCAAGGCTGTCTGGCCCGAGGTCGCCGTCCCCGGCGGGGGAATCCCCGGGGCCCGTGGGGACCAAGGGGACGCACGGACTGGGGACGCCGTCCCCGGACAAATGGCCATTGCGGTCAGTGGGGACCAGCACGGTCCCCAAAGCGAAACCGGCGTGCGGGGACCGGAACTTGGGGACGGGACGTCCGCAGGGCCGTTTGGGGACCGGTCCCCAAACGCTGACCGGATATCGGCATTCGCCGCTGACCTGCAGGTCAGCGCGTTGGGGATCGAAGCCGGGGACGGTGTTGGGGATGCATCACAGCGTCTTGGGGACCGGATTTCCGGTCCCCAACGGTCACTGGGGACCGACGAGAAGGTGGGGACGGGCAGCCGATTGGGGACCGAGCCGGGCGGCGCTTTGGGGACCGGGGACGACGGAGTGGTGGTGACCGGTGAGGGAGCGCTGCTGCTGGACGAGTTGCGGTCAGCGATCGGCAAGTACGTGGTGCTGCCCGATGAGGAGGCGCTGACCGCGGTCACCCTGTGGGTGGCGGCCACGCATATCCAGACCGCTCTGCAGCACGCGCCCCGCTTGGCGGTGATGAGCCCGACCAAGGGCTGCGGCAAGTCCCGTGTGCTGGACGTGCTCTATGAGACCGTCCACGACCCGATGATGACGGTGAACACCTCTCCGGCGGTCATCTTCCGCACCATAGGCAAGATCCCGCCCACCTTGCTGGTCGACGAGGCCGACACCATCTTCAGCCCCAAGGCAGCAGGGGACAGCGAGATCCTGCGCGGCCTGCTGAACGCTGGACACCAGCGCAACCGGCCGGCCTGGCGGATCTCGGGACCGGAACACAAGCCCACCCCGTTCCCGACCTTCGCGATGGCCGCCATCGCGGGGATCGGTGACCTGCCGGACACGATCACCGACCGGTCGGTCGTCCTGCGGATGCAGAAGCGCAAGCCCGGCGAGAAGGTCGCCCCGTTCCGGACGCGATACGCAGCGCCTGAACTCAACGCTCTGCGTGACCGGTTGGCATCTTGGCTTGGGCCGCTACGCGGCACGGCTGCCCGCATGGTTCCGGCGATGCCGGTGGAGGACCGGGCAGCGGACACTTGGGAGCCGCTGGTCATCATCGCCGACCTGGCCGGCGGTCACTGGTCGGCCCAGGCCCGCGCCGCCTGCCTGGCCATGACCCGGCACGAGGCGGTGCAGGACGAACAGACCAGTCTGAAGACGCGACTGCTACGAGACATCCACCGCATCTTCGAGCGGGCGAAGAACCCCGAGGCCCTGCCCACCCTGGACCTGGTGGCCGCTCTGATCCAGGACGCGGACGCTCCGTGGGCGGATCACGGCGCGAAGGGGCTGAACGCCTACCACCTGGGCAATCTGCTGCGGGACTTCGGCATCGGCCCGGTCAACTACCGCTTCGACCAAGGCAAGCAGGCCAAGGCGTATCTGCGTAACCGGTTCCTGGACGCCTGGGCTCGCCACTGCCCCGACCTGACCCAGGCGGAGACTCCGCCCGAGCCCGCATACGGCACTTCCCCTGACCGCCCGACGCAACGCAAGCCGTCTACCGCACCGGCGGGTTCGCTTCCTGTCGGCCTGCCCGGAGGCACTGCCGGGCCGAAGCGGATGCCCTGACCGCACCGGGTCCGTATCACTGCGTCGCATCCGTCCCCGCGCAGGTCAGCGCGGGGACGGACTCTCTCACCGGGACGGACGTATCCGTACCTGGCCAGCCGTCCGTACCTGTGCTGACCAGGCACGCGACGCATGCAACGGATGCGACACCGTCCCGCCTCTGCCACTGGAGCACCACGATGTCCAACACCGAAAACCACCGCACTCCTCGCCGTCGGGGATGGCTCGGCCTCGGCCCACGAACAGCAGCAAGCTGGAGCGTTCGAGCCCCCAAAGGGGCTTCGTCCGCGCTTGCCCCCGCCCCTGGGGTGGCGGGGGAGGAGGCCGGGCGCCAGCGGGCACCCGAGCCGGGGGAGCAGGTGGCCGAGCTCCGCGCCACGCCTGTCGCCGACGCCCCCATCGTCCACGATGAGTCGCCTGCCGACCCCGCTGCTCCGCCGCCCGAGCCAACCACTATCTCCCCGCTGTCCGTTGAACTTCCCTCGTGGCGCGAGCCCGACGCCCCGTCGCTGCCCGCGCGCATGAACCGCAAGCGCACCACCGAGAAGCGCGACCAGGAGAAAAAGATCCGCTTCACCCCGACCGCGGTCCGCATCATCGACGAGGCGGCCAAGGCACGCCATCAGAGGTTCGCCGGATTCGTCGGCGACGCCGCCCTCGCGGTAGCGCTCGGCAAGACGACCATGGCCGGAAGCCCGGAGGACGATCCGGTCCGCCCACTGGTGGAGGCCGTCGAGGCCCACACCAAGGCGCTGAGCCGGATCGGCAGGAATCTCAACCAGATCACCAGGGCCATCCACAGCGGTACCGTCCCCGACCAGGCAGAGGACGTACTCGACCGTGTCGGCCAGGCCGCCGACCGCAGCTACCAGCTGATGGACGAGCTCGTGGCAGGAGGCCGCAGCCATGGTGCCTGACGTCTCCACCGGCTCCGACACCCAAGGGCTGATCAACTACCTCTTCGGGAAGGGCCGTCGCGACGAGCACACCGACCCGCACATCGTGGCCGCATGGGACATGGCCGGAGTCCCCGACCCCGGCCGTGACCCCACCGCCACCTACAGCCAGCTGGCCAAGCGCCTCGACCACCACGTTGACCTGCGCACCCGCGAGCTGGGTGGGAAGAAGCCGCCGAAACACGTGTGGCACTGCCCGGTACGCACCGCGCCGGGCGACCGCTACCTGACCGATGCCGAGTGGGCCGAGGTCGCCCGCCGCGTCGTCGCCGTCACCGGCATCGCCCCCGAAGGCGACGAGAAGGCGTGCCGCTGGATCGCGGTGCGCCACGCCGACGACCACATCCACATCCTCGCTACCACCGTCCGGGCCGACGGCCGGCGCCCGCGCACGAACCGCGACGGCTGGCGAGCGCAGCAGGAGTGCCGGAGGATCGAGGCCGAGTTCGGGCTGCGCCGGCTCAAGTCCGGTGACCTGACCGCACCGAAGACACCCACCGGGGCGGAACGTGCCAAGGCCGAGCGACTGGGCCAGGACGTGACCGCAAGGGAGTGGCTGCGTGAGAGTGCCTACGCGGTCGCGGCCTCCGTACGCAGTGTCGACGACTACTTCACCGTGCTCTCGTCGTTGGGTATCCAGGTCAAGTCGCGTGTGAGCACGAAGACCGGTGAGGTGGACGGCTACAGCCTGGCTGCCCCCGGCGACACCGTCTTCTTCGGCGGCTCCAAGCTCGCCCCCGACCTGTCCTTCAACCGGTTGCTCGAACGCCTCCCCACCCAAGAGGTGGCCGACCGCCCGCAGCCGGTGACCGACCCCGCCGAGCCATGGCGGCGTACCGAATCCGCAGCGCGCACGGCGCTCGCCGAACTCGATTCAGTCGCCGACGCCACCGGGCAGGGCCACATTGACGTCTTCGCCGATGCCCTGCACAACCTCGCCCGCGCCACTCCGGGCCCGCATCAGGTCGAACTCCGAGCAGCAGCCCAGGCGTTCAACCGGGCACGACGCTCGGCAATCCGGGCAGACCGCCAAGCCGCCACTGAGCTGCAGCAGGCTGCCCGAGAGCTCAACCACGCCGCCAACATTCCGGGCGGCCTCGTCATCGCTCTCATCTTCACCGCTCTGCACTTGGCTCGAGCCGCCGCCAAATGGCACGAGCAGCGAGGTCACGAACAGCAGGCGGTAGCCGCAGAAGAAGCCGTTCGCCACCTCCAGGCGAGCTACCGCCAAACCGCCGAGCCCGCCCTTGCGGAGCTCGCCCGGCGCGCTCCTCGCCCCCAAACCGTCCAGCGCTTCGAAGTCGCTGTCCGACATGCTGTCCCCGAGCACGCCGATCGCATCCTGACCGACCCCGCCTGGCCAGCCTTGGCCACCACCCTCGCCCGCGCGGAATCCGCCGGTAACAACACCCGGCGCCTCCTTGCCGAGGTGGCCGCCAGCCGCGAGCTCGACTCCGCCGAGCGCCCTGCCGAGGTCCTCAACTGGCGCATCACCGCCGAGCCGAACAGGCGCGCGCAGGCGGCACGCAGGCCGAGCACGATGCACGTCGCATCTGCAGCGCAGCAGGAGCAGATCCCAGCGGTGAGGCGTGGGACCGCCGCGGAACAGGGCCGCCGACGCTGACGACGGAAGTGTCGACTCTGGACATCGGCGGTCTCCACCGCACTATTTGGGCTGGTGGGGCTCTAAGCGGCCCGTTCCGCCGAATGCGGGTCCGCTGCCCAGCCCCGCACTGCCGCCAGATGCTCGGGCAGCAGGCCGACGTACGGGCCGGGCTGAACCAGCAGGGTGGGGAACCCGCGAGCGGCGCGTGCGGCCGCCCAGGCGTGGTCGAGACCGGTGAAGTCGTCGTCGATCCAGGCAGCCGGTGCGTCGCCGAGCCACGCGTCGACGTGGTCGCGTTTCCAGAGGTAGCCGTTGGGGTGGCTGGTGGTGATGTTCGGTCGGGGCAGATCGACGTACGGGAAGGTGGGCAGACCGAGCAGGGGACCGATCAGCGTGATGGCGTCGTGGCGCCAGCTGGTGCACCACATCGGGGCGAACAGCCTCGTGCGGATGAGGTCGGTGAGCATCGGTCCGTGCGCCGGGTTCAGCCACACCGGAACGGGAGTGTCTGGCGGGCGACCGGCAGGTACGACGTCGTAGCGGACGTGACTGGGCGGAGTGGCCCCGTCCGCGTGCGGAAACGGTATGAGGACACCGTCGATGTCGATCAAGAGGTAGGGCGGGCGCATCGGTTCCTCCGGCTCGGGCGAGGGGCGGGTCAGAGCTTGCGCGCGGTAATCAAGAGAGTGGTCGGCCACGGGCCGTGGCGAGCATCGTGGAAGTCCTGCGCTGAGGTGAGCCAGAGGCCGGCGCGGGCGAGGTGCTGTTCCCACCGCTGAGTGTCGAACTCCCACCGCACCAGTGGGAGCCGGGTGCGGTCGGGGAGAGTGACGTGGTCGCGGCGAGGACGATCGTCAATGGCGGGGCGCCGACCGCCGCGCTGGGGATGGGGGACGGTGAAGGCGAGGGTGCGGCCCGGTTTGAGGCGGTCGGCGACGGCAGGCAGGAGGAGGTTCGGCGGGACGAGGCCGACTGCGCCGAAGACCGAATAGATCGCGTCGAAGTGCTCGTTGGTCGCCTGGAGGTAATGAAGGGCGTGACCGGCGGCGAAGGTGAGGCCAGAGAGGCGGCCGTAGTGGGTGCGGGCTCGGCGGATCTGGATGCCGACGAGGTCGACGCCGGTGACGCGGGCGCCGCGGCGGGTGGCGAGGTGGGCGGCGTTGTGGCCGGGGCCGCAGCCGAGTTCGAGGATGCGACGGTGGGCGAGGTCGGTGCCGAGGATCTCCGCGCCGGGGCCGAGACCCGGGCGGGTGGTCCACTCCATCCGGGCGGGGACGGGGAGAGGTTCGGCGGGCGCGGTTGCGGTGCGTTGCAGGGCGTGGGCGTGCCAGGGAGAGGGCGCTGGTGCCGTGGGCATCTATACCTCCAGCAGGCGGAGGACGTCAGTGAGATGGCGGCGTACGACCTTGATGTACGCCGGGTCGGCGGCGGGGTCGTTGATCCAACGGATCGACTGCTCCATGAACCACTCCACGCTCCAGATGCGTTGCCACCCCAACGCCCATTGCTCAGCAGGGAGTTCACCGCGCCGAGCGAGAGCGTCGGGCGAGCCACCCGCAGCCACGTACTGCTCGATGAAGACGCGCAATCGGACGGGATCGGGGTTCTCGACGGTGCCGTGCCAACTGGCCAGGTCGAGCAGGCCGGGCCCGGTGAAGGCGCGGGCGAAGTCGAGCAGGCGCCAGGTGTTCCCGTTGCCGATGTGGAGGCTGGTGGGGTGAAACTCGGAGTGCACCCAGCCGAACGGGGCGAGAGTGGCGCCGGTCGCGCGGTGCGGTGCGGCTCGGGCGAGGAGGTCGAGGGCCTGCTCGATGTCATCGGTGTCCTCGGCTGCCCATCGGTCGGCTTTCCGCAGGGCGTGTAGGTGGTCGAGGGCGCGGGCCGGAAGGGTACGGAGCCGCTCTTCGTCGGTGAGAGAGAGCGCCGGTGCGGTGCGGGCGCCGTGCACGACGACCGCTGCCGCGGCACCGTCGAGGTCGTCGGCCTCGCGAGTCACGGGGCCGAGGTCTTCGAGGAGCATGCCGAGCCGGCCGTCGCGTACGGCGGAGGCGTACACCTTGGGCACGGGGATGCCGAGGGTGTGGGCGAGGCGCAGGGCCTGGTCCTCGCTGTCGAACGGGCGCTTGGCGTACTTGAAGATCGCGGTGGTGCGGTCGGGGAAGGTGACGCGTTCGACGCCGGACATAGACCACACCCGCACTGCTTCGCGAGTGGGGAGAGGCCGTCCTGTGGCGGTGCACAGGTTGTGGAGGAGTTCGGCGGTGAGGGACTCGTCCATGGGGAGTGCTCCTGGATTTCCTGTACGGGGATGAAGGCGTCCGGGGCGGGAGGAGTGCTGCGGTGGCATCCCGCCCCGGAGCCTCGTCGAAGGGCTACGCGGCCGGGTTACCGGTCACGCGGTGGGAGTAGACCTGCTCGATCCACCCAGCCTTGAACTGGGCAAGGTCATCACGGAAGTTGCCCATCGACGCACCGTAGGGCGCAACGACGCCGCCGGACTGGTCCGGCACGGACTGGCAGCCGTGGACCAGGCGCCCGCCGAGAGCGGCGTGGGCCTTGATGGACTCGATGCGGCGGTGCTCGTTGAACCAACCGCCGTGGTAGACCTCGTCGAGCAGGCCGCCCATGTCGACGTCCAGGTCGAAGACGACGGAGGTGGTGGCGGGGAAGAACCAACACGGGCCGACGTTGGAGATGTGTCCGTCCAGCTCGACCTTGTTCAGGGCCATGAGCGTGGCTGCCTCGCGCAGCATCCGCAGATGCTCGGCGGTGATCTGCGGCAGACCGAGCGAGGCAAGGTGCTCCTCGCGGAACAGGTAGGCGTACACCTCGTACGCCGTGGCCAAGACGGGTGCGGCGTCCGAGGTTGGGCGCGCGTGCTCCTTGATGAAGTCGAGCGCGAGCTGCTCGACCGCACTCTCGGTCGTCTCGTCCACGCCCAGCAGCTGCTCCTTGACCAGCTCCCAGTCGGCGACGAGCCAGGTGTTGGACTCGAAGCGGAAGAAGTACTCGGCCGGGTCGATGGTGATGCGCCAGCCGTCGACCTGGACGCCGGGCAGGCGGCTCCAGCGCTCGTCGAACGCCTCGGGCAGCACGACCGTGATGGCCGCGGTATCGATGGTGGTCACGGTGTCTCCGTCTCTCATCGGTTGGGTTCGGGCACAGGAATGCCCGAACCCGAAGCGGTCGTACGGAACTTGAGGCCGCCCGGACCAGGAAGGGGGAGCCTGGATCACGGTCGATCGGAACTTGGAACCGTTCCGGGCGGCTGATGATTAGTGAACCGGTCGTCACGCACAGTGGGTACGGTGTGAGGCGGCGGAAGCGGTATACGCGGTTTACAGCTCCTGATCGGGGGAGGTCGTGCCAACGCCCACCCAGCCCAACTCACACCTACGCGATGTAATCTCTGCCAGCGGCTGCACCTTCGACGTCTTGGCGAAGGACGTGCGCCGGATCGCCGCCGAGAACGGCGAGATCCTCCAGACCAACAAGTCCGCGATCTCCCACTGGGTTAACGGTGCCCGTGAGCCGAGCGGCCGCATGGGCCAGTACCTGGCCGAAGCCCTGTCCCGTCGTCTGGCACGCACAGTCACACCCACGGAGATCGGCCTGCGCGGCCAGACGGAGACGCCGACCGCCACCGCGAACCCTGATCCAGTCGTCGCCGCAACGGAGCTGGGCCGCGCCGACGTAGACCGCCGGCGCTTCCTGGCGATCGCGGCCTTCACCACCGCCGGGGTGGCGATGCCGCTCGCCTACGACCACGAGGCGACCTCCCGCATGCTCCGCGCCCGTACCGGGGGAGTCCTGGTCGGCGCCGAGGACGTCGACGTCGTACGCCAGATCACCACCGCGTTCAGCTCCGCTGACGAACGCCTAGGTGGCGGCCACGGCCTGACCACCGTCACCGCCTACCTCGCCGACACCGCAGCCCCCATGCTCCGAGCCCGCTTCCCGAACGAAGCCTTACGCCAAGCAGCCTTCGGCGCGGTCGCTGAACTCGCCTACCTGGCTGGCTGGAAGCACCACGATCTCGGCCAGGAAGGCGCCGCCCAGCGCTACTACCAGGTCGGCTACCAACTCGCCTGCGAGGCCGACCCACACGGCCACGCCGCCTGGATGATGCGCGCCCTCGCCCACCAGGCCCTCAGCCTCAAGCAGCCCCACCACTGCGTCGACCTCGTCGAAGGCGCGCTCACCCGCGGCCTCGGTCGTGTAGACGGCCAGACCGAAGCCCTCCTCCACATCACCCACGCCCGCGCATACGCCGCCATCGGCGAGAAGCCATCCGCCGCCCGCGCCCTCCTCGCTGCCGAGGACGCACTGCTCCGCGAGGATGACCCGCAGCCCAGCTACTCCCGCGTCAGCGGCCCAGCCGCCGGCACTGTGGCCAGCCACACGGCGCGCACCCTTACCGACCTCGCCGACCACCCTGGCACGGAGGTCCAACACAGAGCTGCACTCACCCGCTGGGACCCGGTCGAGTACAAGCGCGTCCACGCCCTGACCTACGCCGACCTGGGCGACAGCCTTGCTGCCCAGGCCCGTGCCGACGAGGCAATCGCCGCATGGTCGCAGTCCCTGACCCTGATGGAGGGCATGAGGTCGGACCGCACTCGCAAGGCCATCTCGTCCTTGCGCTCGCCCCTCGCGATCTACCAGCGCCGCAAGGTGCCAGGCGCGGTCCAGCTTGCCCACCGAGCCCGCGAGGCACTCGCCTAACATGCCCACCAACCAGGCCGACGAAGGGAACCCCGTGGCTGAGCCGACGACCGACGCCCGCCCTCAAGCCCTCAAGCCCGCACTTGACTCGATGACCCTGCTGGTCGCGGCCGTCATCGTCCACGACAAGGTCACCAACCGTGTCGTGCTGCTGCAGCGCAGCGAGAACGCGAAGTTCGCGCGCGGCATGTGGGATTTGCCCGTAGGTAAGAGCGAACCTGGCGAGCCGATCACCGAAACCGCAGTGCGTGAGCTCTATGAGGAGACCGGTCTGATGGTGAAGACCGAGTCCCTCAAGGTCGCCCACATCATCCATGGAGCATGGGGAGTTGAGGCCCCCAACGGCTTCCTTACCGTCGTCTTCGTAGCCCATGAATGGTCAGGCGAGCCTGAGAACCGCGAGCCGCGCAAACACGCTCGGGTTCGCTGGGTTGATGCCGACGCCATTCCCGAGGAGTTCGTGGACACCACCGCCAGTGCGCTCCACCGCTACCTGGATGGAGGCCCAGAGGTATCGCTGGACGGCTGGTCTGTGAAGAGGAACTAACTTCACCAGCTGCGGTGGCTACCGGCTTTTCACAGGTGAGCCAGGCTTTCACAACGCAAGGATGGCAGCTCGCCGACGACAGTTGATCTACCGATCAGCTGTGATGAGTCACCCTGGCAGACAGTCTTGACGTCCTGCGGGAGACGGGCAAGGAAAGCCGGCAGAGTCGAACCGACACCCACCTACTTTCGGCCATCTTGACGACAGTGTGGCGGAACCGCGTCTTCTGTCGCGCAGTAGGTAAATCTGCTTTTAACATGGGCGTCACTCTGCGGAGTCACCTTGGGGAGGGGACGCTCAGGATGAAGGTGCTGCGGCCAACGAAGCCGACGAGCGAGCAGCTCACGGTGATAACCAACTACAAACCCGGTGTATTTGTGGTGCGGGGTGCTGCGGGCAGCGGAAAGACCACAACGGCGTTGTACCGGTTGAAATTTACGGTGGGCTTTTGGAAGCGCCGCCACCAGACCGGATTCATCGACGGCCCCGTACGCGTCCTGGTTCTCACCTACAACCGGACCTTGCGCGGCTATATCGAGGCACTGACCGAGGAGCAGATCTCGGGCAACGACGTTCTGCTGACTACGTCGACTTTCGCCAAGTGGGCGTCTGACCGCGTCGCGCACGACGAAATTCTCAACGAGCGCGTTCGCAATGCCAAGGTGGGCGCCTTCGCAAGGGACCTCCCGCTGGCTAGCGACTTCGTGCGCTCCGAGGTCGACTACGTGCTCGGACGGTTCCAGCCGGACCAGTTGGATGCGTACATTGATTGCGACCGGCAAGGGCGTGGTCGCAGTCCCCGCATGCCTGCCTCGTTGCGCCGAAGACTGCTCGACGAGGTGATACGGCCTCTGCAGGAGTGGAAGAAGGAGCACCAGGTCTGGGATTGGGCAGATTTGGCCGCTGCCATGGCTGTACGCAGGGCCGACGATCCGTACCACGTCGTGGTGGTCGATGAAGCGCAGGACTTCTCTGCCAACCAGGTGCGGGCCATCTTGAATCACCTTACAGACGAGCACACCCTCACCTTCGTACTCGATGCCGCTCAGCGCATCTACCCCCAGCGGTTCACCTGGTCGGAGGTCGGTCTGTCGGTCGGGCCGCACAACAGCAAGCACCTGTCGAAGAACTTCCGTAACACTCGGCAGATTGCCGCTTTTGCCGCACCGCTGTTGCAGGAAGTGGAAACGACGGATGATTCGGCGATTCCTGACTTGTCTTCCTGTGAGGCGGAAGGCCCGAAGCCGCTGCTGGTTGAGGGCACCTTCACCCAGCAGATGGACTACGTCATCGGCTTCATCGACAGCTTGGGCCCGGACAACGACGAGTCCGTGGCCATCCTGCATGCCAAGGGCTGGTTCGGAGAAGTCAAGAACCGCCTGAACTCGGCGGGGCTGGCGTGGGTGGAACTCACCCGTAATGCGGACTGGCCCACGGGGCCGGTCAACGTGGCGCTGTCTACCATGCATTCCGTCAAGGGGCTGGAGTTCGACCATGTCGTCATCGTCGGCCTGAACAGCGAAGTCATGCCCCATGCTGCGGAGCCTGGCGACAGCGAGCGAGATGCCCACCTGCGCCTGCTTGCTATGTCCGCCGGTCGCGCCCGCAAGACGCTCACAGTCACGTACAAGCCCTCCGAAGTCAGCGACCTCATCGCCTGTATGGACCCTGACACCTACGAGGTGAAGACCGCATGACGGGCACCATTCCTCCCGTTAAGCACGAGGAGGAAGACTCGGAGGCGATAGGGACCCTCATCCACGATCGGAAGATCGTCGAATTGGTGCATTTCACCACTAACCGCGGTCTACTCGGCATCCTCGTGGAACAGCTGTGCAAGGCTCGGGCTCTGCTCGATCAGGACAAATACCTGGAGAGCATCTACCACGCCAACACTCGGCTCCGGTGGGAAGACGCGAGGTACCAGCGCTGCGTCAACCTCAGCATCAGCGAACCCAACCACCGGTTCCTGCGTAAGAGCAGCGATGACTGGTGGGCCAATGAGGATCTCTTCTGGGCTGTCCTCAGCTTTGATCCCGTCATCATGACCCACCCTGGCGTACTCTTCGCGCCCAGCAACATGGCCTACCAGGGGATCGTGCCGGTCGAAGGCGCACGTGCAGCTGAAGCACTCTTTGCTTCTAGCGTCCCCTATGGCTTCGGCAAAACGATGCAGCGCCGACAGAAACAGCCTCACCAACCCACCAACCCCCAGGCCGAGGTGCTCTACCCCGAAGCAGTCCCCACCCGCTACCTGCAACGGATCTACGTCGTCACCGAGGACGATGCGGCCAAAGCCAATGCCATTGTCAGTGCCAGCGCACATGATGAGGTCGACATCATCGTCGACCCAGCTTCGTTCGGCAGGTAAAGGACTACGGTGAACGCCATGCAATGGCAGGCAGTACGCGCCTCCGCACAGTGGGCGGCGTATGGAGACGCGCTCGGCTTCATCTCTGAACTCACCGACATTGACGGGGTGCGGCGCCGTATCGGACACGAGACGGTATCAACCACTGTGCCCTGGAAACGGCGCGTGGGAGGTCGCTTCGGCCGCGACATGCCGCTGCCAGCTGGTGCCTACTCCGATGACACCCAGCTGCGCTTGGCCACCTCCCGGGCGATTCGCGGCAACGGTGAATTCGACGTTGACGCCTTCGCCAAGGTCGAACTAGTCGCATGGCAGGCATACGCCCTCGGCGCCGGGCGCGGCACCAAGGCGGCAGCCACCGGTCTGATGCGGGTCGACGCCAAGTGGTCGCAGAACATCTTCGCGACCAAAGCCGCTCGTTACACCGACATCGGCGGTAACGGGGCCGCCATGCGTATCCAGCCCCACGTGTGGTCCGCCCGCGATCTTACCGACTGGGACCGCATCACCCGCGACGTTGTTCGCAACGCCGTCAGCACCCACGGGCATCCCCGCGGCATCCTCGGTGCCGTACTGCACGCTTTGCTCCTTGCCCATGCTCTAGAGACCAACTCGATCCCCGGTCCCGATCACTGGCGAACCACGATCGACTGGCTGGAGCACGTTCCCGACATCATCGACAAGGACGACGAACTTGCTTATCTCTGGCTGCCCTCATGGGCTCAGGCTGCCGGCGGCGATTTCCGTGCGGCCGCCGTCACAGTCGCCGCAGAATGCCGCGCCGGCCTAGAGGCATTTGACCCGGCTTCGCCGCTAGCCCCCGACAGCTACAGTCACCTTGTAGAGCGTCTTGGAGGCTTTCATAGCGAAACCAGAGGGTCAGGCACGATCACTACCCTGCTTGCCGCCATGCTTGCCTTCGGCCGCCAAGACAGTCCCGAGGAAGGCATTCGGCTCGCCGCAAATACCCTCGGTTCTGACACCGACACCATCGCCACCATGGCTGGTGCCCTTTTGGGTGCCGTCACCGGTACGCCCGCTCCTGGCGTCGTGCAAGACGACCAGTACATCGATCGCGAGTCCAGGCGCTTGTGGGAGATCTCCCAGGGTGGTGAAGCAGCTACCTTCGCCTATCCTGATCTGCTTCTTTGGAGCCCCCCCAAAGCCGCTCTCGACCTGGTCGGCCGTACCGACGCAGGGCCCGCTTTGGCAGGGCTAGGACTTCTCAAGGCTGGTGCGCCGGCGCACAGTAGCCAGGCCACGTACGTCTGGGGAACCCTGCCTTTCGGGCAAAGCGTCTTGGTCCGAGCCCGAGAAGAGCTTCGGCCATTCAATGCGAGTCTGCTTCCTCCGGAGAGGCGACAGCGCGCCCGACGAGCGGAGGACGTCGTGCGAGAGCAACCAGCACTCTTCGATACTGCCGAACCGCGCTCAGGGGCATCTTCTGCCCCGCGATCACGCGTCGAGGGTGCGTTGGCTGATGAACACCCCCGTCCCGCACCACCCCTTGACGAACTAGTCCAGGACTTGGCCCGCAGGGGATACCCCCCTGAGGAAGTGGGCCGCGTATTGCTCAATCTCGCTAAGAGCGGCCGATACGGCGTAGAACGTGCTGCAGTCTTCGCAGGCTTGCTGGCGCGCACCTATCAGGAGTAGGTCACGGTGATGGCTAGGGGTGATGCAGGCGACGCAGGAATCTCATGCGTGAGTGGACTGCGTACCACCCGTTGGAACGAGTGGCACGCTTTGACGTGATACGAGTTCCTGACCAGGGAAAGCGGGCCGTTGTGAACTAGGAACACCGCCCGACTGACCTTGCTGGCTCTAGCAATGCGTAGGTCTCGGTGGAGCCACCCAAGTACGAATGAGGCCACCACTCCATCCGGTGTGGTGGCCTCACTGTTGCTGACGCTACGTCAGGAGATCGGTCCGGCGGTGCACACGCGGTGCACAAGAGGGCGGAAACCAAGCAGCAACAGCGAGCACTGCCGAGCAGTGTTTTCGCAGGTCACCACATGTTCCCCGAAAGCCTCCCAGGTCACCCGGACCCGATCTTTAGATGTCGAAGTAAAGCTCGAACTCATGCGGGTGCGGCCGCAGCTGAATGGGAGCGATCTCGTTCGTGCGCTTGTAGTCGATCCACGTCTCGATCAGGTCGGACGTGAAGACGCCGCCCGCCTGGAGGTACTCGTTGTCCGCCTCCAGGGCGTCGAGGACCGCGGGGAGGGAGGTCGGGACCTGGGCGACGCCCGCGTGCTCCTCGGGGGCCAGCTCGTAGAGGTCCTTGTCGATCGGCTCCGGCGGCTCGATCTTGTTCTTGACGCCGTCGAGGCCCGCGAGGAGCAGCGCCGAGAAGGCCAGGTACGGGTTCGAGGACGGGTCCGGCGCGCGGAACTCGACGCGCTTGGCCTTCGGGTTCGAGCCCGTGATCGGGATGCGCATGGCCGCCGAGCGGTTGCGCTGCGAGTAGACCATGTTGACCGGGGCCTCGAAGCCGGGGACCAGGCGGTGGTAGGAGTTCACGGTGGGGTTCGTGAACGCCAGGAGCGAGGGGGCGTGCTTGAGGATGCCGCCGATGTAGTAGCGCGCCATGTCCGAGAGGCCCGCGTAGCCCTGCTCGTCGTAGAAGAGCGGGTCGCCGCCGGCCCAGAGGGACTGGTGGACGTGCATGCCCGAGCCGTTGTCGCCGAAGATCGGCTTCGGCATGAAGGTCGCGGTCTTCTCGTTGCGCCAGGCGACGTTCTTCACGATGTACTTGAAGAGCATCAGGTCGTCGGCCGCGGCGAGCAGCGTGTTGAACTTGTAGTTGATCTCCGCCTGGCCGGCCGTGCCGACCTCGTGGTGCTGGCGCTCGACCTGGAGGCCGTTCTTGTCCAGTTCGAGGGAGATCTCGGCGCGGAGGTCGGCGAAGTGGTCGACCGGCGGGGCCGGGAAGTAACCGCCCTTGTAGCGGACCTTGTAGCCGCGGTTGTTCTCGACCGCACCGGTGTTCCAGGCGCCGGCCTCGGAGTCGATGTGGTAGAAGCTCTCGTTCGCCGACGTCTGGAAGCGGACGTTGTCGAAGACGTAGAACTCCGCCTCCGGGCCGAAGTAGGCCGTGTCGGCGATGCCGGTGGAGGCCAGGTACGCCTCCGCCTTCTTCGCCACGTTGCGCGGGTCACGGCTGTACTGCTCGCCCGTGATCGGGTCGTGGATGAAGAAGTTGATGTTGACGGTCTTGTCGCGGCGGAACGGGTCGACCCGGGCCGTCGACAGGTCCGCGCGCAGCGCCATGTCGGACTCGTGGATGGCCTGGAAGCCACGGATCGACGAACCGTCGAAGGCCAGCTCCTCGTCCGGGTCGAACGCCGCCGCCGGAATCGTGAAGTGCTGCATGACACCGGGCAGGTCGCAGAATCGGACGTCGATGAACTTGACGTCCTCGTCCGCGATGTACTTCTTCGCGTCGTCGGCGTTCTGGAACAACATCCAACTCCTCCTACTCCCGTCCGGGGCGGGACGGGGTCACGGCTCTTGGTGCGGCCAGTGCGGTGGCACACGCTGGGACCCGACCATAAGGACGGGGGATTTCTCAAGCATGACCCATTTGTTTCGCCGAAGTTAACCGACCCGCGTCGCTGCGGCACGTCACGGCGCGGTGGTGGCCCTGTGACGTACGCCGCGCCGCGAGCCCGCCGTGCCCCCGCTGCGAACCCACCGCGCCCCCCGCTGCGAAGCCGCCGCGAACCCGCCACGACCCCGCCCGTCCCCGTACGAAAACGGGCGCAGTACCGTGGACGGGTGGACAACAGGCAAGCAATCGGATCGTGGCTGTCAGGCCCGCGCGCGGCCGCGGAGGACGCCGGTGTCGACTTCGGGTACCGGGGCGAGCAACTCGGCCTGCCGGAGGAGGGGCCGGGCTCGATCGCCCGTCCCGGCCGCCGCATCGGCGCCATCGCCGTGGACTGGGGCCTGTGCATGGTCATCTCGTACGGCCTGTTCGCCCGCGGCGACCAGCAGGCGATGGGCAACTGGGCCCTCGGCATCTTCTTCGTGATGAGCGTGCTCACCGTCGGCACGATCGGCGCGACGCCCGGCAAGGCGCTCTTCCGGCTGCGCGTCGTCGCCGAGGGCGGCGACCGGCTCGGCTTCGGCCGCGTCCTGCTCCGCAGCGTGCTGCTGTGCGTCGCCGTCCCGGCCCTCATCTGGGACCGCGACGGCCGCGGCCTGCACGACCGCCTCGCCCGCGCCGTCCAGATCCGGATCTGAGCGTCGGAGAGCGGCGAGCGGCCAACCACGTACGACGAGGCCGCATACGACGAGGGCCCCGGAACCGATCGGTTCCGGGGCCCTCGTCGTACGTGGTCAGGAAGCTGGGAAGACGTGGACGGCGACTACTTCATCTTCGGGCCGCCGCGCGGCATCCGAGCGCCCTTGGGCATCGGGCCCTTCGGGAGCGGCATGTTCGACATGAGGTCGCCCATCGCGCGCAGCCGGTCGTTGGTCGCGGTGACCTGCGGGCCGGTGAGCACGCGGGGGAGCTTCAGGAGCGTGGTGCGCAGCTTCTTCAGCGAGACCGTGTCGTCCGTGGTGCCGACGATGACGTCGTGCACCGGGACGTCCGCGACGATGCGCGCCATCTTCTTCTTCTCGGCGGCCAGCAGGCCCTTGACCCGGTTCGGGTTGCCCTCGGCCACCAGCACGATGCCCGCCTTGCCGACGGTGCGGTGCACCACGTCCTGGCTGCGGTTCATCGCGATCGCCGGGGTCGTCGTCCAGCCGCGGCCGATCTTGTCGAGCACCGCGGCCGCCGCGCCGGGCTGGCCCTCCATCTGCCCGAAGGCGGCCCGCTCGGCCCTGCGTCCGAAGACGATCGCCATCGCGAGGAAGGCGAGCAGGAAGCCGAGAATGCCCAGGTAGATCGGGTGACCGAGCCAGAAGCCGATCGCGAGGAAGACACCAAAGGTGACGATTCCCACAGCCGCGATGATGAGGCCGATCTTCGAGTCGGCCCGCCGGGTCATCTTGTAGGTGAGGGCAATCTGCTTGAGTCGCCCTGGTTCCGCGGCCGAAGCCGCCGCGGTGGTTTCCTTCCTCGCCATGCTGTGAGTCTACGTGCCCCCGGTACCGACTACGACGTGCGGGTTGTCACGGCCTCTTCAAGCACGCGCTGCGCCTCGACCCGGTCCTTGGCGCGGCGCCGGTCCTCGAGCACGGAAGTCCAGGCGTTGCGGCGTGCGGTGCGCTGGCCGCCGCTCATGAGCAGCGACTCGACGGCGCGCAGGGCGTCGGTGACGGACGGGATGGCGGTGGCGCGTACGGGCGCGGCCTGCATGATGGGCCCTCCTGGGGAGCGGCTCGGGTGGGGGGAGCGGCTATGGGTAAGGCTGTACGTGCGGTAGTACCAGGGTCACTGATTGGTGTTACCAGGGCGTGACCGACCGGTCAAACACCGATGAAACCTTGACGCGACGGCCCAAAACACTGACGCGGCCCGTACGGTCCCGTTCACCTGCGGGGATCGTACGGGCCGCGTCATTACGGCCACTACTGGTTGGTAGGTGCTTGTGCGCCGATTCACACAGTGGGTGTCCGCCCGGCATGTGCCAGGCGGATGCCTCCGTCGGACGGCCTGTGTGACGCGGACGGCTCGTGAAGCTCAGACCGCCTGCGAGGCGACGTACGCACCGCGCTTCTCGATCGCCATCTGGTAGAGACGGCCCGCGCGGTACGAGGAGCGGACCAGCGGCCCGGACATCACGCCGGAGAAGCCGATCTGCTCGGCCTCGTCCTTCAGCTCCACGAACTCGGCGGGCTTCACCCAGCGCTCCACGGGGTGGTGGCGCGGCGTGGGCCGCAGGTACTGGGTGATGGTGATGAGCTCCGTGCCCGCCTCGTGCAGCTGGCGCAGCGCCTCGCTGACCTCTTCGCGGGTCTCGCCCATGCCGAGGATCAGGTTGGACTTGGTGACCAGGCCGGCCTCGCGGGCCTTGGTGATGACCTCGAGCGAGCGCTCGTAGCGGAAGCCGGGGCGGATCCGCTTGAAGATCCGCGGCACCGTCTCCACGTTGTGCCCGAGGACCTCGGGGCGGGACGAGAAGACCTCGGCCAGCTGGTCGGGGTCCGCGTTGAAGTCGGGGATGAGCAGCTCGACCTTGGTGTAGCCCTCGGCGCGCTCCGCCGTCATGGCGTGGATCTGGCGCACGGTCTCCGCGTACAGCCAGGCGCCGCCGTCCTCCAGGTCGTCGCGGGCGACGCCGGTGATCGTGGCGTAGTTCAGGTCCATCGTGACGACGGACTCGCCGACGCGGCGCGGCTCGTCGCGGTCGAGGGCCTGCGGCTTGCCGGTGTCGATCTGGCAGAAGTCACAGCGCCGCGTGCACTGGTCGCCGCCGATGAGGAACGTGGCCTCGCGGTCTTCCCAGCACTCGTAGATGTTCGGACAGCCCGCCTCCTGGCAGACCGTGTGCAGACCCTCGCTCTTCACGAGCTTCTGCAGGGCGTTGTACTCGGGGCCCATTTTCGCCCGGGTCTTGATCCACTCGGGCTTGCGCTCGATGGGGGTCTGGGCGTTCCGGACCTCCAGGCGCAGCATCTTGCGTCCGTCGGGTGCGACTGCGGACACATCGGCTCCCTATTAGCTGGCGTATCTTCGATTCTGCGGCGCACACCAGGGTACGCCCGTGATGTCGTTGGCCTTACTTGTGGCCAACCTCTGGCCAAGGGGGTGCATTCCCCCGGGCCCGGCCCCGCCCTAGACGGTGGCCTTCTCGACCGGGCGCGGCTTGAGCTCCGCGTTCTCCAGTACGTCCCGCAGGTGCCGCTCGGCGACGGGCAGCACGTCCGCGATGGTGATCTCCCGGTCCAGCTCGTACGAGAGGGAGGTCACGCCCGCGTCGCGGATGCCGCACGGGATGATCCGGTCGAACCAGGTGTTGTCCGGATTCACGTTGAACGCGAAGCCGTGCATCGTGACGCCCTTGGCGACGCGGATGCCGATCGCGGCGATCTTGCGGTCCTCGCGGCGCTGGCCCGCGTTGGACGGGGCGTACTCGGGACCGTTGAACCGGGCGTCGAACTCGTCGTCCTGGAGGCGCGGGTCGAAGTCCAGGGACAGGCCGCCGAGGGCCGGACGCCGCTCCACCGGGTCACCGAGCACCCAGACGCCGCTGCGGCCCTCGACGCGCGAGGTCTCCAGGCCGAACTCCGCACACGTACGGATAAGTGCCTCCTCCAGGCGGCGCACATGTGCTACGACGTCCACCGGACGCGGCAGCTTCTGGATCGGATAGCCGACCAGCTGACCCGGGCCGTGCCAGGTGATCTTGCCGCCGCGGTCCACGTCGACGACGGGCGTGCCGTCCAGCGGGCGCTCGCTGTCCTCGGTGCGGCGGCCCGCCGTGTAGACCGGCGGGTGCTCCAGGAGCAGGCAGGTGTCGGGGACCTCGTCGGCGAAGCGGGCGGCGTGCACGCGGCGCTGCTCGTCCCACGCCTCTTGGTACTCGACGGCGTCCGGGCCGAAGCCCAGCCGGACGAACCGAAACTCACTCACGGCAGGTGCCTCCCTGAACGTTCACCGTGCACACATCGCGCCTCTGCCACTGTACGGGCCCCCTCCGGCGGCAACTCAGGCCCGGGTTCCTCACACGATCGGATGAATGGTGCGCGAAGGGCCCGGAGAGGGCCCCGATGGCCGCTACATTCGCGCCGTTCACGAGGCCATAAGGGCTGCTCAAGGCAGGCCCGGAAGGCAGGAGACCGCACAGCCGATGACGGAACGACCCCCGCAGCGAACCCCCAACCGCCAGCTAGCCGCGCTCATCTCGGAAGCCGGGTTCTCCAATGCGGGCCTCGCGCGCCGCGTCGACCAGCTCGGGCTCGAGCACGGCCTCGACCTGCGCTACGACAAGACGTCCGTGACCCGATGGCTGCGCGGTCAGCAACCAAGAGGCACCACGCCCGCGCTGATCGCCGAGGTCTTCACACGGCGGCTCGGGCGACGCCTGTCCGCACAGGACCTCGGCCTCGACGCGTGCGCCCCGGTCTACGCGGGCCTGGAGTTCGCGGCGTCCCCCGAGGAGGCGGTCGACATCGTCGGCGGCCTCTGGCGCAAGGACTCCGGCAGCCACGCGGAACTCCGGAAGATCGCGTTCACCCCGGCCGGCCTCGTCGTGCCGAGCAGAGACTGGCTGATCGGCAGGGCCGACGAGCGCGTGGGACGCGGCGAGGGCGACTCGCGCGTGCCGGTCCAGGGGCGCCCCGTCGTACCCCGCCAGCGGCAGGGGCCCGAGCGCGGTCCCGGGCAGCGGGTCACCAGCGGTGACATCGCGGCGCTGCGGGCCGTCGGGGAACTCTTCCGCGCCCTCGACCACGCCTACGGCGGCGGGCACGCCCGGCAGGCCCTGGTGCGCTATCTGGAGCACGAGGCCGAGCCGATGCTGCGCGGCACCTACGGCGAGCAGGCCGGGCGGCGGCTCTTCGCGGCCGCCGCCGATCTGACCCGGCTCGCGGGCTGGACCTCGTACGACATCGTGGCGCACGGCCTCGCCCAGCGGTACTACGTCCAGGCGCTGCGCCTCTCGCAGGCCGCGGGCGACCGTGCGTACGGCTCGTACGTCCTGGTCACCATGAGCCGCCAGGCCGTCTATCTCGGGCACGGGCGCGAGGCCGTCCAGCTGGCCCGCGTCGCCCAGCAGGGCGTCGGCTCGTCGGCGCCGCCCGTCGTCCAGGCCCTGCTGTACGCGGCGGAGGCGCGCGGGCACGGGGTGCTCGGGGAGGTGCGGGCCTGCACGGCGTCCCTGGTGCGGGCCGAGCGCTCGCTCGAAGCGGCGCGGCCCGGCGACGAAGTGCCGCACTGGGCGCGGTTCTTCGACGAGGCCCAGCTCGCGGACGAGTTCGGGCACAGCTACCGCGATCTCCAGCAGTACCGCGCGGCCGCCCAGTACGCCGAGCGCTCGCTCCAGCTGCGCGCGCCCGCCTTCGCGCGCAGCCGGCTGTTCTGCCGGGTGGTGCTCGCCAGCGCGCGGCTCGGGCTCGGCGAGCTGGAGCAGGCCTGCCAGCTGGGCGCCGAGGCGGCGCAGGCCGCGGGCGAGATGCGGTCGGCGCGGGCCCACGAGTACGTGCGGGACTTCGAGCGGCGTCTGGAGCCGTACCGGGACGCGGCGCCCGTGCGGGGTTACCGCGACCGGGTCGCGGCCTTCGGATAGGCCCGCGCCGGACGCCGTCGCGGCGGGACTCTCCGCCCGCCGCGACGGAGGCCCTCACCTCAGGCGCCGGACCTCCCCGGGGGACAGCGCCTCGTCCCACGTGACGAGGTCGTCCACGTCGCCCCGCAGGCTCGCCTTCTCCGTGCCGATGGAGCGCAGGGGGAGCGGGATCGAGGCGTCGATCGCGCCGATCCGCTCGCCGTCGGCGTACAGGACCGTGTGTCCCGGCGTCGCCACCCAGGTCAGCCGCGTCCAGCGGTCGAGCGGCAGCGTGTGCTCGAAGCTGTGGTCGGCCGCGCCGTAGCGCGTGAAGCCGACCTTGCCGGTGCCGTGCTGCATCAGCTTCAGGGCGCCTGCTTTGGAGCTGAGCAGCACCTGGTCGGGGGTGCGCGCCGAGGCGCGGACCCGCACCGAGACCGTCCAGGGCTCGGCGACGTCCAGGCCCCCGAAGCCCACGCCGTCCCGGTCGGAGTCGAACCGCCAGGCCCGGCCGTGCACGCCGGGCACGGGCGTGGGGTTGTCGATGATGTACGACGTGCCGGACAGGCCGCCCGCCACGTCCTTCGCGAGGAGGGTGTTGCCGGGGCTGCCCGCGTACGTCCAGCCGCTCGGGTACGAGGCGTCGGCGAAGGTCCAGTGGTGGCTGGGGCGGCCCTGGACGCGGGGCGGCACGGGCGCGGGTGTCGTCCCCGGGGGGTCGCCGACGCGGGCGGCGCGGGCCCGGAAGTCGGCGAGCGTGTCCGGGGTCGCGGACCTGTTCCAGGCGCGGTCGGCGAGGATCGCGCGGGCGCCCGCCATGTGCTGCTCGAAGTAGCCGTCGTCGGCCCAGAAGTTGTAGTCGGCCCAGTTGGTGACGCCCGCGCCGAGCATGTCGGGCGCGGTGCTCGGCGCCCAACCGTCGTACATCCAGGGCTCGTCCGGGTACGTGTGGTGGTAGTTGTTCGGGGTGTCGTAGAACGGGCCGATGGCGATCTCGTCGTGGCCGGGGACGGCGGGTTCGGCGCCGGTGCCCTCCCAGGCGAGGAAGACGACGGGGAAGTGCACCTGCTGCTGGGGCGCGTCCAGGTGCTCGGAGCCGTTGTAGACGGCGGTGCGCTTGCCGTGCGAAGTGACCACGTCGTCCAGGGTGTTGATGTAGCGGTTGAGCAGATCGCCGAGCGTGCTGACGTCCGGGGACGCGGCCAGGTGGTCCTGCACGCGCGGGCACTGGGCGAGCTGTCCCGGCACCTCCTCCGCGCCGATCGAGAACAGCGGCGCGTCGAACCAGCCCGCGAACTCGTCGACGATCTCCTTCGACTTCTCGACCGCCCGCTCGCTGGTCATGTCGATGATCCAGTCGGGCGTGAGGTGGGAGTGGGTGTGCGCGCCCGTACAGGGGTTCTCGCCGGAGCCGAAGCCGATGCCGAAGGCCTCGCTGATCACGGTGGCGTGGCCGGGGAGTTCCAGGCCGGGCATCAGCTGGACGTGGTGGCGGGCGGCGAAGGCCTTCAGGTGCTCGATGTCGGCGCGGCTGTAGCTGTGCTCCGGGTCGGCGAGGCCGGGGAACCTCGGGCTGTCCAGGCGGAAGCCCTCGGACTCGGAGAGGTGCAGGAGCAGCGTGTTGAGCTTCTGGTCGCCCATCCTGCGGATCAGGTTCTCCAGGTACGGGATCCGCCAGTACTTGCGGCCCGCGTCGAGGTGGACCATGCGGATCCGCTGCGCGGGGCGGTCCGTCGCCGTGGCGCGCGGCACCTCACGGTGGTCGTCGGCGGTGGCGCGCAGGAGCTGGAGCAGGGTGCGGGTGCCGTAGTAGAGGCCGTGCGTGGAGGCGGCCTCGATACGGACGGGGCCGCGGCTGTCGAAGCGGTAGCCCTCGGCGCCGAGGGGGCCCTCGCCGTCGGGGGCGCCCTGGTCGGTGAGGGTCAGGACGATGTCGCCCGCCGCCGGGCGGCCGCCGCTCGTGAGGCGTGGCGTGACGCCGGTGACCTGCCCGATCTCCGTACGCAGCCGGGTGGCGAGCTGCCGTACCGACTGCCGTGCCGGGCCCGGGAGTTCGGCGCGTCCGGCGGGCAGGGCGGTGGCGGACGCGGTGCGCGGGTCGATGAGGACGCGGGTGCGGCGGGTGAGCGAGGTGTTCCCGTCGAGCGCGTGCCACTCGGTGGGGCGGGGGATGACGGACGGCGGGGCGGACGGTTCCGCCGCCCCCGCGGGTCCCTCGCGGGGGCCGTCGGCGTGGGCGGTGGGCAAGGCTAGAGCTCCCATGAATAGGCCGAGGATGAGCGATACCACCGGCAAGGTGCGACGCACGTCGGTCCTCCCGCTGCTTGGCGATTCCGGGGGACGGTAACCGTGTACTACCCATGTGGCAAGGGAAGTTGCAGAGGTGGGCGGGGTCCGTGGGGACCGGTGTGCGGTGGCCGGGGCAAGGGGAAAGCCCCCGCGTGGGGGGCGCGGGGGCTTCCGGGGGAGCGGGACAGAGGTCGGATGGATCAGGCGGCCGCGGGCAGCGACTCAGGGGCGTACGCCGTGGTGATGCCGAAGTCCGTGAGCGCGGCGTGCGCGGCGCGGCGGCCCGAGTGCAGTGCGCCCTGCACCGTGCTGGTGTCCCGGTGGTCGCCGCACACGTAGAGCCCAGCGAGCAGCCGCACGGGACGGCGGACGTCGTGCGGGGGCGGCATCGCGGGCACGGCCTCGCGGGTGTGGTGCACGGCGAGCAGTTCCCAGCGGTCGGTCGGGGTGCCGTACAGATCGGCGAGGTGGGTGAGGACGGCGCGCTGGTCGGGCGGCGGGCCGAGCACCGTCGAGGAGATGAGCACGCGGTCGGCGGGGGCGCGCGAGGGGTCGACCTGGCTGACCACCGCCGTGTGGGCGACCGGGCCCGCGCGGTCCGCGTCCAGGAGCAGCCCGGCTCCTTCGAGGGGCGGCTCGGGCGCGGTGTGGTGCACCACGGTCACCTCGTGGAAGGGCGGTACGCGCAGGCCGGGCAGGAGTTCGGCGGCGGCGCGGGCGTCGGTGGCGAGCAGGACGGCGCGGCAGCCGATCTCGCCGTGCGCCGCGGTGGTCACGGAGGACGTGGAGACGGAGGTGACGCGGACGCCGGTGCGGACCGTGCCGGGTGGCAGGGCGGCGGCGAGCAGCTCGGGCAGCACCTCGGCGCCGCCCTCGGGCAGGCAGAGGCGGCCGCGCGCGAACGCGTGCAGCGCGAGGTCCGCGCAGCGGCTCGACGTGCTCAGGCCGGGGTCGCAGAGCAGCGCGGAGAGCAGGGGGCGCAGGAATCCCTGGATGGTGCGGGCGGGCAGGCCGCGGGCGGACAGGGCGTCTCCGGCGGGGAGTTCGGGGCGGGACAGGAGGCGTTCCACGGGGGTCGCGGCGAGGCGGGCGAGGGCGGCGGCCAGGCGGGCCTGGTCGAGGGGGCCACCCAGGGGGGTGGGGCGGGACGGGGGGCGCAGCGCTGTGCGGGGTGCCAGGCGCGGTGCCAGGCGGGGGGCTGCGCGCGGGCCGGCCGTGCGGGGGCCGCGGGGGCCGCGGGGGGCGCTCGCGAGGGCGCGCGCTGTGCTGAGTGCGCCCCTTGCGCTCCGGGCCGGAAGGGGCTCCGCCGCGCGGTGGTGGCGGCCGTCGCTGTGCACGAGGAGGCCGGGGGAGAAGGGGCGCAGGACGAGTGAGTCGAGGCCCGGGGTGCGGCGGAGTTCCGGATACGAGGTGGTGAGCAGTTGCCCGATCCTGTCGAGCCGGAAGCCGTCCAGCTTCTCGGTCGACATGCGGCCGCCGACGCAGGGAGCGGCCTCCAGGACGACGGTCGTGACACCGGCGCTGGTCAGCCGGTGTGCGGCCGAGAGCCCCGCGGCCCCGGCCCCCACGATGACGACATCAGCATGGTGCGCAGGCTCTAGCACGTGCCCCTCCAGAGGTCGCGCGGGCTTGTGGGGGCCTGATGCCCCCAACTGGGCTCCGGAATCCACGAGTTCGGGTCGAGGGTAGGAGCGGGGGCGGTCGGGGGCAGTCGCGCATGGACCGGGCACGGTCGCACGGTGGTCGCACGGTGCCTGTGCAGGCGGCTGGGGCGGGGTTCGCTCTGGTCGTCCGTGGGGCGGGGCCGCGGGGGTATGTCCGTCCTCGCTATCCCGGTGAGCCGTCGTGGTCATGCACCTCGGCTCGTGGCTGCTTGTGCTCCGGGCGGACATACCGCCGCGTCCCCTCGGGTCTCGCTCACGGCTGCGGGCCGGTGGGGCCTGTCGCGCCTCGGGTGCGTCGTGGGGCGGGGCCGCGGCGGTATGTCCGTCCTCGCTATCCCGGTGAGCCGTCGTGGTCATGCACCTCGGTACGCGGCCACTTGTGCTCCGGGCAGACATACCGCCACGTCCCCTCGGGCCGTCTCGCGGCTGCGGGCCGGGCGCGGGTTCCGTCGCCGTGCCGCCCCGTGCAGCAGGGCACGCTCGCGGCTGCGGCCCGGCACCGCCATCCCTGTCACCTGCGCCGCTGAACCGAATGAAGAAGCCCGCCGCCTCCCCCACCCCAACGCGCCGTCGCGCCGGACGCAGGGTGTTCCCGCCGTGGGCAATCGTGCCGCTGGGGCGGCACGGGTGGGCACGGCACCACGGTGCCGAGGGGAGGGGACAGCGGCACAAGTACGGGGGCGGTCGGTGGGGTCAGCGGAGGGCCGCTCGGAGGGTTTCCTCGATGGTGGGGAAAGCGAAGGAGAAGCCCGACTCCAGGAGGCGGGACGGCAGTACGCGTTGGCTGCCGAGCACGTCGTCCGCCATTTCTCCGAGCACCACGCGCAGCACCGGCGCCGGTGCCGTGAAGAGCGTGGGCCTGTGCAGCACCCGGCCCATCGCCGCCGTCACCTCACGATTGGTGAGCGGGTCGGGGGCCGTCAGGTTCACCGGGCCCGACAGTGAGGGACTGTCGATGAGGTGCCGGAGCGCGGCCACCTCGTCGTGCAGGGAGATGTAGCTCCAGTACTGCCTGCCGTCCCCGAGGCGCCCGCCAAGGCCCGCCTTGAAGAGCGGGAAGAGCCGGCCCCAGGCCCCGCCGCCCCGGCCCACCACCAGACCGTTGCGCGCCACCACGGTCCGTACGCCCGCCTCCCGCGCCGCACCCGTGGCCTCCTCCCACTCCACGCACAGCGACGGCAGGAAGCCGTCACCGGCGGGGGCGCTCTCGTCGACCGCGCGGTCCCCGGTGTCCCCGTAGTAGCCGATCGCGCTCGCGTTCACGAACACCTCGGGCCGTTCGTCCTCGTCGAGCGAGGCGAGCGCCGAGGCGAGCGCCGTCGTGCCGAGCACCCTGCTGTCGCGCAGCTCCCGCTTGTACGCGTCCGTCCAGCGGCGGTCACCGATGCCCGCGCCCGCGAGATTGACGACCGCGGTGCACCCGGCGAGCCCGGCCGTGTCCACCCGCCCCTGCTTGGGGGCCCAGCGCACCTCGTCCTTCGCGCGGGGCGCCCTGCGCACGAGGCGCACCACCTCGTGTCCGTCCTCGGCCAGGGAGCGGGTCAGCGCCGTACCGATGAGCCCGGAGGCGCCGGCCACGGCGACGCGGGACCGTGTGGTTTCCATGGGCCCATCCTGCCCGCAAAAACGGCCGTGAGGCGTGCGGTGGCCGCCGTACAGTGGCGCCATGCCGGACATGCACATACGCACCGCCCTGCCCGAGGACGACGACGCCCTCGCCCGCCTCGACCGCGCCACCTGGTCCACGCTGCACGCGGTCCAGCCGCGCCCCCAGCCGCCGTACGACCCCTTCTTCAACGACCGTTTCGGCCCGCGCGACCACCTGGTCGCCGAGGTGGCGGGGCGGATCGTCGGCTATGTGAAGCTCGGCTATCCGACGCCGCTGCTGGTCAACGCGCACGTCCGGCAGATCCAGGGCTTCGTCGTCGCGGAGGAGCTGCGCGGCCGGGGCATCGGCAAGCGGCTCATCAGGGCGGCCATGGACGAGGCCCGCAGACAGGGCGCGCTCCGCATCACGCTGCGCGTCCTCGGGCACAACACCCCGGCCCGTGCGCTCTACGAAGCGGAGGGTTTCGTGACCGAGGGCGTCCTGCCCGGCGAGTTCCTGCTCGACGGCGCGTACGTCGACGACGTCCTCATGGGCCGCCCCCTCTGACCGGGGGGGGGCACCGCACCCGACGGACCGGCCCGGGGTGCGGTGTGCCGCCCGCCGTAGGAGCGTGAAGAGATGATCAGGGCTGCGGCCAGACGGCGCGAGGCGGACCAGCGCGACTGGCTGTTGCGCGGTACCCCGCCGCCGCCCTGGGTGCGCTGGCCCCCGCCGCTGCTCCTCCTGGCGATCGTCCTCATCCAGCTGGTCACCCCGAAGACGGTGGACCTGAGCTTCCTGGTCGCCGCCGTGCCGCCGCTGGCCGCCCTGTCGTACGGCCCCGCCGCCACCGCGATCCTCAGCGGCTTCGTGGTCATACTGCTCTCGCTGCCGGGCTTCGGCCTCGGCCACCCCGGCACCAGCGACGAGCTGACGATCAGCTTCATCGCGCTGCTCAGTGTGGTCTTCGCCTGGGTGCGCAGCCGCCGCGAGGCCCAGCTCGTCACGGTCCGCACGGTCGCGGAGGCGGCCCAGTTCGCGGTCCTGCCACCGCTGCCGGAGCGGGTCGGCAGGGTGGGCTGCGCGGGTCTGTACGAGGCGGCGCAGCACGAGTCGCTCGTCGGCGGCGACTTCTTCGACGTCCGCAGGGGGCCCACCGGGGTGCGGGCGGTGGTCGGCGACGTGCAGGGGCACGGGCTCGCCGCGGTCGGCACGGTCGCCGCGCTGCTCGGCGCGTTCCGCGAGGCGGTCCTCGACAAGCACGACCTGGAGGGCGTCGCCGCCCGCCTCGACCGCAGGCTCGTGGTGGACTCGGCGGCCGACGAGCACGCCGAGCTGTTCGCGACGGCGGTGCTCCTGGAATTCCCCGACGACGCCTCCGTCGTACGGGTCGTCTCCTGCGGTCACCCGCCCCCGCTGCTGCTGCGCGGCTCCGAGGTCACCGAGCTCGCGCTGCCCGCGGGCACCCCGCTGGGCCTCGGCCTCGCGGGCCTCGCGCCGCCCGAACAGCTCACCGTGCCGCTGCTCACCGGCGATCTGCTGCTGGCCCCGACCGACGGCGTGAGCGAGGCGCGGGACGCGACCGGCACGTTCTATCCGCTGCCCGACCGCCTCGCCTCGATGCTCAAGGCGGACGCCGCGCTCCTGGACGACCCGCAGGCCCTCACGGAGCGGGTCTGGTCGGACGTGGTGGGCTACGCGGGCAGCGTGCGGGACGACGTGACGATGATGGTGTTCGCGCCGGATCCGGTGCCGGAGCCCGGCGTCGCGGGCGGTGGCGCCACCGCGGTGCCGGGGGATTCCTAGTAGGCGGAGGGTCCCTGTCAGGCGGAGGTCTCCGGGCCGGGCCGTGCCGCCGAGCCCTTCGCCCGCGTCAACAGCCGCATCCCGCCCATCAGTTCCCGCAGGCACCGCACCGCGAGGTCCGCGGGGGAGCCGGGCCCCGTGACGTCCGCGTCCGACTCCGCCCAGGTCTCCAGGGCGATCCGGATCGCGTCCGTCGCCGCTGCCGCCGCCAGGCGGATCTCCAGGGCGGGCGCTCCGGGGCCCGCGACGGCGGCCACCACGGGGCGCAGCCGCTCCTCGGACTCCTGGTTCACGCGGTACCAGACCGCCCGCAGCGCCGGGTCGTCCTGCGCGGCGCGCAGCAGGCCGCGGGCCTGGCGCAGGCCGTCCGCCGCGGCCGGGTCCCGGGCGGCGAGCGCCTCCGCGATCGCCGCCTCCAGGGCCTTCGGCAGCCCGGCGCCCGGCTCGCTCGCGGCGAGCAGCGCGCGCCACCGCTCCCCGCCGACGGCGAGCAGCGGACCCACCGCGTCCTGCTTGGTGCGGAAGTACCGGTAGAAGGTGCGCAGCGCGACCCCGGCCCGGTGCGCGATCGCCTCGGCCGTCGTGCCGTCGGTGCCGTGCTCGGTGAAGAGCGCGGCCGCGGCGTGCGCGATCTCCAGCTGGGTGGCCAGCTTGCGGCGCTCGGTGAGGGAGAGGGGCGGGGCCGGCGACTGGGTGCTCACCCGTCGAAGAGTACGCCGCCCGAGCCAGATGGGCATGTCTAGCCGTAGTGGCACATTGTGCCACCCAGGCGTACCGTGTAACCGAAGGCAAGATCGCGAGAGTGGAGAACGCCATGAGCGCCATGCAGACCCTGAACCGCTACGAAGGCCGCCGCGCCCTGGTCACCGGCGGCGGCTCCGGCATCGGGCAGGCCACCGTGCTGCGGATGCTGGCCGAGGGCGGCGGCGTCGTCGCCGCCGACGTCAGCGAGGACGGTCTGAAGGACACCGCCGCCAAGGCCGGTGCCGACGCGGCGCGCCTGACCACCGTCGTCGTGAACATCGCCGACGAGGCCTCGGTCCGCGCGGGCGTCGCCGCCGCCGTCGAGGCCCTCGGCGGCCTGGACGTCCTGGTGAACGCCGCCGGCATCCTGCGCTCCTCGCACACCCACGAGACCACCCTCGACGCCTTCAACCAGGTCATCGGGGTCAACCTCACCGGCACCTTCCTGATGATCCGCGAGTCCCTCCCCGCACTCCTTGCGGGCAACGGCTCGGCGGTGGTCAACTTCAGCTCCACCTCGGCGATGTTCGCCCACCCGTACATGGCGGCCTACGCGGCGAGCAAGGGCGGCATCCAGTCCATGACGCACGCGCTGGCCAGTGAGTACGGCAAGCAGGGCGTCCGCTTCACCGCCGTGCAGCCCGGATCCATCTCCTCCGGCATGACCGACGGCTCCGGCGCCAGCAGGCAGAGCGTGGGCCCCGGCCTGCCCGAGGACGCCGACATGAGCCTGTTCGTGAAGCTCGCGCCCGCGCTCGGCCAGGGCTTCGCGGGCCCGGAGACCGTCGCCTCCGTCGTCGCCATGCTCGCCTCGGACGACGGCCGCTTCATCACCGGCACCGAGGTCCGCGTCGACGGCGGCACCCACTTCTGAGCCTCGGAGGCCACGCGATCATGAGCAGCGCAGCAGAGACAGCGGCAGAGACAGCGGCAGCGGCCGCGGCGGAGACCGCCGCGGAGACCTTCGGCGGCAAGGTCGCCGTCATCACCGGGGCGTCCGCGGGGATCGGCGCCGGGTTCGCCCGGCACGCCGCGTCCCTCGGCATGCGACTCGTCCTCGCCGACATCGCGGCCGAGCGCCTGACGGCGTTCGCGGGCGAGCTCGCGGGCGCGGGCGCCGAGGCCGAGGCCGTCGTCACGGACGTCGCCGACCCGGCCTCCGTCGAGGCGCTCGCGGACCGTGCGTACGAGCGGTTCGGCGCGGTCGACCTGCTCGTCAACAACGCCGGGATCATGGCGATGGGCTACTCCTGGGAGATCCCGGCCGAGCGCTGGGACGCCGCCCTGCGCGTCAACGTCGGCGGGTACGTCAACGGCATCCGCTCCTTCGTGCCGCGCCTCCTGGAGCGCGGTACCAAGGCGTGGATCGTCAACGTCTCCTCCGTCGGCGGCCTCTTCCCGAGCCCGCTGATGGCGCCGTACAGCGTCACCAAGTTCGGCACGCTCGCGCTCACCGAGTCGCTCGCGTACGAACTGCGGATGAAGGGGGCCGACATCCAGGTCTCCGTCGTCCTGCCCGACTCGGTGCGCAGCGAGATCTTCCGGGCCGCGGTACCCGGCGACGGCACCCCGCCCGAGATCGCGGGCTTCAACGCCTCGCTCCAGGCGCGCGCCGACACCCAGGGCATCACCGCGGACGAGCACGCCCGCCGCTGCTTCGAGCAGATCGCCGAGGGCCGCTACTGGGTCACGCCGCAGCCGGAGATGATCGACGCGGGCCTGCCGGGGCGCACGGAGATGATCCTCGGCCGTACGAACCCGGAGCTGAACCTCGGCGGGGTCTAGGGTCTTTCTGGTGGATCTCCGCGTCAATCCGCCATGAACCGGTTCCACAGCCGCGGATACCGCTGTGCCAGCACCGCGTCGTCCTCGAAGTCCAGGGCCGTGCCCACCGGCTCCGGGGGCGCGGGCGGAATGCCGAGGTCCGGGGCGACGACGCCGGTCAGCTGCTCGTACGCCTCGTCCGCGGCGTAGCCGAGCTCCTCGCCGTCGCCGTCGAGCTCCTCGTCGAAGTCGTCGAGGAGCTCGGCGAGCGCGTCGGGGTCGTGCACCGCACCCTCGAAGACCTCCCTGCCCTGGCCGATCAGCCAGCAGCGGAAGAAGTCGAAGGCGTCGTCGCTCGCGCCGCCGAGCAGCACAGACGCGGCGCCCCACAGGTCCCAGCGGTAGGCGCGGTTGTAGCGCGCCTCGAAGTGACGGGCGAAGTCGAGGACCGAGTCCGGATCGGACTGGATCAGTCTCTCGACGAGCAGCTCGGCGTGGTCCTCGGGGTCGCCGCCGGCGGCCTCGCGAGTACCGTCCACGATCTCCCAGAACTCCGTCTCGTCCATCACGGGTCAAGCATCGGTCCTGGAGAGTGGGGGCGCACGCGGAGTGCGCCGGAATGCGGCTGTCTCGTTATGCGTGCACATGCCCATGGAAAAACCGACAGGGGTTGTCGGCTTTCGGTGGAAGCCTCAAGAACATGGAGACCACGCAGACACTGACCGGAAAGATCGCCCTCGTCGCGGGGGCCACGCGCGGCGCGGGCCGCGCCATGGCCGTGGAGCTCGGCCGCGCGGGCGCCACCGTCTACGTGACGGGACGCACCACCCGCGAGCACACCAGCGAGATCGGCCGCGCCACCGAGACCATCGAGGAGACGGCGGAGCTGGTGGAGGCGGCGGGAGGCCGGGGCATCGCCGTGCCCACCGACCACCTGGAGCCCGAGCAGGTCGAGGCCCTCGTCGAGCGCGTCGACCGGGAACAGGGCCGCCTCGACATCCTCGTCAACGACATCTGGGGCGGTGACATCCACGTCGAGTGGGACAAGAAGATGTGGGAGCACGACCTCGACAAGGGGCTGCGCCTGCTGCGCCTCGGCATGGAGACCCACATCGTCACCAGCAGGTACGCGCTGCCGCTCCTGATCAGGAACCCCGGCGGCCTGGTCGTCGAGGTCACCGACGGCACCGAGGAGTACAACCGCGCCAACTACCGCAAACCCTTCTACTACGACCTCGCCAAGGCGGCCCCGCTGCGGATGGCGCACGACCTCGCACAGGAGGTCGAGGAGTACGGCTGTACGGCGCTCTGTCTCACCCCCGGCTGGCTGCGCTCGGAGTTCATGCTCGACACGGCCTTCAAGGTGACCGAGGAGAACTGGCTCGACGGCACCGAGCAGAACCCGCACTTCGCGATCTCCGAGACGCCGACGTTCGTGGGCCGCGCCCTCGTCGCGCTCGCCGCCGACCCCGACGTGAAGCGCTGGAACGGCGCGTCGCTCTCCAGCGGGGGACTGGCCAAGGAGTACGGCTTCACGGACGTGGACGGCTCGGCGCCGGACGCCTGGCGCTACATCGCGGAGGTCGAGCAGACGGGCAAGGAGGCGGACGTCACCGGCTACCGCTGACCGGTCACGGGAACGGGGCCGCGGTGACAGGTCACGGACACAGGTCCGCGATGACAGGTCACGGGCCCTGGTCCCGGTAGAGCCCCGCCGCCCGCGCCGCCGCCTCGGCGAACCGGGCGCGCAGCGCGGCGGGCTCCACCACCTCCGCCTCCGGGCCGAGCGCCATGAGCTGGGTGTACGCCACGTCCTCGTTCTCGACGCGCAGCGTGACCGTCACCCGGCCCGCCGCGTCGGGCTCGCCCGCGGTCTCCATCGCCTCGCGCGCGACCGCGGCGTCGGTGGCGTACGGCAGTGCCCGCACGCCCGCCGTGGTGAGCCGCAGCACCACCTCGGCCCGCAGGATCCCGCGCGCGAACTGCGCGGCCCGCTCGTCCCAGAAGCCGGGCAGGTCGAACTCCTCGTCGCGTGCGAAGCGTTCCCCGCCCGCGGCGACGGCCGTGAACCGGTCGATGCGGTACACCCGGTGCGCACCGGAGTCGGTCACCCGCGCGCACAGGTACCAGACGCCCGCCTTGAGCACGAGGCCGTAGGGCTCCAACTCCCGCTCCACCTCGGAGTCCTGGCGCCGGTAGCGGGCGGTGATCAGCCGGTCGTCCCACACCGCGTCGGCGACGGCGGGCAGCAGCTCGGGCGCGGGCGTCTCCTTGAACCAGCCGGGGGCGTCCAGATGGAAGCGCTGCGCCGCGTTCTGCGAGGCGTCGCGCAGGGACGGCATCAGCGCCGCGGACACCTTCAGACGGGCCGCCGACGCCGCGTCGTCAAGGCCCATCTCGCGCAGCGCGCCCGGCACCCCGGACAGGAAGAGCGCCTCGGCCTCGCTGCGGCCGAGCCCGGTGAGACGGGTGCGGTAGCCGCCGACGAGCCGGTAGCCGCCGGTCCGCCCCCGGTCGGCGTAGACCGGGACCCCCGCCTCCGACAGCGCCTGGGCGTCGCGCGTGATGGTCCGCTCGGACACCTCCAGCTCGGCCGCGAGCTCGGCGGCGGTCATGGCGGGCCGCGCCTGGAGCAGGAGCACCATCTTGATGAGGCGGGCAGCGCGCATGGCCCTCATGATGCCGTGCCCCAAAGGGGCGCGGGGAACTGCGCGACCAGCCCCCACCGGCCCGCGGGTAGCGATACAACAGATGCGGGCCCCCACCCCAAGGGCAGAGGACCCGCACCCGCATCAAGCCGAAGGCTTACAGCCCGTACTTGGCCCGCGCTTCCTTCACCGCGGCCGCAGGCACCTCACCGCGACGGGCGAGCTGCGCGAGCGACGCGACGACGATCGACTCCGCGTCGATGCCGAAGTGGCGACGGGCGGCGTCGCGCGTGTCGGAGAGGCCGAAGCCGTCCGCGCCGAGCGAGGAGTAGTCCTGCTCGACCCACTGCGCGATCTGGTCGGGGACCTGGCGCATGTAGTCGGAGACGGCGAGCACCGGGCCCTGGGCACCCTCAAGTGCCGTACGGATGAAGGGAGTCCGCTCCTCGCCGCGCAGGATGGCCTCGTCGGCCTCCAGCGCGTCGCGGCGCAGCTCGGTCCAGGACGTCGCGGACCACACGTCGGCGGCCACGCCCCACTCCTCGGCGAGCAGCCGCTGCGCCTTGAGCGTCCAGTGGATCGCGGTGCCCGAGCCGAGCAGCTGGATCCGCGCGGCGTTGGCGGCGGGCGAGAGCCCGGCCGTCTCGGCCGTGTTGAAGCGGTACAGGCCCTTGACGATGCCCTCGTCGACACCCGCGGGCTTCGCGGGCTGCGGCATCGGCTCGTTGTAGACGGTGAGGTAGTAGAAGACGTCCTGGTCTTCACCCTCGTGGGCCTCGCCGTACATGCGGCGCAGACCCTCCTTGACGATCGCGGCGACCTCGTAGGCGAACGCCGGGTCGTACGAGAGGGCGGCCGGGTTGGTCGCGGCGATCACCGGCGAGTGGCCGTCCGCGTGCTGCAGACCCTCACCCGTCAGCGTCGTACGACCCGCCGTGGCACCCACCAGGAAGCCGCGGCCCAGCTGGTCGCCGAGCTGCCACATCTGGTCGGCGGTGCGCTGCCAGCCGAACATCGAGTAGAAGATGTAGAAGGGGATCATCGGCTCGCCGTGCGTCGCGTACGACGACGAAGCGGCGATGAAGTCCGCCATGGAACCGGCCTCGGTGATCCCCTCGTTGAGGATCTGGCCGTCCTTGGCCTCCTTGTAGTACATCAGCTGGTCGCGGTCGACCGGCTCGTACGTCTGGCCCTTGGGCGAGTAGATGCCGAGCGAGGGGAAGAGCGACTCCATGCCGAAGGTGCGCGCCTCGTCGGGGACGATCGGCACCCAGCGCTTGCCGGACTCCTTGTCACGCACGAGGTCCTTGACCAGGCGTACGAAGGCCATGGTCGTGGCCACCGACTGCGAGCCGGAGCCCTTGTCGAAGGAGGCGAACGCCTTCTCGGCGGGGGCGGGCAGCGGCGCGAGCGGCTGCGTGCGGCGGGCCGGGGCGGGACCGCCGAGGGCCGCGCGGCGCTCCTGGAGGTAGCGGACCTCGGGCGAATCGGCGCCGGGGTGGCCGTAGGGCACCTGGCCGTCGACGAAGTCGCTGTCCGGGATCGGCAGTTCGAGCAGGTCGCGCATGTCCTTGAACTCGTCCACCGAGAGCTTCTTCATCTGGTGGTTGGCGTTCTTGGACTCGAAGCCCTTGCCGAGGGTGAAGCCCTTGACCGTCTGCGCGAGGATCACGGTCGGCGCGCCCGTGTGGGTGAGCGCCGCACGGTAGGCCGCGTAGACCTTGCGGGCCTCGTGGCCGCCGCGCGAGAGGTGGAAGCACTCGCTGATCTTGTCGTCCGTGAGCAGCTTGCCCAGCTCGACGAGCGCGGGCTCGGCGCCGAAGAAGTGCTCGCGGATGTACGCGGCGTCGCGCGTGGCGTACGTCTGGAACTGCGCGTCCGGCACCTCGCGCAGGCGGCGGACCAGGGCGCCGGTGGTGTCGAGCTGGAACAGCTCGTCCCAGGCGTTGCCCCACAGGACCTTGATGACGTTCCAGCCGGCGCCGCGGAACTGGGCCTCCAGCTCCTGCACCACGCGGAAGTTGGCGCGGACCGGGCCGTCGAGGCGCTGCAGGTTGCAGTTGATGACGTACGTGAGGTTGTCCAGACCCTCACGCGCGGCCAGTGCGAGGGCAGCGGTCGACTCGGGCTCGTCCATCTCGCCGTCACCGAGGAACGCCCACACGTGCGAGGCGGAGACGTCCTTGATGCCGCGGTTGGTGAGGTACCGGTTGAAGCGCGCCTGGTAGATCGCGGAGAGCGGGCCCAGACCCATGGAGACGGTCGGGAACTCCCACAGCCAGGGCAGGCGGCGCGGGTGCGGGTAGGAGGGCAGGCCGTTGCCGCCCGCCTCCTGGCGGAAGTTGTCGAGCTGCGCCTCGTTCAGACGGCCGTCGAGGAAGGCGCGGGCGTAGATGCCGGGGGAGGCGTGGCCCTGGATGTACAGCTGGTCGCCGGACCCGTCCCCCTCCTTGCCCTTGAAGAAGTGGTTGAAGCCGGTCTCGTACAGCCAGGCCGCGGACGCGAAGGTCGCGATGTGGCCGCCGACGCCGTGCTTGGAGCCGCGGGTGACCATCGCGGCCGCGTTCCAGCGGTTCCACGCGGTGATCTTCCGCTCCATCTCCTCGTCACCGTCGACGGACGGCTCGGCGGAGGTGGGGATGGTGTTGACGTAGTCGGTCTCGAGGAGCTTGGGCAGCGCCAGGCCCGCGCCCTCGGCGCGCTCCAGCGTGCGGCGCATCAAGTACGCGGCACGGTGCGGCCCGGCCGCCTGGGTGACGGCGTCCAGGGAGGCCTGCCATTCGGCGGTCTCCTCGGGGTCGCGGTCCGGGAGCTGGTCGAGCTCGCTCGGCTGGATTGCGGAGGGGTCGGTCATGTCGCCGCCTTCCTGAGTCGGAGGGGGTCCCCTGTTCGGTAAGGGGTGGGGGTGCCCGGTTCTTGGCAGGACAGGGCGTGAAGCTCTGGTGAGAGCCCGTCGGAGACTGTAACTCCGTGATCGATGATCGATCAAAGGGTTGAAGGGAAAACTCCTCCATATCGAGAAAGTCGGCATCCGGTGCCAGCAATGCGGGCACGCGGTGCCTTCGATTTGAAGGATTCTCGCAGGTGGGAGCACGTATGAGCGGGACGGCCACGGATGAGCGCGGACTCCCGCGAAAGCTCCTGGAAAGCTCAGGAGAGCCCCTGGAAAGCGCTGCGGAGCGGCTCAGGCGCGCGGCGCGCAGCCGAGGACGTGGGACTTCACCAGGTCGGCGATGGCCGGATCGCGTCGCCGGAACGCCGAGACGAGGGCCTCGTGCTCCTCGGCGTACGACTGCTGGACCGTGCCGAGCCAGCGGATGGAGAGCGCGGTGAAGACCTCGATGCCCAGGCCCTCCCAGGTGTGCAGGAGCACGGAGTTGTCCGCGGCCCGCACCAGCTCCCGGTGGAAGCCGACGGTGTGCCGCACCTGCCCGGTGCCGTCCGCGGCCCTGTCCGCCTCGTAGAGGGCCGCGACGTGGGGCTCCAGGGCCGAGCAGTCCTCGGCGAGCCGCTCCGCCGCCAGCTCCGCCGCGATGGCTTCGAGCCCCGCGCGCACCGGGTAGCTCTCCTCCAGGTCGGCCGCGGTCAGATTCCGTACCCGCACGCCCTTGTTGGGCGCCGATTCGATGAGCCGCAGCGTCTCCAGTTCGCGCAGCGCCTCGCGGACCGGTGTCTGGGAAACCTCCAGCTCCACCGCGATCCGGCGCTCCACGATGCGCTCGCCCGGCTTCCAGCGCCCGCTGACGATCCCCTCCACGATGTGCTCGCGGATCTGTTCGCGCAGCGAGTGAACGACGGGCGCGGTCATGTGGGCTCCTCCGGCAGGGGCTCTGGACCCCAAGGGCGTTTGACCCCTAGACAATACGGCGACGCCCCCGTCCGGAAACCTCTGGACGGGGGCGTACGCGCTGATGAGACGAGTCTTACAGCGTCTCCGGGTGACCTACAGGCCGAGCTCGACCTCGAACTCGCCGGCCTCCAGGATCGCCTTGACCGCGGTCAGGTAACGGGCGGCGTCCGCGCCGTCCACCAGACGGTGGTCGTAGGAGAGCGACAGGTACGTCATGTCACGGACCGCGATGGTCTCGCCGAGGTCCGGGTGGTTGATGACGACGGGACGCTTGACCGTGGCACCGATGCCGAGGATGGCGGCCTGGTTCGGCGGCACGATGACCGTGTCGAACAGGGCGCCGCGCGAACCGGTGTTGGAGATCGTGAAGGTGGCGCCGGACATGTCGTCCGGGGTGAGGCCACCGCCACGGGCCTTGCCGGCCAGCTCCGCGGTCTTCTTCGAGATGCCGGCGATGTTCAGGTCGCCCGCACCCTTGATGACCGGCGTCATCAGACCCTTCTCGGCGTCCACGGCGATGCCGATGTTCTCCGAGTCGAAGTACGTGATGGTGCCTTCGTCGTCGTTGATCCGGGCGTTGACGACCGGGTGGGCCTTCAGCGCCTGGGCGGCGGCCTTGACGAAGAACGGCATCGGGGAGAGCTTGACGCCCTCACGAGCCGCGAACGAGTCCTTCGCCTTGGCGCGCAGCTTCATCAGCTTGGTGATGTCGACCTCGACGACCGAGGTCAGCTGGGCCTGCGAGTGCAGCGCCTTCATCATGTTGTCGCCGATGACCTTGCGCATGCGGGTCATCTTGACGGTCTGGCCGCGGAGCGGAGAGGCCTCCAGGGCCGGGGCCTTCGAGGCGGCCGGGGCGGCGGCGGCCGGAGCCGGAGCCGACTTCTTGGCCTCGGCGGCCGCGAGCACGTCCTGCTTGCGGATGCGGCCACCGACGCCGGTGCCCTTGACCTCGGAGAGGTTCACACCGTTCTCGGACGCGAGCTTACGGACCAGCGGGGTCACGTAGGCGCCGTCGTCGGCCGGGGTGGCCTGCGCCGGGGTGGCCTGCGCCGGGGCGGCGGGGGCGGGGGCGGCGGGCTGCGCCGGAGCGGCGGGCGCCGGAGCCGGGGCCGGAGCCGCGGGCTGGGCCGGAGCCGGAGCGGCGGCGGCGGGCGCGGCCGGGGCGGCGGGCGCCGGGGCCGGAGCCGCGGGGGCGGCCGGAGCCGGAGCGGCGGCGGCCGGAGCCGGAGCGGCGGCCGGGGCGGAACCGGCGACACCGACGACGGCGAGCTTGGCGCCGACCTCGGCGGTCTCGTCCTCACCGACGACGATCTCGAGCAGCACGCCCGCGACCGGCGAGGGGATCTCGGTGTCGACCTTGTCCGTCGAGACCTCCAGGAGGGGCTCGTCGGCCGCGACCTCCTCGCCGACCTCCTTCAGCCAACGGGTGACGGTGCCCTCGGTGACGGACTCGCCGAGCGCGGGCAGCGTGATGTCGGTGCCCTCGGCGGAACCGCCGGACGGGGCGGGGGCGGCGGGTGCCTCGGCCTGGGCCGGGGCGGCCTGCTGCTGCGGGGCCTCCTGCTGCGCGGGGGCGGCCGGGGCCTCCTCCTGCGCCGGGGCGGCCGAACCGCCCGCGTCGCCCGAGCCGTCGTCGATGACGGCCAGCTCGGCGCCGACCTCGACCGTCTCGTCCTCGGCGACCTTGATGGAGGCCAGGATGCCGGCGGCCGGCGACGGGATCTCGGTGTCGACCTTGTCGGTCGACACCTCGAGCAGCGGCTCGTCGGCCTCGACGCGCTCGCCTTCGGCCTTCAGCCAACGGGTGACAGTGCCCTCGGTGACGCTCTCGCCGAGCGCCGGAAGGGATACGGAAACCGCCATGGTTTCAGTTGCTCCTTACGAAATTGCGGAAGTCTGGTCGTCGCGCCCGAATGACTGAATCAGTCGTGGGAGTGCAGCGGCTTGCCCGCCAGGGCGAGGTGGGCCTCGCCCAGCGCCTCGTTCTGCGTCGGGTGGGCGTGGATGAGCTGGGCGACCTCGGCCGGCAGCGCTTCCCAGTTGTAGATCAGCTGGGCTTCGCCGACCTGCTCGCCCATGCGGTCGCCGACCATGTGGACGCCGACCACGGCACCGTCCTTGACCTGGACGAGCTTGATCTCGCCCGCGGTCTTGAGGATCTTGCTCTTGCCGTTGCCCGCGAGGTTGTACTTGAGGGCGACGACCTTGTCCGCGCCGTAGATCTCCTTGGCCTTGGCCTCGGTGATGCCCACGGAGGCGACCTCGGGGTGGCAGTACGTCACCTTCGGCACGCCGTCGTAGTCGACAGGAACGGTCTTGAGACCGGCCAGGCGCTCCGCCACCAGCATGCCCTCGGCGAAGCCGACGTGCGCGAGCTGGAGGGTCGGCACCAGGTCACCCACGGCCGAGACGGTCGGCACGTTGGTCTGCATGTACTCGTCGACCAGGACGTAACCGCGGTCCATCGCGATGCCCTGCTCCTCGTAGCCGAGACCGGCCGAGACCGGGCCGCGGCCGATGGCGACCAGGAGGACCTCGGCCTCGAAGGTCTTGCCGTCGGCGAGGGTGACGCGCACACCGTTCTCGGTGTACTCGGCCTTCTCGAAGAAGGTGCCGAGGTTGAACTTGATGCCGCGCTTGCGGAACGCGCGCTCAAGAAGCTTGGAGCTGTTCTCGTCCTCGACGGGCACGAGGTGCTTGAGGCCCTCGATGACCGTGATGTCGGTCCCGAAGGACTTCCAGGCCGAGGCGAACTCGACGCCGATGACGCCGCCGCCCAGGATGATCGCGGACTCCGGGACGCGGTCCAGGGTCAGCGCGTGGTCCGAGGAGATGATCCGGTTGCCGTCGATCTCCAGGCCGGGCAGCGACTTCGGCACGGAGCCGGTCGCGAGGAGCACGTGGCGGCCCTGGACGCGCTGGCCGTTCACGTCCACGGAGGTCGGGGACGAGAGCTTGCCCTCGCCCTCGATGTACGTCACCTTGCGGGAGGCGACGAGACCCTGGAGGCCCTTGTACAGGCCGGAGATCACGTCGTCCTTGTACTTGTGGACGGCCGCGATGTCGATGCCCTCGAAGGTGGCCTTCACGCCGAACTGGTCGGCCTCGCGCGCCTGGTCGGCGATCTCGCCGGCGTGCAGCAGCGCCTTCGTGGGGATGCAGCCGTTGTGCAGGCAGGTGCCGCCGAGCTTGTTCTTCTCGATCAGTGCGACGTCCAGGCCCAGCTGCGCTCCGCGCAGGGCCGCGGCGTAACCGCCGCTACCGCCGCCGAGGATCACTAGGTCGAAAACGGTGCTGGCGTCGTTCGCCACGTCACGTCCTCCATGCATGTGCGCCGTACGCCGGACCCCGTTGCGCGGGGGACGACCGGTCGGTCGGCTGGTATTCGGCCGCTCTTGTTTCGGCCCTTTGGTGGGGGCCCTGTCCTGCCGAGAACCCATCTTCGCACTTGTCGGCGGGAGACGGGACGCCGGGCCGGGGTGTGAGACGTCTGATCGACTGTCTCCAGGGCCTACTGCTGCCCGTGGACGTACGGATTTCGTCGAGGGCGAAATCGCCCAGGGCTCCGGACGGGGAACGTCCGGAGCCCTGGACCGTCGTACGGAGAATCAGCCGAGGTCGCCCGCGGCGGTGTGCTCGGCGAGGCCGACCAGGGTGCGGACCGCGGTGCCGGTGCCGCCCTTGGGCGTGTAGCCGAAGGTGCCGCCCTCGTTGAAGGCCGGACCCGCGATGTCCAGGTGCGCCCAGGTGATGCCCTCGCCCACGAACTCCTGGAGGAAGAGGCCGGCCACCAGGCCGCCGCCCATGCGCTCGCCGATGTTGGCGATGTCGGCGGTGGGGGACTCCATGCCCTTGCGCAGGTGGCCGGGGAGCGGCATCGGCCAGGACGGCTCGCCGACCTCCTCGGCGATCTCGTGGACCGAGGTGCGGAAGGCGTCGTCGTTGGCGACGATGCCGAACGTGCGGCTGCCGAGGGCCACCATCATGGCGCCGGTCAGGGTCGCCACGTCGACGATCGCGTCGGGCTTGTCCTCGGAGGCCTTGGCGATCGCGTCGGCGAGCACGAGCCGGCCCTCGGCATCGGTGTTCAGGACCTCGACGGTCTTGCCGCTGTACATCCGCAGGACGTCGCCGGGGCGGGTCGCGGAGCCGGAGGGCATGTTCTCGGCGAGCGCCAGCCAGCCGGTGACGTTCACCTCGAGGCCCAGGCGGGCGGCGGCCACGACGGCGGCGAAGACGGCGGCGGCGCCGGCCATGTCGCACTTCATGGTCTCGTTGTGACCCGCGGGCTTGAGCGAGATGCCGCCCGAGTCGTACGTGATGCCCTTGCCGACGAAGGCGAGGTGCTTCTTCGCCTTGGAGCTCGTGTACGAGAGCTTCACCAGGCGCGGCGGGGAGTCGGAGCCGACGCCGACGCCGAGGATGCCGCCGAAGCCGCCCTTGGTGAGCGCCTTCTCGTCGAGCACCTGGATCTTGATGCCGTGCTCCTTGGCGGCCGCGGTGGCGACCGCCGCGAAGGCCTCGGGGTTGAGGTCGTTCGGCGGGGTGTTGATGAGGTCGCGGGCGCGGTTCATCTCCTCGGCGACGGCGACGGCGCGCTCGAGCGCGGCCTTGTACGCCTTGTCGCGGGGCTTGCCGCCGAGCAGGGCGACCTCGGCGAGCGGGGCCTTGGCGTCCTTGCCCTTCTTCGCCTTGGCGTCGCCCTGGTCCTTGTAGGCGTCGAAGGCGTACGCGCCGAGCAGCGCGCCCTCGGCGATGGCGCCGATGTCGCCCGCCTCGTCGACGGGCAGCGCGAACCCGGCCTTCTTCACGCCGGTCAGGGCGCGGGCGGCGGCACCGGCGGCGCGGCGCAGCGCGTCCGAGCCGTACGTCTCGTCCTTCTCCGGGACCTCGCCGAGGCCGACCGCGACGACGACCGGAGCCTTGAAGCCGGAGGGCGCCGGAAGCTTCGTCACCTCGCCCTCGCCGCCGGAGGCGCCGAGGGTCTCCAGGACGGACGCGAGCTTGCCGTCGTACGCCTTGTCCACGGCCTCGGCGCCGAGCGCGACGACCAGGCCCCCCTTGGATCCAGCGCCCTTGGCGACACCGACGACGATCGCGTCGGCACGCAGGCCGGACGCGGCGGCGGTGCTGAGAGTCAGAGCAGTCACGGTGGTGAGGTCCTCTTTCAGTGAGTTGCGACGGGCTTGTGGGGTGGTGAGCCCGTCGCGAGCCTACGCCCGTGAGCGCTGCGGTGCGCCTCACTGTGCGTGTTCATCGTGGTGTCGCGTGCGCCGGTCGTCGCGTACGGAGTGGATCTCGACCCCGATCCCGCCCCTGATCGCGGCCGTGATCCCGCGCCTGCTCCCAGCCGCTCTCAGCCGAGCGCGAGCACGATCAGGGCCGCCGTCGCCGCGGTCTCCGCGAGGCCGCCGAAGACGTCTCCCGTGACGCCGCCGAAGCGCCGTACACAGTGCCTGAGCAGCAGTTCGGCGGCGCAGCAGGCCAGCACGACCGCGGCCGCGCAGCGCACCGCGCCGGTCACGGAGAGCAGCGCCCCCGCGGCGCCGGCCGCGGCCACCACGATGGCCGCGACGAGCAGCGCGCGCCCGCGCGGGACGACGCCCGCCACCGCGGCGCCCAGGCCCTCGGGGCGGGCCGGTGGCACTCCGTCGCGGGCGGCGAGGGTGAGCGCGAGCCGGGCCGCCGCGGCCGGGACGACCGCGCCGACGGCGCCCTCCGCCCACGACCTGTCGTACAGCTCGAAGAGCACCGCGACCTGCGCGAGCAGCACGAAGAGCAGCGTGATGACGCCGAACGGGCCGATGTCGGACTGCTTCATGACGCGCAGCGCGTCCTCGGCGGGCTTGGCGCTGCCGAGGCCGTCGGCGGTGTCGGCGAGGCCGTCGAGGTGCAGACCGCGGGTGAGCGCTGCGGGGACCGCGGCGGTCACGACGGCGGCGAGGAGGGGGCCCGCGCCGAGCAGGGTCAGGGCGCCGCCGAACGCCGCGGCGCAGAGGCCGACGGTGAGTCCGGCCAGGGGCGCCCACTGCATGCCCGCGCGGGCCGCCTCGCGGTCCCAGCGGGTGACGCGGACGGGGAGCGCGGTGAGGGTGCCGAAGGCGAAACGTATGCCGTCGGCGGGGGAGGTTCTGGACACCGCGGCAGGCTACCCCGGGGAACGCCCCGCCCTGCGGAACGCTCTTCGGGGACGGAGGATGAGCGCATGGGTGACTGGTGGTACCGGAACATCGTCGAGCCGGGGAAGCTGCCGCTGCTGCTCGCCCTGCTCTCGTTCGTGGGCTCGTTCCTGGTCACCAGGACCATCACGCGGCTGATCCGCGCGGGCAAGGGGCCGTTCAGGAACATCAGCTCGGGCGACGTGCACGTCCACCACGTGGTGCCGGGGATCTTCCTGATGCTGGTCGGCGGGTTCTGGGCGGTGGCGGCGGGGCGGCACGGCGCGGGGCCGCTCTACGCCGCGGTGATCTTCGGGGTGGGCGCGGGTCTCGTGCTCGACGAGTTCGCGCTGATCCTCCACCTCGACGACGTCTACTGGAGCGAGCAGGGCCGCAAGAGCGTGGAGGTCGTGATGCTCACGGCCGCGCTGGTGGTGCTCGTGCTCACCGGCTTCACGCCGTTCGGGGTCAACGACCTGTCGGTCACCGAGCGCCACAACCGCGCCCTGTTCGCCCTGAACATCGGCATCAACTGCGCCTTCGCGGTGATCGCGCTGCTCAAGGGCAAGCTGCGCACGGCCCTGATCGGCATGGTCGTGCCGTTCGTCGCGGTGGTCGGCGCGGTCAGGCTCGCCAGGCCGGGCTCGGCGTGGGCGCGGCGGTTCTACCGCAACCGGCACCGGGCCAGGGCCCGCGCGGGACTGCGGGCCTTCCGGCACGACCGGCGCTGGTCGGGCAAGCGCCGCAAGTTTCAGGACTGGATCGGCGGCTTCTCCGAGCCGGCCCCGTCGGCGGGCGCGCCGCCGGAGCCGGGAGCCCCGTCCGCGTCCGACGCCGAGCCGGACCCTGACCGGGTGCCGCGGCCCCGGTGACGCAGCGCCGAGATCGCGCAGAGCACGACGACGGCCACGATGGCCGCCAGGTGCTCCTTGCCCGCGAGGTTGTTCTTGACCAGCACTTCGAGCACCATCACCGCGGTCACCAGGGCCGCCGTGAAGTACGCCCGGTAGCGCCAGCAGACGAACACGGCGAGGCCCACGACGGCCGCCGACGGGCCCGTGTCGACGACCTGCGCGTCGGATGCGGGCAGGCCCAGCGGGTTGCCCGTGCCGAGCTCGATGCCCACGCGCGCGTAGAGCGTGCCGGCGAGCGTGGCCGCGTACCCGATGACGAGCGTGCGCCACCAGCCCAGACAGATCTCCGCGATCCCGAACACCAGCAGGATCTGCGCGAGCGCGCCCCACACGGGCAGGTCGAGCGCGGGTACGAAGAGGGAGAGCGGGGTGCGCAGGAGCGCGAGCCAGAGGGGCTCCTCGGCGCGCACGGAGCCGATGTTCTGCACGAACTGGTAGCCCCAGGGCTGGTTCTGCACGAACTGGAGGGCGGCGGTCAGACAGACCGCCGCCAGCGTCATCGGCACCGCTCGCAGTCGCCGGGCGACGAGCGCGCCCCGCACGGTGGAGAACAGCGGCCCCCACTCGGCGCGGGCGCAGCGGGCCAGGGTGCTCATCGTCTCGACTCCAGGTGTTTGCGGTGCAGCCACTTCGGCAGGCCCGGAGCTTCCAGGAAGCCCTCCGCGCGCGCCGACGAGATGCCGATGCGCGGGAGGTCGACGCTCTTCTCGAAGAGGAGGAACCGGGGTTCCCAGATCGGCCGGTACTTCGCGTTGGCGCGGTAGAGCGACTCGATCTGCCACCAGCGGGAGAAGAAGCTGAGCAGCGAGCGCCACAGGCGCAGGACCGGGCCCGCGCCGAGCCGCGAGCCACGTTCGAAGACCGAGCGGAACATCGCGAAGTTGAGTGAGACCTGCGTGATCTTGATCTCGGGGGCCCGCTGGAGGAGTTCGATGACCATGAACTCCATCAGGCCGTTCTCGGAGTCCCTGTCACGGCGCATCAGATCGAGCGAGAGCCCGTGCGGCCCCCACGGCACGAAGGAGAGCAGCGCCCGCAACTCGCCCTCGCCGTCGGAGCACTCCAGCATCACGCACTGCCCGTCCGCCGGGTCGCCGAGCCTGCCGAGCGCCATGGAGAAGCCGCGCTCGGTGGCGCCGTCGCGCCAGTCGTCGGCGCGGCGGAGCAGTTCGGCCATCTCCTCGTGCGGGATGTCCGCGTGGCGGCGGATGCGGACCGTGTAACCGGCGCGCTTCACCCGGTTGTAGGCCTGCCGCACGGTGCGCATGGCGCGGCCCTCCAGCGTGAACTCCTTGATCTCCACGATCGCTTCGTCACCGAGTTCGAGGGCGTCGAGGCCGTGCCGCGCGTAGATCGTGCCCGCCTCCTCGCTCGCGCCCATCACGGCGGGGATCCAGCCGTGTTCACGCGCCTCGGCGAGCCACGGGTCGATCGCGCCCGGCCAGGCCTCGGGGTCGCCGATGGGATCGCCGGAGGCCAGCGAGACGCCGCCCACCACGCGGTAGGCGACGGCCGCCTTGCCGGTCGGCGACCACACCACGCTCTTCTCGCGGCGCAGCGAGAAGTAGCCGAGCGAATCGCGCTCGCCGTGCTGGTCGAGGAGCGCGTGCAGCCGCTCCTCGTCCTCCTCGGTGAGCGGGTCGACGGCCCTGCGGGAGCGGAACGCGGCGTACAGGACGGCGCAGAGCAGCAGCGCGCTGAGCACGTTGATGGCGACGTTGACCCAGCCGGGCGTGGTGATGCCCTCGAAGCGCTTGTCGTCGGCGGCCAGCGAGACCAGGCGCATGACGCCGTAGCGCCAGCGGTCGAGGAAGGTCGAGCGGTAGTCGTCGTGGGCGGTGTTGGTGACGGTGACGATCAGCGTGGCGATCAGCGAGGTCACCAGGAGCCCGCCGACCGCGACGGCCGAGGCGAGCTTCGGGTTGGAGCGGTCGCCCTTGGCGTAGAACTCCTTGCGCCCGACGACCAGCGACGCGACGAACGCGGCGGTCAGGACGAGCGAGATCCAGTTCTGCGCGTACCTACGGATCTCCGGGAAGATCATGGCGAACGCGAAGAGCAGCAGGAAGAGCCCGCTGAGCACGAGGTTGAGGATCCACGCGGCGCGCTTGCGGCGGCGCATGGTGATCGCGAGGAACAGCGTGAAGAGACCGGAGGCGAAGCCCGCGGTCAGCAGGTACGGCGTGAAGTAGTTCTCGGTGTTGTGCTGGCGGAGGTCCTGTCCGAGGGAGACCCAGACCGCGCTCAGAAAGTTGATGAAGGTGACGGCGCGGAGGTACCAGACGGCGAATCCCGCCGCGCGGCGCTGTATGACGGTCCGTGATTTCTGTCGCCCGGCGACGACCTGCTCATCTCCCATGAAAAGGGATCATATGGGCAAGTGTCGCCCGGCTGTTGTGCGCGGGAGGTCCGCCGGTGCGGAGCGCCTACTCGGTGTCCGCCTTGGTGCCCACCTCGGCGTCCGCAGACACGGGATCCCGCAACGGCAACTCGGCGGCCAGTGCCGCCGCGGCCTGCACCAGCGGCAGCGCGAGCAGCCCGCCCGCTCCCTCGCCGATCCTGACCCCGTGCCCGAGCAGCGGTTCGAGCGCCATCCGGTCCAGCGCCTTCGCCTGCGCGGGCTCCCCGCTGTCGTGCCCCGCGAGCCACCAGTCGGGCGACCGGAACGCCACCCGCTGCGCGACGAGGGCGGCGGCGGAGGCCACCACTCCGTCCAGGATCACGGGCGTACGACGGACCGCGCACTGGAGCAGGAACCCGGTCATCGCGGCCAGATCGGCCCCGCCCACCGCGGCGAGCAGCTCCAACTGGTCGCCCAGCACGGGCCTGGCCCGCCGCAGGGAGTCCCGCACCGCCGCGCACTTGCGCATCCACGCGAGGTCGTCGATGGCCTCGCCGCCCCGGCCGGTCACCACGGACGCGTCGGTGCCGCAGAGCGCGGCGATCAGCGTCGCCGCGGGCGTCGTGCCGCCGACGCTGATGTCGCCGAGCACCACCAGATCGGTGCCGGAGTCCGCCTCCTCGTCGGCGACGGCCATGCCCGCGCGCAGCGCCTGCTCCGCCTCTTCGGCGGTCAGCGCGTCCTCGGTGTCGATGCGTCCCGAACCGCGCCGCACCCGGTGGCCCGCGACCTCGGCGGGCAGCTCCCCGGGCTCGCAGTCGAGCGCCATGTCGACGACCCGGACGGGTACGTCCAGACGGCGCGCGAGCACCGCGACCGGGCTCTCGCCGGCGAGCACGGCACGCACGAGGCCGGCGGCGCCGCCCGCGGGCCGCGCGGATACGCCGAGCTCGGAGATCCCGTGGTCACCCGCGAAGAGCACCACGCGCGGCCGCTCGACGGGCCTGACGGGCACCGCCGACTGGGCGGCCGCGAGCCATTCGCCGAGCTCGTCGAGGCGGCCCAGGGAACCGGGCGGCAGGACCTGCCGCTCCCTGCGCTCCTCGGCGTCGCGGCGCACCCCGCCGTCGGGCCGCTCGATCAGGTCGGTGAAGTCGTCGAGATTCAGCGAGCTCATTCGGTGAACAGTACCGGCAGGTGAGGCCGTGCCGCTCGAACGGTCCTGCGGGCGCCGGGACCACTCAAGTGACGGGCCGCCGGGGGCCGGTCGTGGCGCGGCCGCGCGCCGGTTACGCCATGCGATGAATTGATCTCGTACCGTCATCGCGCCGGTGCTGACGAGTCCACGCGCCCCCTTCCGCGCCGGGTCGTCGCAGGGCCGCACCACACCCCGGGAGTACGACCATGACCACGGATGCCGACCAGCGGGTCGCCGAACTCCGCCCCGCCTACCTCGCCGAACTCGCCCTGGGCACCGAGCGGTTCCACGAGCCGCGCCGCACCGAGTGCCCCTGGTGCGGCTCGACGCGGCTGCGGGTCAGACTGCGCACCACCGACCTCGTCCAGCACAAGCCGGGCACCTTCACGCTCGACCAGTGCGACGCCTGCGCCCACTCCTTCCAGAACCCCCGGCTCACCCCCGAGGGCCTGGACTTCTACCGCAGGGACTTCTCCGAAGGCCCCGGCGCCGCGGGGGCCGCGCGGCTCATCGGCGCCGAGTCGAGCCGCGCGCGCCACCTCTCCAGCGCCCGCGCCCTGCGCGCCTTCGACGAGCCCGAGTGCTGGCTGGACGTCGGCACCGGCCGCGCGCGCTTCCCCGTGCAGGCCAAGGAGGTCCTGCCGTACACCTCGTTCGACGGGCTCGACCTCGGCGAGGAGGTCGAGGACGCCGTGCGCAGGGGCCGCGTCGAGGAGGGCCACCGCGGCCGCCTCACCGAGCTCGCGGAGTCCCTCGCGGGCCGCTACGACGCGATGAGCATGTTCCACTACCTGGAGCACAGCCCCGATCCGCGCGCCGAACTCAGGGCCGCGCGGACCGTGCTGCGCCCCGGCGGCCATCTGGTCATCGAGGTCCCCGACCCCGAGTGCCGCTACACCAAGCTGCTCGGCAAATGGTGGGCGTCGTACTTCCAGCCGCAGCACCTGCACCTGGTGCCGCTCGCCAACCTCCGCGAGGAGCTGACGGAGCTCGGCTTCACGGTCGTCGGCGTCGAACGCCGCGAGCCGCACGTGCCGTTCGACCTGACGACGGCCCTGACGCTCTTCCTCGACTGCCACCTGCCCAAGGCCGACGTGCCCTGGCGCGCCAAGCCCGCCACGCCGCTCCAGCTCAGGCTGCGACGGGCCGCGTGGTGGGCCGCGGCGCCGCCGGTCGCCGTCGCCCGCGTGCTCGACAGGCTGCTGCCCCCGCTCCTCACCCGCACCGGTTTCTCCAACGCCTACCGGGTCATCGCGCGCAGGGGCGACGACGCGTGACGCACCGGCGCCTCAGCCCCGCAGCGGCAGGGCCTGCCCCGCCACCACGAGCAGCACGTGCTCGCACTCGGCGGCGAACGCCGCGTTGAGACGGCCCAGTTCGTCGCGGTAGCGGCGGCCGGACGCGGTGGCGGGGACGATGCCCGAGCCCACCTCGTTCGAGACGGCGACCACGGTGCGGCGCGTGGCACGGACCGCGGCCGCGAGCTCGGCGACCCGCGCCCGCAGCGCACGCTCGCCGCCGCCCGCCCACTCGGCGTCGTCCCACGCCCGCACCTCGTCCATGACGTGGGTCAGCCACAGCGACAGACAGTCGATGAGCAGCGCGGGCCCGTCGTCGGCGAGCAGCGGCACCAGGTCACAGGTCTCCGCCGTGCGCCAGGAGCCGGGCCGCCGCTCCCGGTGCAGGCTCACCCGCTGCGCCCACTCCGTGTCGCCGTTCCTGGTCCCGCCGGTCGCGACGTACAGCACGTCGGGGAAGGCGTCCAGACGCCGCTCGGCCTCCACGGACTTGCCCGAGCGGGCACCGCCGAGGACCAGGGTGCGGCGCGGCACGTCGGGCACGTCCTCGTACGCGCCGACCACGAGCGTCGTGCCGTCGGGGACGGCCCGCGCGCCCGTGGCCGCGAGACGGCGTCTCAGCTCCGGGCCCGGCGGCGCCTCGTGGCCGATGTGGACCGCGACGACATCGGTGGTGGGCCCCACGGCCCCGGCCGCGCGCAGCCGGGCCAGGCCGTCGGGCCGCCCGACGACATCGGCGACGACCATCTCGTACGGCGGGTGCCCGGCGTTCCCGTTCCCCTCGGTGATCCCCGCGGGTGCGCCGCCCGGCGGCAGGTACAGGAGCCGCTCGCCGTCCGGGCCCGTCACCTCGTACCCGGTGCCCGGCGCGTCCAGCGCCACCGCCCGCACCCGGTGCCCGGTGAGCAGCGCGAGCTCCCGCCCGTCCGCCACCCGGCCCGGCTGCGGCAGGCCCGCGGGGACGTCGACGGCGGGTCCGTCGTGCGGGTGGGAGAGCAGCACCTGGCGCACACCGCCGAGCGAGTGCCCGGCGCGGGCGGCCGCGAAGGCGGCGCCCGGCGTGAGGTCGAGGAGCAGGACGCCGTCCACGAGCAGCGCCGTGGCGGCGCGCGCCGCCCCGCCCAGAGCGGTCGCGCAGGCCGCGCAGGGGCAGCCGGCCAGGGGCAGTCCTTCGGGGGCACCGGTGCCGAGCAGAGTCAGTTCCACACGAAGATCCTCCCGCGTCGGGTCCGGCGCCGCGCGCCCGGCTAGGCTTCAAGCGGATTCAGGCGGTTCCCAGACCGCTACGGACCTTCGGGAGGCTGACATGGCGGCATGGACGTGGCGGTTCGAGAAGGCGGACGGGACGGAGGTCCAGCCCGCGGTGCAGCCCGAGGAGTTCACCACACAGGGCGACGCCGAGTCCTGGGTCGGTGAGTACTGGAAGGAACTCGCCGACGGCGGTGCCGACCAGGTGCGGCTCTTCGAGGACGCGAACGAGATCTACGGCCCGATGAGCCTGCACGCGGAGTCGGAGGACGCGCAGGCGTAACCGGACCCGGTACACGGGAGGCGGCGGCCGGACACCGGCCGCCGCCTCCGCCGTGTCGGGCGCGCTACATCTCGCCGAGCGTGACCCCGGTGCTCTTCTCGTCGCCGTCGCGCACGTACGTCACGTCGGTCTTCTGCCCCGGCCGGTCACCGGCGAGCACCTCGGAGAGCGACTCGATGGTGGTGATCGCCTCGTCGCCGAGCTTGGTGAGGATGTCGCCGGGCCGCAGCCCCGCGTCGTCGGCCGCGCCGTCCGCCTTGACCTCGACGACGGCCACGCCCGCGGGCCGGTAGTCGTCGCCGAGCACGGTGCGGCCCGTGATGCCGAGCGCGGCCCGGCCCGAGTCGGTGACCTTGCCGTCCTTGACGATCTGGTCGGCGACCGTCTTCACCATCGAGGACGGGATGGCGAAGCCGATGCCGGGCGCCGCGCTGTCGCCCATGTCCGGGTCGGTCGCGGCGAGCGTCGGGATGCCGATGACCTGCCCGTCCAGGTCCACCAGGGCGCCGCCGCTGTTGCCCGGGTTGATCGCCGCCGACGTCTGCACCATGTTGCCGATGGTGGCCCCGGTGCCGCCGCCCCTGCGGCCCTCGCTCACGGTGCGCCCGGTGGCCGAGACGATGCCCTGGGTGACGCTGGAGGACAGCCCGAGCGGGGAGCCCATGGCGAGCACGATCTGCCCGACCTCGGACTTGGTGGAGTCGCCGAACTCCGCGGCCCTCAGACCGCTCGGCACGTCCTTGAGCTTGATGACGGCGAGGTCCTGCTCGGGATAGGCCGAGACCAGCTCGGCGCTCAGCGCCTGCTCGCCGGTGGCCGTGGTCACCTTGAAGGACTTCTCCTCGCCCACGACGTGGGCGTTGGTGACGATGTGCCCCTTGTCGTCGAAGACGACCCCGGAGCCGAGGCTGTCACCGGCGTCGATCTGGACGACCGAGGGCAGGACGTCCTTGATCACCTTCTGGTAGTCGTCCTGGAGGTCGTTGGCTGCGGCGGGGGCGGCCTGCGTGGTGGAACCGCCGGAGTCGCCGGACGACCCGCCCGAGGAACAGCCGCCGACGAGGGCGAGGGCGGCGAGGACGGCGAGCGGAGGGATGGCGAGGGCGCGGGAACGGGAGGCAGTCATGCCCCGAGTGTCCGTATTGCCCCTGCGTATCGCTTGCGTCGCGGGCCAAACGGGTGCGTGCCCCGAAAGGGGCGCGGGGAACTGCGCGACCAGCCACGTCCGGCCCGCGGATACAGAACCGGCGGTCCAGCGGTCCAGCGGAGCGACTAGGCCCGCACCCCGCAGAGGTGCAGAAGAGCGGCGACCCGTCGATAGGGCTCGGTCCGCCCCGCCCGCTCCTCGGCGGCGAGCAGCGCGTCGAGATCCTTCTCGTCGGGCAGCACGGGGTCATCACCCACCGTGTCCGTGAAGACCCGCACCCCGTACCAGACCTGCAACGGCGCCGCGATCCCCGCCAGCGTGGCGGTCAGCGCGTCGAGCCGGTCCGCGCGGGCGTCGATCCCGAGCCGGTTGCGGTACGTGACGGAGTCGAAGGCGGCGAGCGCCCCCGCCCAGTCGCCCGCGATGCCGGGCCGCATGGCCAGCGCCTCCGCGTTGCGCACCAGGAGCGAGAGGAGACCGCCGGGCGCCAGCATCCTGGCGAGCCCGGCGAGCAGCGCGTCCGGCTCCTCGACGTACATCAGCACGCCGTGGCAGAGCACCACGTCGAAGCTGCCGGGCAGGAAGTGCACCCCGGTCTGGTGCCCGTCGCCCTCGACGATGCGCACCCGCCCGCGGATGCCCTCGGGCTCCCCGGCGAGCGCCGCGCGGGCGGCGGCGATCATCTCGGGGTCCTGCTCGACGCCCGTCACCTTGTGACCGGCACGGGCGAGCCGCAGCGCCTGCGTCCCCTGGCCCATGCCCACGTCGAGCACCCGCAGCCGCTGCCCCACGGGGAAGCGGGCGGCTATCTGCTCGTCGAGCTGCCGGGCCACCAGTTCCTGACGCACGGCATTGCGCAGACCGCCCAGCTTCGTCAGCCAGGCGGTGGCCCCGCCGGTGAATCCGCTCAGGGCCGCTCTCCGCGCTTGACCTGCGGCTTCGGCAGACGCAGCCGACGCATCTGGAGCGTGCGCATCAGGGCGTAGAAGACGGCGCCCTTCTTGTGCTCGCTCGGGAAGCGCTCGGCGAGCCGCTTCTTCAGGCGGAACGCGGTGGAGATCGAGTCCCCGATGATCAGCACGATCACGAAGAGCCAGAGCAGCAGCGCGATGTTCTGCAACTGCGGGACGCGGACCATGCTCAGGACGAGGATGATCACCGCGAGCGGCAGGAAGTACTCGGCGATGTTGAAGCGGGAGTCCACGAAGTCGCGCGCGAACTTGCGCACGGGACCCTTGTCACGGGCGGGCAGATACCGCTCGTCACCGCTGGCCAGCGCCTCGCGCTGCTTCGCCATCTGGGTACGGCGCTCGTCGCGCTGCCGCTTCGCCGCCTCCTTGCGCGTCGTCGGCGTATTCGTCACGCTGCGGCGCTGCGACTGAGCCATGGAGCGCTTGGGGGTGGGGCGGCCCTTCGGGGCCTGCGGGTCACGGGGCTGCTTGGAGTCGGTCACCGGCGAGGCCGGGGCCTTCTCTTCCTTGGATCGGCTACGGAACACAAAATCCAAGGGTACGGGGTGCGGACGCATGGCCCCCCGCCCACGGGGGAACGATCCGGCAACACCGGGCGTCTTGATTTACGTGCCTAAGGGGACGTAGCAGGCGGTATCCAGCCGGTTCACGGTCGGTTCTCCGCCTGTTTCGGGGTCGGCTCACAGGGGTGCACCTACTCCCTACGCCGGAGCGTTGCCGGACGCAGTCGTCCTTGGGGATGAGCGCATCCGCACGCGAACAGTGCGGTAATGGATGCAGGGCCCGTACTGTGGGTTCTGAGCAGTACCTGGAGCTGGAAGTCCGTCAGAAGGGGGCGCGCGAAGCCCATGAGCGGTGTCATGAAGCGTATGGGGATGATCTTCCGCGCGAAGGCGAACAAGGCCCTTGACCGGGCCGAGGACCCGCGCGAAACCCTCGATTACTCGTATCAGAAGCAGCTGGAGCTGCTGCAGAAGGTGCGCCGTGGTGTCGCCGACGTGGCGACGTCCCGCAAGCGCCTCGAACTGCAGCTCGCCCAGCTGAACAAGCAGTCCTCCACCCTGGAGGACCAGGGCCGCAAGGCGCTCGCCCTCGGCCGCGAGGACCTGGCCCGCGAGGCCCTGTCCCGCCGCGCCGCGCTCCAGCAGCAGGTGACGGACCTGGAGACCCAGCACCAGACGCTCCAGGGCGAGGAGGAGAAGCTCACCCTGGCGGCCCAGCGCCTCCAGGCCAAGGTCGACGCCTTCCGTACGAAGAAGGAGACGATCAAGGCCACCTACACCGCGGCGCAGGCGCAGACCCGCATCGGCGAGGCCTTCTCCGGCATCTCCGAGGAGATGGGCGACGTCGGCATGGCGATCCAGCGCGCCGAGGACAAGACCGCGCAGCTCCAGGCGCGGGCCGGCGCGATCGACGAACTGCTCGCCTCCGGTGCCCTCGACGACTCCTCCGGCCTCGCCAAGGACGACATCCAGTCCGAGCTCGACCGCCTCTCCGGTGGTACAGATGTAGAGCTGGAACTGCAGCGCATGAAGGCCGAACTGGCCGGAGGGTCCAGCGGCGGCAAGCAGGCGATCGAGGGCGGCCAGGGCCAGGCGCAGACGCCGCAGCCGCAGGACACCCCGCGCTTCGACAAGCAGTAGCCCTACGCACGTCCCGAGGAGGACGACATGATCGTACGGATCATGGGGGAGGGGCAGGTGAAGCTGGCCGACAGCCACTTCGCCGAGCTGAACAAGCTGGACGACGAGCTGCTCGACGAGATGGAGAGCGGCGACGAGCCCGGCTTCCGCCGCACGCTGCACGCGCTCCTGGACAAGGTCCGGGAGCTGGGCACACCCCTCCCGGACGACGCCCTGGAACCCTCGGAACTGATCCTCCCCGCCCCGGACGCCACCCTGGACGAGGTCAAGGACATGCTCAGCGACGACGGCTTGATCCCGGGCTGAGGGACTCTGTGGGGGCCGCCGCAGGGAGCGCCCCGTAAGGGGCGCGGGGAACTGCGCGGCCAGCCAGGTCGCTCCCGCGGAAAAGGGAAATACGGCGATGCCTCCGTTCCCAGGCTCCGGGGGGCAGTTACCCATACCCCCGCCAGGCCCCCGCCAAGGCCCCGTAACGTGGAGAGAGTGACCACTCTCGTACGAGGCCGCGGCTGGGCCAGAACGCACCCGCTCGCGGTGGACGCGCTGCTGGCGACCGTCGTCCTCATCTGCATGGTCATCGGCTCCTTCGCCGAGCCCAACGGCCAGCACGGCCCCACCTGGGGCACCCGCACGCCGGACTTCCTGAGCCTGCTCCTGATGACCCTCGGCGCCCTCGCCCTGGTCTTCCGCCGCCGCGCCCCCTGGTCCGTGCTCGCCGCGACCTGCGCCGCCTCCATCGCCGAGCTGCTCACCGGCGAGCCCCGCGCGCCCGTCGTGATGTGCGCGGTGATCGCCCTGTTCACCGTGGCCGCGCGGACCGACCGGTCCACGACCTGGCGGATCGGCCTGGTCACCATGGCGGGGCTGACCGGCGTCGCCATGCTCTCGGGACCGCTTCCCTGGTACTCCCAGGAGAACATCGGCATCTTCGCCTGGACCGGCATGGCCGCGGCCGCGGGCGACGCGGTGCGCAGCCGCCGGGCCTTCGTCGCCGCGATCAGGGAGCGCGCCGAACGCGCGGAGCGCACCCGTGAGGAGGAGGCGAGGCGCCGGGTCGCCGAGGAGCGGCTGCGCATCGCCAGGGACCTGCACGACGTGGTCGCCCACCACATCGCGCTCGTCAACGTGCAGGCCGGCGTCGCGGCGCACGTCATGGACAAGCGGCCCGACCAGGCCAAGGAGGCACTCGCACACGTGCGGGACGCCAGCCGCTCCGCGCTCAACGAACTGCGCGCCACCGTCGGCCTGTTGCGCCAGACCGGCGACCCCGAGGCGCCCACGGAACCCGCGCCAGGACTGCACCGCTTGGACGAACTGGTCGACACCTTCCGCAACGCGGGCCTGCCCGTGGAGGTGGCCCTGGGACAGGTCGGCCTCGAACTGCCCGCCGCCGTCGACCTCGCCGCCTTCCGGATCATCCAGGAGGCGCTCACCAATGTGCAGAAGCACGCGGGTGTGACGGCGAAGGCCGAGGTCAGCGTCGTACGCGTAGGGCCGAACGTGGAGGTCACCGTCCTGGACGACGGGCCGGGCGAGGACAAGAACGCCAGGGACGGCGACCGGCGGGACGACCTGGACCGGACGGGGCACGCCGACGGCGGCGGGCACGGCCTCATCGGCATGCGCGAACGCGTCGGCGCGCTCGGCGGCCGCTGCTCGGCCGGGCCCCGATACGGAGGCGGCTTCCGGGTCCATGCGATCCTGCCGGTCACGGCCAAGGGAGGCACCGCGTGACGATCCGGGTACTGCTCGCCGACGACCAGGCGCTGCTGCGCAGCGCGTTCAAGGTGCTCGTCGACTCCGAGTCCGACATGGAGGTGGTCGGGGAGGCGTCCGACGGGGCGGAAGCGGTCCGGCTCGCCAAGTCCGAGCGGGCCGACGTGGTCCTGATGGACATCCGCATGCCCGGCACGGACGGGCTCGCCGCGACCCGGCTGATCAGCGCCGACCCGAGCCTCGCCCACGTACGCGTGGTGATGCTGACGACGTTCGAGGTCGACGAGTACGTGGTGCAGTCGCTGCGCGCGGGCGCCTCGGGGTTCCTCGGCAAGGGCGCGGAGCCCGAGGAGTTGCTCGGCGCGATCCGCATCGCGGCCGCCGGTGAGGCGCTGCTCTCGCCGGTGGCCACCAAGGGGTTGATCGCCAAGTTCCTCGCGCAGGGCGAGGGTTCGGACGGCGAGGGCGCGGTGCGCGGCGAGCGGCTCGACGCGCTCACCGGCCGCGAGCGCGAGGTGCTCGTGCAGGTGGCGGGCGGCCACTCCAACGACGAGATCGCCGAGCGCCTGGAGGTCAGCCCGCTCACCGTGAAGACCCATGTGAACCGTGCGATGGCGAAGCTTGGCGCGCGGGACAGGGCCCAACTCGTCGTCATCGCGTACGAATCGGGCCTGGTCCGTCCACGGGTGGAGTGAGATGCGGGGGTGGCGTACTGCGCCCGCAGTAGGCGCGGCATAAGAACGGGTCCCTGGGGTGAGGCTTGATGCCTTCTCCATGGCTGAGGGTGTGGGGTGGGCATCCGCTTGCCGGAGGCAGTGACCTCCCGGCGCCCGCCCGCTTCCGCCGCGCACGCCACAGAGAGAGACCCCCATGTCCTGGCTGTCCAGGTTCAGCCTCGCCCAACGGGCCCTAGTAGGGCTGATCTCGATCATCGCGATCGTCTTCGGCGCCATCGCGATACCGCAGCTCAAGCAGCAGCTGCTGCCCACCATCGAACTGCCCATGGTGTCCGTGCTCGCCCCCTACCAGGGCGCGTCCCCCGATGTGGTCGAGAAGCAGGTCGTCGAACCGCTCGAGAACAACATCGACGCGGTCGACGGCATCACCGGCATCACCTCCACGGCGAGCGAGGGCAACGCCGTGATCATGGCCCAGTTCGACTACGGCAGCGGCACCAAGCAGCTCGTCGCCGATGTCCAGCAGGCCGTGAACCGGTCCCGTGCCGAACTCCCCGACGACGTCGACCCGCAGGTCGTCGCGGGCTCCACCGACGACATCCCGACCGTCGTCCTCTCGGTCACCTCCGACAAGGACCAGCAGGCCCTCGCCGACCAGCTCGACCGCACCGTCGTACCGTCCCTGAAGGACATCGACGGCGTCGGCCAGGTCACCGTCGACGGCGTGCGCGACCTTCAGGTCGACGTCACCCCCGACGACAAGAAGCTGGCGAAGGCGGGCCTGTCGGGGGCCGCGCTCGGCAAGGCGCTCCAGGCGGGCGGCGCCACGCTTCCCGCGGGCTCCTTCGACGAGGAGGGCAAGAACCGCACCGTCCAGGTCGGCGGCGGCTTCACCTCGCTGAAGCAGATCCAGGACCTGCGGGTCACGCCCGAGGCCACGCCGGGCGAGCGGGCGGGCAAGTCCGTGCGCCTCGGCGACGTCGCCACGGTCAAGCAGGAGCAGGCCGCGGCGACGTCCATCACCCGCACCAACGGCGAGCCCAGCCTCGCCGTCGCGGTCACCATGGACCACGACGGCAGCGCCGTCGCCATCTCCGACGCGGTCAAGGACAAGCTCCCCGACCTGCGCAAGGACCTCGGCTCCGGCGCCGAGCTCACGGTCGCCAGCGACCAGGGCCCGGCCGTCTCCAAGTCCATCGAGGGCCTCACCACCGAGGGCGCGCTCGGTCTGGTCTTCGCGGTCCTCGTGATCCTGGTCTTCCTCGCGTCGATCCGCTCGACGCTGGTCACCGCGGTCTCCATCCCGCTCTCGGTCGTCCTGGCCCTGATCGTCCTGTGGACCCGCGACCTCTCGCTCAACATGCTGACGCTGGGCGCCCTGACCATCGCGATCGGCCGCGTCGTGGACGACTCGATCGTGGTCCTGGAGAACATCAAGCGCCACCTCGGCTACGGCGAGGAGCGCCAGGAGGCGATCCTCAAGGCGGTCCGCGAGGTCGCGGGCGCGGTGACGTCGTCGACCCTGACGACCGTCGCCGTGTTCCTGCCCATCGGTCTGGTCGGCGGCATGGTCGGCGAGCTCTTCGGCTCGTTCTCGCTGACGGTCACCGCGGCGCTGCTGGCCTCCCTGCTGGTCTCCCTCACGGTCGTACCGGTCCTCTCGTACTGGTTCCTGCGCGCTCCCAAGGCGATCCAGGGCGTCGACCCGGAGGAGGCCCGCCGCAAGGCGGAGGAGAAGGAGAACCGCAGCAGGCTCCAGCGGATCTACGTCCCGATCCTGCGCTTCGCGACCCGCCGCCGCCTCACCAGCCTCGGCATCGCGATCGTCATCCTGGTCGGCACGTTCGGCATGGCGCCCCTCCTGAAGACGAACTTCTTCGACCAGGGCGAGCAGGAAGTCCTCTCCATCAAGCAGGAGTTGAAGCCCGGCACCAGCCTCGGCGCGTCCGACGCGGCGGCCAAGAAGGTCGAGAAGATGCTCTCCGGCATCGACGAGATCAAGGACTACCAGGTCACCGTCGGCTCCTCCGGCTTCATGGCGGCGTTCGGCGGCTCCACCGACACCAACCAGGCGTCGTACACCGTGACCCTCAAGGACAAGGCGTCGTACGAGAAGACGCAGGACCGGGTCGAGAAGGAACTCGCCGGGCTCTCCGGCATCGGCCAGACCAAGGTGTCGGCCGGCGACGGCTTCGGCAGCCAGGACCTCAGCGTCGTGGTGAAGGCCGCCGACGGTGACGTGCTGCGCAAGGCGTCCGACCAGGTGCGTGCCGAGGTCGCCAAGCTCGACGACGTCACCGACGTGCAGAGCGACCTGTCGCAGAGCGTCCCGCGGATCTCGGTCAAGGCCAACGCCAAGGCGGCGGACGCCGGGTTCGACCAGACGACCCTCGGCCAGGCCGTCGCTCAGGCGGTGCGCGGCACCACCAGCGGCAAGGCCACGCTCGACGACACCGAGCGCGACGTCGTGATCAAGTCGGCGAAGCCGGCCGTGACCATCGACGAGCTGAAGAAGCTGCCGCTCGGTCCCGGCGTGCGGCTCGGCACGATCGCCGACGTGCGGCTGGTGGACGGGCCGGTCTCGATGACCCGGATCGACGGGGCGCGGGCCGCGACGATCACCGCCAAGCCGACCGGTGACAACACCGGCGCGGTCAGCGCGGACCTCACCAAGAAGCTGGACGCGCTGAAGCTCCCCGACGGCGCGACGGCCACGATCGGCGGCGTCTCCGAGGACCAGGACGAGGCGTTCGCCAAGCTGGGCCTCGCGATGCTGGCGGCGATCGCGATCGTCTTCATGGTCCTGGTCGCGACCTTCCGTTCGCTGGTCCAGCCGCTGATCCTGCTGGTCTCCATCCCGTTCGCGGCCACCGGCGCGATCGGTCTGCTCGTCGCCACGGACACCCCGATGGGCGTCCCCGCGATGATCGGCATGCTGATGCTCATCGGCATCGTGGTCACCAACGCGATCGTGCTGATCGACCTCATCAACCAGTACCGCGCACAGGGGTACGGCACGGTCGAGGCGGTCATCGAGGGCGGCCGTCACCGACTGCGCCCGATCCTCATGACGGCCCTGGCGACGATCTTCGCCCTGCTCCCGATGGCCCTGGGCATCACGGGCGAGGGCGGCTTCATCGCCCAGCCGCTCGCGGTGGTGGTGATCGGCGGTCTGATCACCTCGACGCTGCTGACCCTGCTGCTCGTCCCGACGCTCTACGCGATGGTGGAACTCCGCAAGGAGCGCCGGGCGAAGAAGAAGGCGGCGAAGCGCGCGAAGAAGGCGGGCACCCCGCTGGAGAAGGAAGCGGAACCGGCGCAGGTCTAGGGTCCCTCCGGCGTCGCGGGCGTCCCACCGGGTCTCACACGACGGGGTGCTCCTCACGGCGAGGAGCACCCCGTCGCCGTACACAGACCCGCAGCGCCACCAAAGCGAGCCCACTGCACGAGGCCATCCCACAGAACAACGGCACGGCCGTGTCCTCCCCACCCACTCCCACCAGCGGCGCGACCACCGCACCCCACCCGCTCTGCGCCGTACCGAGCAGCGCCGACCCCACGCCGGAGGCCCCCGGCACCTGGGCCAGCGCCAGCGCGGCCGAGTTGGCGACCACGAGTCCGAAACCCCCGCAGACCACACCCATCAGCGGCAGACACACGGGGATGGTCAGCAGCCCGGACACGGTCAGGGCCAGCAGCGCGCAGGACCCGGCGAGCATCGCCGTGAGTCCGCCCCGCAGCAGCGCCTCGGGAGCGACCCGGCCCACCAGCCGGGCCCCCGCCGCGCTGGCGAGCGTCACGGCCACCGCCCCGCCCGAGAAGGCCACGGCGGATGTCCCGACCCCCAGCCCGAGCACGTTCTGGAGCAGGAAGGCGGATCCCGCGATGTAGCAGAAGAGCATCCCGAACCCGAAGGTGAAGGCGAGGGTGTAGCCCACGTACGCCCGGTCCCCGAGCACCTCCCGCACCGCCGCGGCCGTCCGCCGGACCCCGCCCGCGTGCCGCCGCTCCCGCGGCAGGCTCTCCGGTACGCCGACCGCCACGACGGCCGTCACGAGCAGTGACACCCCGGCGAGCACCCAGAACACGCCCCGCCACCCGGCGCCCCCGATCACGGCGCCGCCCGCCAGCGGCGCGAGGACCGGCGCGATCCCGGCGAGTGTCATCAGCACCCCGAACAGCCGTGCGGCGGCGGCCCCTTGCACCACGTCGGAGACCACGGCCCTGCTGATCACCACGCCCGCCGCCCCGCTGAACCCGGTCAGGAACCGCAGCGCGACCAGCCACCCCAGCGAGGGCGCGACGGCACACAGCGCGGTCCCGGCGGTGCACACGGCGGCACCCACGAGCAGCGGCCGGCGCCGCCCGTACCGGTCGGAGAGCGGCCCGAAGACCAGATGCCCGACCGTCATCCCGACGAGGAACGCGGTCAGCGTGAGCTGCACCCCGGAGGCGTCGGTGCCCAACTCCCCGGCCATGCGCGGAAAGGCGGGCAGATACATGTCGGTCGAGAGCGGACCGATGAACGAGAGCAGCGCGAGGGCCGCGGTGAGCAGGGGACGGGGCATGACGAGGGGACCCTCCTGGGCAGCCGGCTGGGCGGGCACAGAAGAAAGGGGGGAGGGTCCGGACGAGCGCCGGGAGAAGTACGCGCGGTACTGGATGTGCGCGAGGAGCCTAGAACGTCGTAAGGGGCACCCGCAATGGCGGGTGCCCCTTACGCGGTGGGAAAGGCGTGACTACGGAAGCGCCAGCATCCGCTCAAGGGCCAGCTTCGCGAACTGTTCGGTCTCGCGGTCGACCTCGATCTGGTTGACGAGGTTGCCCTCGGCGAGGGACTCCAGGGTCCACACCAGGTGCGGCAGGTCGATCCGGTTCATGGTCGAGCAGAAGCAGACCGTCTTGTCGAGGAAGACGATCTCCTTGTCCTCGGCGGCGAACCGGTTCGCCAGGCGGCGTACGAGGTTGAGCTCGGTGCCGATGGCCCACTTCGACCCGGCGGGCGCCGCCTCCAGGGTCTTGATGATGTGCTCGGTGGAGCCCACGTAGTCCGCCGCGGCCACGACCTCGTGCTTGCACTCGGGGTGCACCAGGACGTTCACGCCGGGGATGCGCGCGCGCACGTCCTCGACCGACTCCAGCGAGAAGCGCCCGTGCACCGAGCAGTGCCCGCGCCACAGGATCATCTTCGCGTCGCGCAGCTGCTCGACGGTCAGGCCGCCGTTCGGCTTGTGCGGGTTGTAGAGGACGCAGTCGTCGAGCGAAAGACCCATGTCCCGCACCGCGGTGTTGCGGCCGAGGTGCTGGTCGGGCAGGAAGAGGATCTTCTCACCCTGCTCGAAGGCCCACTCCAGGGCGCGCTTGGCGTTGGAGGACGTACAGATCGTGCCGCCGTGCTTGCCGGTGAAGGCCTTGATGTCGGCGGAGGAGTTCATGTACGAGACGGGCACGACCTGCTCGGCGATCCCGGCGTCGGACAGCACGTCCCAGCACTCGGCGACCTGCTCGGCGGTGGCCATGTCGGCCATCGAGCAGCCGGCCGCGAGGTCGGGCAGGACGACCTTCTGGTCGTCGGTCGTGAGGATGTCCGCGGACTCGGCCATGAAGTGCACGCCGCAGAAGACGATGTACTCGGCCTCCGGCTTGGCGGCCGCGTCCTTGGCCAGCTTGAAGGAGTCGCCGGTGACATCCGCGAACTGGATGACCTCGTCGCGCTGGTAGTGGTGGCCGAGCACGAAGACCTTGTCCCCGAGCTTCTCCTTGGCCGCGCGGGCGCGCTCCACCAGGTCGGGGTCGGAGGGCGACGGCAGATCGCCGGGGCACTCCACGCCGCGCTCGCTCTTGGGGTCGGCCTCGCGGCCGAGCAGCAGCAGGGCGAGCGGCGTCGGCTGGACGTCGAGATCCACGGGGGACTGGGCGGTGGTCACGAGACACGCACCCTTTCTTCTCTGCAGACGACTTTTCGTCTAATTGACGTTATCTATCATAACCGCTTCACGTCAGTTTGACGATGGCCATAGTGTCGATGTGACGAATTCGCGGGAGCGAGGGCCGGTGCCCCACGGGATGCCATGTGCGAGCATGAAGGGGTAAGACGTAAGCGCTCGGCCCGGAATGAATCCGCGGCCCCGCCGGTTGCAACCGTCGGCAAGCAGTCTCCGTACAACCCGGGAGAGAAGCAGATGTCCGTATCGGACGAGACCACCACCGTGAGCGACGGCATCCTCCTGTCCGAGGCCGCCGCGGCCAAGGTGAAGGGCCTCCTTGAGCAGGAGGGCCGGGACGACCTGGCGCTGCGCGTCGCCGTTCAGCCCGGCGGCTGCTCGGGCCTGCGCTACCAGCTGTTCTTCGACGAGCGCTCGCTGGACGGCGACGTCGTCAAGGACTTCGACGGCGTGAAGGTCGTCACCGACCGGATGAGCGCTCCCTACCTGGGCGGCGCCTCCATCGACTTCGTGGACACCATCGAGAAGCAGGGCTTCACGATCGACAATCCGAACGCCACGGGCTCCTGCGCCTGCGGCGACTCCTTCAACTAGCCCGCGGGCCTGAAGGCGTACGCGTAAAGGCGGCGGCCCCCCGATCCTTCGGGGGGCCGCCGCCTTTCGCGCGTCCCGGGGCCGTTCCCGGATGTGCCCGCCAGGGGGCGTTCCCGGGTGTGCCCGCTACTTCGCCGGCACCGTCTCGCCCGCCGCGTCGACGACCTTCCGGTCACCGAGCGGCTTGTCGAGCTTCACCGTCTTCGAGATCTCCTTGGCCATCATGATGCAGACCTTGCCCTTCTGCCGGGTCTCGGTGACGGTGACCTTCACCCGGGTCCCGTCCTCGCTCGCCGAGGCCGCGTAGTCGCTGCACGCGCCGCCCCAGAAGCGCACGGTCAGCGAGGAGCCGTCGGCGCTGTAGGACTCGATCGCCGCCTTGCCGCTCTCGCCCTTGTCACCCTTCTCCGCCTTGTCGCCCGGCTTCCCGCTGGGCGCGGGCTTCGCCGGATCGCCGGGCGACGCGAGGAACTTGGGGTCGACCGCCGGGTGCGTGACGGTGAAGGTGTCCTGCGCGCCCCGCGGCTTCACCTCGAACAGCCAGGACGGTACGAGGGTCTGCCTGCCGTCCACGAAGTGCGTGGCGAGCCCGAAGACGGCGCCGCTGACCTCGACCGGCTGCGGCTTCGGGGCGGTGGACGACGGTTCGCACGGCGCCTGCTTGCCGCCGCTGCCGCCCTCGGCCTTCGTGCTGTCGTCCATGTGCGGCACGGGGGTCGCGCAGCCGCCGACGCCGACCGGGCCGCCACCGCCCGTCGAGTTCAGCCGGTCCAGCGTCTCGCGGGCGCTGATCACCGGATAGGTGTCGCCCTTCTCGGGGGCCTTCAACTGGCCGCTGCCGCCGACCACTTGACCGTCCGAGCCGACCTGGATGCCGGTCGACCAGCCGTACGTCGGCAGTCCGCCGATCTTCGGGTCGGCGTTCACCACCCGTACGGCGCCCATGAGTTGGCTCGCGTCCAGCTTCGCGTCGTCCTGGCCGAGCGCCTTCAGGACGGGCGCCGCGGCCTTCTTGGCGGCCTGCTCGCCCACCGCGTCGCCCGCGTCACCGTTCGGCGCGGTCGAGGTGGCCGAACAGGGCTTGCCCTTGGGGCAGTTGTCCGTCCCGCCGATGCCATGGCCGGAATACGTCCAGGTGCCCGGTGCCTGCTTGGTCACCTGGAGGGAGGGGCCCGAGCCGTCCTTGCCCTGCCCCACCTGCCAGGCGCCGTCCCGGCTCGTCGGCGTCCCGGAGACGCCGAGTGCCTTCGCCAGCCCGGTCACCTCGCTCCGGGTGACCTCGCCCCGCGCGTGATAGACGGGCGCCGAACCGGGGCCCTCGGGCAGCTTGCCCGTCGCCTTGTACGTCGCGCCGTTCGGGTCGGGCTCGCCCGGCGCGATGCCGTTCGTGCTGCCGGTCCCGTCCGTCCCGCCGCTGCCACCCGTGCCGCTCGCCTTCGCGCCGTCCGTGTAGCCGTCCAGGGCGAGCGGCGGCGGGGTGCCGCCGTTGCCCGCCGGAGTGCCGTCGCCACCCCGGTCGCCTCCGCCGCCGGACGCGGTCGTGGCGAAGTACGCGCCACCGCCGCCGATCAGCAGCACGGTGGCCGCGACCGAGGCGACGGCGAGACGGGAACGCCGCCGCTGTGGCTCGGCCGCCTCTTGATCGGATCGCTCGGTGCTCACCGCATCGCTCCTTCGCTGCACTGCTGTCCCGGGAGGCCCACGGAAAGCTGCAGGTGGGCCTCGTCGTATCTCACATCCCCTTTACGGGGGACGGCGATGGGACGCGGCAGGGGAGCGCGCGGTTCCCTCATCCGTGCGCCGGAGTCCGGAACCGGCCGCCCTCAGTCTCCGTATTCGGACATTCCGTCGAGAAGTCGCGCGGAGGCGGGCGGGACGGTGATCCCGTGGATCAAGGAGGGCGGTACGGGGGCGGTGGCGGCCGCGGCCGGTACCGCCCAGTGCGGTGCCATGCGGGCGCAGTCCCCGCGCAGCGTCTCCATGGTCTCCGGGGCGAGTTCGCCGGGGCGCTGTGCGACGGAATGCTTCGAGATGTGCTGGATAGCGGCCATACCGGAACCGTATGCAGCCGCCCCAGCACGAAGAAAGCCCTACTATCGGGTAGTTTTTGCCGCTTCAGTGGCGGCACCCTGACCCGGTAGCGTGAACTGTCAACCCCTCGCCTTCCCCTCGGGAGCATCCAGCCGTGCGTATCGCAGTCACCGGCTCCATCGCCACCGACCACCTGATGACCTTCCCCGGCCGCTTCGCCGACCAGTTGGTCGCCGATCAGCTGCACACGGTCTCGCTGTCGTTCCTCGTCGACGCCCTCGACGTACGAAGGGGAGGTGTGGCCGCGAACATCACCTTCGGCATGGGGCAGCTCGGCACCTCTCCGATCCTGGTCGGTGCCGCCGGCTCGGACTTCGACGAGTACCGCGCCTGGCTCGACCGGCACGGCGTGGACACCTCCGCGGTCCGGATCTCCGAGACCCTGCACACCGCGCGCTTCGTCTGCACCACGGACGCCGACCACAACCAGATCGGCTCCTTCTACACCGGCGCGATGAGCGAGGCCCGCCTCATCGAGCTGCACGCCGTCGCCGAGCGCGTCGGCGGCCTGGACCTCGTCCTGATCGGCGCCGACGACCCCGAGGCGATGCTCCGGCACACCGAGGAGTGCCGCTCCCGGCAGATCCCGTTCGCCGCGGACTTCTCCCAGCAGATCGCGCGCATGGACGGGGAGGAGATCCGGGTCCTCCTGGACGGCGCCACCTACCTCTTCTCCAACGAGTACGAGAAGGGCCTCATCGAGTCCAAGACCGGCTGGACCGAGGCCGAGATCCTCTCCAAGGTCGGCCACCGCGTGACGACCCTCGGCTCGCGCGGCGTGCGCATCGAGGCCGTCGGCCAGGACCCGATCGAGGTCGGCGTGCCGGAGGAGGAGGCGAAGGTCGAGCCGACCGGCGTCGGCGACGCGTTCCGCGCGGGCTTCCTCTCGGGCCTGGCCTGGGGCGTCTCGCACGAGCGCGCGGCCCAGGTCGGCTGCATGCTCGCCACCCTGGTCATCGAGACCGTCGGCACCCAGGAGTACGAGCTGAAGCGCAGCAACTTCATGGACCGCTTCACCAAGGCGTACGGACACGAGGCCGCCACCGAGATCCGCGCGCACCTCGGCTGACGGGTCACGAGCTCCGGCGGACCACATAAGCGGTGCCGTGGTCCGCCGGCCGCTCACCCACGTACTCGTGGTGCTGCGTCCAGCACCACGCGGGAATGTCCACGGCGGCGACCTCGTCGTCGGCGAGCACCGTGACGGTGCCGCCCACCCGCACCCGGCCGATCGCCCCGGCCAGTTCGATGACCGGCTGCGGGCAGCTCGTCCCCAGCGCGTCGACGGTCACGGCATCGGCGTCCCCGCCGCCGCCCCCGCCCGCGACCGGTGCCCCCAGGGTGTCCCGCACCCCGCGCACCACCCCGGGCAGCACGTCGAGGAATCGCTCGACCTCCGCGTCGTCGGCACCCATCGGCAGCGAGACCCTGACGTTCCCCTCGCTCACCACCCCCATGGCGCGCAGCACATGGCTCGGGGTCAGCGTCGAGCTGGTGCACGAGGAGCCCGACGACACCGAGAAGCCCGCCCGGTCCAGCTCGTGCAGCACGCTCTCCCCGTCGACATAGAGACAGGAGAAGGTGACCAGGTGCGGAAGGCGCTGTACCGGATCGCCCACCACCTGTACGTCCGGCACGAGCTCGGGCACCCGCGCCCTGATCCGCTCCGTCAGCTCCCGCAGCCGCGCGCCCTCCGCGACCGCTTCGGCGCGCACCGCCCGCAGCGCGGCGGCCGCCGCCACGACGGCCGGGATGTTCTCGAATCCGGCGGCTCGCCCCGATTCCCGCTCGTCGACCGCGCCTCGCGGGGCGAACCGCACCCCCTTGCGTACGACGAGGAGTCCCACCCCCGCGGGCCCGCCCCACTTGTGGGCGCTCCCGGTGAGCAGCGACCAGTCCCCTTCCACGGGACCCCAGGGCAGCGACTGCGCCGCGTCCACGAGCAGCGGCACCCCGGCCGCGCGGCACGCGGCGGCCACCTCGGCCACCGGCTGCTCGGTGCCCACCTCGTGGTTGGCGGACTGCAGACAGGCCAGCGCGGTGTCCGCGCGCAGCGCCGCGGCGTACGCCCCGGGATCGACGGCCCCGCCCCGGCCCACCGGCACCTCGGTGACCGCCCCGCCGTCCGCCTCATGGGCCGCGGCCGAATGGAGCACCGACGAATGTTCGACGGCCGACACGATCAGGTGGTTTCCGACGCGCCGCCGCCCGGCCAGCGCGCCCGTCATCCCGGAGTGCACCGCGCGGGTCCCCGAAGAGGTGAAGACGAGCTCGTCGGGCCTGCACCCCACGGCGTCGGCGGCCGCCTCGCGCGCGGCGTCGAGCAGCAGCCTGGCCTGCCGCCCCTCCCGGTAGAGCCGCGCCGGATCGGCCCACCCCTCGTCCAGCGAGGCCACCAGGGCCTGCCGGGCGACGGGATGCAGGGGAGCGGAGGAAGCAACATCGAAGTAGGCCACGCGCCCACGCTAGAACGTCCTCTCGGGGGCGCGCCCCGGGGGAGCGCCCCGTAGGTGCGCGGGGAACCGCGCGACGAGCCACGACGGGCCCGCAGTCGCGGACCAGGAGATTCCGCCGAGTCGACGGGCGTTCCGACCCTCCGTCAGAAGGCCGTCGACGGCAGGGCGCCCACCCTTCGGAGTGACCCGCGGCGCGTTAGGCACCCTCCCCGCGCGACCCCAAATAGCGTCCAGTAGGGTTTGGTCCGCATAAACATCCAAACCCCTGCCCGCCGCAGGGCGGCAGCCGACCAGCGAGAAGGCCGCAGCCATCAAGTGCGGGCGAGACTCTCGGGAAGGCGCTACGTGAGTCCCAACGGCTCCGACCGCTCGTCGCGGCGCCCGATGCGGCGGAAGCTGCCGCAGGTGCTGACTGCGGGCCTGATCCTGGTGACCGCCACCGGTTGCACATATAAGGATTTCCCCCGCCTTGGAATGCCCACCCCGGTAACGGAAGAGGCTCCTCGGATTCTCTCCCTCTGGCAGGGCTCGTGGGCGGCAGCGCTCGCCACGGGCGTGCTGGTCTGGGGCCTGATCCTGTGGAGCGTCATCTTCCACCGGCGCAGCCGCACCAAGGTGGAAGTACCTCTGCAGACGCGTTACAACATGCCCATCGAGGCGCTGTACACGGTCGTCCCCCTCGTCATCGTCTCCGTGTTGTTCTACTTCACGGCACGCGACGAGTCGAAGCTCCTCGCTCTCGACGACAAGCCCGCCCACACGATCAACGTGGTCGGCTACCAGTGGAGCTGGGGCTTCAACTACGTCGAGAACGTGCCGGGCGCAGGCAAGGACAACGCCAAGACGTCCAAGGACCTGGACGCCATTCCGGACCGTTTCCGCAAGGACTTCCCGGCGAACGCCAACGGTGTCTACGAAGTCGGTACGCCCGGCGAGCGGAACCCCCAGAACGGCAACCCCGGCCCGACCCTGTGGCTCCCCAAGGGCGAGAAGGTCCGCTTCGTCCTCACTTCGCGTGACGTCATCCACTCCTTCTGGGTGGTGCCGTTCCTCATGAAGCAGGACGTGATCCCGGGCCACACCAACGCCTTCGAGGTGACTCCCAACAAGGAGGGCACCTTCATGGGCAAGTGCGCCGAGCTCTGCGGCGTCGACCACTCCCGGATGCTCTTCAACGTCAAGGTCGTCTCTCCCGAGCGCTACCAGAAGCACCTGGAAGAGCTCGCGAAGAAGAACCAGACCGGTTACATCCCGGCCGGCATCGAGCAGACGGGCCACGAGAAGAACCGGGAGACGAACAACCTGTGAGCATCCTCAACGAACCCCAGGGTGCCGCGGCAGCAGACGACTCGTACGAGGACGAGCTGCCGGTCAGGCGCAAGCAGCCGGGAAACGTCGTCATCAAGTGGCTGACCACCACTGACCACAAGACGATCGGCACGCTCTATCTGGTCACGTCGTTCGCGTTCTTCTGCATCGGCGGTGTGATGGCGCTCTTCATGCGCGCCGAGCTCGCCCGCCCCGGCACGCAGATCATGTCGAACGAGCAGTTCAACCAGGCGTTCACGATGCACGGCACGATCATGCTGCTGATGTTCGCGACGCCGCTGTTCGCGGGCTTCGCGAACTGGATCATGCCGCTGCAGATCGGCGCGCCCGACGTCGCCTTCCCGCGGCTGAACATGTTCGCCTACTGGCTGTACCTGTTCGGCTCGCTGATCGCGGTCGGCGGTTTCCTCACGCCGAACGGCGCGGCCGACTTCGGCTGGTTCGCCTACAGCCCGCTCTCGGACGCGGTCCGGTCGCCGGGCATCGGCGCCGACATGTGGATCATGGGTCTGGCCTTCTCCGGCTTCGGCACGATCCTCGGCTCGGTCAACTTCATCACCACGATCATCTGCATGCGCGCACCGGGCATGACCATGTTCCGCATGCCGATCTTCGTGTGGAACGTGCTGCTCACCGGTGTCCTGGTGCTGCTGGCCTTCCCGGTGCTCGCCGCCGCGCTGTTCGCCCTGGAGGCGGACCGTAAATTCGGTGCGCACATCTTCGACGCGTCCAACGGTGGCGCGTTGCTGTGGCAACACCTCTTCTGGTTCTTCGGCCATCCAGAGGTGTACATCATCGCGTTGCCGTTCTTCGGCATCATTTCCGAGGTCATTCCGGTCTTCTCCCGAAAGCCGATGTTCGGCTACATGGGTCTGGTCGGAGCCACGATCGCGATCGCCGGTCTGTCCGTGACGGTGTGGGCCCACCACATGTACGTCACAGGCGGTGTGCTCCTACCGTTCTTCTCCTTCATGACGTTCTTGATCGCCGTACCAACAGGCGTGAAGTTCTTCAACTGGATCGGCACGATGTGGAAGGGCTCCTTGTCCTTCGAGACACCGATGCTGTGGGCGGTCGGCTTCCTCATCACCTTCACCTTCGGTGGTCTGACGGGCGTCATCCTGGCCTCGCCGCCGATGGACTTCCACGTCTCCGACTCGTACTTCGTGGTCGCGCACTTCCACTACGTCATCTTCGGCACCGTGGTGTTCGCGATGTTCTCCGGATTCCACTTCTGGTGGCCGAAGTTCACCGGCAAGATGCTGGACGAGCGGCTCGGCAAGATCACGTTCTGGACGCTGTTCGTGGGCTTCCACGGCACGTTCCTGGTGCAGCACTGGCTCGGTGCCGAGGGCATGCCGCGTCGTTACGCGGACTACCTCGCGGCCGACGGCTTCACCGCGCTGAACACGATCTCGACGATCTCCTCGTTCCTGCTCGGCCTGTCGGTCCTGCCGTTCTTCTACAACGTCTGGAAGACGGCGAAGTACGGCAAGAAGGTCGAGGTCGACGACCCGTGGGGCTACGGCCGTTCGCTGGAGTGGGCGACGTCCTGCCCGCCGCCGCGGCACAACTTCCTCACCCTGCCGCGCATTCGCAGCGAATCCCCGGCATTCGACCTGCACCACCCCGAGATCGCCGCGCTCGACCAGCTCGAGAACGCCGGTCACGGTGACAAGGCGCTCGCGGGCACCAAGGAGGCCGGCAAGTGAAGATCCAGGGCAAGATGTTCATCTGGCTGAGCGTCTTCGTCCTCGCCATGGCGATCGTCTATGGCGTGTGGTCGAAGGAGCCGGCCGGTACCACGGCGCTCTTCCTGGCCTTCGGCCTGTGCATCATGATCGGCTACTACCTGGCCTTCACGGCCCGGCGTGTCGACGCTGCCGCACAGGACAACACCGAGGCCGACGTCGCGGACGAGGCCGGCGAGGTGGGCTTCTTCAGCCCGCACAGCTGGCAGCCGCTCTCCCTGGCCGTCGGTGGCGCGCTCGCCTTCATGGGTGTCGTCTTCGGCTGGTGGCTGCTGTACTTCTCGGCCCCGATCCTGCTGATCGGCCTGTGGGGCTGGGTATTCGAGTACTACCGCGGCGAGAACCAGACCCAGTGAGTCTGTAGTTCCCGTTCCGCACCGAAGGGGCCCGGACACTCCGCGAGGAGCGTCCGGGCCCCTTCGCGTACGCCCGGAAGGGCCGCGCCACCCGTGGGAGACCCTCGTACGGGTCACTCGCCGCGCCGGACCTGACCAACCTTCATACCGTGTGATGTATGAGCCACTCACCGCGAATCCGCACGGTACTGAGCTGCACGATGCTGGTGGCCGCCCTCGGTGCGGGGGCCACGGCATGCGGCAGCTCCGACGGCCACCCGCTCTCGGCTAAGCCGTACGACGCGGCCGGCCAGATCGCCTTCAACGGCCCCGTGGGCAGCCAGAAGGCGGATCCGGACAAGCCCCTCGAGGTGACCGCCCAGGGCGAGGACGGGCGCATCACCGATGTGACGGCCACCGACGCGCTGGGGCGGTACGTGGCGGGCGAACTCTCCGCCGACGGCGCCCGGTGGCACAGCACGGTGCCGCTGGCGGCGGGCGCCCACTACACGGTGCGGGTGAGCACCGAGGACGAGGAGGGCTCGCCCGGCCGCAAGGTCATGACCTTCGACACCACCGAGGCCGCCAAGAAGAAGCAGCTGAAGGTCACCTTCGGCCCCGACGCGGGCAAGTACGGCGTCGGCCAGCCGGTCACGGCCAAGCTCAGCGCCCCGGTGAAGGGCAAGGAGGCCAGGGCGATCGTCGAACGCGCCCTGCGCGTCCAGTCGATGCCCTCGACGGAGGGCGCCTGGTACTGGGTGGACAGCGAGACGCTGCACTACCGCCCGAAGGAGTACTGGCCCGCCAACGCGACCATCAATGTCTCCAGCAACCTGGAGGGCATCAAGGTCAACGACAAGCTGTGGGGCGGCGCGGCCAAGCCGCTGAAGCTGACCACGGGCGACAAGATCGTGGCTGTGACGGACGCCTCGTCGCACTGGATGACGGTCTACCGCAACGGCGAGGAGATCAACTCCATCCCGGTGACCACGGGCAAGCCGGGCTTCTCCACGCGCAACGGCGTCAAGGTGGTCCTGGGCAAGGAGTACGTCGTCCGCATGACGAGCGCCAGCATCGGTGCCTCCGACTTCTACGACAAGCAGGTGTACTACGCGACCCGCGTCACTGATTCAGGTGAATATGTCCACGCGGCGCCCTGGTCGGTGGGCTCACAGGGCTACGACAACACCAGCCACGGCTGCACCGGCATGAGCACCGGCAACGCCGCCTGGTTCTACGAGACCGTCCGCCAGGGCGACATCGTCACGGTCGTCAACAGCTACGGCGAGGACATGGACCCGTTCGGCAACGGCTACGGCGACTGGAACGTCGGCTGGAAGAAGTGGCGCGAGGGCAGCGCGCTCCTGAGCGGCGCCAAGGAGGGCCCCGCGGCGGTCGAAGCGGCCCGACTGCGGCCGCAGGTCTAGCGGCCCCGCAGAACAGCACAGAGGGCCCCGCGCGACGGCGCGGGGCCCTCTGTCGTGATCGGGACGCGGGGCACGGGCCCCGACGGCGGGCGCGTCAGGCGCCGACGGCGAGCCTGGAGCGCAGCAGGGCGGCCAGGGCGTCCGCGAACTCCACCGGCTCGACCGGAAGGGTCACCGCCGCTTCCGCCCGGCTCCAGGTGGCGAGCCAGGCGTCCTGCGGGCGCCCGATGAGCAGCAGCACGGGCGGGGCCTGGAAGACCTCGTCCTTGATCTGGCGGCACACCCCCATGCCCCCGGCGGGCCTGGCCTCGCCGTCGAGCACACAGACGTCGATGCCGCCCCGGTCCAGCTCCTTGAGCACGGCGGCGGGCGTGGCGCACTCGACGAACTCGACCCCGGGAACGTCCGTCGCCGGCCTGCGCCCGGTGGCCAACCGGACTTGCTCGCGGGTGCTCGCGTTGTCGCTGTAGACCAGCACCGTGGCGGTCGGCTGCATTGTTCCTCCGATACGTCGAGCTGCGTCATGGGACGGGAACCGATGCGCGGATGCTACTCCTCCCGACACCCCGTCAACACCGGTTCGGACAGGCCTCCGATGGGCCATCCGGGCAGGACACACCCCGCAGACACTCCGAACGGCACCCCCCGGGGTGAGAGCGAGATAAGCGACCGACATAATGTCGGTCGTGGCGACAGCAACGACAGTAGATACCGGGCACGCGCACCCGCCGGTCAATCGACCGAACCTCACCAGCGTCGGAACCATCATCTGGTTGAGTTCCGAGCTGATGTTCTTCGCGGCCCTCTTCGCGATGTACTTCACCCTGCGATCGGTGACAGGTCCTGATCACTGGAAGGAAATGGCTTCGGCCCTGAACTTCCCGTTCTCGGCGACGAACACCACCATCCTGGTGCTCTCCTCTCTCACGTGTCAGCTCGGCGTGTTCGCCGCTGAGCGTGGCGACGTGAAGAAGCTCAGGATGTGGTTCATCGTCACCTTCATCATGGGTGCGATCTTCATCGGCGGTCAGGTGTACGAATACACCGAGCTGGTCAAGCACGAGGGCCTCTCGCTCTCGTCCGACCCGTACGGCTCGGTCTTCTACCTGACCACCGGCTTCCACGGACTGCATGTGACAGGCGGCCTGATCGCCTTCCTGCTGGTCCTCGGTCGCACCTACGCGGCCAGGAGGTTCACCCACGAACAGGCGACCGCCGCCATCGTCGTGTCCTACTACTGGCACTTCGTCGATGTGGTCTGGATCGGCCTTTTCGCCACGATCTACATGATCAAGTAGCGGCGCGTCGCTCACGCGACATACCGACACATTCCAGAAGCATCGACGCAGAAGATCCTGACACCGGGGTAATCCGTGAAAAAGCTCTCCGCACGACGACGCCATCCGCTGGCGGCGGTCGTCGTCCTACTCCTCGCGCTGGCGGCCACCGGGGGGCTGTACGCCGCGTTCGCGCCGGCGGACAAGGCGCAGGCCGATGACACCGCCCAGTCCCTCGCCATCGACGAGGGCAAGAAGCTCTACGCCGTGGGCTGCTCCAGCTGCCACGGAACCGGCGGTCAGGGCTCCTCCGACGGTCCGAGCCTGGTGGGCGTGGGCGCCGCCGCTGTCGACTTCCAGGTCGGCACCGGGCGCATGCCGCTCCAGCAGCAGGGCGCCCAGGCGCCCAAGAAGAAGGTCATCTACAACCAGGCCCAGATCGACCAGCTCGCGGCGTACATCTCGTCGCTGGGCGCCGGTCCCTCGGTCCCGACCGAGAAGCAGTACAGCCCGGACGGGGCGGACATCGCCAAGGGTGGCGAGCTGTTCCGCACCAACTGTGCCCAGTGCCACAACTTCACCGGTGAAGGTGGTGCGTTGACGCACGGCAAGTTCGCGCCTTCGCTCGAGGGTGTCTCCCCGAAGCACGTCTACGAGGCCATGCAGACCGGCCCGCAGAACATGCCGTCCTTCCCCGACACCACGATGCCGGAGAAGGAAAAGAAGCAAATCATCGCGTACCTCGACGCGGTCAACGGTGAGAAGACCGAGAGCCCTGGCGGTCTCAAGCTGGGTGGTCTGGGTCCGGTCAGTGAAGGCCTGTTCGGCTGGATCTTCGGCCTCGGCTCGCTGATCGCGGTCGCCGTGTGGGTCGCCGCTCGGACCGCAAAGGCCAAGAAGTCATGAGTAGCCAAGAGATTCCAGAAGAGAAGAACCTGCCCAGCGAGCAGGGGGCCGAGCACGGCTCGGTGGCGGTCGCGGACGAGAACCCGTTCGCCGACCCGGGCCTTCCGCCCCACGAGCACCGTGTCCAGGACATCGACGAGCAGGCCGCGAAGCGCTCCGAGCGCGCGATCGCGTTCATGTTCACGCTGTCGATGCTGGCGACGGTCGGCTTCATCGCCTCGTTCGTGACCATTCCCGCGGACAAGAACATCTTCGTCTGGCCGATCGGTCACATCAGCGGCCTGAACTTCGCCCTGGGTCTGACCCTCGGCGTGGCGCTGTTCTGCATCGGCGCGGGCGCGGTCCACTGGGCCCGCACCCTGATGTCCGACGTGGAGATCGCCGACGAGCGGCACGCGATCGCGGCCGAGCCCGAGGTCAAGGCCAAGGTCATGGCCGACTTCAAGGCCGGTGCCGAGGAGTCGCAGTTCGGCCGGCGCAAGCTGATCCGCAACACGATGTTCGGCGCCCTCGCGCTGGTCCCGCTCTCCGGTGTCGTCCTGCTGCGTGACCTCGGGCCGCTGCCCGAGGACAAGCTCCGGCACACCAAGTGGGCCAAGGGCAAGATGCTCGTGAACATGAACACCCACGAGCCGCTGCGTCCCTCGGACGTGCAGGTCGGTTCGCTGACGTTCGCGATGCCCGAGGGCATGTCGGAGCACGACCACGACTTCCAGACCCAGATCGCCAAGGCCGCCCTGATGATCGTCCGGATCCAGCCGGAGAACATCAAGGACAAGCGCGAGCTCGAGTGGTCGCACGAGGGCGTCGTGGCGTACTCCAAGATCTGCACCCACGTGGGCTGCCCGATCTCCCTGTACGAGCAGCAGACGCACCACGTCCTCTGCCCGTGCCACCAGTCCACCTTCGACCTCTCCGACGGCGCCCGAGTGATCTTCGGCCCGGCCGGTCACGCCCTGCCGCAGCTGCGCATCGGTGTGAACGAGGAGGGCTACCTCGAGGCGCTCGGCGACTTCGAAGAGCCCGTCGGTCCTGCCTTCTGGGAGCGCGGATGAGCACGATGAGCAATTCGAATGCTTCGAACGACAATCGGCAGAAGGCGCCCGCCGGTGAGCGGGTGGCGGACTGGGCCGACGGCCGGCTGGGGATCTACTCCCTGGCCAAGGCCAACATGCGCAAGATCTTTCCGGACCACTGGTCCTTCATGCTCGGCGAGATCTGCATGTACAGCTTCATCATCATCATCCTCACGGGTGTGTATCTGACGCTGTTCTTCCACCCGTCGATGAACGAGGTGGAGTACGCGGGCAGCTACGTCCCGCTGCAGGGTCAGCTGATGTCCGAGGCGTTCAACTCGACCATGCACATCTCCTTCGATGTGCGCGGTGGTCTGCTGATCCGGCAGATCCACCACTGGGCGGCGCTGATCTTCCTCGCGGCGATGTTCGTGCACATGATGCGCGTCTTCTTCACGGGTGCCTTCCGCAAGCCGCGTGAGGTCAACTGGCTGTTCGGCTTCCTGCTGTTCGTCCTCGGCATGTTCACCGGCTTCACCGGTTACTCGCTCCCGGACGACCTGCTCTCCGGCACCGGTGTCCGCTTCATGCAGGGCGCGATCCTGTCCGTCCCGGTCATCGGCACGTATCTGTCGATGTTCCTGTTCGGCGGGGAGTTCCCGGGCGGCGACTTCGTGGCGCGGTTCTACTCGGTGCACATCCTGCTGCTGCCGGGCATCATGCTCGGCCTGATGGTGGCGCACCTGATCCTGGTCTTCTACCACAAGCACACGCAGTTCGCGGGGCCCGGGAAGACCAACAAGAACGTCGTCGGCATGCCGCTGCTCCCGGTCTACATGGCCAAGGCCGGAGGCTTCTTCTTCCTGGTCTTCGGTGTCATCGCGGCCATCGCGGCGATCGCCTCGATCAACCCGATCTGGGCGCTCGGCCCGTACCGTCCGGACCAGGTGTCCACCGGCGCCCAGCCCGACTGGTACATGGGCTTCGCCGAGGGTCTGATCCGTGTGATGCCGGGCTGGGAGATCAACGCCTGGGGCCACACGCTCGTCCTGGGCGTGATGATCCCGCTGGCGGTCTTCCCGCTGGTCCTGGTGGCCATCGCGGTCTACCCGTTCATCGAGTCCTGGGTCACCGGGGACAAGCGCGAGCACCACATCCTGGACCGCCCGCGCAACGCCCCGACCCGTACGGCCTTCGGTGTCGCCTGGATCACGGCGTACTTCATCATGCTGGTCGGTGGTGGTAACGACCTGTGGGCCACGCACTTCCACCTGTCGCTGAACGCCATCACCTGGTTCGTCCGGATCTTCTTCTTCCTCGGACCGGTCATCGCCTTCATCGCGACCAAGCGGATCTGCATGGGTCTGCAGCGGCGCGACAAGGACAAGGTGCTGCACGGGCGCGAGTCCGGCATCATCAAGCGCCTGCCGCACGGTGAGTTCGTCGAGATCCACGAGCCGCTCAGCCAGGAGCAGCTGCACACCCTCACGGCGCACGAGCAGTACCAGCCGCTCGAGATCGGCCCCTCGGTCGACGAGAACGGCGTCGAGCGCAAGGTGTCCGGCTCCGAGAAGCTCCGGGCCAAGCTCTCCAAGGGCTACTACGGGGAGGACAACCAGATCCCCAAGCCCACCGCCGATGAGTACAAGGAGATCACGAGCGGCCACGGCCACCACTGATCAACCGAAGCTCTTGAAGCTCTGACCACAAGGTCGCCACGGCAGGAGCCCCGTCCATCTCATGGACGGGGCTCTTTGCCGTCCCTGGCGCTGGATAGGGTGGTCCCGTCCCTCATCGAGGGGCGCGTCACCCCAGGTGACCAAGACGACTAGAAACCCCAGGAGCGGCCATGAGCGCTGTGACCCCCGCAGGAGGCACTACCGCGGCGGGCCGTTCCTGGCCCGACGTACTGAACGGCCTGCTGAACGGGCGCGACCAGAGCGCCGACGACACCGCGTGGGCGATGGACCGCATCATGCGGGGCGAGGCCACCGACGCGCAGATCGCGGGCTTCGTGGTCGCGCTGCGCGCCAAGGGCGAGACCGTCGAGGAGATCTCCGGTCTGGTCCGCACGATGTACGAGCACGCCAATGTGATCGAGGTGCCGGGGGAGACCGTCGACATCGTCGGGACCGGCGGCGACGGGGCCAAGACCGTCAACATCTCGACCATGTCCGCGATCGTCGTTGCGGGCGCCGGCGCGAAGGTCGTCAAGCACGGCAACCGCGCCGCCTCCAGCGCCTCGGGCTCCTCCGACGTACTGGAGAAGCTCGGGGTCAACCTGGAGCTGCCGCTGAAGCGGGTCGTGGAGGTCGCGGAGGAGGCGGGCATCACCTTCTGCTTCGCGGTGAAGTTCCACCCGGCGCTGCGGCACGCGGGCGCGGCCCGCGGGCAGCTGGGCATCAGGACCGTCTTCAACCTGCTCGGTCCGCTCACCAACCCGGCCAGGGTGCGCTCCCAGGCGGTCGGCGTCGCCGATGCGCGGATGGCGCCCATCGTGGCGGGCGTCTTCGCCGAGCGCGGCCACTCGTCCCTGGTCTTCCGCGGCGACGACGGTCTCGACGAGCTGACGACGACGGGGACCTCCCGCGTCTGGGTGGTGCGCGACGGTGCCGTGCGCGAGGAGACCTTCGATCCGCGGGACGTCGGCATCGAGCTGGTGCCGATCTCCGCGCTGCGCGGCGCGGACGCCTCGTACAACGCGGAGGTCGCGCTGCGCCTCCTGGACGGCGAGACCGGTCCCGTGCGGGACGCGGTGCTGCTCAACGCGGCCGCTGCGCTGGTGGCCCTGAAGCCGACCGACGAGCCGTTCGCGGAGCAGATCGGGGCCGGCATGGCGCGGGCCGCCGCGGCCATCGACTCCGGGGCCGCCAAGAAGGCGCTGGAGCGCTGGGTGGCGGCCACCAACCGCTGAGCGGCCCGCCGGTGTGACGCACGGCGCAGTCCGGATCCTGGACTGCGCCTTGCGCGGCGAAGATCGTGTGGCAGGATGCTGCACAGGTCATGAGTGACAGCGACTACGGCCCCGGCCCGCTGTCCGGCAACCCTCCGTCCGTGGCGGGGTGCCCCGGGTGAAGACCAGGTCGTACGCAGCAAGGCGTATGGCAAGCGCGGACCCCTCGCAACCCTGGGGTCCTGGTCCTCAAGGGAGCAGTCTCGTGAGCAAGCGAATGCGATAGGGCCTCCGGCCCCGTTTGCAGTACCCACCTCCGCCCGGCCGAGAGCGCCGCGCGTCGAGGCACCACCCGCACCGGACGAGCGCTTCGTGCTGCCGTCGTGCGGGAACGTACGCAGCTGTTCCGCCATGCCCGCAGGGAGATACCGCCATGTCCGCACGCCCCGCCGCCCAGGTCGCCGCCGCCCCCGCCGCCACCCCCTCCGCCACCGACGCCGCCGACCCCTGCTGTGCCGCGCCGCTGCCCGTGCTCGGCAGGGACGTCACCGTGCCGCTGGTCACCGGCGGCGAGGTGACGTACGCGGCGCTGGACTACGCGGCGAGCGCGCCCGCCTTGCAGCGGGTGTGGGACGACGTGGCGGCCTACGCCCCGTACTACGGCAGCGTGCACCGCGGGGCCGGCTACCTCTCGCAGCTCTCCACCGACCTGTTCGAGAACTCCCGCACCACCGTCGCGGAGTTCCTCGGCTGCCGCGAGGACGACCAGGTGATCTTCACGCGGTCGACCACCGACTCGCTGAACCTGCTCGCCGCCGCACTGCCCGCCGACTGCCAGGTGTTCGTCTTCGAGACCGAGCACCACGCCTCGCTGCTGCCCTGGCGGGACGCGCGGGTGACGTACCTGAACGCGCCGCGCACCCCCGACGAGGCCGTGCAGACGCTGGAGCGCGCGCTCGCCGACCGCGACCCCTACGGTCCCGCCCTGGTCTGCGTGACCGGTGCCTCCAACGTCACCGGTGAGCTCTGGCCGGTGCGCGAACTGGCCGCCGCCGCGCACGCGCACGGTGCCCGCATCGTGCTCGACGCCGCGCAGCTCGCGCCCCACCACCCCGTCTCCGTCGAGGAGTTGGACGTGGACTGGGTCGCCTTCTCCGGGCACAAGCTGTACGCGCCGTTCGGCTCGGGCGTGCTCGCGGGGCGCTCCGACTGGCTGCGCGGCGCCGAGCCCTACCTCGCGGGCGGCGGCGCCTCGCGCAAGGTGGCGCGACGCCCCAAGGAAGCAGGCGGCGGCGTGGACGTGGAGTGGCACGACACCGCCGCGCGGCACGAGGCGGGGTCGCCGAACGTGATCGGCGTCTACTCCATCGCCTCCGCCTGCAAGGCGCTCTCCGAGGCCGGTTTCGACGAACTGGTCGGCAGGGAGCGGCACTTGATCGCGAAGGTGCGCGAGGGGCTCGCCGAGGTGCCCGCGGTGCGCGTGCTCTCGCTCTTCGGTGACGACGCGCCGCGCGTCGGCGTCATCTCCTTCGTCGTGGACGGCTGGAACAGCTCGCACTTCGCCGCGGCGCTCTCCGCCGAGTACGGCATCGGCGTGCGCGACGGCCTGTTCTGCGCCCACCCGCTGGTGCGCACCCTGCTCGGCGGCGAGGCCGACGAGCCCGGCGAGTGCGGTGCCCCCGAGGCGGCGCCCGGCGAGAAGTCGCTGAACGCCATCCGCGTGAGCTTCGGCGCGGGCACCCCCGACGAGCACGTCGAGCGCTTCGTGCGCGCCGTCAAGGAGCTGGTGGCCGACGGCGCGCGGTGGAACTACCGCACCGAGGACGGGCGTTGCGTGCCGGACCGCGGCAACGACACCGTCGCGGCCTGAGCGGGCAGGCGCGAGCCGAGCTGGATCATCCGCAGGGCCCGCTCGGTCGCGTCGGTGAGGAACTCGCCGCCCCGGCCGAGCGCCTCGGTCAGTGAGACGGGCGCGGGCAGGATCGAGCTGTAGGCGTCGACACCGGCCGCCCGCACGTGGTGGGCGCCCTGGCCGATCGTGCCGGCGAGCACGAGCACCGGGCGGTCGAACAGCTTGGCGCGGCGGGCCACTTCGGCGGGGATCTTGCCGCGCGGGGTCTGGTGGTCGAGGGCGCCCTCGGCGGTGATGACCAGATCGGCGCGGGCGAGCCTGGCGTCCAGGTCGAGCCTGCCCAGCAGCACGTCGAAGCGGGGGAGCAGGGCGGCGCCGAGGGCCGCGAGTCCGGCGCCGAGTCCGCCGGACGCGCCCGTGCCGAGGCCCAGGCGCAGATCGGCGGTGACGCGCAGGTCGCGGGTGAGGACGTACGCCCAGTGTTCCAGCGCGGCGGCGAGCTCCTCGACCTGGGTGGCGGTCGCGCCCTTCTGCGGGCCGAAGACGCGGGCCACGCCTCGGTCGCCGCACAGCACGTTGAAGGGGTTGCAGGCCACCTGGATCTCGGTGGCCGCGAGGCGCGGGTCGATGCCGCCGGTGTCGATGCGGCTCAGCCGCTTCAACTCCCTTCCGCCGCGCGGCAGTTCCCAGCCGTCCACGTCCAGGAGGCGGGCGCCGAGGGCCTGGAGCGCACCGGCGCCGCCGTCCGAGGTGCCGGAGTCGCCGCAGCCGACCAGGATGCGCCGCGCGCCCGCGTCCAGGGCGGCGCGGATCAGCTCGCCGACGCCGTACGTCGTGGTGGCGCCCGGGTCGCGCAGATCGCGGGGGACCAGTGAGAGGCCCGCCACCGCCGCCATCTCGACCACCGCGGTGCCGTCGGGCAGCAGCGCGAAGTGGGTGCCGATCGGCTGGCCGACGGGTCCGGTGGCGGGCAGCGCGACGAGGCGGCCGCCGTCCGCGGCGGCCAGCGCGCGCGCCGTGCCCTCGCCGCCGTCCACCAGCGGGATCAGATCGGTCTCGGCGTGCGGGACGACACGGCGTACGCCCGCGGCGATGGCCTCGGCCGCGGAGCTCGCGGACAGGGACTCCTTGAAGCCGCTGGGGGCGATGGCGAAACGGGTCAGCATGAGGGTCTCCAGAAGGGTGGTCGGCGAGGGCGGGGCTCAGCGGACGGGTACGCCGAGCAGGGGCCACAGCGTCACGGCGCACAGCAGGACGAGCGCGGCGGACAGCGGGGCCAGGACGGCGGAGAGCCGCAGCAGGTCGCGCGGGGTGTAGGTGGGAACGCCAGGCACCTCGGCGAAGAGCGTGACCGGCTTGGCCGAGGCGGGCAGCGTGTGGCAGAAGCCCGCGGCCGCGGTGGAGGCGAGCGCGGCCGCGACCGGGTTCACGCCCGCGCCGACGGCCGCCGCGACGACCAGCGGGACCAGGACGGAGGAGCGGGCCGAGCGGGACTGGAGGACCAGGTGCGCGGCCGTGCTGACGGTGACGACCACGGTGAGGAACAGCCACGGGGGCAGGTCCAGGGGCAGGCCGCCGACCAGCCACTTCGCCGCGCCCGAGTCGGCGAGCGCGACGCCCATCGCCATCGTCGCGGCCATGAAGAGGAGCAGCGACCAGGGGACGGTCTTCAGGGCGTCCTTGAGGCGTACGGTGCCGAGGGCGGGGGAGGCCGCGACGACCGCGCCGATCAACGCGACGACGGCGGGCGGCACTTGGTGCAGGGGCTCGCTGCACCAGAGCACGACGACGGTGGCGAGCAGCAGGGCGCAGCGCGTCTCGGCCGGCTCCCAGGCCCCGGTGACCGGCTGTTCGCTGTGCTCCTGGAGCTGGTCGAGGGTGATGCGGACCGGGCCCTTGCGGTCCGCGCGCCGGGTGGTCGTCAACAGGACGGCCTCCGCCGCCAGATGGGATGACGCGACGGCCAGCGGCAGACCGAGCAGCAGCCACTGGGTGAAGCCGATGCGCTCGCCGGTGGCCTCCCAGAGGACCGACACGGTGATCAGATGTGCGCCCGCGCCGATCAGGGTCGCGACCGCGGACAGCAGGATCACGGTCGGGAACAGCAACGCGAGCATCACGACCAGTCGTTTCCGGTCGGCGAGGACCTTGGCGAGGGCCAGGAAGACGGGCAGCGCGAGCGCGGCGCGCCCCGAGGTGGCGGGCACCGCGAAGGCCGTCACGACCAGCGCGGCGGTCGTCAGATGGGTCAACTGCCGTACGCTGCGTGCCCCGCTGACCAAGAACGCCGCCGCCCGTCCCGAGAGCCCGCTGCGCGCCACCGCGGCCGCGAGCACGAAGGCGCAGATCAGCAGCCAGACCGTCTCGTCGCCGAGGGTGCCGAAGAGGGTGTCGCTGCTTATCACCCCGGTCGCGGTGAGGGCGAGGCCCGCGCCGAGCGCGATGTAGGTGTCGTCGATCGGCGTGCCGATCCAGGCGCAGGTCGCGAGGGCGAAGACGCCGAGGGTGAGGCGGGCGTCGCCGCTCAGCCCCGGGAAGTTTCCGGGGACCACGAGCAGCGCGCAGATGCTGAGCGCGATGCAGAGGGTCACGGCCTGGCGCGGGTTCAGGGTCACGCGGTTCAGCGTGGTCGGACGCCGTGAGCCCTCAATGAGCCGAAGATGAAGGGAAGTTCACCGAAGGCTCCGCCGGTGCTCCCACGGCCACCCCGACGCCCCCGCACTCACTCCGGCAGCCGATAGCCCATCCCGCGCACCGTCTCCACCCGTTGCGCGCCCAGCTTCTTGCGCAGCGCGCGGACGTATACGTCCACGATGTTGGAGCCCGGATCGAAGTCGTAGCCCCACACGTGCGACAGGATCTGCTCCCGCGAGAGCACCTGCCCGGGGTGGCGCAGGAACAGTTCGAGCAGCACGAACTCACGTGCCGTCAGATCCACCGTCCGCTGGTCCGAACGGGCCCTGCGGGTGCGCAGGTCGAGCGTGAGCTCCCCGCTGCGCAGCACCGTCACCTCCGGCGCCCGCGCCGCCGTACGCAGCCGGAGCCGGACCCGCGCGAGCAGCTCCTCGAAGCGGAACGGCTTGGTCATCCAGTCGTCGGCGCCGCCTTCGAGACCCGCCACGGTGTCGCGCACCGAATCGCGGGCGGTGAGCACGATGACGGGCGTGCTCACCCGGGCCTCGCGCAGCTGCCGCAGGACCGTGAAACCGTCCTTGCCCGGCAGCCCGATGTCCAGGACGACCAGGTCGAACCCGCCGGTCAGGGCGTAGTCGTGGGCGCTGTCGCCGTCGCCGACCACCGTGGTGGTGAAGCCGTTGGCGCGCAGGCCCTTCTCGACGAAGGAGGCAATGCGCTCCTCGTCCTCCACGATCAGGATCCGGTTCACGGGTGCGCTGCCCCTCTCTGTTGTTCCCGCTGGTCCCGCTGGTCCCGTACGAGGACGAAGGTGGCGCCGCCGCCCTCCGTCGGGCGCAGCTCCACGCGCCCGCCGTGGCTCTCGGCGATCGCCTTCACGATGGCGAGGCCGAGCCCCGCACCGGTGGCGCGGGAGCCGCGCCGCGCGGTGCCGCGCCGGAACCGCTCGAAGATCACCGCTGCGTCCTGCGGCTGTACGCCGGGTCCGGTGTCGGCGACGTACAGCTCGACGCGTCCCTCGCACAGCCGCGAGCCGATGCTGACGCGCCCGCCGGGGGCGGTGTGCTGGACGGCGTTCTGGGCCAGTTGCACCATCGCCTGGGTGATGCGCTGGGGGTCGAGGTCGGCCTCGGCGTCGGCGACTTCGGCGAGCGCCCAGTCCCGCTCGCCGAGCGCCCGCGCCTTCACGAAGACGTCCGCGGTCAGCTCGGCGAGCTGCACCGGCTCCGGGGTGACGAAGTCGGGGCGCTCGGCCTTGGCGAGCAGCAGCAGGTCCTCGACGATGCGGCTCATCCGGTCCAGTTCCTCCGTCACGATGCGCACGGTCTCCTCGCGCTCGCCCGGCTCGTCGCCCATCAGCTCCAGATGGCCGCGGACGATGGTGATGGGGGTGCGCAGCTCGTGGCCCGCGTCGTCGACGAACTCCCGCTGCGCGGCGAAGGCCCGCTCCAGGCGGTCCAGCATGCCGTTGAACGTCTCGGCGAGGGCCGCGATGTCGTCCCTGCCCTGGACCGGGATGCGCCGGGTCAGATCCTGCTCGGTGAGCTGCGCCGCGGTCGTGCGCACCAGGCGCACCGGTTTGAGGATGCGGCCCGCGACGGCCCAGCCGATGCCCGTCGTCATCAGGAGCGCGACGCCGGAGATCGCGAGCAGCATGGTGAACACGTCGCCGGCCTTGGCCTGTTCGCCCGCGGGGTGGAAGGCCACGACGAACGCGGCCGCCGGATGGCTGCCGCTCGGTGCGATCTCCACCTTCGCCCAGCGGATCTCGCCGCGGTCGCGGTGGAGCGTGCCGGTCGCGTCGGGAGACTCGAAGACCGTGCGCAGCGCGGCGGGGTCCTCGGCGAGCGGATGGTCGATCCGCGGCTCGCGCGACTGCTCCTTCTTCGCGGGCACCCCGCCGGGCCTGCCGACCAGGCCGAGCAGCTCCTCGTCGGGGTCGGCGTACTGCCGGGACAGGAAGAGCCGGAGCAGGGGGTCGGGGGCGGTGAACTTCTCGCCGGTGTGCGGATCGACGCCCTCGCGGGCCAGATTGGTGAACTCGCCGGTCTCCTGGGCGAGCAGCCCGTCGATGCGGTGGTCGACGTCGCGCAGCAGCACGGAACGGGTGGTGGCGGCGACCGCGGTGAGCGCCACGGTCATCACCACGAGGAGCCAGAGCAGGATGCGGACACGGGCCGATATCCAGCGGTGCGGCCGCTCAGCCGTCGTCACCGGGTCCGTCGTCGTCGTTGTCGCCCCGGCCTTCGGGTCCTTCGTTGCCGTCGTCGTCGTTGTCATCGCCCGAGGGATTCTCGCTCACCGGCGGCGGGGTGACCTTCTCGTCGCTCGGCGTCGGCCGGGGCGTGGTGGGCTTCGACGACGGCGAGCCGCTCTCCAGCTCCACCTTGGGCGGGGCCTTGGGGGACTGCGGGCTGTCGGTCAGGGCGTAGCTGGTCGCGGCGATGCCCAGCGGGATCGCGACGACGGCGGCCAGAGCGGCCATGCGGTGGGAGAAGACCATGACAGCGAGGGTGGGGGACGTACCGCGGCGCCAGGATGAGCGCCGGATGAAGAAACCCTCATGCGGGTGGGCACCCCACGCCCCGGACCGTCCTGATGTCCCCGGTGCCTACGAGTCGAACCGGACGTGCCCGGTGCCTACGAGTCGAGGCCGATCGCGAACGCGGCCTCCAGGTCGTGCTGGGAGTACGTGCGGAACGCGACGTGCGTGTCCGTGCCCTCGACGCCGGGGATCTTGCTGATCCGGCCGGGGATGACGTCCGCGAGGTCGTCGTGGCGCGTGACGCGGACCATCGCGATCAGGTCGTACGTGCCGGTGACGGAGAAGACCTCACTGACGCAGTCGAGCGCGGCGATCGACTCGGCGATCTCCGGAATCCGGTCCACGCTGGTCTTGATGAGCACGATCGCGGTGATCATGGCTGACTGTCTCCCTCGGTGGCCGGTGCTGTGCCCTTCACCTTAGCCCGCCACCCGTAGACGCCCCACGCGTACAGGAACCCGAGCGAGAACCCCACCAGGTGGGCCAGATAGGCCACCCCCGTGCCCTGCCCGCCCTGCCCCGCCGCCAGCCACTGCAACGCCACCCAGAACGGCAGCACCACCCAGGCGGGAAAGCGCAGCGGCAGGAAGAAGAGGAACGGGAAGAGGCTGGTGACGCGCGCCTTCGGGAAGAGATAGAGGAAGGCGCCGAGGACGGCCGAGATCGCCCCCGACGCACCGACGAGCGTCTTGTCGGATCCGGCGTGCGCGGCCGCGTAGGCGAGCAGCGCGAAGTATCCGCAGACGACGTAGAAGAGCGCGTACTGGAGGTGGCCCATGCGTTCCTCGACCATCGCCCCGAATACGTACAGAAAGAGCATGTTTCCGAGCAGATGAAGCCAGCTTCCGTGCACGAAGAGAGCGGTGAGCGGTCCGAGGGCGGCCCGCGGTACCCCGCTGAACAGTTCGACGGGTACCACGCCCCAGCGTTCGAAGTACGCCTGCTGGGCGGCGAGCAGCCGGGAGCCTTCGCCGTACCCGGGGTTGAATCCGGACACCGGGGAGACCAGGAAGACCAGGCAGCAGACGACGATCAGCCCGTACGTCACCGGGGCGGACTGTCCGCGGAGCAGCCGGCCCGCCTTCGAACCCCATGTGTTGATCATGAACAGAGCATGACGTAACGGGCGCTACCTGCACAGACCGCCATGCCGCACCGGAGGCCGCCGCGTGGCACCCCTTACAGGCCTTAGGGTTACGGGCAATACGCATCAAGGAAGCCCCGTGCCGGCTCCGCCGCTCCGGAGCTTCACGGGCACCGACGAAAGCGATACAGCCACGATGACGGTTCCCCTGCCGACCGACACCACCCGGTGGCGCTGCACGCTGTGCGGCAATCTCACGCGTTTCGACGTGACCCGGACGTCGAAGGTCGTCGAGTATGTCCATCTCGACCTGGCCGGTGAGTCGAACGTCGAGGAACGTGAGGTGGTCAGTGAGACCATCGAGTCCGTGCGCTGCCGCTGGTGCAACGCAGTGGACCAGGTGGAACTCGTGGACAGGCCGGGCACCGGCTCCTGAGGGAGCGGGGCCCGCACAGCTAGTGGGGTGACGGATGGTGGAGAGCGCGAGCGGGGAGCCGGACGACGGCGCCGCTGAGGTGCTCGACCGCCCGCTGCCCGACGGAGTGCGTCGGCGGGTCGTCCAGATCGCCTCGGACGGCTTCGGCGGGCTCACCCTGAGCGAACTGCCCGCACAGCTGCGGCAGTACGCCCGCTTCACGCCCACGCGGCGCGCGAAGTTCGCGGGCAACGCGATGGCGGCCGCGCTGGAGAGCGACACGCTCTTCCGCCAGCGCATCGCCGAACGTCTCAGAGAGGCCCAGCCCGAGCTGGCGGGCGCCCTGGACGCGGGCTCGCCGCCCCCCGCCGCCGACCCCCTGGACGTCGCGGCCGCGGCCTACGTGCTGCGGCCCACGGGCTGGGTGAAGCTGGTCACCGCGGCGGGCGAGGAGGCCCAGCGGGCCGACGCCGAGCGCGCCGACGAGGAGACCAGGGCCGAGCTGGAGCGGCTGCGCGAGGAACTCGCCGCCGCCCGCGGCCAGACCAGGGCCGAGACCGAGCGGCTGCGCACGGAACTCGAATCGGCGCGCAGGGAAGCCGAATCGATGCACCGCAAGCTGCGCGGGGCCCTCAGTGACGTCAAGCGGGGCGAGGCCGCGCTGCGCAAGGTGGCCGGCGAGATCGAGTCGGTGCGCGCCGAGGGGCAGGCCCAGGTGTCCGCGGCGGAGAGCGAGACGCGGCGCGTCAAGGCGCGGCTCGCCGAGACCGAGGCCGCGCTCGAAGCCAGCCGCAGGGCCGCCCGCGAGGGCCGCAGCGTCGAGGACATGCGGCTGCGGCTGCTGCTCGACACGGTCCTGGAGTCCGCCCAGGGGCTGCGCCGCGAACTGGCCCTGCCGCCCGTCTCGGTGCGGCCCGCGGAGACCGTGGACGCCGTCGAGCCCGGCCGGATGTCGCCCAAGGACATCGCGGCCCGCGCCCTGTCCGAGAACGACCCGGCGGTCCTCGACCAGCTGCTCGCCCTGCCCCAGGCCCATCTGGTCGTGGACGGGTACAACGTCACCAAGACCGGCTATCCCACGATGCCCCTGGAGAAGCAGCGGCTGCGCCTGCTCGGCTCGCTCTCGCAGCTGGCCCTCCAGTCGGGCGCGGAGGTCACCTGCGTCTTCGACGGCGCCGAGCTGGCCGCCCCGGTGCTGCTCGCGCCGCCGCGCGGGGTCAGGGTGCTGTTCTCCAAGCCCGGTGTGACGGCCGACGAGTTGATCCGCCAGCTGGTGCGCGCGGAGCCGCCGGGGCGGCCGGTGGTCGTCGTCTCGACCGACCGCGAGGTGGCCGACGGGATCGCCAAGGCGGGCGCGCGTCCGGTCGCCTCCGTGGTGCTCCTCAAGCGGCTTTCGCGGGGCTAAGGGTGCGCACGTAACTCCTGCGTCCTATGCCCGAATTGAGATGCGCCGGGCGCGACGTAGCGTCAAAAGATCATTACTGGCTGTGGGTTGTCGGTAAAGAATGCCTGCGGAGACCTACTTTTTCCTGGTCAGGATTTGAACTGATCACAAGAAGGTCACTAATGTCTCGCCTCGAACCTCCGCTCGGTTGATCACCCATCCGGGGTGACGGCGGCGGTACCCGCCCACCGGGTCTCGGTAGGCGGCTGGAGGAAGAAGGAGCCGCCTTCGTGGCGTCCCACCGTCGACCCAAGCAGCCGAGCCGCACCCGCGTGAGCGTGCTCACCGCGACCGCCGCCGCTGCCGTCGCCCTCACGTCGCAGGGCGCCGCCCAGGCCGCGCCGAAGCCGAGCAAGGACGAGGTCAAGTCCAAGGTCGACGCACTCTACGAAGACGCGGGCCGGGCCACCGACAAGTACAACGGGGCCAAGGAGAAGCAGGAGAAGCTCGAGAAGCAGATCGGCGACCTCCAGGACAAGGTCGCCCGCGGCCAGGAGGAGCTCAACGACCTGCGCGGCGGCCTCGGTTCGATGGCCAGCGCCCAGTACCGCTCCGGCGGCATCGACCCCTCCCTGCAGCTCTTCCTCTCCTCCGACCCGGACGACTACCTCGACAAGGCGTCCGCCCTCGACCAGCTGAGCAGCAAGCAGGTCGAGTCGCTGAAGAAGATCCAGGAGAAGCAGCGGGACCTCGCGCAGCAGCGCAAGGAGGCTGCGGGCAAGCTGGACGACCTCGCGGACACCCGCAAGGAGCTCGGCCGCAAGAAGCAGGAAGTCCAGGGCAAGCTCGGCGAGGCGCAGAAGCTCCTCAACACGCTGACCGCCAAGGAGAAGCAGGCCCTGGCGGCCAAGGAGAACCAGCGCGCGAGCCGCGCCGCAGACGACCGCGCGGACCTCGGCAAGGAGGCCCCCGCCTCCAACCGCGGTGCCGCCGCCCTGGCCGCCGCCGCCACCCAGCTCGGCAAGCCGTACGTCTCCGGCGGCTCCGGCCCCAACTCCTACGACTGCTCCGGGCTGACCCAGTGGGCGTACGCCCAGGCCGACGTCTCCATAACCCGGACCACGTACACCCAGCAGAACGACGGCACCAAGATCGGCCGCGGCGAGCTGAAGCCCGGCGACCTGGTGTTCTTCAACAACCTCGCGCACGTCGGCTTCTACGCGGGCAACGGCCAGGTGCTGCACGCCCCCAAGCCCGGCGCCGTGGTGCGCTACGAGTCTATGGCGTACCTGGGCACCTTCCAGTTCGGCGTCCGCGTCGCCTGACCCCGACGTCAACGCGCTGCCGACACCGCCCAAACGGGCGAATTCCGGCAACTCCCGCTGACCCCGCGCCCCGTTGATGACCTGCGTCTGAGGCGGGGCGCCGGGCTGTCCGCGCACTTTCCGTACCCCGCGAGGTCTTTGGCCCCTCCGTAGTCGCACGGCTACTGTCGGCGCGCATTCCCCCGGACAGCCGGGGGTCCTTCAGCGGAAGGGAGAGCGGCGTCCCGTGGGGTCCCATCGCCGTCCCGCACAGCCCGGCCTCGACCGGAGCACGCGCGTCACCGTCCTTTCTGCCGCCGCGGCCACCGCGGCAGCGGCCTTCGGAGCCGCGCCCGCGGGCGCCGCGCCGCAGGACAAGCCGTCCGACACCCGGGCCCAGGTGGACCGGCTGTACGAGCAGGCCGAGCAGGCAACCGAGTCGTACAACAAGGCCGACGAGCGCGCGGACAAGCTCCGCGCGCAGGTCGAGCGGACCAAGGACAGCGTCGCGCGCGGCCAGGAGCGCATCAACACGATGCGCGGCGCGCTCGGCTCGCTGGCCGGGGCGCAGTACCGCTCGGGCGGCATCGACCCGTCCCTGGCCCTGATGCTCTCCTCCGACCCGGACGGCTATCTGGAGCGGGCCGCGGCCCTCGACCGCATCGGCTCCCGGCAGGCGGGCGAGCTCAAGGACCTCCAGCAGGCCCAGCGCCAGCTCTCCCAGCAGCGCGCGGAGGCCACCCGCAAGCTCGCCGAGCTGGAGAAGAGCCGCAAGGCCGTCGCCCGGCACAAGCGCACCGTCGAGCACAAGCTCGCCAAGGCCAGGCAGCTGCTCAACTCGATGCCGAGCAAGGAGCGCGCGGAGTACGACAGGTCGTCGCGCTCCGGCGAGGGACGCACCGAGCTGCCCGACATGGCGGGCGCGGGCGCCGCGTCCTCCTCGCGCGCCGCCGCCGCGCTCGCCGCCGCGCGCAGCGCCGTCGGCCGCCCCTACGTGTGGGGCGCCAACGGCCCGTCCGGCTTCGACTGTTCGGGCCTGATGCAGTGGTCCTACGGCCAGGCCGGGGTCGGCCTGCCGCGCACCTCGCAGGCCCAGCGGTACGCGGGACGCCAGGTGCCGCTCTCCCAGGCGCGGCCCGGCGACCTGGTCGCCTACCGTGACGACGCCAGCCACATCGGGATGTACATGGGCAACGGCCAGGTGGTGCACGCCCCGTACCCCGGCGCGGCGGTGCGCTACGACCCGGTGGGCATGATGCCGGTGTCGTCCGTGACACGGATCTGACCACCGGTCCGGCGGCCGCGCACCGTACGATCGGAACGTGGCTGGTCACAGACGTGGTTCGGGGACGCTGGCGCTGTGCTTCGCGCTCTGCCTCGCCGTGCTGGCCGGATGCGGCGGCGATCCGGTGCCGGACGGCGCGGGCCGCGAGGTGCGGGCGCTGCTCGCACAGCGGGCGCACGCCGTCCTGACCGGGGACGCACAGGCGTACGAGCGGACCGGGCGGACGGCGGCCGGCGGCCCCGACCTCTTCGAGAACGTCCGCGCGGTGCCGCTGGCCTCCTGGTCCTACCGCCTGACCCGCCTCGACCAGGAGGGCACCCGGGCCACGGCGGGCGTCCAGCTCCGCTACCGCATCAAGGGCTACGACAGCGCGCCGCTCACCGCCGCGCGCACGCTCTCCCTGGAGCGGGACGACGGGCGGTGGTACGTCACCGCCGAGCGGCCCGCGAAGAAGTCCGGCGAACAGCTCTGGGACCAGGGGCGGGTGACGGCCGAGCGGGGCAGCCGCAGCCTGGTGCTCGGCGTCGGCAGGAGCGCCGCGGAGCTGCGTGCCCAGCGCGAGATCGCCGAGCGCGCGGTGCCCGCCGTGCGCGACGCCTGGCCGGGCCGCTGGCCGGAGCGGGTCGTGGTCCTCGTGCCCAAATCCCTGGACGGGATGGCGGGGCTGCTGGGGGCGCCGGCCTCCGGGTACCGGGGGATCGCCGCGGTCACCACGGGTGAGGCGGGCGGTTCGGGGAACTCGCCCGCCGACCGGGTCATCGTCAACCCCGAGGCGTACGGCGTCCTCGGCGACTTCGGCAAGCAGGTCGTCCTCACCCACGAGACGACCCACGTCGCGACCCGCGCACAGACCTCGGCGGCCACCCCGCTCTGGCTCTCCGAGGGCTTCGCGGACTGGGTGGGCTACCGGGAGACGGGGCGCACCGCGGTGCAGGCCGCGCCCGAGCTGCGGCGCGCGGTCCTCGACGGGCGGGTGCCGGGCGCGCTGCCCGACGACGACGCCTTCGGTTTCGGCGGCGACGCGGACGCGCTCGCGCAGTCGTACGAAGGGGCCTGGCTGGCCTGCCGGATGATCGCGGAACGGTGGGGCGAGCGGAAGCTCACGGACTTCTACCGCGCGGTGGGCGACCACGAGCAGCGGGCGGGCGCGGTCGAGGACGCGATGCGGGACGTCCTGGACACCACCCCGGAGGACTTCACGGCGCGCTGGCGTACGTATCTGCGCTCGGAGCTCGGCTGACCTGCCCCGGCATCGACTGCCGCTCCTGGGCGCGCGGTTCGGACACGGTCTGCCGCCACAGGTTCCGGCAGGCGAGCACCGCGGCCGCGACCAGCAGTCCGTTGCGTACGACGAGCAGCGCGATGCCCAGCGGGTCGCTCGCCACCACGTGCGAGAACCAGACGGGGAACTCCAGGAACGTCACGAAGGTGGCCGCGAGGACCAGCCGGGCGGGCAGCTCCATCCGGCTGGTGCGGAAGGCCAGGCAGACGGCGGCGGCCCCGATCAGCCAGAGCAGGTACTGCGGGCTGATCACCCGGCTCGTCGTCGTGAACAGGAGCACCGCCACGAACGCCGCGTCCGCGAGGGTGCTCGCCGAGCTGGCCCTGGCCCGCAGGCGCCACACCAGGAGCCAGCCGAAGGCGGCCGCCGACAGGACCTGCGCCGCCGTGCTGACCAGCGGGACGTGGGGGCCGAGGAACTCCACCGAGCCGTAGTTGAGCCGCACCTCGCCGGGCCAGCCCAGGTGCCGCGCGAGGTGGAAGGGGAGGGCGCCCAGCGACTCCACCTCGGTGCCCCGGTCCCGCTGGAAGGTGAGGAAGGCGAGCGCCCCCGGCATCGCCACCAGGAACGTCAGGGCGATCCCGGCACCCGTGCCCGCGGCGGCGGTCCAGGCGCGGCGGGTGGCCCGGCCGCGCGGGGTGCCGACGAGCAGCAGCACCGGCCACACCTTGAGCAGCGCGCCGAACCCGGCGAGCGCCCCCATGACGCGCGGGTGCCGGACCCCCGCGAGCAGGGCGGCGACCGCGACGGCGGTCACCAGGACGTCGTAGCGGGCGTACACGATGGGCCCGAGCAGCGCCACGCCCACCACCCAGAACCAGGCGCCCCGCGGCGACTTGCCGGGCCGCCCGCCCGCGTACAGGAGCAGCCCGCAGACCGCGGCGTCGGCGAGCAGGCAGAGCACGAAGAAGGCCGCCTCGTAGCTCAGGAAGGGCAGCAGGGCGGGGGAGAGGACCGCGAGGGCGGCGGCGGGCGGGTACTGCCAGGTGACGTCGTCGAGCGGGAAGGTGCCGGTGCGCAGGACCTCGTACCAGCCCTGGTAGATGACGGAGACGTCGCTCGTCACGTCCGGGCCGGGGGCCGTGACCACGTGGAAGACGCAGAGCAGCAGGACGGTCCTGGTCAGGACCCAGACGGTCAGGATGCGCGCCATGCGTGCCTCGCCCCTTTTCGCATACTTCATCGTGATTCAGGACGACATGATGCCGGGGTGACCCGCCGAGGGCGAAGAGGCTGGGCCATGCGGTGCGTGCCGACGGCTTTCGGTACTGTCGGGCGCGATGCACAAGACCCTGATCGTCACGAACGACTTCCCGCCCAGGCCCGGTGGCATCCAGGCGTTCCTGCACAACATGGCGCTGCGCCTGGACCCGGAGCAGCTCGTCGTCTACGCCTCCACCTGGAAGCGCGGCCGCGAGGGCGCGGAGGCCACCGCGGCCTTCGACGCCGAGCAGCCCTTCCAGGTCGTACGCGACCCCACGACGATGCTGCTCCCCACCCCGCGCGTCACCCGCCGCGCGGTCTCCCTGCTGCGGGAACACGGCTGTACGTCGGTGTGGTTCGGGGCGGCCGCGCCGCTCGGCCTGATGGGCGGCGCGCTGCGCAAGGCGGGCGCGACGCGCCTCGTCGCCACCACGCACGGGCACGAGGCGGGCTGGGCCCAGCTGCCCGCGTCGCGCCAACTCCTGCGCAGGATCGGCGAGTCGACGGACACGATCACCTACCTCGGCGAGTACACGCGCTCGCGGATCGCCCCCGCGCTGACGCCCGCCGCCGCGGGCCGCATGGTCCAACTGCCGCCCGGCGTCGACGAGAAGACCTTCCACCCCGACTCGGGCGGCGCCGCCGTGCGGGCCAGGCTCGGCCTGACCGACCGCCCCGTGGTCGTCTGCGTCTCGCGCCTCGTGCCGCGCAAGGGCCAGGACACGCTGATCCTCGCCATGCCGCGGATCCTGGCGCGGTCGCCCGAAGCGGTGCTCCTGATCGTCGGGGGCGGCCCCTACGAGAGGGACCTGCGCAAGCTCGCCGCCGAGACCGGCGTCGCCGACTCCGTCGTGTTCACCGGGGCCGTGCCCTGGGAGGAACTCCCCGCGCACCACGGCGCGGGCGACGTCTTCGCCATGCCCTGCCGGACGCGCCGCGGCGGCCTGGACGTGGAGGGCCTCGGCATCGTCTACCTGGAGGCCTCGGCGACGGGCATTCCGGTTGTCGCCGGCGATTCCGGCGGAGCGCCGGACGCGGTGCTCGACGGCGAGACCGGCTGGGTGGTCCGCGGCGGCGCCCCCGAGGAGGCGGCGGACCGGATCGTCGCGTTGCTCGCCGATCCTGAGTTGCGTGCGCGGATGGGGGCGCGGGGCCGGGAGTGGGTGGAGGAACGGTGGCGCTGGGACTTGCTGGCTGAGCGCCTCAGGGGTCTGCTGTAACGCCTACTGGGCTGCCGCGTGGGGTTCGTTGGCGGCTTTCCGTCGTCTCTGGCTGGCCGCGCAGTTCCCCGCGCCCCTAAGGGGCGGCTTCGCCGCCTTAGGGGCGCGGGGAACTGCGCGAGCAACCACGACGAACCCGCACCCGCGCACAAGGAGCCCCCCCCACGGCGAGTGGGCGCCCCCGCCAACGCTACCCGCGGTAAATCGCCTCGATCTCGTCCGCGTAATCCTTGGCCACCACATTCCGCTTCAATTTCAGCGAAGGCGTCAGGTGGCCCGACTCCTCCGTGAACTGCGACCCGAGGATCCGGAACTTGCGTACGGACTCCGCCTTGGAGACCGCCGCGTTGCCGTCGTCCACCGCGCTCTGGATCGCCGCGAGCAGATCCGCGTCGTCACGGAGCGAGGCCGCCGTGGAGTCGGCGGGCTTGCCGTGCTCGGCGGCCCACCGGCCGAGGAACTCGTCGTCGACGGTGATCAGCGCGCCCACGAAGGGGCGGCCGTCGCCGACGACCATGCACTCGGCGACCAGGGCGTGCGCGCGGATGCGGTCCTCGATCACGGCGGGGGCGACGTTCTTGCCGCCCGCGGTGACGATGATCTCCTTCTTGCGCCCGGTGATGCGCAGATAGCCGTCCTCGTCGAGCGTGCCGATGTCGCCGGTGTGGAACCAGCCGTCGGCCAGGGCCTCTTCGGTGGCGCCCTCGTTGTTCCAGTACCCCTTGAAGAGGTGCTCGCCGTGGAGCAGCACCTCGCCGTCGTCGGCGATCCGCACGACCGAGCCGGGCAGCGGCTGGCCGACCGTGCCGATCTTCTGGCGATCCCAGGGGTTGAAGGCGGTGGCGGCGCAGGACTCGGTCAGGCCGTAGCCCTCCAGGACCGTGAAGCCGATGCCGCGGAAGAAGTGGCCGAGGCGCTCGCCGAGCGGGGCGCCGCCGGAGATCGCGTACTCGCCGCGGCCGCCGAGCACCGCGCGCAGCTTGCTGTAGACCAGCTTGTCGAAGACCTTGTACTTGATCTTCAGGCCGAGCGAGGGCCCGGCGGGGGTGTCGAGCGCGCGGCTGTAGGCGATCGCGGTGTCCGCGGCCTTGTCGAAGATCTTGCCCTTGCCGTCGGCCTGGGCCTTGGCGCGCGCCGAGTTGTAGACCTTCTCGAAGACGCGCGGGACGCCCAGGATCATGGTCGGCCGGAACGACGCCAGCTCGTCGGTGAGGTTCTTGACGTCGGGCGCGTGGCCGAGCTTGATCGGCGCCATCAGCGCGGCGACCTCGACGAGCCGTCCGAAGACGTGCGCGACGGGAAGGAAGAGGAGCACCGAACAGTCGCCGGTACGGAACAGGGGTTTGAGGCGCTCCACCACGTTGCCGCACTCGGCGAAGAAGCTGCGGTGCGTGAGGACGCAGCCCTTGGGGCGGCCCGTGGTGCCCGAGGTGTAGACGATGGTGGCCGGGTCGTCGGCGCCCGCCACCGCGCCGCGCTCCTCGACGGCCTCGTCCGTGACGTCGGCGCCCGCGCGGTTCAGCTCGTCGACGCCGCCCTTGTCGATCTGCCATACGTGCGCGAGGGCGGGCAGCCGGTCGCGCACGGATTCGACGGCTTCGGCGTGCGTGTCCAGCTCGACGAGGCAGGCCACGGCGCCGGAGTCGCCGAGGATCCACTGGATCTGCTCGGCCGAGCTGGTCTCGTACACCGGCACGGTGACCGCGCCCGCGTACCAGATGGCGAAGTCGAGGAGGGTCCACTCGTAGCGCGTGCGGGACATCAGGCCCACCCGGTCGCCCGCCTCGACGCCGGAGGCGATCAGCCCTTTGGCGGTGGCGCGCACCTCGGCGAGGAAGGTCTTGGCGGTGACGTCCTGCCAGCGGCCCTCGGTCTTGCGTCCGATGACGGCGACATCCGGGTGCTGCGCGGCATTTCTGCGGACGATGTCGGTCAGATTGCCGTCCGCAGGGACCTCGTACAGGGCCGGAAGGCTGAACTCGCGCAAGACTGCTGCTCCTACATAGGGCGCCGGCGCCACGACGTTGTGTGCTGCGACGGTGCGGTCCAAGATCGGGCAGGTGCTCGAGCGGGGGAGGGCTGAGCACTACTGGACTGCCCGGACGTTACCCATCGGTATGGCTTGTTCGGTAGGGGGGCAGGGCCAGATGTTCGGTGCGTCACACGTCGTTGTGGTCTGAATCGCACAGTACGCCACCGTCTTCCCGACTCGGAAGTAACCGCAGGTCCGGCCGCTGACCCAGGCCCCTACCCTCCGCCGGGCGGCCGTCCTAGGGTGATCGGCATGCCAGCTTTCCGGGTCAACGTGGTCAGTGACGTGCACGGCAACGCGGCGGACCTCGCCCGCGCGGGCGAGGGTGCGGACGCGCTGGTCTGCCTCGGCGACCTCGTGCTCTTCCTCGACTACGCCGATCACTCGCGCGGGATCTTCCCCGACCTGTTCGGCGCGGAGAACGCGGGCCGCCTGGTGGAGCTGCGCACCGCACGCCGCTTCGACGAGGCCAGGGCGTTCGGCGCGGAGCTCTGGGCGGGCGTCGACCGGCGGCCCGCGATCGAGCGCGCGGTCCGCAAGCAGTACGCCGAGATGTTCGCGGCCTTCCCCACCCCGACGTACGCCACCTACGGCAATGTCGACATGCCGACCCTGTGGCCGGAGTACGCCGGGCCCGGCACCACCGTCCTGGACGGCGAGCGCGTGGAGATCGGCGGCCGCGTCTTCGGCTTCGTCGGTGGCGGCCTGCGCACCCCCATGCGGACGCCCTACGAGATCAGCGACGAGGAGTACGCGGCGAAGATCGAGGCCGTCGGCGAGGTCGACGTCCTCTGTACGCACATTCCGCCGGACATCCCCGAGCTCCTCTACGACACCGTGGCGCGCCGCTTCGAGCGGGGCAGCGCCGCGCTGCTCGACGCCGTCCGCAGGACCCGGCCGAAGTACGCGCTCTTCGGTCATGTGCACCAGCCGCTGGTCCGGCGCATGCGGATCGGCGCCACCGAGTGCGTGAACGTCGGGCACTTCGCCGGGTCGGGCAGGCCCTGGGCCCTGGAGTGGTGAGCGCCCGGCGCGCGGTAGCCTTCACGCGGTACGCATCACCGCATCCCGGACCGCATCTGGAGGAGCCACGGCCATGGCCGAACACACCAGCTCGAGCATCACGATCGAGGCGGCACCGGCCGAGGTCATGGGGGTGATCGCCGACTTCGCGCGCTACCCGGACTGGACGGGAGAGGTGAAGGAGGCCGACGTACTCGCCACCGACGAGCAGGGCCGTGCCAAGGAGGTCCGCCTCGTCATGGACGCGGGCGCGATCAAGGACGACCAGACGCTCGGTTACACCTGGACCGGTGACAACGAGGTCAGCTGGACCCTCGTCAAGTCCCAGATGCTGCGCTCGCTGGACGGTTCGTACCTCCTGGCGCCCGCCGGTGCCGGTACCGAGGTCACCTACCGGCTCACCGTCGACGTCAAGATCCCCATGCTCGGGATGATCAAGCGCAAGGCCGAGAAGGTCATCATCGACCGGGCGCTCGCGGGCCTGAAGAAGCGCGTGGAGGACGGGCCCAAGGCCTGATCCCACAGGTCGGCCGTCCGTCGGGCACCCGCGGGCGGCCCCGCCCGCTGACGTACCGTTCACTCTTATGCGCACCCTCCTCGTCACTGGGCCCGGCGGCGCCGGGCGCACCACCCTCGCCGCCGCCACCGCGCTCGCCGCCGCCCGCGCGGGCCGCAGGACCCTGGTGATCTCCGGCGACCGCACCGACACCCTCGGCGCGGCGCTCGGCGCCCCGGACGCGCACCCCGGCCTCACCGCGCTGCGGCTCACCCCCGACGACCGGTTCAGGGACGACCTGGCCGCCCTCCAGGAGCGGGCCGGATCCGTCTTCGAACTGCTGGGCGCCGACCGGCTCGACGGCGAGGAACTGACCCCGCTGCCCGGCGGCGACGAGCTCGCCCTGCTGCGCGCCCTGCGGGACGCCGCCCGCGAGGGGACGTACGACACCGTCGTCGTCGACCTGCCCGCCGCCCCCAAGGCACTCGCCGCCCTCGCCCTGCCCGAGCAGCTGCGCCGCTATCTGCGCCGGCTGCTCCCGCCCGAGCGGCAGGCGGCCCGCGCGCTGCGCCCGATGCTCGGCCGCCTCGCGGGCGTCCCGATGCCGGCCACCTGGCTGTACGAGACCGCGGCCCGCTGGGAGGACGAACTCGCCGCCGTCCAGGCCCTGGTCGAGGCCGGGGACACCACCGTCCACCTGGTCGCCGAGCCCGGCCCCGGCGGCGCCGACGCGCTGCGCGCCGCCACCACGGGCCTCGCCCTGCACGGGCTGCGCACCGACCTCGTGATCGCCAACCGGCTCCTGCCCGAGGACAGCGCCGACACCTGGCTCGCGGCGCTCTGCGCCCAGCAGCGCAAGACGCTCGCGGAGTGGGAGACGGCGTACGACAGGGTCCTCGCCGTCCCGCACCTCGGGCGCGACCCGCGCGGCGCCGACGAGATCGCCGCCCTCGGGGTGCCCGCGCCGGACGCCGCACCTGGCCCCGTCCAGTGGCCCGTCACCGAGGACCGTGCCGACGACGGCGAGCGCGTGTACGTATGGCACATCCCGCTCCCCGGTGTCGTACGCGAGGAGCTCGGCCTGATCAGGCGCGGCGACGAACTCATCGTCACCGCGGGTCCCTTCCGGCGCATCGTGGCCCTGCCGTCCGCGCTGCGCCGCTGCACCGTCGCGGGCGCCGGGCTGCGCGAGGGCGAGCTGCGGGTGCGGTTCACGCCCGACCCGGACCTGTGGCCGCGCGAGCGGTGAACGGTCTACCGCCATTCGGGTAACGTCGTAAGACATGAGCGATGCCACCGAGCGGGAAGCCCCCGAAGTCGACGCCGACGCCTGGGAGAAGGCGTGCGCCGAGGACCTCGCGGCGGAGAAGGCCCGGCGCCGCGCGCAGCACGGCCCGCCGCCCGGGTCGGCCGCCGAGGAGCTGCGCAAGCTCGTCGACGCCGTCTCCGACAAGCTCTCCGGGCTGCAGGCGCCGCTCCTCGGCGCCGTCGCGCAGGGCGCCGTCGAGCAGACCCTGAAGCAGGTCGTCAGAGAGGCGAAGGCCGTCGTCGAGCCGGTCATCGAGCGCAACCCCGACGTCTTCGACCACCTCGCCGCGGCGGGCTCCGAGCTGCTCGCCGCCTACCGCTCGGCGGTCACGGGACAGGAGGGCCGCTGGACCCGGGGCGACGAGGCGGACGGTGGCGCACGCGGCGGCGCGCGCGGCGACGACCGCCCCGGCCGCACCGAGGAGGGGCCGGCGTCCGGCGAACACATCGATCTGGACTGACCCCCCTCGGGTACGGTGGGCCGTAGCGGGGCTCGATCGAACTGAGGGATTCATGGGACTCACCATCGGCGTCGACATCGGCGGCACGAAGATCGCGGCCGGCGTGGTCGACGAGGACGGCAACATCCTCTCGACCTTCAAGGTGCCGACCCCCGGTACTTCCGAGGCCATCGTGGACGCGATCGCCTCCGCCGTGGAGGGCGCACGGGCCGGGCACGAGATCGTCGGCGTCGGCATCGGCGCCGCCGGCTACGTCAACCGCCAGCGCTCCACTGTCTACTTCGCGCCGAACATCGACTGGCGGCAGGAGCCGCTCAAGGACGAGGTCGAGAAGCGCGTCGGCCTGCCGGTCGTCGTCGAGAACGACGCCAACGCGGCCGCCTGGGGCGAGTACCGCTTCGGCGGCGGCAAGGGCCACCGCAACGTCATCTGCATCACGCTCGGCACCGGCCTCGGCGGCGGCATCATCATCGGCAACAAGCTGCGCCGCGGGCACTTCGGCGTGGCCGCCGAGTTCGGCCACATCCGGATGGTCCCGGACGGGCTGCTCTGCGGCTGCGGCAGCCAGGGCTGCTGGGAGCAGTACGCCTCGGGCCGCGCCCTCGTGCGGTACGCGAAGCAGCGCGCCAACGCCACCCCGGAGAACGCCGAGTACCTGCTCTCCCTCGGCGACGGCACCCCCGACGGCATCGAGGGCAAGCACATCTCGATGGCCGCCCGGCAGGGCGACGCGGTCGCGGTCGACTCCTACCGCGAGCTGGCCCGCTGGGCCGGTGCCGGTCTGGCCGACCTCGCCTCGCTCTTCGACCCGTCCGCGTTCATCATCGGCGGCGGCCTCTCGGACGAGGGCGAGCTGGTCCTCGACCCGATCCGCAAGTCCTTCAAGCGCTGGCTGGTGGGCAGCAACTGGCGCCCCGAGGCCCAGGTCATCGCCGCCCAGCTGGGCAACAAGGCGGGCCTGGTCGGCGCGGCGGACCTGGCGCGGGAGCCCGATCCGGTCATGTGACCCCGCGACGGGGGAGAGCCGTCGATCGCGCCGCGCGCTTGTCCTCAAACGCCGGGCGGGCTGAGTATGCTCCGCCCGCCCGGCGTTCGCGTATCTTGATCGGCATGCCGACGAGCTCGACCTCCTCGCTTCCCAACTCCCGCACCGAGCCCGACGGTTCGGCCGTCATCCGGGTGCTCAGCTACAACATCCGTTCGATGCGCGACGACACCGACGCACTCGCCAGGGTCATCGCCGCCTGCGCCCCCGATCTCGTACTGATCCAGGAGGCGCCGCGCTTCTTCCGCTGGCGCAAGAAGCTGGCCCGCCTCGCGCGCGCCGCCGACCTGGTGATCCTGAGCGGCGGCGGCAGCGCGGCGGGACCCGCGCTGCTCTGCTCGCTGCGCGCGACCGTCGAGCGGACCGAGGACGTGCTGCTCCCGCTCACCCCTGGCCTGCACCGGCGCGGCTTCGCCACCGCCGTCGTACGGTTCGGCGGGGCCCGGATCGGCGTCCTGAGCTGTCATCTGAGCCTGCAGAAGGACGAGCGGTACGCGCACGGCGGGCTGCTCCTCGACCGGCTCGCCGGGCTGGGCGTGGAGCACGCGGTCGCGGGCGGCGACCTCAACGAACGCCCCGACGGACGGACGTTCCGCCGCCTCGCATCGGCCCTCAGGGACTGCTGGGCCGTCAAGCCCTGGGGCGGCGAGCAGACCTCGACGCCCGCCGACCCGCACCAGCGCATCGACGCGATCCTCGCCACCCCCGGCATCGAAGTCCTCGGCTGCGGCGTGCCGTTGGACCTGCCCGGGGTGACGGAAGCGGACCTGAGGGCGGCCACGGACCATCTTCCGGTCCTGGCCGCCCTCAGGGTTCCCCCTATCCAGTGAGGATCATGGGCTGTTCGGCGGCGCTCACGGGCGCTGCTTCGCCCGGTCGGTGATCGCCCAGCTCTCCAGGTAGGAGAGCTGGACGTACTGCTTCATGGCCTTGCCCTCGCCCGAGGCGCGCATGTCGCGGAAGCCCAGGAACCGGTACGTCTCCGGGTCGAAGATGAAGAAGCCGCCGTAGCCGGACGAGCCCTCGGGCAGCGTCGGGTCGTCGTAGGTGATCGCGACGCCCGTGCGGCCCTTCGCGTCCTTCTGGTCAGGGACCGCCTTCACTCCGGGGATCATGCCGAGCGCTTCGTACGCCGCCGGGCGCAGCCCCTCCGGCATCACGGGGACGAGCTTGAGGAGCCCGGCGAGGCTGAAGTGGATGTCCGACCACTCCTGGTCGGTGATCTCGTCCAGGGAGTCGTTCCTGTCGTCCGGGCCCGTCTTGTGGAGCAGCGAGAGGATCAGCTTCTCCGGGTCCCTCGGCAGCTTCTTGAGGGTGCCCCAGTCCCGCGGGGGCCACATCCCCTCGTTCTCCTTGAGCGGTTCGGACCACCAGCCCTTGCCGATCTCCATGATCCAGGAGCGCTGCGAGCCGTCCACGGAGCGCCAGTTCTCGTCGACGTGCCGCTTGACCTCGCCCGTCCCCTTCTCGGTCTCCTTGATGATCTCCTTCGTGTAGATGAACTGGTCGTCGCGCGGGGCGACGGTCCTCTCGTGCTCGCGGGCGTAGGCCGCGGCGCCGTTGAGCACGGCGCGCGCGCTGACGTCACGCATGGAAGGGGCGCTGCTCGCGGGCGGGTTGGCGCGGGGGTCCCCTTGACCGCCGCTGTCCACCGCGACCAGGACCGTGCCCGTCACGGCGGCCGCGACGGCTCCCGCGAGGGCGATGCGCAGCACCGGGCGGCGGTGCCACGGCGGACGCGGCGGCGCGTCCTGTTCGTTCATCGCGGCGAACAGACGCACCCGCGCGCGGTGGCGCGTGCCGTCGTCCAGCGGGGGTGCCCCCGCCTCCCAGTCGCGCAGTTCATCGAGCTCATTCATGGGCGTGTGCCTCCTGGAAAGCTGTCGGATCGGATCCGCCCAGTGCTTCGCGCAATGTGCTGCGGGCCCGGTGCAGCCGGGATCTCACGGTGCCGACGGGCACCCCCAGGGCCTGGGCCGCCTCCTCGTAGCCGAGGTCGGCCCACGCCACGAGCAGGACCACGTCGCGGTGGCGCGGGGACAGGGAGGCAAGGGCCGCCGCCAGTTCCCGGCGGATGCCCCGCGCCCCCGCCCTGGCGACCGCGCGCTCGGCGACCGGCTCCTCGTGCTGTACCGGCGGGGGCACCTGGGCCAGCGCCTTGAAGCGGCGGGCTTCGGCCCTGCGGTGTCTGCCGATGAGGTTGGTCGCGATGCCGAACAGCCAGGGGCGGGCGTCGGCCCGCGCCGGGTCGTAGCGGTGGCGCTGCTTGAAGGCGGTGGCGAAGGTGTCCGCCATCAGATCCTCCGCCGCCTCGGGACCGAGCCGACGGGCCGCGTACCGGTACACGGAGTCGGCATGCCGGTCGAAGAGGACGGCGAACTGCTCGGGCTCGTCCCGGGACCGCTCGATGGACCAGGCGTCACTCTGCTCGCGACTGCCCGCGCGGAGGGGGACACCGGGGTCGACGGTCATCGGGGCTCCTTTCGTTCGTCTGAACGCCTCGAAGGCTTGGGCTCGTTCGGATGCCCGGTCCGGGCGGTGCGCCCCGACCGTTCACCCCTTCTTCGCCGCTCGCCGGGATCGGGTTCCATCGGGGCTGCCGCGGGATGCCCGTGACACGCGAAGGGCCCGCCCGGAGCAAGTCCGGACGGGCCCTTCGGCGCTGCTGAGGGGCAGGGGCTCAGACGACCGCGCCGCGCCCCGGGTCGTCCTCGTCCTCGTCGTCCCCGCTGCTCATCCGCATCACGAGGGTGGCGAAGCCGCCGAGGAAGCCGCCGACGCCGAGCGTGGTCAGCCACCACGTCATCTGCCAGCCGAGCAGCACGGCGAGCAGGATCAGCAGCGGCCCGCCGATCACCGCCAGCCAGGCGAACTTCGACGTCACGTCCGCCTCGGGCAGCGGGGGCGGCTCCGGCGGTACGAAGTGGCCCTCGTCGTCCGCGTCGAAGTCGCCCTCTGACGGCTCGGGCGTGGAGTAGTCGCGCGGGCCGCCGACGCCCGGCGCGAAGGAGACGGAGCTGCCGAGCGGCTTGTCGGTGCCGGACTTGGCGCCGGGCTCCTGCTTGCCGGTGCCGCCCGCCGGGCCGTTCGTCTCCGGCTCCAGGAGGGCCAGGTCCTCGACCGACTTGAAGGGCTTGGCGCCGGGCGGGTCCGCGGGCTCCTCGCCGTACCCCGCGACGATCGCCCGCCAGGCGGCGTCCTCGTCGATCGGCAGCCCGTCGTCGGGCGCCTCGGTCTGCTCCGGTCCCTGCTCGGGCTCGCGCGGCTGCTCCTCGCCGCCCTCGCCCTTGGGGGTCCTCTCCTCGCGGCTCTCGTCGCGGTCCGCCTCGTGCTCAGCCACCGGTGGCCGTCCCTTCCTTACCGACGCTGGGGGCGAGCCGGCCGATGAACGCGTAACTCTCCTCGAAAATCCGGTCCGCGTCGTGGTCCAACGTCGCGACGTGGTAGCTCTGTTCCAGCAGGATCTCCTGGACGTCCCTGGAGGACACCCGGCTGAGCACACGGGCCGAGTCGGCGGGCGGCACCACGTGGTCCTGCGGGCTGTGCAGCACGACCAACGGCTGGGTGACCTGCGGCAGTTCGGCGTCGACCAGGCGGAAGAAGTGGCGCAGGGAGTGCGCGGCGTGCAGCGGCACCCTGTCGTAGCCGATCTCCTCGGAGCCGGGCTTGGCGATGTCGCTGGCGATGCCCTTGGTGCTGGGGATGAAGTGCCGCGCGACCGGCAGCGCGTGCGCCGCCAGGCCGTGCACCTTGTTCCCCGGGTTGACCAGGACCAGGCCGCTGATCGCGTCGCCGTGCTTGGCCGCCAGGCGCAGCGCGAGCGCGCCGCCCATGGAGAGCCCGAAGACGAAGACCCGCTCGCACCGGTCGAGCAGCGCGCGCAGCTCGCGCTCCACCTCCGCGTACCAGTCCTGCCAGCCGGTGATCTGCATGTCCTCCCAGCGCGTCCCGTGTCCGGGCAGCAGGGGCAGCGAGACGGTGAGGCCGCGCTCCGCCAGGTACTCGGCCCAGGGGCGCAGCGACTGCGGGGATCCGGTGAAGCCGTGGCAGAGGAGGACGCCGACCTCGCCGCCTTCGTGGCGGTACGGCTCGGCTCCGGAGATGACCGGCACCTTCGGTCTCCTTCGTGAGAGTTCGTGAGAGGGGAGGGGTTCAGCGCGAATCGAGGAGTACTTCACCGTACGCGACCGGACTGACACCGACCAGGGTCGTCGGGCCCATTGCCCGCCCCCCGGGTTAAGGTCTGATCCACAGACACAGGAGGCACTCGGTTTGATCTACGGCGCAATGAAGGTTGCCATCGGAGGGCCCCTGAAGCTCGGCTTCAGGCCCTGGGTGGAGGGCCTTGAGAACGTTCCCGCCGAGGGCCCCGCGATTCTGGCGAGCAATCACCTGTCCTTCTCGGACTCCTTCTTCCTCCCCGCGGTCCTCGACCGCAAGGTCACCTTCATCGCCAAGGCGGAGTACTTCACGACGCCCGGTGTGAAGGGCAAGCTCACGGCCGCCTTCTTCAAGGGCGTGGGCCAGCTCCCGGTGGACCGCTCCGGCGCGCGCGGCGCGGGCGAGGCGGCCATCAAGAGCGGCATCGAGGTCCTGGAGCGCGGTGAGCTCTTCGGCATCTACCCCGAGGGCACCCGCTCGCCCGACGGCCGGCTCTACCGCGGCAAGCCCGGCGGCCTCGCGCGCGTGGCGCTCGCCACCGGCGCCCCGGTGCTCCCGGTGGCGATGATCGACACCGAGAAGATCCAGCCGCCCGGCAAGGTGATGCCGAAGCTGATGCGTCCCGGCATCCGCATCGGCGAGCCGCTGGACTTCACGCGCTATCAGGGCATGGAGCAGGACCGCTTCGTGCTGCGCGCGCTGACCGACGAGGTCATGTACGAGATCATGAAGCTCTCCGGCCAGGAGTACGTCGACGTGTACGCGACGGCCGCCAAGCGTCAGATCACCGAGGAGGCCAAGGCGGCCAAGGCGGCGGAGAAGGCCGCAGAAAAGGCCGCCGAGAAGGCGGCGGAGAAGGCCGTCGAGAAGGCCCAGGCAGCCGAGGCGGCCGCAGAGGACGCCGGCGACAAGGAACGGTCCGGCTCCTAGCCGCGTCCGTTCAGGGGCGGGGTACGTGGGGGACGTGGGGGACATGGCCAAGCGCGAGAGAGTCATGAGGATGTCGGTCGAGCAGCCGCTGTGGCGCGCGCTCACCGGCTATCGCGTCCTGACGATGCTCTACGCGATCGCGCTGTTCGTGCGGGCGTACGACGAGTTCGACCGCCCCTGGGTGGCCTTCGCGTACTTCACGGTGCTCGCCGCCTGGACGCTCGGCACGCTGCCCCGGGTCGCGAACGCGGCGAGCTGCACCAAGCGGTTCCTCGTCGTGGACCTGGCCGTGGCGCTGAGCGGCATCCTGCTCACGCCGCTCGCCGACTCGCGCCAGCAGGTCGTCGGCGAGGGGCCGACGCTGCCCTCCATATGGACGGCGGGCGCCGTCCTCGCCTACGCGATCAAGGGCGGCTGGCGGTGGGCGGCCTGCGCCTCCGCGCTCGTCGGCGTCGCCAACATCGTGCAGCGCGGCGAGCTCACCCAGTCCACCGTGCACAACGTCCTGCTGGTCTGCATCGCCTCCATCGCCATCGGCTACGTCGTCGAGGTGGCCCGCGCCTCCGAGCGCACCCTCGCCCGCGCCCTGGAGATCGAGGCCGCCACCCGCGAACGCGAACGGCTTGCCCGCGACATCCACGACAGCGTCCTCCAGGTCCTCGCGATGGTGCAGCGGCGCGGCACCGCCATCGGCGGCGAGGCGGCGGAGCTCGGCCGGATGGCGGGGGAGCAGGAGGTCGCGCTGCGCACCCTGGTCGCCGGAGGGCTCGTGCGCATCTCGCACGCGTCGGAGGACGCCTCGCAGGGGGCGCTCGTCCGCGCTGTCGAGGAACCCGAAGACGACCCCGACGACCTGGACGACCCCGACGCCGGGCCCTGCGACCTGCGCTCCCTGCTCTTCCCGCACGCCGGGTCGAAGGTGACGCTCTCGGAGCCCGGCGCACCGGTCCACCTCGCGCCCCGCGCGGCCAGGGAGCTCGCGGCCGCTGTCAGTGCCGCACTGGACAATGTCCGCAGACACGCGGGAGCGGACGCGCACGCCTGGATCCTGGTCGAGGACGAGCCGGACGCGGTGATCGTGACGGTCCGCGACGACGGCCCCGGCATCCCGGAGGGACGGCTCGCCGAGGCCGAGGGGGAGGGTCGCCTCGGGGTCGCCCTGTCGATCAGGGGGCGGCTGCGGGACATCGGGGGCACGGCCGAGCTGATCTCGGTGCCGGGCCAGGGCACGGAAGTGGAACTGCAGGTCCCGCGCGAGGCGCGGGACGCACGGGGGAAGGCGGGAAGAACATGACGAGCGAGCGAGAGCGGGACGGTTCCGTGGAGCGGACGGCAGGGGCGGGCGCCGAAGGGGGCGCGGGACCGACCAAGGTCATGGTCGTCGACGACCACCCGATGTGGCGCGACGCGGTCGCCCGCGACCTGGCGGCCGCGGGTCTCGACGTGGTCGCGACCGCGGGCGACGGCGAGCAGGCGGTCCGCCGCGCGCAGGCCGCCGCCCCCGACGTCCTGGTGCTCGACCTGAACCTCCCGCTGAAGCCGGGCGTCCAGGTCTGCAAGGAGCTCGTCGGCGCCAACCCGGCCCTGCGCGTCCTGGTCCTGTCCGCGAGCGGCGAGCACGCCGACGTCCTGGAGGCGGTCAAGTCCGGCGCCACCGGCTATCTCCTGAAGTCGGCCTCCACGGAGGAGCTGATCGACGCGGTGCGCCGCACGGCCGTCGGCGACGCCGTCTTCACCCCGGGCCTCGCGGGCCTGGTCCTCGGCGAGTACCGCAGGCTGGCCTCCGACACCTCCCCCGGCACCCCGGACGAGCAGAAGGCCCCGCAGCTCACCGACCGCGAGACGGAGGTCCTCCGCCTGGTCGCCAAGGGCCTGAGCTACAAGCAGATCGCCGAGCGCCTGGTGATCTCGCACCGCACCGTCCAGAACCACGTGCAGAACACCCTGGGCAAGCTCCAGCTGCACAACAGGGTGGAGCTCGTGCGGTACGCGATAGAGCGTGGTCTCGACGACGCGTGACCCTCACGGGGGCGGACACGTGACCCTCGAAAGGGTGAACACGCGTGATCAACTCCCCTGTCATGCGCAGGAATTGACCGTTCACCCTGTCCCTGAGTGACCTGGATCACCATTAGCGTGACTCGCATCAGGTCACTGAGGGAAGGGACTTTTCCATGCGGGTCGGAGTACTGACCGGAGGCGGCGACTGCCCCGGGCTCAACGCCGTCATCCGGGGCGTCGTCCGCAAGGGCGTGCAGGAGTACGGCTACGACTTCGTCGGCTTCCGGGACGGCTGGCGCGGTCCCCTGGAGGGCGACACCGTCCAGCTCGACATCCCCGCGGTCCGCGGCATCCTGCCGCGCGGGGGCACCATCCTCGGTTCGTCGCGCACCAACCCCTTCAAGGCGGAGAACGGGGTCCGCCGCATCAAGGAGAACCTCACCAAGTACGAGGTCGACTCCCTCATCGCGATCGGCGGCGAGGACACGCTCGGCGTCGCCGCCCGGCTCACCGACGAGTACGGCGTACCGGTCGTCGGCGTGCCCAAGACGATCGACAACGACCTCTCCGCCACCGACTACACCTTCGGCTTCGACACGGCCGTCGGCATCGCGACCGAGGCGATCGACCGGCTGCACACCACCGCCGAGTCCCACATGCGCGTCCTGGTCGTCGAGGTCATGGGCCGCCACGCGGGCTGGATCGCGCTGCACTCGGGCCTCGCGGGCGGCGCCAACGTCATCCTCATCCCCGAGCAGCGCTTCGACGTCGACCAGGTCTGCGCCTGGGTGACCTCGCGCTTCAAGGCGTCGTACGCCCCGATCGTGGTCGTCGCCGAAGGGGCGATGCCCAAGGACGGCGAGATGGTCCTCAAGGACGGCACGCAGGACTCCTTCGGGCACGTCAGGCTCTCCGGCGTCGGCGAGTGGCTGGCCAAGGAGATCGAGGGCCGCACCGGCAAGGAGGCGCGCACCACGGTGCTCGGCCACGTCCAGCGCGGCGGCACCCCCAGCGCCTTCGACCGCTGGCTCGCCACCCGCTTCGGGCTGCACGCGATCGAGGCCGTCAAGGACGGTGACTTCGGGAAGATGGTGGCCCTCCAGGGCACCGACGTCGTCCGCGTCCCGATCGCCCAGGCCACGGCGAAGCTCAAGACGGTGGACCCGGCGCTGTACAAGGAGGTCGGCGTCTTCTTCGGCTGACCGGCACGGACGACCCGCCGGGACGGCACCTGCTCCGGGTGCCGTCCCGGAAACCGGTACATAGACTCGCGGCCATGGAGATCCTCGCATTTGGCGTGCAGTCGGACGAAAAGCCGCTGATCGAGAAGGCCTTCGCGGGCCACCACGACGTCCGCTGTCTCGACGTCTTCCTCAACGAGGACACCGCCCCCATCGCCGCGGGCTACGAGATCGTCTCCTCCAGCGTCAACGCCACCCTGAACAACCGGGTGCTCCAGACCCTCGCCGCCGGCGGCACCCAGCTGATCGCCCAGCGCTCCACGGGCTTCAACAACATCGACCTCCAGGTCGCCGAGCGCCTCGGCCTGACCGTCGCCCGCGTCTCGTACTACTCGCCGTACTCGGTGGCCGAGTTCGCCTGGACCCTCGCGATGGCCGTCAACCGCCGCATCGTGCGCGCCTCCAACCGCACCCGCGACTTCGACTTCCGGCTCGACGGCCTGATGGGCCGCGATCTGCGCGGCCGCACGGTCGGCGTGCTCGGCACCGGCAAGATCGGCGAGGCGTTCACCCGGATCGCGCACGGCTTCGGCATGAACCTGCTCGGCTGGGACGTCGCGCGGAACCCGGCCTGCGTCGAGCTCGGCATGAAGTACGTCGAGAAGGACGAGCTCTTCGCCGAGGCCGACCTGATCAGCCTGCACGTCCCGCTGCTCCCGGCCACCCAGCACATCATCGGCGCCGACGCGCTGCGCATGATGAAGGACGACGCGATCCTGGTGAACTCCAGCCGGGGCGGCCTGATCGACACGAACGCGCTGGTCGCCGAGTTGCGCACCGGCCGCTTCACGGGCGTGGGCCTGGACGTGTACGAGGCGGAGGCCGGACTCTTCTTCCTCGACAAGTCCCTGGAGGTCGTCGAGGACGACACCCTGGCCCGCCTCGTCACCTTCCCGAACGTCGTGGTCACCTCGCACCAGGCGTACTACACCGTGGACGCCGTCGGCCAGATCATCGACGCCACGGTGCGGAACGTCCTGGACTATCAGGCGGGCCGGCGCTCCGAGAACGTCCTGGTCCCCGCGGCACCCACGACCTGACCGAGCAGGTCCCGCACGATCGTGGCCCCGCGCAGCGTGAGCACCGACTCCGGGTGGAACTGCACGCCGGCGACTGCGTTCCTCGGCGCGCCTCCGGCACGACGCGGACCGCGCACCGCGTGCACCTCGGCGCTCGCCGCGTCCCTGCTCACCTCGACGTCGTGCGCGGCCAGCTCCGCGGCGGCCTCGTCGTCGCAGCGCGCCACGAAGCTGTTGTAGAAGCCGACGGTCTCGGTCCGCCCGAACAGGTCGATGTCCGTCTGCGCGCCCTGGTACGGCACGTCCTTGCGGACGATCTCCAGGCCGAGCTCGGCCGCGATCAGCTCATGACCAAGGCACACCCCGAGCACGCCGTGCCGGTGCTCGCTGAGCACCTCCGCCGTCAGCGAGCGCAGGAATCGCATCTTGGGATCGGTGAGGTCGGACGGGTCGCCGGGTCCCGGACCGAGCACCACGGGTCCCTCGTGCGCGAGGACCGCCGCCCGCAGCCCCGGCTCGTCGTACCGGCGCACGGAGACGGTCAGGCCCGACGAGCGCAGGACGTGCGCGAGCATCGCGGTGAAGGTGTCCTCGCCGTCCACCACGAGCGCGTGCCCGGCCAGCTCGTGCGACGGCTCCTGCATCCGCAGCCAGAACGGCGCGAGCCCGGCCCGCCGACCGTCGAGGGCCGCCCGCACGCGCGGGTCGTCGGCCAGCGCGGGGCGCGCGCCCTCGCGCCGTGGCCTGCCGGGGCGTACGCCGAGGGCGGCGAGTACCCCGGCGGCCTTGGCGTGCGTCTCGGCGACCTCGCCCGCCGGGTCGGAGCCGCGCACCAGGGTCGCACCGACCGGCACTCGCAGCCGCCCCGCGGCGGAGATGTCGGCGGTGCGGATCAGGATGGGGGAGTCCAGGGTCTGCGCGCCGCCCGAGTCCCTGCCGATGAGGGCGAGGGCGCCCGCGTAGTAGCCGCGCCCCCCGGCCTCGTGGCGCTCGATGACCCGGCAGGCGTTCTGCACGGGCGACCCGGTGACGGTCGCCGCGAACATGGTCTCCTTCAGGACGTCCCGCACGTCGAGGGACGACTTGCCCCGCAGCTCGTACTCGGTGTGCGCGAGATGGGCCATCTCCTTGAGCCTGGGGCCCACGACGACACCGCCCATGTCGCCGACCGTGCACATCATCTTGAGCTCCTCGTCGACGACCATCGAGAGCTCCTCGATCTCCTTGCCGTCGGCGAGGAAGGCGAGCAGGTCCTCGGGGGTCGGCCCGTCGGCCGGGTAGCGGTAGGTCCCGCTGATCGGGTTCATGACGACGGTCCCGCCGGACATCCGCACGTGCACCTCGGGGCTCGCGCCGACCAGCGTGCGGTCCCCGGTGTGCACGACGTACGTCCAGTACGCGCCCCGCTCGCCGACCAGCAGCCGCCGGAACAGCGCCAGCGCGTCGGCCCTGCCGAACCCGGGGATCTCCCCCTCGTACGTACGGCGGATGACGAAGTTGGCCCCCTCGCCCCGGCCGATCTCGTCCGTGAGGACGCGCTCCACGATCCGCCCGTACCGCTCGTCGTCCACGTCGAAGGCCCCGCCCTCGACCCGCACGTCGTGCGCGGGCAGCTCCCGCAGGGCCGTGTCCAGCGGGAGTTCGTACGTCTCCTCGGGGGTCAGGACCGTCAGGGGCGTGCCGTCGTCACGGACGTCGAAACCGCGCTCCCTGATCTGCCGGAAGGGGACCAGGGCGAGGCCCTCGGGGATGTCGGCGAGCCGTTCGTAGGTGGCCGTCGGGCCGAGGAGGACCTCGACGGTGTCGTGGTCGCGTCCCGGCGTGCGGCGGCGCAGCAGGGCGAACGGGCGGTCGTCGGACAGGAGCTCTGTCAGCTGCATCGGTGCTGTTCCTTCTCACTGGGAGAGGAACGGCCCGTGGCGTGAAACGCGGAAGGCCGCCCTCTCGGGCGGCCTTCGCGAGTGTGTGGGTACGCGCAGTCAGTGGGCCGCCGGTTGAGCGGGCCACCACCAGTTCCGAATCGTCGTCTGCGCGAACATGTGCCGCACCCTAGCGCATGACCGCCGCGGGGCGGGCAGCCGGAGCAGGACACTCCGCCGTGTCGGCTCCGTCTCACTTGGTGAGCGGGGGAATGGACGGGGCCCATCACCCCGTAATGTTGGCGGGGTGACCGTGAACGCTAAGACCACCAATGGTGGCAACACCTGGCAAAACCTGCCCGCGGCGCAGCAGCCCGAGTACCCGGATGCCGAGGCTCTGCGCGATGTGATCGCGGACCTCGAGTCGTATCCGCCGCTCGTCTTCGCGGGCGAGTGCGACCAGCTGCGCGACCGACTGGCGTCCGTTGCCAAGGGCGAGGCGTTCCTGCTCCAGGGGGGCGACTGCGCCGAGGCCTTCGACGCCGTATCTGCCGATCACATCCGGAACAAGCTGAAGACCCTGCTCCAGATGGGCGCCGTCCTCACGTACGCGGCGTCCGTGCCCGTCGTGAAGGTGGGCCGCATCGCGGGGCAGTACTCCAAGCCCCGCTCCAAGGGCACCGAGACCCGTGACGGCGTGACGCTCCCGACCTACCGGGGCGACTCCGTCAACGGCTTCGACTTCAACGAGAAGGCCCGGATCCCGGACCCCGAGCGCCTGAAGCGGATGTACAACGCCTCCGCGTCGACGCTCAACCTCGTGCGCGCCTTCACCACCGGCGGCTACGCGGACCTGCGCCAGGTGCACGCCTGGAACCAGGACTTCGTGAAGTCCTCGCCGTCCGGCCAGCGCTACGAGCAGCTGGCCCGCGAGATCGACAACGCGCTCAACTTCATGCGCGCCTGCGGGACGGACCCGGAGGAGTTCAAGACCGTCGAGTTCTTCGCCTCCCACGAGGCGCTGCTCCTCGACTACGAGTCGGCGCTGACCCGCGTCGACTCCCGCACGGGGCGGCTCTACGACACGTCGGGCCACATGGTGTGGGTCGGCGAGCGCACCCGTCAGCTGGACCACGCGCACATCGAGTTCGCCTCGAAGATCCGCAACCCCATCGGCGTGAAGCTCGGCCCGACGACGACGGCCGAGGAGGCGCTCCAGTACATCGAGCGCCTCGACCCCGACCGCGAGCCCGGCCGGCTGACCTTCATCGTCCGCATGGGCGCCGACAAGGTCCGCGACAAGCTCCCCGAGCTCGTCGAGAAGGTCACCGCCTCCGGCGCGACCGTCGCCTGGATCACCGACCCGATGCACGGCAACACGTACGAGGCGGCATCGGGCCACAAGACCCGCCGCTTCGACGACGTGCTCGACGAGGTGAAGGGCTTCTTCGAGGTCCACAAGGCGCTCGGCACGCACCCGGGCGGCATCCACGTCGAGCTCACCGGTGACGACGTCACCGAGTGCGTGGGCGGCGGCGACGAGATCTTCGTCGACGACCTGCACCAGCGCTACGAGACGGCCTGCGACCCGCGGCTGAACCGCAGCCAGTCGCTCGACCTGGCGTTCCTGGTCGCGGAGATGTACCGGGACCAGTAGTCCTCGGCGTAACGCACGTGTGGGGCGCGGATCCATGTGATCCGCGCCCCACCGTCGTGTCCGGGGCTTTTGCGTGCCCGGTGTCGCGGGTAAGGTTAGGTTAGCCTCACCGATCAATCGGACGGGCGACTGCTTATCGATCCCGTCCGAGAACTCACCGGGGAGGTGAACCGCATGTACGTCTGCAACTGCTTCGGGGTCACCGAGGCGCAGGTGAAGAAGCACGCGGAGGACGGTGCCTGCACCCCCCGCCAGATAGCGTCGGCCTGCAAGGCGGGCACGGACTGTGGTTCGTGCGTACGACGCATCCAGGCGCTGCTCGGCCGTGGCGCCTGCCCCCGTCGCGAGCTCGTGGAGCAGGGCGAACCCGCGCTCACCGGGCTGGACGAGGCCGCCTGACCGCGATCTGCCCGGAGCCGCTCAGCCCTCCGGCTGCTCGATCAGCTGCGCGATGTAGAGGGCCTCACCGAGCTTCTCGACCAGCTCCAGCTGGGTGTCGAGATAGTCGATGTGGTGCTCCTCGTCCTCCAGGATCGACTCGAAGATGTTCGCGGACGTGATGTCTCCCTTGCCGCGCATCACCTCGATCCCGCGCTTGAGGCGGTCGATCGCCTCCACCTCGACCTGCCGGTCGGCCTGGAACATCTCGGTGACCGTCTGGCCCACGCGGACATGGAAGAGCCGCTGGTAATTGGGCAGGCCGTCGAGGAAGAGGATCCGGTCGGTGAGCACCTCCGCGTGCTTCATCTCGTCGATCGACTCGGACCTGGTGTATTTGGCGAGCTTGGTCCAGCCGAAGTTCTCCTGCATCTTGGCGTGGAGAAAGTACTGGTTGATCGCCGTGAGTTCGGCGGTCAGCTGCTCGTTGAGAAACTCGATGACCTCGGGGTCGCCCTGCATCGCAGAGGCTCCTTCCACGCGGGTGACTGGGCAGGTAGCGCGCATCCTTGCACCGGCGTTCGGAAGCCGTCCAGTAAGTGCACGCTTAGTAGGAGTTGCCCGAATCCGCCTATGCCGGGCTTCGCCTGGTCACGTCCACCGTCCCGGGTCTGTCAGGATGGAGGCATGGGTCAGCCGGCGGAACGCGCATCTGGACAGGCAGCGGAGCCGGAGCTTCCGCCGGGTCAGCGGCTCCAGCGCGGCTGGCCGGTCACGCACTATGGTCCGGTGCCGAAGTTCCGCCCGGAGCGCTGGGAGTTCAGGGTCTTCGGGGCCACCGCCGACGGCGAGAAGCACTGCTGGACGCACGAGGAGTTCTCGGGTCTGCCGTACGACACGGTCGTGGCTGATCTGCACTGCGTGACGAAGTTCAGCATGCTGGGCGCCGAATGGGGCGGTGTACCGGCCCGCGCGCTCCTGGAGATCGCCCCGCCCGCGCCCACCGCGACCCATGTGATGGTCTGGGCCGAGTACGGCTTCAGCTCGAACCTGCGGATGGCCGACTTCACGTCCGAGCGCGCGATCTTCGCGACCCACAAGGGCGGTGAACTGCTCACCGCCGAGCACGGCTTCCCGCTGCGGCTCGTGGTGCCGCACCTGTACGCCTGGAAGGGCCCCAAGTGGGTCCGCGGCATCGAGTACATGACCGCCGACCGCCGCGGCTTCTGGGAGGAGCGCGGCTATCACAACCTCGGCGACCCCTGGCAGGAGCAGCGCTACTCGTACCAGGAAGAGCCCGGGGACGGCCCCGAGCTCTAGAGTCTTTCTCCCGCGTGACGCCGCCGGGCCTCCCGGTCAGTGGTGGTACTGGTGCACGACCGCGTGGCCCTTGCCGCGGCCGATCATCCACTTGTTCACCGGTGTGGTGATCACGAACGCGGCGGCCAGCGCGATGGCCAGGACCCACCAGAACATCGCGTCTCCCAGGTGGGCGTCCATGGCGCCGGGCCAGAGCGCGATCACGCCGTTGTCGATCAGCTCCATCACGGCGATGGACAGGGTGTCGGCGGCGAGCGCGACCCGGAACGCCGTCTTGAAGTCGACGCCCGCCCTGAGGATGCCGCGCAGCGTGAGGGCGTAACCGAAGGCGAAGGCCAGGACGATCGCGAGGACCATCGTGGGCATGTTGCCCCAGCCGAGCGCGGTGCCGACGATCATGCCGAGGATCTCGCCGATGGCGCAGCCGGTGAGGCAGTGCAGGGTGGCCTGGGCGGCCATGCGCCAGCTGACCTTGCCCATGCCGTGGGCGTGGCCGTGGTGCGCGTGGCTCTCGTGACCGTGGCTCTCGTGACCGTGGTGCTCGTGGCCGTGGTGCGCGTGCTCGGCGTGCTGCATGAGAAGCCCCCAACGTCGGATAGCGGTCCTGCCGTCTGGCATGAACCGTATACCCCCCAGGGGTATTCCTCAAGGGATCTCCGCGAGCCCCGGCCGCGCCCTAGCCGTCGCCCCTCAACTCCTCAGCCCCTCAGCTCCTTCAGACGCGCCACGTCCGCCGCGTGCCCTTCCTTGCCGCCCGGCGTCTCGATGATCAGCGGCACGCCCTCGGTGGCGGGGTGGGTCATCAGCTCGCGGAACGGATCCGCGCCGATGTGGCCGGTGCCGATGTTCTCGTGGCGGTCCTTGTGGGCGCCGACCACGTCCTTGGAGTCGTTGGCGTGCACAAGCTTCAGCCGGCCCTCGCCGACGGTGTCCACGAGCAGGTCCAGGGTCTGCTTCATGCCGCCGGGGCCCGCCAGGTCGTGGCCCGCCGCGAAGATGTGGCAGGTGTCCAGGCAGACGCCCAGCTTGGGGTGGGAGTCGAGCGCCTCGAAGTACGGGCCGAAGTCCCAGGTGCGCGAGCAGAGCGAGGAGCCCTGGCCCGCGGTCGACTCCAGGAGCAGGAACGGGTCGTCGTCGTGCGTCAGCTCGTCCAGGAGCGGCAGCATGCGCTCACGCACCTGCCGCAGGGCCACCGCCCGCTCCCTGCCGCCGGTCGCCGAGCCGGTGTGCACGACGACGCCCAGGGCGCCGATCGCGCGGGCCCTGCGCAGCGAGTGGCGCAGGGACTCCACCGACTTCTCGACGGTGGCCTCGGTGTGCGAGCCGAAGTTGATCAGGTAGGGCGCGTGCACGTACGCGGGGATGTCCTCGGCGGCGCAGGCCGCGCGGAACTCCTCGTCCTGCTTCGGGTTGCCGGGCGGCGTCGCCCAGCCGCGCGGGTTGGCGACGAAGACCTGGACGGTCTCCGCGGCCAGCTCACGGGCGTACGACAGGCCGACGGACGCGAGGCCGCCGGCCACCGGGACATGGCCGCCGACGGGGTTGCGGGACGCCGCGCTCGGGACCGGCGTGCTGGGGGACTTGTCGCTGCTCACGCCGTCCAGGGTGGCACGCGCGCGGGGGTGCTCCCGCCGCGGCCCCGGAGCTCCCCGCTCCTGGCCGCGGCCGGGGGCTCAGCGGATCGTGATGGTGATGGTCGAGCCCTTGGGCGCCTCGTCGCCGCCGTCCACCGACTGTTCCTTCACGGTGTCCCCGAAGAGGCCGAGCAGACCGCGGTCCTTCTCCACGTCGAAGCCCACGCCCTCCAGCTTCGAGACGGCCTCGTCGACCTTCATGCCGGTCACGTCAGGGACCTCGACCATGACCGGGCCCTTGGAGATCGTCAGCGTGACCTTGTCGCCCTGGGCGAGCTCCACGTCCTCGACCGGGGACTGCTTGGCGACGCTGCCCTTGTCCTCGTCGGAGAAGACCCGCTTCTCGGCGATCTCGACCTTGAGCCCGGCATCCTCCAGCTCGGAGACGGCGTCCTCCTCGGAGTCGCCCGTCACGTCCGGGACCTGGATCGGGGCGCCCTTGGAGACGACGAGGGCCACGGCCGAACCCGCCTTGCGCGTGAAGCCGGACCGCGGCTCCGTGCTGATCACGGTGCCCCTCTTGACGTCCTCGTCGAACTTCCAGGTGACCATGCCCGGTGCGAGCCCGGAGTTCTTCAGTTCCTTCTTCGCCGTGGCCAGCGCGATGCCCTTGACGTCGGGGACCTTCACGGTGTCCGGGCCGCGCGACACCGTCAGCGTCACCCTGCCGTTGTCCCGGATGCGCTCGCCGGCCGCGGGGTCGGTGGCCATGACCGTGCCGCGCTTGTCGGTGTCGCTGTAGGCGCGCTTGACCTCCTTCACGTCGAGCCCGGCCTCTTCGAGACGCTTCTTGGCGTCCGCCTCGGTCTTGGTGAGGAGCGGCGGGACCTTCGTGAACTGGCCGGAATTGATGTACCAGACGCCCGCGCCGAGCCCCAGGACCAGGAGCACGGCGGTGATGACCGCGACCGTGCGGCGGCGCGGGTCGAGCCGCCGGCGCGAGGCCCGCGCGGGGGCCGGCGGCGCGGGCGGCGGGGTGGTCAGGATGCTGGTGCGGTTGAGGGCGTCCTGGCCCTCCGGAGCCGCCCGGCCGCCCTCGCCGTTCTCCTCGGGGAGCGTCAGCTGGACGGAGCGCGCGGCGCGCGGGATCACGTGCGTGCGGTCGTCGGCGTTGTCCCGGTCCGAGGCGTGCGCCTGCGGCGGCACCGCGTCCAGCTGGTCCTCGGTGAGGACGGACCGCGCCTGCCGCAGCTGGCCGAGGAGCGCCACCGCGTCGTACGGGCGGACGTCGGGGGTGCGCGCGGTGGCGGACGCGACCAGCTCGTCGAGTTCGTAGGCGAGCCCGGGAACGGCCGCCGACGGTGGCGGCACGTCCTCGTTGAGGTGCTGGTAGAGCACCTGGGCCGGGGAGTCGCCGGAGTGCGGCTTGGCGCCGGTGAGCATTTCGTAGAGCACGACCCCGCACGCGTACACGTCGACGCGGGTGTCCGACGTGCCGTGCTCGATCTGCTCGGGGGCGAGATAGGAGACGGTCCCGAGGATGGTGCCCGTCGTGTTCGTGACGGTGTCCACCGCGCGCACGAGCCCGAAGTCGGCGACCTTGACCCGGCCGTCGTCCCCTATGAGCACGTTCTCCGGCTTCATGTCGCGGTGCACGAACCCGGCGCGGTGCGCGGCGCCGAGCGCCGCGAGGACCGGCTCCAGGATGTCGAGCGCGGCCCTGGGCTGCAGGGCGCCGCGCTCGCGCAGCACGTCGCGCAGGGTGCAGCCCGCGATGTACTCCATCGCCAGGTAGACGTACGAACCGTCCGTGCCCTGGTCGAAGACGCCCACCACGTTCGGATGGGAGAGGCGGGCGATCGACTTGGCCTCGCGGATGAAGCGCTCGACGAAGGACGCGTCGGCGGCCAGCGTCGGGTGCATCACCTTGAGCGCGAGCTCGCGGTCGAGGCGGATGTCCACGGCCCGGTAGACCGTGGCCATCCCGCCGACCGCGATGCGTCCGTCGATCCGGTAACGGCCGTCGAGCAGCTGCCCGACGAGCGGGTCCTGAAGGGTCGTGTCCACGGAGGGAGTCTACGAGCAGGCACCGACAGGCCATCCCGTGCGGGGGGATTCACAGCCGTACTGCAGCCGAGCTGTAACAGGCCTCCCCGGCACCCGGCCCCTCAGAACGGGACTCCCTCAGAACGACGGCCCCCTCAGAACGCGGGCCGCTCCGGATCCAGCCGCGCCATGCCCGCCGCCGGCGAGGACGCCTCCGCGAAGTGCCGCCGCGGGATCCGCCCGGCCCGGTACGCGAGGCGCCCCGCCTCGACGCCGTGCCGCATGGCCTCGGCCATCAGGACCGGCTCCTGCGCGCGGGTCACCGCGGAGGCGAGCATCACCCCGGCGCACCCCAGCTCCATGGCGAGCGCCGCGTCGGAGGCGGTGCCCGCGCCCGCGTCCAGGATCACCGGCACGCGTGCGTGCTCCACGATCAGCTGGAAGTTGTGCGGATTGCGGATGCCGAGCCCGGAACCGATGGGGGAGCCGAGCGGCATGACCGCCGCGCAGCCCGCGTCCTCCAGCTTGCGCGCGAGCACCGGATCGTCGTTGGTGTACGGCAGCACCGTGAAGCCGTCGTCGACCAGGATCTCCGCGGCGTCCAGGAGCTCGACGGGGTCGGGCAGCAGGGTGCGCTCGTCCGCGATGACCTCCAGCTTCACGAGGTCGGTGCCGAGCGCCTCGCGCGCGAGACGGGCGGTGAGGACGGCCTCGCCCGCGGTGAAGCAGCCCGCCGTGTTCGGCAGGACGCGGATGCCGAGCCGGTCGAGGACGGAGAGCACGGAGCCCTGCACGCCCGGGTCGAGGCGGCGCATCGCGACGGTGGTCAGCTCGGTGCCCGACGCGACGAGGGAACGCTCCAGGACGTCCAGGCTCGGCGCTCCGCCGGTGCCCATGATCAGGCGCGAGGAGAGGGTGAGACCGCCGATGAGGAAGGGGTCGTCCGCCATGGTCGCTTCAGCCTCCCTGGACGGCGGTGAGTACTTCGACGCGATCGCCCGCGCCGAGCGCGGTGCTGGACCAGCGCGCGCGGGGTACGACGGTTTCGTTGAGGGCGGCGGCCACTCCGGAGTGGGCCGTGGTGAGGGTGGCGACGAGGGCGCCGAGCGTGGTGCCCGGGGCGATGTCCCGTGCTTCTCCGTTGACGGAGACGGCGAGCGGTGTGGTGGTCATGCGGGCTGCTCCGTAAGGGCGGCAGAAGGGGCGGTGGCGGGGGAGGGCTCGGCGAAGCGCCGTGGGGTGAACGGGCTTGCCTCGTCCGGTAGTTCGCCGGTGACCAGGGCGTGCGCCAGCACGTCACCCGTGAGGGGCGTCAGCAGGACGCCGTTGCGGTAGTGGCCGGTGGCCAGGAGCAGTCCCGCGAGGTGCGTCGGGCCGAGCATCGGCGCGTTGTCGGGGGAGCCGGGGCGCAGTCCCGCGCGGGTCTCGGTGAGCGGCAGCTCGGTGATGCCGGGGACGAGTTCATGGGCGTCCCTGAGCAGCTCGTAGACGCCGCCCGCGGTGACCGTGGTGTCCCAGCCGAGCTCCTCGCTGGTCGCGCCGACGACGAGCTCGCCGTTCTCCCGGGGCACCAGATAGACGTGGCTGCCGCGCACCACGGCGCGCACGGTGCGGCTGAGGAACGGCGCGTACGCCTTCGGCACCGTCAGCCTGAGCACCTGCCCCTTCACGGGGCGCACGGGCGGCAGGACGTCGTCCGGGACGCCCGCGAGCCGCCCGCTGAGGCTGCCCGCCGCGAGCACGGTCTGCTCGGCGGCCAGCTCGGTGCCGTCCGCCGTGACGATTCCGCGGGCGCGGTCGCGTACGACCGAGAGGCGCTCGGCCCAGTCCCGGTGGAAGACCACCCCGGCCCGCTCGCAGGCCACCACGAGGGCCGCGGTCAGCCGGCGCGGATCGACCTGGTGGTCGCCGTCCACCCGCAGCCCGCCGCGCACGCTCGGGGCGAGCATCGGTTCGAGACGGCGGCACTCGCGGCCGCTCAGCCACTCCGATTCGAGCCCCGACCTGCGCTGTAGCGCGTGCAGTTCGCGCAGGTGGGCGCGGTCGTCGGCGTCGAGCGCGACGGCGAGCGTGCCGCAGGCGCGGTAGCCGAGGTCGTGGCCGCTCGCCTCGGTCAGCTCGGCGGCGAAGTCCGGATAGCGCCGCGCGGATTCCAGGTTGAGGCCGAGCAGCGTCTGCTCGCCGTAGTGCAGTTCGGTGACGGCGGCCAGCATGCCCGCGGCGACCTGCGCCGCGCCGCCGCCCGGTTCGGGGTCCACGACCGTGGTGGACAGACCGCGCTGCGCGGCCCGCCAGGCCGTGACCAGGCCGATGATGCCGCCTCCGACGACGAGGACGTCGGTGGTGGCGGACGATGATGTCGCAGGGGAATGCATGGGCGTCCAGCCCCTCCCTTCGCCGGCATGACCCGGATCAGGTTCGTACGGTCGGAGGCCGTCTCAGCCTCCCTCTCAGCCCGGTGCGTCCGGGCTCCCGCGAGTGTTCTGCACCGGCCACCCTAGCCCTTCACTTCCGGCCGCAGTAGGGGAGCTGTCCGGGTATGCGCAGTGACGGTGTGTCAAAGATCTCCTCCGCGGCCTCTGAATCCGGGCGGGGCCGCCGCCCTAAGGTGATCGGGTGAGCGAGCAGCAGAGGCACGCAGAGCGGCACGTCGTCATCGTCGGTGCGGGGATGGCCGGTGTGCAGACCGCCGTCGCCCTGCGCGACCAGGGCTTCGAGGGACCGGTCACCCTGATCGGTGCGGAACCCCACCAGCCCTACGACAGGCCGCCGCTGTCCAAGGCGGTGCTGCTCGGCAAGGCGGAGGGCTCCGCCTTTGACATCGACTTCGAGGCGCTCGGCATCGGCCTCGACCTCGGCCGCGAGGTCACCGGGGTGCGCCCCGCCGACCACGAGCTGGACACCGCCACGGGCCCGGTCGGCTACGACGTCCTGGTCCTCGCGACCGGCGCGGCCCCGGTCCAGCTGCCCGGCACCGAGGGCGTCCGCGGCGTCCATCTCCTGCGCACCCTGGACGACGCCGAGCGGCTGCGTCCCGTGCTCGCCGAACAGCACGACGTGGTGGTCGTCGGCGCGGGCTGGATCGGCGCCGAGTTCGCCACTGCGGCGCGCGAGGCGGGCTGCGCGGTCACCGTGGTCGAGGCGGCGGAACGGCCGCTCGCGGGCGCGCTGCCCGCCGAGGTCGCCGCCCCCATGGAGGGCTGGTACGCGGACTCCGGAGCCACCCTGCGCACCCACGCGCGCGTGGCGCGCGTCGAGCCCGGCGTCGTGGTCCTCGCCGACGGCACCCGGCTGCCCGCGGGCGCCGTCGTCGTCGGCATCGGCGCCCGCCCCGCGACCGACTGGCTCACCGGCTCCGGCATCGAGCTCGGCGCCCACCGCGAGGTCGTGGCCGACGACCGGCTGCGCACCTCCGCGCCCGACGTGTACGCGGTCGGCGACTGCTCCTCCTTCCCCTCCGGCAGGTACGGCGAGCGCCTGCTCGTCCACCACTGGGACAACGCCCTCCAGGGCCCGCGCACGGTGGCGGCGAACATCGTCGGCGAGGATCCGGCGCCGTACGACCCGGTGCCGTACTTCTGGTCGGAGCAGTTCGGCCGCTTCGTGCAGTACGCCGGCCATCACGCGGGCGCCGACCAGCTGGTCTGGCGCGGCGACCCGACGGGCGCGGCCTGGTCCGTGTGCTGGCTCCGGGACGGCGCCCTGGTCGCGGTCCTGGCGGTGGGCCGCCCCCGCGACCTGGCCCAGGGCCGCAAACTCATCGAATCAGCCACCCACCTGGACCCCACCCTGACATCGGACCCGTCGATCCCGCTGAAGAAGGCGGTAGCCCCGTAAGAACCGGGCTCCGTGGCGGGGGCCCCGTAAGTGGCGCGGGGAACTGCGGCCCCGAGACGGGCCCCGTTAAGGGGCGCGGGGAACTGCGCGCCCAGCCCCCACGGGCCCGCGCTCCGAACACAACCGTCCCCCCCGGGGCCCGGCAGCCGAAGCAGAAGCGTCGCCCCCGAGCCCGGGGAACAGGGGGCCCACCCCCAGAGGAAGCACGCCCAGTTTCCGGCCCCCGGCCAGAGATGGCACGCTTGGACCCGTGACCGAGATTGACGCAAAGACCGATGCTCTCGTCCCCGCCTGGCTCCACCTCCCCGACATCGCGGAAATGCTCGATGTCGAGGTGACGCGTGTGCGCCAGCTGGTCAAGGAGGGCCAGCTGATCGCCGTGCGCCGTGGTGAGAACCGCGCGCTTCAGGTGCCGGCCGCCTTCATCGACGGCGACAAGGTCGTCAAGGGCCTCGCAGGCACCCTGACGCTCCTGAAGGACGACGGTTTCTCCGACGAAGAGATGCTCGAGTGGCTCTTCACCCCCGACCCGACCCTGCCCGGCACCCCCGCGCAGGCACTGAGCGAGAATCGCGGCACGGAGGTGAAGCGCCGCGCCCAGGCGCTCGCCGTCTGACCTGATCGAACCGTTCGACGCAGGGGCCGTGGGGGGGGGGGGGGGCCCCCCCCCCCCCCCCCCCCCCCGCCCCCCCCCCCCCCCCCCCCCCCCCCCCGCGCCCCCCCCCCCCCCCCCCCCCCCCCCGCCCCCCCCCCCCCCCCCCCCCCCCCCCCCCCCCCCCCCGCGGCGCGGGGGGGGGGGGGGGGGGGGGGCCCCCCCCCCCCCCCACGGCCCCTTGCGCACCGACACCGACAACGGGGGGACCTCTTCATGGCCACCAAGCCCGCGCCCGCACGGCTCGCCGACGCCCGGCTCTACCTGTGCGTGGACGCCCGCAAGCGCCAGGGAGACCTCCCGGAGTTCCTCGACGCCGTCCTCGCGGGCGGTGTCGACATCGTGCAGCTGCGCGACAAGGGCATGGAGGCCGGCGAGGAGCTGGAGCACCTCCAGGTCTTCCGCGACGCCTGCCGCAGGCACGGCAAGCTGCTCGCGGTGAACGACCGCGCGGACGTCGCGCACGCCATCGGCGCCGACGTGCTGCACCTGGGCCAGGGCGACCTGCCCGTGCCCGCGGCCCGCGCCATCCTCGGCGCCACCGGTGACGACGTGCTCGTGGGCCGCTCCACGCACGCCGAGGCCGAGGCCGCGGCGGCGGCCACGCAGGACGGCGTGGACTACTTCTGCACGGGACCGTGCTGGCCCACGCCCACCAAGCCGGGGCGCCACGCCCCCGGGCTCGACCTGGTCAGGTACACCGCCTCCCTCGGCACGGGCCGCCCCTGGTTCGCGATCGGCGGCATCGACGCGGGCAACCTCGACGAGGTGCTCGACGCGGGCGCTTCCCGGGTCGTGGTGGTCCGCGCGATCACCGAGGCGGAAGACCCCGGTGCGGCGGCCGCCGATCTCGCCGAGCGGCTGCGCGCACGTACGTCTGTATGAGCAACAGCCCGGGAGTGTCCGATCCGTGGACAACAGCCCGGCAAAGCGGACAATTCGCGGAGGCGTGGTTGGGCGACCGGCGCAGCCTGGCTAACCTGCGGGTATGGCCCTAGGCACAGCTTCGACCAGGTCTGACCGTGCGCGCACGGTGCGAGACATGCTCGCGACCGGCAAAACGACATTTTCCTTCGAGTTCTCCGCGCCGAAAACGCCGAAGGGCGAGCGGAACCTGTGGAACGCGCTGCGCCGGGTCGAGGCGGCCGCGCCTGACTTCGTCTCCGTCACGTACGGAGCGGGTGGTTCGACCCGCACCGGCACCGTCAAGGAGACCCAGCAGATCGTCGCCGACACGACGCTCACGCCGGTCGCCCATCTGACCGCGGTCGACCACTCCGTGGCCGAACTGCGCAACATCATCGGGCAGTACGCGGACGCGGGCATCAGGAACATGCTCGCGGTCCGCGGCGACCCGCCGGGCGACCCGCTGGGCGACTGGATCGCCCACCCCGAGGGCCTCACCTACGCCGCGGAACTGGTCGAACTCATCAAGGAGTCCGGTGACTTCTGCGTGGGCGTCGCGGCCTTCCCCGCGATGCATCCGCGCTCGCCCGACTGGGAATCGGACACCCGGCACTTCATCGACAAGTGCCGGGCGGGCGCGGACTACGCGATCACGCAGATGTTCTTCGACCCCGAGGAGTACCTGCGGCTGCGCGACCGCGTCGAGGCCGCGGGCTGCGAGACGCCGATCATCCCCGAGATGATGCCGGTCACCAACGTCCGCCAGCTCGAACGGCTGCCCCAGCTCAGCAACGCCGTGTTCCCGGCCGAGCTGAAAGAGCGCATCCTCTCGGTCAAAGACGATCCCGCCGCTGTACGCTCCATTGGCATCGAGTTCGCAACGGAGTTCTGCGCGCGGTTGCTGGCCGAAGGCGTGCCGGGGCTGCACTTCATCACGCTCAACAACTCCACGGCGACGCTGGAGATCTACGAAAATCTGGGCCTGCACCACCAGGCCTGACCGGCCGTACCCCGGTACCCACGGGGAACAGTCGCAGGGGAGAGGGGCGTACATGGGCTGGGCGGTCCTCTACATCGCGTTCGGATTCGTCGCGCTGTGGCTGCTGGGCGAGGTGCTGTTGCAGTACAAGGCGAGGCTGCGCTGGCGGCTGCTCGCCTTCGTGGGCTTCCTCGGCGTCGTCCTCGGCGTGCTGATGCCGTCGGTGTGGGTGATCGGCCTCGGCGCCGTCGCCTTCGCCACCGGCCAGACGTATGTGACGCTGTCGTTCCGCAAGGGCTTCTCCACCGGCTGGGCGCTCGGCGGGCAGCCGGGCCTCAGCAAGCGCCGCAGGGGTTCCGCACGGGGCGCCGCCGCACAGGACGCGGCGGAGGCCAAGGACCCGACGCTCCAGGTGTCCGACCTGGAGTTCGAGGTCCCGCCGCCGCCCGCGCACGACCCCGACGGCCTCGGCGCCCCCGGGATATACGAGCCGGAGCCGCTGCCGGACGACACCGGCCAGTACGGGGTCTACAGCGACGCGGCGTACGCGCGCCAGCAGGGCACGGACGAGGTCTACCAGGGGGACGGCTACGGCTACGACGCCGCCGCCTTCACCGGATACGACCAACAGGCGTACGCGTACGACGAGACCGGCCAGCAGCAGTACGCCGCGTACTCCGACCCGTACATCGGCACGCAGACCTACGGCGCGGGCCAGAACTACGACGCCTACGGCGACCAGCAGCAGTACGCCCCGTACGGCGGGGACACCTACGGCGGGCTCGGCGAGACCTACCAGGAGACGCCGCCCGGCGGGGTCTGGGTGCCGCAGCAGCGCAGCACCGACGACCCCTACGCCGGTGAACTCCCGCCGGAGCAGCCCTATCCGTACCAGGGCGGCCAGGGCCACAACGGGGGCTACGACAACTCGGGCTACAACGAGCAGCAGTACCGGTACTGACCGGGGCCGCGGCACCGGTACCGCGCAGGCGCGAGGGTGCCGCCGCGACTCACTGCGAGCCGCGGAACTCCGGCCCCTCGACGATCAGACCGGCGACCAGCGTGCCCGACATGCCCGCGTGCGGGAGGCCGCCGCCGGGGTGGGACCAGCCGCCGACCGCGTAGAGCCCTTGCACGCGCGTGCTGTTGGACGGGTGCAGATGCCTGCCGTCGGCCGCGGCGAGCGTCGGGGCGGGGACCGCGCCGCCGACGGCGCCGGTGGCCTCCGCGATGTCCGACGGAGTGCGGACCTCGTGCCACAGGAGCCGCTCGCGCAGATCGGGCACCGCGCGCGTGGCATGGGCGATCAACTGCTCGGCCCGCGCGGCGAAGACGTCCCGGGAGGCCTGCCCGGGGGTCCCGGGGAACGCGGGCACCGTCGCGGTCAGGGTCACCGCCTCGTGCGCCTCGTCCGGCACCGACGCCGGGTCCCCGGGACGCGTCACGGTGACCGTGGGACGGTCCGCCATCGCGTCGCCGCCGCCGAACAGGCACGCCAACTCGGCCGCGCGGTCCGCGGCGTGCACCACGGTCCGGTGCGGTGCGCCCTCGGGACGGGCGCCCGAGAGGGCGAGCAGGACGGTCAGACGACTCGGCATCCCGGACCGGGCGGGCGCGTCCTCGGCGGCGCGGATCTCCACGCCGGGCAGCAGCTCCGCCAAGGCGGCGGGGGCGACCCCGGCGACGACGAAGTCCGCATCGGCCACGCCCCCGTCCGCGAGCTCGACGCCCGCCGCCCTGCCGTCCTTCTCCACGATCCGCGTCACCGCCGCGCCGAACACGAACTCGACCCGGCGGGCCAGGCACCGCTCGTACACCGCCTGGGCCAGGGCGCGCATGCCGCCCGTCACCGACCAGGTGCCGAAGGTCTGTTCCAGATACGGCAGGATCGCCGCGCTCGCCGGTGCCGTCCGGGGATCGAGGCCGGCACCCAGCGCGAAGTGCTCCAGGAGCGCGCGCAGCCGGGGGTCGTCGCCCAGCTCGAACTCGGCGATCTCACCGAGCGTCACCGCGCGCCGCTCCCGGCGCAGCACCCGCTTCCTGGCCACCGAGGGATACGGCTCGCGCTCGGCGAACACCTTCCAGTCCGCCCACAGCGGCTCTTCGAGGAGCGGGCGGCGGGTGCGGTCCCAGGCCTCCCGGGCGCGGTTCATGAACGCCGCCCAGCGCTCGCCCGCGCCGTCCCCGAGCGCCGCGTCCAGGGCCTCTCCCACGCCCGCCCGCGAGGCGTTCGGCAGATCGGCCGCGGTGCCGTCCGCGAAGACGTGGCGCACGGCGGGCTCGACCTGGGAGAGCTCGACGCACTTCTCCAGGGGCTCCTTGCCCGTCTTGACGAACAAGTCGCGGTAGACCGCGGGGAGCTGGAGCAGCCCGGGGCCCGTGTCGAAGGCGAAGCCGTCCCGCTCGACGCGGCCGACCGCGCCGCCGAACGTCTCCCCGCGTTCGTACACCACCACCCGGTGGCCCGCGACGGCCAGCCGGGCGGCGGCCGTCATGGCGCCCATCCCGGCGCCGATCACCACAATCCGTGCCATGCCAGGGACTTTATCGGCCGCCACTGACAGTCACGCCGGAGCCCCGGCCCCGGCGGACGCTCAGGGCGGCGGCGGCGGTGGTCCGGTCCGGCCCGCGAGCAGCTTCTCCTCACGGCGCTGCGCCCTGCGCCGCAGGAACCGCCGGATCCGCGAGACCAGGAAGAAGAGCAGGAACAGGCCGATCAGCAGCAGCACGGCCGCGATGATCGCCGCCGCCTCCGGATAGAACATCGCGAAGGTGATGATCCCGCCGACGCCGAGGTCCTCCGCCGTGCTCATCACGAAGTTGCTGAACGGCTCGGGCGAGGTGTTGATCGCCATCCGGGTGCCGGTCTTCACGGCATGGCTGGCCAGCGCGGTGGACCCGCCCACCGCCCCCGCGGCCAGGTCCGAGAGCGACCCGCTCTGCCCCGCGAGCAGCGCCCCGACCACGGCACCGGACACCGGTCTGATCACGGTGTGCACCGTGTCCCACACCGAGTCCACGTAGGGGACCTTGTCGGCGACGGCCTCGCAGAGGAAGAGCACACCGGCGACGATCAGCACATCGGGACGCTGGAGCGACTCGGGCACCTCGTCGGTGAGCCCGGTCGCGCCGAAGACGCCGAGCAGCAGGACCACGGCGTACGCGTTGATCCCGCTCGCCCAGCCGCTGGTGAACACCAGGGGGAGTACGGACACGGACGCGATCGTAACCAGTCCCAGACTCGTCGGCCTGGGCTTGAGTGCGTACGCCTGAGTATCCGTACCTAGTGAGTGAGATGAGTAGCTGCGCGGATGGGCCCCCACCTGCGAAGACGGAAGAGTGTGGGGCACGGAGAAGGGCGCAGCGCCGGTACCGCCGACACGGGGCGGCGGAACGGTGCGGCGCCCTTGGCCGCTCCTCCCGCCGAAAGGTGGGAGCGAGACACGGGGGTGACTCGGGGGACGACCACACGGGGGTCGCACGGGGGTCACGGGGGAACATGAGAAGAGCACCGGCCCGGTGCCACCTGGTGAACCAGGTGGCACCGGGCCGGTGTCGTCGTACGCCCGCCTACGCGCGCGTGCCGCTGACCCTGCCCTGCAACAGCCGTGACAGCGCCGCGTGCACATCGTCGAGCGAGCGCTCCGGCTGGAACGCCTGCCAGTCGAGGGCGGCCACCAGGACCATGCCGACGAGCGCGGCGGCGGTCAGCGGGATGTCGATCTCCTCGCTCAGCTCGCCGTTCTCGACGCCCGCCCGCAGTACGTCCTCGACCACCGCGACGGCCTGCTGCCTGACCACCAGGAGCGTGGACTGCCAGGCCCGGTTGGTCCGCCAGAGCTCGGCCACGTACAGCTGGGTGAAGGCCGGATAGCGGTTGATGAAGACCAGGCCCGCCCTGATCATCGCGTCCAGCGCGTCGACCTTGGTGCCCCCGCTCCTGCCTGCCTCATCGGCCGCCTCCTTCAGGGAGGCGGTCAGCAGGCCGACACCGTGCCGCAGCAGCTCTTCGAAGAGGACCGATTTGCTCGCGAAGTTGTAGTAGACCGTGCCCTTCGCGACCCCTGCCCGTTCGGCGATCTCGTCGACCGTCGTGGCCGAGAAGCCCTGCTCCGCGATGAGCGTGACGGCGGCCTCGTAGAGCTTCTGCCGGGTGGCCTCGCGCCGGGTGCTGCCCGCACTGCTGTCCATGGCCTTGATTCTCACAGGTCCCGCCGGGCTTCCCGGCCCCGCCGTGCTCACAGGCTCAGCTCCGGATGCAGTCGGTCCAGGGTCCACACCTGCTTGCGGCGCGCGGAGAGCGCGGTGAGCGCCAGGGCGCCCACGGTGAAGGCCGCGAGGACCGCACAGCCCTGCCAGACGGGACCGAGCCCGCCGCCCGTGATGAGTCTCCGGAGAGCCTCGACGACGTAACTCATCGGCAAGAAGGGGTGGATCGCGCTGAAGAAGCCGGGGCTCGTCTGCACCGGATACGTACCGCCCGCCGAGGTCAGCTGGAGCATCAGGACGGCGAGTACGAGGATCCGGCCCGCCGCTCCGAAGCGGGCGTTCAGCCACTGCACGATCGCCGCGAAGCACGCCGTCACCAGGCAGAGGAAGCCCACCGTCCCGGCCGCCCGCGCCATCTGGAGGCCCAGGCCCCAGTGCAGGACCGACAGCAGGGCCGCCGTCTGGAGCACGCCGAGCGCCGCTACCGGGAGCCAGCCCGCGAGCGCGATGCGCCACGCGGACGCCCCCGCGGCGAGCGCGCGCCGGTTGAGCGGCTGGATCAGCATGTACGCCACCATCGCGCCGACCCACAGGGAGAGCGGGATGAAGTACGGCGCGAAGCCCGTGCCGTAGTTGGGCGCCTTGTGCATCGACTGGGAGGCCAGCTGCACGGGGTCGGCCATGACGTCGGTGCGCGCGTCACGGTCCTTCTTGTCGTAGTCGGGGATCTTCTTGACGCCGTCGTGCAGCCCGCCGGACAGCTCGGCGGAGCCGTCGGCCAGTTTGAACATGCCGCCCTTGAGGTCCCCGGCGCCCGTCTCCAGCTTGCCGACGCCCGCGTCCAGGTCGCTGGCGCCGGTCTTGGCGGTGCCGAGCCCCGCGTGCAGCTTCGTGGCGCCCTTGGCGACCTTGCCCGCGCCCTTGTCGAGGTCGTTGATCTGGGTGACGGCCGTGTTCAGGTCCTCGTCGAGGTGAGGCGCCCGGTCGGCGAGGTGCTGCGACTGCTTCTGGAGCGTGGCGAGGCTCTTGTCGAGCTGCTTGACGTCGCTGTTCTGGTCCTTGACCAGGGTGTCGAGGTCGTCCGCGATGGTCGAGACGTTGGCGGAGGCCGCCTTCACGTCCTTGAGCTTGGGGCAGAAGGGGGCGGCCACGGGAGCCTGTTCGCACTGCTCCGCGTAGAAGTCGCTGATGACCTGGTGGCCGGCCTTGGCACCCTTGGCGGCCTCCGGTGCGAGCTTGACCCAGTCGGCCAGGTTGCGGCGCATCGCCTTGGAGGAGTCGGCGACGAGCTGTGCGCTGTCCCCGATGGTCTTGCCGTTGTCCTTCAGGAAGGGCCGCACCTGGTCCGCGGTGCCGTTGACCTTGTCGGCGAGCTTGCGCGTGCCGTCCGAGACCTTCTTCGCGCCGGTCTCCAGATCGCCCGCGCCCTGGTGCAGCTTCTTGACGCCACCGGCCAGGTCACCGCTGCCGTCCTTGGCGTCCTTCAGACCGTTCGCGAGGTCCTTGGAGCCCTTCTTCGCCTTGCCGATGCCGCTGTCGAGCTTGTCGGCGCCCTCGGCGGCCTTCAGCGTCGCGCCGTGGATGTCGGAGAACGAGATGAAGATCTTGTCGAGGAAGCCGCGGGACGCCTTCGTGGACGCGGCGGAACGCACCTCGGAGAAGACCGTCCGGGAGATCTGCCCGACGATGTAGTTGTTGGCGTCGTTCGTACGGACCCGGAGGGCACCCGTCTCCGGAGAGTCCCCCGAACTCGACGCGATGCGCTTGCTGAAGTCCGACGGCATGGTCAGCGACAGGTAGTACGTGCCGTCCTCGACGCCCTTGCGCGCCTCGTCGTCGCTGACCTCGTGCCAGTCGAAGGTCTTGCTGTCGTGCAGCTTCTCGACGATGTTGTCACCCGCCGCGAGCTTCTTGCCCGAAGCGGTCGCCCCCTTGTCCTCGTTGACGAGCGCGACGGGGATGCGGTCGAGGTTGCCGTACGGGTCCCAGAAGGACCACAGGTACAGGGCGCCGTACAGCAGCGGTAGCAGCAGGAGCGCGACGAGCGCGGCGCGCGGCAGCTTCCCCCTGCCGAAGCGCCTGAGCTCAAGCGCGGCCAGCTTCGGCGAGCGCATCCGCCGTCTCCTTGTCGTCGTCGGTGGCGTCAGCCGTGCCGGTGCCGTCTTCGGGGGTGCGGGCCTGGTCCCGCGCGGTGTCCCGGTCGCCCGTGCGCACCACGACCGCGCCCTCGGGCGCCTCGCTGCACACCGCCACGACGGTCGTCCCGCCGTCGGCGAGGGACTTCAACAGGGCCCAGGCCTCCGCGCGTTCGGCGTCCGAGAGCTTCAGGTCGGTGTCGTCGACGCCGAGCACGCGAGGCCTGCCGATCAGGGCGAGGGCTACCGAGAGCCGCAGCGCCTCAAGCCGCTCCAGGTCGCGCACGGAGGTCCGCCGCCCCTTGGGGAGCCGCTCCATGTCGAGCCCGGCGGCGGTCAGCGCGGTGTCGATCCGCAGCTTCGTCTCGTTCACGCGCTCGGCGCGCGGCCGCAGGAGCCCCCGCAGCGATCCGCCGAACCGCCGCTCCAGGAGCGCCCGTTCGTGCAGGTGCTCGGCGACGGTCAGCGCCGGGTCGAGATCGGTGACGCCGGGCACCGGGCCGAGCCCGCTGATCCTGCGCACCCCGGCCAGATGCTTGGGCAGCCGGAGCCGGCCGACGGACGCCCGGCCCTCGGTGGCGCGCATGCGTCCCGTCAGGGCGAGCAGCAGGCAGGTGCGGCCCGACCCCGAAGGTCCCTCCAGTGCGATCAGCGAGCCGGACTCCGCGTCGATGTCGATGCCGCGGAACGCCCAGCCGCGCGGGCCCTTGAGCCCGAACCCCTCGGCTGTGACGGCGGCTCCGCGCACGCCGTCGGTCGGACCGTCCACAGTCCCCCCTGCCCCTTCTTTTGAACTGACTGGTCAGTTCAAAAATAAGCCCGAACCTTCGATCGAGGCAAAGCCGCAGGTCAGGGCCGATTGTCAGTGGCGTACTCCACGATGGACACATACGGCCACTGCGCCGTCACACGACGACAGGAGGTTCGTCATGGCCAGGAGTTCCGCAGCAGCCGCACACCGGCACAGCGCCGTCGGCCCTGTTTCCTCACTGACCGGCCCGGCGAGCGATGTCCACCCCGTCCTGCGCCGCGCGACCGCCCCGCCCGCCGCCCTCGAACTGCTCGCCCAGGCCCGCGCGGGAATCGAAGAGGCCGCCCGCCTGGACACGTCGAACGAGCGCTATGCCACCGCCCACCTCGCCGCCCTGCGCACCGCGGCCGCCGTGCTCGCCGCCCGCGGCAGGCCGGAGACCACCCCACGCCGCAGGCAGCGCATCCGAAGCGCCTGGGAAGTGCTCCCCGAGATAGCACCCGAACTGACCGAGTGGAGCGCCCTGTTCGCCTCGGGGGCCGCCCGCAGGGCCCGCGCGGAGGCGGGCATCCAGGGCGCGGCCACCGTCCGCGACGCCGACGACCTGCTCCGTGACGTCGCGATGTTCCTGCGCATCGTCGAGCGGATGCTGGTGCTGCAGCCCGTGCTGCCCCAGCCCAGGCAGGAGCCGCCGGACGTGGGCTGACCGGCGCGTCCGCGGTGCGGGACGGTGGCCGGGGCACCGGGTGGCAGGCAATAGGGTGGGGGCAACCGAATCCCACGCGCCGAGGAGTCAACTGCCGTGTCGGACCCGATGCGCCCGCCCGCCGCCCACCACAGCCCGCAAGCGGCGTCGCAGCGCTCCGACCCCCCTCGTCCGCGCGCCTCGCTGCGTACCGCCGTGGTCTGGGACGTCCTGAAGGACGCCCTCGACCGCCGGGTCAAGGTCACCGGCCGGGAGTCCCGCACCGAGCTCGACGTGCTCGACACCGGCGGCGGCAGCGGCAACTTCGCGGTGCCGGTCGCCCTCCTCGGGCACCGCGTCACCGTCGTCGACCCCAGCCCGAACGCCCTGTTCGCACTGGAGCGCAGGGCTGCCGAGGCCGGCGTCGCCGATCGCGTACGCGGCGTGCAGGGCGACATCCTCGGCCTCTTCGACGTCGTGGAGCGGGGCGGCTTCGACGCCGTCCTGTGCCACGGCGTCCTGGAGTACGTGGACGACCCGGCCGAGGGCGTCCGCCTCGCCGTCGACGCGCTGCGCCCCTCCGGCGTGCTCAGCCTGCTCGGCGCGGGCCTCGGCGGCGCCGTGCTCGCCCGTGCCCTGGCCGGGCACTTCAAGGAGGCCAAGACCGCCCTCGGCGACCCGGCGGGACGCTGGGGCGACGGCGACCCCGTGCCCCGGCGCTTCACCGCCGACCAGCTCACCGAGCTCGTCGAGGCGGCGGGCGTGCGGGTCGACGCGGTGCACGGCGTGCGGGTCTTCGCCGACCTGGTCCCCGGCGTCCTCGTGGACACCGAGCCGGGTGCCATGGAGGCCCTCCTCGCGCTGGAGGCCGCGGCCGCCGAGCTGCCCGCGTTCCACTCCGTGGCCACCCAGCTGCATGTGCTCGGTGAGGCACGGGAGTCCGCCGGGGCGTGAGGTGCACACGCGGCTGACCCGCTGATCAGCGACGCAGCCGCACATGGAGTACGCCACAGGCACCCCGAACGGGCTACCGGCGCCGTATGATCGAGGGACACCGTCCTGCATGACGGTTCGGCCGCTGGGGAATGCACGCTTCAGCGAGCCGGAGCGGTGTGGAGGTCCGGTTTGGCGAAGTTGGCGCAGAGGGGCGGGTTTCACGGGGGCGATTCCCTGCCTATCCTGAAGGGGACCCCCGGTCGCCCCGGCGACTGCACGATGAGGAGGACTCCGTGCCGCTCTCGGAGCACGAGCAGCGCATGCTCGAGCAAATGGAGCGAGCGCTGTACGCCGAAGATCCCAAGTTCGCGACAGCGCTTGAGGGAAGCGGGCTGCGTACGTACACCCGGAAGCGGGTCTACCAAGCGGTCGCGGGCTTCCTGGTGGGCATTGCCCTTCTCATGGCCGGAATGGTCGCCCAGCAGATCTGGATCAGCGTGGTGGGATTCCTCGTCATGCTGGGCTGCGCGGTGCTCGCCGTCACCGGTTGGCGCAAGGCGCCGAAGCCGGGTGAACAGCCTTCGGGCGCGGCCGCCGCGCAGGGTGGGGCACAGCCCCGTCGGCAGACCAGGCAGCGCCGCTCCGTGATGGACCGGATAGAGCAGCGCTGGCAGCGCCGCCGAGACGAACAGGGTGGCCAGTGAGTTCGGCGCTCGGGCGCTGAGCTGACGGACCCGACAGACAGGTGAGGGGTGACCGCCCACGGGCGGTCACCCCTCACACATGTCTTCGCATCCGGTCCCAGGAGCCTTCGCGTCTGGTCCCACATGTCTTCGCGTCCGGTCCCGCGGACACCCTCCGTACGGATGTCCCCCTCAGCCGTCGGCGCCGGTCCCGGTCGGGACCGGCGCCTCGGACGGCCTCAGCCCTGCTGCTCCGGCTGCGCCCGCCGCGAAGGAACGCGCTTCAGGAGCGCCGCCCACCACGCGGAGAACCGCTCCCCGCAGCGCGTGCTGAACGCCGCCCAGCGGTCCGACGCCGCCCACACCACCCGAGCGGCCGAACGCGGCGCGAGCGTCGCCCGCAGCCTGGTGGCGCGGCCCACCGAGGCCCGCAGCCCGTCGCGTACCCGTCGTACGTCCTCGGAGAGGCCCGCCGTGGGCTGCGGCCGTGGCGCGTAGAGGACCTGCTCCACCGCGGCCGCCACCCGGTGCACGGCCTCGGCGGGGCCGCCGGACAGCTGCCCGATGCGGACGACCCGTGCCGCGGCCTTCCGGGGCGTCTGTGACTCGTCCGGCTCAATGCCGTGGTCCCAGGCGGTGTCGATCACCTCCAGCCAGGCGGCCAGCGTCCGCGCGGCCGAATCCGCCTCCGTACGTCCGGTCGCCCCCAGGCGCACGGCCCGCAGCCTGGTCCGCCACAGCAGCGGCAGGAAGGGCACGGCGAGGAGTACCAGGGCCGCGAGCCCCACCCCCACGATCATCGCGAGCGGCGGTCCGCCGTTGCCCGAACCGGCCGCGACCTGCGGGGCCGCGCTGGAGCAGCCGCCCTGCTTGCGCAGCTCGGGCGGGCAGCTGTCGGACGCAGAAGGGGCCGTGGAGGGCTCGTTCGATGCGGACGGCTCGGGGGTGTCCGGGTCGCTCGCGCCGCCGGACGGCACGTCCGAGCGGGTGTAGTCGGGCACCGAGCCACGCGTCGGCGTCGGCTCGAAGCGGGTCCAGCCCACGCCCTCGAAGTACAGCTCGGGCCAGGCGTGCGCGTCCCGCAGGCCCACCGACATCGTGCCGTTGGCCTGCGCGGAGCCGGGCGTGAAGCCCACCGCGACCCGGGCCGGTATCCCCAGCGTCCGCGCCATCGACGCCATCGCGAACGAGAAGTGGACGCAGAAGCCCTCCTTCTGCTCCAGGAAGCGGCCGATCGCGGCGGGACCGCTGCCCGCCCGCACCTGGGTGTTGTACGTGAACCCGCCGTCCGAGGCGAAGTAGTCCTGGAGCTTGACCGCCTGCTCGTACGGATTGGCGGCGCCCTTGGTGACCTTGCGGGCCGTCTGCTCGACCACCTCGGGCAGCGAGTCGGGCACCTTGGTGAACTCGCGGGCCAGCTCCGAAGGGGGAGCGGGCGCGTTCGCCAGCTGCTCGGCCGTGGGCTCCACGATCAGGCTCTTGACCTTGTACTGCGCGCCACGGGTGGTCTGGCCCCGGTCACCGACCAGGGCACGGCCCTCCGGCTCGAAGCGCCAGCGGCCGTCGATCTCCACCTGGCTGGCGGGGAACGGCATCGGCAGCCAGTTCTGCGCGTAGTCCTCGGCCGCCGAGATGTTCGTCTGGACCTCGGTCCTGCGCACGTCGGGGTTCAGGCCCCGGGGGTCGGGAAGCGGCGAAGGGACGTCCTCGATGCGCCGGACGGTCGTCTTCCAGGTCGTCCCGTCGAACTGGTCGAGCGAGACGATCCGCAGATACATCTCGTCGGTCTGCTCGGCGTTGGTGCGGTACGAGAGGACCTCGCGGTCCTCCGGCTGGTTCAGGCTGTCCTGGAGCGCGACCAGCGGATTGACGGCGGAGATCGTGCCCCCACCGCCCCGGCCGCCGGCCCCCGCGCCGTCCGTGCCGTCCAGGAGACCGCCGTCCAGGGCGGGCAGCCCCAGCGGCACCACCAGGGCGATGCCCAGGGCGACGGCGCCGATGCGCCGGCCCGTGCGGACCGGCGCGATCGCTCCCGTATTGCTCTCCAGACCGCCGGAGACCCGGCCGGGCGCGCGGGCCGCGCCGCCGAACACGCGGCCCCACTGGGAGAGCCGGTCGCGGCCCTCGGCCAGCAGGAGCAGCAGATAGCCGGCGGACGCGAGCAGGAACCAGAGCCATCCGGCGCCGTCTCCGGAGAGACCGGCCGCGACCGAGTACAGCGCGAGCAGTGGGAGTCCGGCGGGAGCCGCCGTACGGAAGGTCACCGCGAGGGCGTCCACCGCGAGGCCGATCACCAGGACGCCGCCGACCAGCATCAGCCGGATGCCGTCGCTGAGCGGCGCCGGGATCGCGTACCGCCCGACGTCCTCGCCGCCCGCCTGGAGGAGCACGCCGAACCGCTGGAAGACCTCCGGCCCCGGCAGCACCCCCGCGATCGCCTGCTCGCGGGCGAAGACCAGCGTGAGCAGCAGCAGCGTCACCAGGGCCTGCACGGCCACGGTGACCGGCCTGGCCAGCGGGATCCGCCGGGCGAGTGCGCCCACCGAGCTCTGGAGCGCGAGGAGGATCACCGCCTGCATGTACCACGTCGCGGGATCGACGAGCGGCAGCAGCGCGCTCGATGCCATCAGCGTGGCCGCGGTGGCGCACAGCGCGAGTCGCGTGCGTCCACTCATGACGGTCCCCCCACTGTCGTCGTTCTCTCCCGCACCGGCGCGGAGTCCGTGTACGAGACCGTCATGCCCAGCCCCCGGTGGTGGTGCCGGTCGTGGGGGCCGGGCCCGCGCTGGTGCGCGCGTGGTCCGCCTGGCGCCACAGCTCCCCGAAGCCCGCTCCCGGCGGCACCAGCAGGGCGGTCCAGCCCGCCTCGCGCAGCATCCGCACGCGCGCGTCGCCCGCGCCGGACGTCAGGCCGCCGGGCCCTTGCGCCCAGCTCTCGGCGTCCAGGACGAAGGCGACCGCCGAGCCGCTGCGCTGCCGCATCTTGGCGACCACCGCGGCCTGTTCCTCGTCGAGGTCGCCGAGGAAGGCGACAAGGAGGCCCTCGTTCCCGCCGCGCAGCACGTCGTACGCCCGGGAGAGCCCGGCGCCGTCCGAGTGGTCGATCACCGCGAGGGTGTCCATCATCAGCCCGGCCGCGTCCGCCGACTCCTGGCTGGCGCCCGCGAAGCCGTCCGAGCCCTCGCCCGGCACGGAGGTGCCCGTGTCGGTCAACAGGCGCACCGAGAAGCCCCGTTCGAGCATGTGCACCAGGGCGGACGCGGTGCCCGAGACCGCCCATTCGAAGGCCGAGTCGGGGCCCGCGCCGCGGAAGCCGACGCCCCGGGTGTCCAGGAGCACCGTGCAGCGGGCCCGCTGCGGCTGCTCCTCGCGGCGCACCATCAGCTCGCCGTAGCGCGCGGTGGAGCGCCAGTGCACCCGGCGCAGATCGTCGCCGTGCCGGTAGCCGCGCGGGATGACGTCGTCCTCGCCGGCCAGCGCGAGGGAGCGGTTGCGCCCGTCGCCGTACCCCTTGGCCTCACCCGTCAGACGCACCGGAGGCAGTGCCTCCACGCGCGGGATGACCGTCAGGGTGTCGTACGTCGAGAAGGAGCGCGTCAGTTCGCACATCCCGAAGGGGTCCGTCAGACGCAGCTGCAAGGGGCCGAGCGGATAGCGTCCGCGCAGGTCGGAGCGGACGCGGTAGGACACCTCGCGGCGGCCGCCCGCCTCGACCCTGTCCAGCACGAACCGGGGCCGCGGCCCCAGCACGTAGGGCACCCGGTCCTGGAGCATGAGCAGCCCGGTGGGCAGCCGCGAGACGTTGTCCATGCGCAGATGGACGCGGGCCTCCGACCCCGCGGGCACGCGCGCGGGGGAGAGCCTCCGGCTGCCCGCGACCCGGTAGCGGGTGCGGAAGAGCACGAGGGCGCAGACCAGCGGAAGCACGGCGAGCAGCAGCCCGACGCGCAGCAGATCGCTCTGGCCGAGGACATAGGCACAGACGGCGGCGGCGATGCCGGCCGCGAGGAAGGAACGTCCGCGGGTGGTCAGGCCCGCGAGGGCCGTGCGCAGTCCGCCCTTCTCCTCGTCGGTGGCGGCTGCCGGCCTCCCCCCGGCCGTCATCACAGACCCCGGGCGCCGGGCGGCTGCTGTCCGAAGTAGCCGTTGTTGGACTGCACGGCGGCGGGCACCGGGGTGCGCTGCAGGATCTCCAGGACGACCGATTCGGCCGTACGCCGGTTCAACTGCGCCTGTGCGGTGGGCAGCAGGCGGTGGGCGAGGACGGCGACGGCGAGTGCCTGCACGTCGTCGGGCAGGGCGAACTCGCGGCCGCTGAGCGCGGCGGAGGCCTTGGCAGCACGCAGCAGGTGCAGCGTGGCGCGCGGGGAGGCCCCGAGTCTCAGCTCCGGGTGGTTGCGGGTCGCGGCGACCAGGTCCACCGCGTACCGCCGTACGGAGTCGGCGACGTGGACCGTGCGGACCGCGTCGATGAGCTTCACGATGTCGTGGGCGTGCGCCACCGGCTGGAGGTCGTCGAGGGGCGAGACGCCGCCGTGCACGTCCAGCATCTGCAATTCGGCCTCGGGGCTGGGATAGCCGATCGAGACCCGCGCCATGAAGCGGTCGCGCTGCGCCTCGGGCAGCGGATAGGTCCCCTCCATCTCGACGGGGTTCTGCGTGGCCACCACCATGAAGGGACTGGGCAGTTCGTACGTCTGCCCGTCGATGGTGACCTGGCGCTCCTCCATGGACTCCAGGAGCGCGGACTGCGTCTTCGGAGACGCGCGGTTGATCTCGTCGCCGATCACGATCTGGGCGAAGATCGCGCCGGGCTTGAACTCGAAGTCCCTGCGCTGCTGGTCGAAGATCGACACACCGGTGATGTCCGAAGGCAGCAGGTCCGGCGTGAACTGGATACGCCGGACCGAGCAGTCGATGGACCGCGCGAGCGCCTTGGCCAGCATGGTCTTGCCGACGCCCGGCACGTCTTCGATCAGCAGGTGCCCCTCGGCGAGCAGCACGGTCAGCGAAAGCCGTACGACCTCTGGCTTGCCCTCGATCACACCCTCCACCGACGCACGCACACGCTCCGCGGTCGCGGTCAGATCTGTGAGGCTCGCTCGATCGTCATAGGTCGTCACCCGGCCCTCCTCGGCCCTTCCCCAAGCTCTTAAGGAGCAGGGGATACCCCATTCCGGGCCGACGCTCACGCGCATGGCCCGGTCCACCCCGAATTACCGGCACCTCGCGTGTGGTTCCGCGTGATGCCACCCCCGCATTGTTGTTGGGCATGGCGGGTTGTGTCACTCGCCTGTGGATAACTGGCGCCGATTTGTCGGGTCTTACGACGGTTTGTCAGTCACGCAGGGTCGATCTCCCGCAGCAGGCCGGTCGTCACGTCGAACACGAAGCCGCGGATGTCGTCGTTGTGCAGCAGGAACGGCGAGGTCCGCACGCGCTGCATCGACTGCCGTACGTCCTGGTCGACGTCGCGGAAGGACTCCACCGCCCACGTCGGACGCTGCCCGACCTCGTTCTCCAGGTCCTGCCGGAACTCCTCGGTGAGGGACTCCAGGCCGCAGCCGGTGTGGTGGATGAGGACGACGCTGCGGGTGCCGAGCGCGCGCTGGCTGATGGTCAGCGAGCGGATCACGTCGTCGGTGACCACGCCGCCCGCGTTGCGGATGGTGTGGCAGTCGCCCAGTTCGAGGCCGAGCGCGGCGTGCAGGTCGAGGCGGGCGTCCATGCAGGCGACCACGGCGACGTGCAGGACGGGCCTGGCGTCCATGCCGGGATCGGTGAATCCGGCGGCGTACCTCTCGTTCGCCTCGACCAGGCGGTCGGTGACCGAACCGACGACTATGTCGCCGATCGGCTCTGCGGGGGAGTTGCCCGAAGGGGATGCGGAAGTCGACATGGTGATGACGTTAATGCGCGCTGATCGACGAGGCCCGCTGTGAGAAGGGACAAAGAACGTCAAAGACTCTTGTTGTGAGGTAACCCACAGGCGTCCCGCGAATACGCCCGAACGGGTGACTTCGCGGGATTCCCCCTCCGTTCCGACCCCCGTCCTGACCCGCGCGGCGACGCGCAGGCCGGTTGATTGACCGGGAGACACGGTGGACTAAAGTGACGCGAAGCGGGAGGCGTGACCAGCTCCCTGCTGGACTGAACATCACGGAGATTCCCCGGAATCCCCCCACGTGCGCGGCGCGTACGTACGGCTCGGCCTCCTCCCGCTCCCGGTCGGCTGACGCCACTTCCCCGGCGCCAGCGGTCCATTCCCCTTCTACGGAGCGGGCGGGGACCCGGCGGTGCGTGCGAACGCCGCGCCGGACCTGAGAGGGCCCCTTGAGCGACAACAGCCGACATGTTCCGGTGATGCTCCAGCGCTGCCTGGACATGTTGGCCCCCGCGCTCGCCGAGCCCGGAGCGGTCGTCGTCGACTGCACCCTCGGCCTCGGCGGCCACAGCGAGGCCCTCCTCGCCACCTTCCCCGCGGCCCGCCTCATCGCCCTGGACCGCGACAAGGAAGCGCTGCGCCTGTCCGGCGAGCGCCTCGCGCAGTACGGCGACCGGGCCACCCTGGTGCACGCGGTCTACGACGAACTCCCCGACGTACTGGAGCGCCTCGGCGTCCCGCGCGTGCAGGGCGTCCTCTTCGACCTCGGCGTCTCCTCCATGCAACTGGACGAGGCGGACCGGGGGTTCGCGTACGCCCAGGACGCGCCCCTGGACATGCGCATGGACCAGACGACGGGCATCAGCGCGGCCGAGGTCCTCAACACCTATGCCCCGGGCGAACTGGTGCGGATCCTGCGCGCGTACGGCGAGGAGAAGCAGGCCAAGCGCATCGTGAGCGCCGTCGTGCGCGAGCGCGAGAAGGAGCCGTTCAGTAACAGCGCGCGCCTCGTCGAGCTCATCCGCGACTCCCTGCCGCAGGCCGCCAAGCGCACCGGGGGCAATCCCTCCAAGCGCACCTTCCAGGCGCTGCGCATCGAGGTCAACGGCGAGCTGAGCGTCCTGGAGCGGGCCATCCCCGCGGCCGTGAAGTCGCTCGCCGTCGGCGGCCGGATCGCCGTCCTGTCCTACCACTCGCTCGAGGACCGGCTCGTCAAGCAGGTGCTCACGGCCGGCGCCGCCACCACGGCGCCGCCCGGACTGCCCGTCGTGCCCGAGCGTTACCAGCCGCGCCTCAAGCTCCTGACCCGAGGCGCCGAACTTCCCACCGAGGAAGAGGTCGCGGAGAACCGCCGGGCGGCTCCCGCGCGACTGCGGGGCGCCCAGCGCGTCCGCGAAGACGTCGGGTGAGCTCACCGCCGCGATCAGGCGCCACGAGCAGGGTCCGCTGACAGAGTCCGCGAGGAGGCTCCATGAGCAAGAAGCCCGAGCTGCGGGGGAGGGCCGCCCGCCTCGCGCGGCTGCTGCCCCAGGGGCCGAGCCAGGCCGCGCGCACCCCCTTCGTGCTCCTTGTCGTCCTGCTCCTCGGCGGCGGTCTGATCACGCTCCTCATCCTGAACTCCTCGCTCAACGAAGGCTCGTTCCAGCTGAGCGAGCTCAAGAAGGAGACGAAGGACCTCACCGAGGAGGAGCAGGAGCTCCAGCGCGACGTGGACGGCTACGCCGAACCGGACGCCCTGCAACGCCGCGCCCGCGAGCTCGGCATGGTCCCGGGCGGCGACCCGGCCTTCCTCGACCCCGACGGAACCGTGCGCGGCATCCCCGGCGCCGCCGCCCTGCCCTCCGTGCTGCACCGGCCCGAGCCGCGCCCGCAGGAGGTGGCCTCCCCGGCCGCCTCGGTCTCGGTGCCGCCCGCCCCGCCGGTCTCCCCGGCCCCGCCCGCGCCCCGCGCCACCCCGTCGGCGGCCGCGCCCCGGCCCGCCGCGCCACCGCCCACCCCCGAGCAGGCCACGCAGTCCGGCCCCACGACGACATCCGGCAGGTGACCAAGTGACGGACCGTCAACCTCCGCGGCGCAAGGTGCCCGGACCCGCGCGGCCCGCGCGCCCCGGCGCCCCGCGGCGCCCGGGACAGGGCGGCTCCCGCTCCGCCGCCCGCCGCCCCGCGTCGGCCAAGGCCCGCACGATCCGCCTCGGCAGCCCGCGGCCCCGCCTGCGCATGGTCAGCCTCGGCCTGACCCTGGTGATGCTGGCCTTCGTCGTACGGCTGCTCCAGGTCCAGGCCGTCGACGCGAACGCGTACGCGGCCAAGGCCGAGAAGAACCGCTACTTCACGCACACCCTGGCCGCCGAGCGCGGCCGCATCACCGACCGCGGCGGCGTCGAGCTGGCCGCCAGCGTGGACGCGTACGACATCACGGCCGACCCCACGCTCTTCACGCCGAAGGAGATGAAGATCAAGGACGCGCCCGAACAGGCGGCCGCGCTCCTCGCTCCCATCCTCGGCAAGGACGCCGCCGAGATCACCAAGAAGCTGAAGACCCCCGAGACGCGCTACGTGCTGCTCGCCCGCCGCCAGAACCCGCAGGTCTGGAAGCAGATCAAGGACCTGCGCGGCGCGCTCGCCGAGAAGGCCTCCACCGACCCGAAATCGCCGAACGTGCTGGCCGGCGTCCTCGCCGACCCGAGCAGCAAGCGGGTCTACCCCAACCACGACCTGGCCGCCGGAATACTGGGCTGGGTCAACGCCGACGGCAAGGGCGCGGGCGGCCTCGAACAGCAGCTCAACAAGCAGCTCGCGGGCGAGGACGGCAAGATCAAGTACGCCCAGTCGGGCGGCCGGCAGGTGCCGACCGCGGGCACCACGGAGACACCGGCCGTGCCCGGCTCCGACGTCGAGCTCACCATCGACCGCGACATCCAGTGGGCCGCGCAGGACGCCATCACCGAGCAGGTGAAGAAGTCCAAGGCCGACCGCGGCTACGTGATGGTCCAGGACACCCGGACCGGCGAGGTCCTCGCGATGGCGAACGCCCCCGGTTTTGATCCGAACGACCTCTCCCAGGCCAACGGCGCCGCCCTGGGCAACGCGGCGCTCCAGGACGCCTACGAGCCGGGCTCCACCTCCAAGGTCATGTCGATGGCCGCCGTCATCGAGGAGAACGCGGCCACGCCCGGCACCCATGTCACCGTGCCCAACCGGCTGCACCGCGGCGACCGGCTCTTCCAGGACGACATCGACCACCCCACCTGGCACCTGACGCTCAACGGAGTGCTCGCCAAGTCCAGCAACATCGGCACGATCCTCGCCACCGGCGAGATGGGCAGGACGCAGCGGGAGTCCAACGAGATCCTCTACTCCTACCTGCGCAAGTTCGGCATCGGCAAGGAGACGGGACTCGACTTCCCCGGCGAGACCCCCGGCATCCTCGCGCCCGCCCAGAAGTGGTCCACCTCGCAGCAGTTCACGATCCCGTTCGGCCAGGGCCTGTCGATCAACGCCATGCAGGCCACCTCGGTCTACCAGACCATCGCCAACGGCGGCGTACGCATCGAGCCCACGCTCGTCCGCGGCACCAAGGGGCCCGACGGCCGCTTCACGCCCGCGCCCAAGCCGAAGAAGACCCGGATCGTGAGCGACAAGACGGCGAGCACGGTCTCCAAGATGCTGGAGTCCGTCGTCGACGACGTGGAGGGCACCGGAAACTCCGCCCGCATCCCCGGCTACCGGGTCGCGGGCAAGACGGGTACGGCCAACCGGGTCGATCCGGTGACCGGCCGCTACAAGGGCTACACCTCGTCGTTCGCCGGCTTCGCGCCCGCGGACAAGCCGCGCATCGCCGTCTACTGCGCCATCCAGAACGCCACCAAGGGCAGCTACTTCGGCGGCGAGATCTGCGGCCCCATCTACAAGAAGGTCATGCAGTTCTCCCTGAAGACCCTCCAGGAGCCGCCCACAGGAAAGGGTCCGGCCCGCTTCCCCGTCACCTTCAAACCGGGTGACTGACCAGGAACCGCTCGTGACAACGATCACCCCGGGGCCGGGGAACCGCCCCTCGCCACACCGCCCGCTTCGCCCCGAGAGGGGTGCGCCCGGTACGCTCACCGCCGTGCCACACGCTGATCAGTCCCAAACCACCCAGAAGGGCGTTCCCGTGACATACCCGGGGCCGCCGCGGCCGGTCCAGGTCTCCCCGACCTCACTGACGGAGCTCGCAGGCCAGCTGGGCGTCGCCGTCGAAGGCGATGCGGAGATCACCGGCATCACGCACGACTCCCGCGCGGTCCGCCCCGGTGACGTCTACGCCGCACTGCCCGGCGCGCGGATGCACGGTGCCGACTTCGTCGCCCAGGCCGCCGACCTCGGCGCCGGAGCGATCCTCACCGACCCGACCGGCGCCGAGCGCGCCGCGGCGACCGGCCTGCCGGTGCTCGTCGTCGACGACCCGCGCGGCAGCATGGGCGAGCTGGCGGCGACGGTCTACGGCCACCCCGGCCGCGACCTGCTCCAGATCGGCATCACGGGGACGTCGGGCAAGACCACGACGGCGTACCTCGTCGAGGGCGGCCTCAAGGGTCTGCGCGCGACCGGCCTGATCGGCACGGTCGAGATGCGCATCGGCGACGAGCGCATCAAGTCGGAGCGCACGACCCCCGAAGCCACCGACCTCCAGGCGCTGTTCGCGGTGATGCGCGAGCGCGGCGTCGAGGCGGTCGCCATGGAGGTCTCCAGCCACGCCCTGGTGCTCGGGCGGGTGGACGGCTGCGTCTTCGACGTCGCCGTCTTCAACAACCTGAGCCCGGAGCACATGGAGTTCCACTCCGGCATGGAGGACTACTTCCAGGCCAAGGCGCAGCTGTTCACCAAGCTGCGCTCCCGGGTCGGCGTGGTCAACTTCGACGACGAGTACGGCCGCAGGCTCATCACCGAGTCCGAGGTCCCCGTCACCACCTTCTCCGCCGAGGGCCACCCGGACGCCGACTGGCGTGCCGAGGACGTCGAGGTCGGACCGCTCGACTCGACCTTCGTCGCGGTCGGCCCCAAGGGCGAGCGGATCACCGCCAAGTCGCCGCTCGCGGGCCCCTTCAACGTCGCCAACACGCTCGCCGCGATCGTCTCGCTGGCCGTCGCGGGGATCGACCCGCAGCAGGCCGCCGACGGCGTCGCCGCGGTGCCCGGCGTGCCCGGCCGCCTGGAGCGCATCGACGCGGGCCAGCCCTACCTCGCGGTCGTCGACTACGCCCACAAGACGGACGCCGTCGAATCGGTCCTGCGCGCGCTGCGCAAGGTCACCGAGGGCAAGCTGCACATCGTGCTCGGCTGCGGCGGCGACCGGGACAAGACCAAGCGGATGCCGATGGGCGCGGCCGCGGCCCGCCTCTCCGACACCGCCGTACTGACCTCCGACAACCCCCGCGGTGAGGACCCCCTCGCGATCCTCGCCACGATGCTCGCGGGCGCCGCCGAGGTGCCGGCCCACGAGCGTGCCGAGGTCGCCGTGTTCGAGGACCGGGCCGCCGCCATCCGCGCGGCCGTCGCCCACGCGGGACCGGGCGACACCGTCCTGGTCGCGGGCAAGGGCCACGAGCAGGGACAGGACATCGCCGGGGTGGTGCGTCCGTTCGACGACCGCCAGGTGCTTCGCGAAGCTATCCAGCAAACCCAGGGATGAAGTTGTGATCGCCCTCTCCCTCGCCGAGATCGCCACCGTCGTCGGCGGGCAGACGTACGACATACCGGATCCAGCCGTTTCGGTCACCGGGCCCGTGGTCCGTGACTCCCGTGAGGTGGTGCCCGGCAGCCTCTTCGTCGCCTTCGTCGGCGAGCGCGTGGACGGCCACGACTACGCCGCCGACGTCGTCGCGGCGGGTGCCGTGGCCGTCCTGGCAGCGCGGCCCGTCGGCGTGCCCGCCATCGTCGTCGACGATGTGCAGGCGGCGCTCGGCGCCCTGGCGCGGCACGTCGTGGAGCGGCTCGGCGCGACCCTGGTCGCGCTCACCGGATCCGTCGGCAAGACCAGCTCCAAGGACCTGCTCGCGCAGGTCCTGCGGCGGCACGCGCCGACGGTCTGGACGCCCGGCTCGCTCAACAACGAGATCGGGCTGCCGCTGACCGCGCTCAGCGCCACCGACGAGACGCGGTTCCTCGTCCTGGAGATGGGGGCGCGCGGAATCGGCCACATCCGGTACCTCACGGGCCTCACGCCGCCGAAGATCGGGCTCGTCCTGAACGTCGGCACCGCCCACATCGGCGAGTTCGGCGGCCGCGAGCAGATCGCGGTCGCGAAGGGCGAGCTGGTGGAGTCGCTGCCCGCGGACGGTGCCGCGGTCCTCAACGCCGACGACCCGCTCGTCCGCGCGATGGCATCGCGCACCAAGGCGCGCGTGCTGCTCTTCGGAGAGGCCGCCGACGCCGACGTTCGAGCGGAGAATGTCCGGCTCACGGAGAATGGACAGCCCGCTTTCACGCTGCACACACCCTCCGGGTGCAGCGACGTGACCTTGCGGCTGTACGGTGAGCACCACGTGTCGAACGCGCTTGCCGCGGCCGCCGTCGCCCATGAGCTGGGCATGTCCGTGGACGAGATCGCCCTCGCGCTCTCCGAGGCGGGCACGCTGTCCCGCTGGCGGATGGAGGTCACCGAGCGCCCGGACGGCGTGACGATTGTCAACGACGCCTACAACGCGAACCCCGAGTCCATGCGAGCCGCCCTGCGCGCGCTCGTGGCCATGGGCAAGGGACGCCGTACGTGGGCGGTGCTCGGTCACATGGCCGAGCTCGGGGACGAGGGTCTCGCCGAGCACGACGCGGTCGGACGCCTTGCCGTCCGGCTCAACGTGAGCAAGCTCGTGGCAGTCGGGGGCAGGGAAGCGTCCTGGCTCCAACTGGGCGCATACAACGAGGGTTCGTGGGGTGAGGAGTCGGTGCACGTGTCCGACGCACAGGCGGCGATCGACCTGTTGCGCAGCGAGCTGCGCACAGGAGACGTCGTGCTGGTGAAGGCGTCCAGATCGGTCGGCCTGGAGAAGGTCGCCGCGGCGCTGTTGGAGAACCACACCGAGGGCGAGGTCTCCGGTCGATGAGGCAGATCCTCTTCGCGGGTGTGATCGGGCTCTTCCTGACCCTGGTCGGCACCCCGCTGCTGATCAAGCTCCTGGCCCGTAAGGGCTATGGCCAGTTCATCAGGGACGACGGCCCGCGCGAGCACCACAGCAAGCGCGGTACGCCGACCATGGGTGGCATCGCCTTCATCCTCGCCACGCTCATCGCGTACTTCCTCACGAAGGTCATCACCGGCACGGAGACCACGCTCTCCGGCCTGCTGGTGCTCTTCCTGATGGCGGGCATGGGCCTCGTCGGCTTCCTCGACGACTACATCAAGATCGTCAAGCAGCGCTCGCTCGGTCTGCGCGCCAAGGCGAAGATGGCGGGCCAGCTGATCGTCGGCATCGGCTTCGCCGTCCTGGCGCTGAACTGGCCGGACAACCGCAACCAGACCCCGGCCTCCACCAAGCTGTCGTTCGTCACGGACTTCGGCTGGTCGATCGGCCCGGTCCTGTTCGTGGTCTGGGCGCTGTTCATGATCCTCGCGATGTCGAACGGCGTGAACCTCACCGACGGCCTCGACGGTCTCGCCACCGGCGCCTCCGTGATGGTCTTCGGCGCGTACACCTTCATCGGTGTCTGGCAGTACCAGGAGTCCTGCGCCAACGCGAACACGCTGACGAACCCGCAGGCCTGTTTCGAGGTCAGAGACCCGCTGGACCTCGCGGTCGTGGCCTCCGCCCTGATGGGTGCCTGCTTCGGCTTCCTGTGGTGGAACACCTCGCCCGCCAAGATCTTCATGGGCGACACCGGTTCGCTGGCCCTGGGCGGCGCGCTCGCGGGTCTCGCGATCTGCTCCCGCACCGAGCTGCTCCTCGCGCTGCTCGGCGGCCTCTTCGTCCTGATCACCATGTCGGTGGTCATTCAGGTCGGCTCGTTCCGCCTCACCGGGAAGCGCGTCTTCCGCATGGCGCCACTCCAGCACCACTTCGAACTAAAGGGGTGGTCCGAAGTCCTTGTGGTGGTCCGCTTCTGGATCATCCAGGGCATGTGCGTGATCGTCGGCCTGGGTCTCTTCTACGCGGGATGGGCAGCCGAAAAGTGACCACTGTGTCCGAGTGGCAGGGCAAGAACGTCACCGTCGCCGGTCTCGGCGTGAGCGGCATCAGTGCCGCCCGCGCCCTGGCCGGCCTCGGCGCGTCGGTGACCGTCGTGGACGGCGGCTCCGGAGAGGCGCATCAGGAGCGCGCCGCTTCTCTTGAGGGCGACGGCATCTCCGTACGCCTGGGGGATGCGGAAACGCTTCCCGACGGCACCGACCTGGTGGTCACTTCGCCGGGCTGGAAGCCGTCGTCGCCGCTCTTCGCGGCGGCCGCCGACGCGGGCGTGGACGTCGTGGGCGACGTCGAGATCGCCTGGCGCCTGCGCGGCCCCGACGCGGCCCCCTGGCTCGCCATCACGGGCACCAACGGCAAGACCACCACGACACGGATGCTCGCCGCGATCCTGACCGCGGCGGGGCTGCGCACGGCGGCCGTCGGCAACATCGGCACCCCGATCGTGGACATCGTCCTCGAAGGCGACGACGCCTACGACGTGCTCGCCGTCGAGCTCTCCTCGTACCAGCTGCACTGGGCGCCTTCGCTGCGCGCCCACTCCGCGGCCGTCCTGAACCTCGCGCCCGACCACCTCGACTGGCACGGCTCCATGGAGGCGTACGCCGCCGACAAGGGCCGCGTCTACGAGGGCAACCACGTGGCGTGCGTCTACAACGTCGCCGACGAGGTCACCGAGGACCTGGTCCGCGAGGCCGACGTCGAAGAGGGCTGCCGGGCCGTCGGTTTCACGCTGAACGCGCCCGCCCCCTCGCAACTGGGCGTCGTGGACGGCATCCTGGTCGACCGTGCCTTCGTGCCGGACCGCCAGAAGCAGGCCCAGGAGCTCGCCGAGATCTCCGACGTCCAGCCGCCCGCGCCGCACAACATCGCCAACGCGCTGGCCGCCGCGGCCCTCGCGCGGGCCTTCGGCGTGCAGGCCACGGCCGTACGCGACGGTCTGCGCGCCTTCCGCCCCGACGCGCACCGCATCGAACACGTCGCCGATGTCCAGGACGTCGCGTACGTCGACGACTCCAAGGCGACCAACACCCACGCCGCGGAAGCCTCGTTGGCGGCGTACGAGTCGATCGTCTGGATCGCGGGCGGGCTCGCCAAGGGCGCCACCTTCGACGAGCTGGTCACCAAGTCGGCGAAGCGGCTGCGCGGCGCCGTCCTGATCGGCGCCGACCGCGAGCTGATCAGGGAAGCCCTCGCGCGACACGCGCCCGAGGTCCCGGTCGTCGACCTCGACCGCACCGACACTGGTGCGATGTCCGAGGCGGTACGGCGGGCGGCAGAGCTGGCCCGGCCGGGGGACACCGTCCTGATGGCCCCGGCCTGCGCCTCGATGGACATGTTCACGAACTACAACAAGCGTGGTGAAGCGTTCGCGGACGCCGTCCGCGCACTCGGCTCCACGAGCGCCTGACCGGGCTTCCCGCCCGGCGGGCGCCGGGCACACCCTTGGGAGGGGAACGTGGCCAGGTCTTCCGTGCGGGTCGCCAAACGACCGGCTCCGGTACGCGCCAGAGGTGCCTCCCACCCTCCGGGCGAGAGCGGGCCCAGGCGGCTCTACACCCGGGCCCGCAAGGCCTGGGACCGGCCGCTCACGGCGTACTACCTCATCTTCGGCAGCAGCCTGCTGATCACCGTGCTCGGCCTGGTGATGGTCTACTCGGCCTCGATGATCCAGGCGCTCCAGCTGAACCTGCCGGCGTCGTACTTCTTCCGCAAGCAGTTCGTCGCCGCCGTGCTCGGCGCGATCCTGCTGCTCGTCGCGATGCGGATGCCCGTCAAGCTGCACCGGGCGCTCGCCTACCCGATGCTCGCGGTGACCGTCTTCCTGATGGTCCTCGTGCAGATCCCCGGGATAGGGCGCAGCGTCAACGGCAACCAGAACTGGATCTACCTGGGCGGGCCCTTCCAGCTCCAGCCCAGCGAGTTCGGCAAGCTCGCGCTCGTCCTGTGGGGCGCCGACCTGCTCGCGCGTAAACACGACAAGCGGCTGCTGACCCAGTGGAAACACATGCTGGTGCCGCTCGTCCCGGTCGCCTTCATGCTGCTCGGGCTCATCATGCTCGGCGGCGACATGGGTACGGCGATCATTCTCACCGCGATCCTCTTCGGCCTGCTCTGGCTGGCGGGCGCCCCCACGCGGCTGTTCGCGGGCGTGCTCTCCATCGCGGGGCTGCTCGGTGTGATCCTCATCAAGACGAGCCCCAACCGCATGGCCAGGCTCGCCTGCATCGGCGCCACGGAGCCGGGCCCCGGAGACCAGTGCTGGCAGGCCGTGCACGGGATCTACGCCCTGGCCTCCGGCGGATTCTTCGGTTCCGGTCTCGGCGCGAGTGTGGAAAAATGGGGTCAACTGCCTGAACCGCACACCGACTTCATCTTCGCCATCACCGGGGAAGAACTCGGCCTGGCAGGGACACTGTCGGTGCTCGCTCTGTTCGCGGCTCTAGGCTATGCGGGTATCCGCGTGGCCGGACGCACGGAGGACCCCTTCGTGAGGTATGCCGCGGGAGGTGTGACCACCTGGATCACGGCCCAGGCCGTGGTCAACATCGGTGCGGTGCTCGGCCTGCTGCCGATCGCCGGTGTCCCGCTCCCGCTGTTCTCCTACGGGGGTTCGGCCCTGCTGCCGACCATGTTCGCCATCGGGCTCCTCATCGCGTTCGCGCGATCGGACCCCGCTGCGAAGGCGGCCCTGGCCATGCGGCAACCTCGGGTGAGATGGAACACGATGCGACGGCGCGTCAAGGCGCGTTCGTCCGGAGAGCGGTGAATTTCGGTGCATGTCGTACTCGCCGGTGGGGGGACCGCCGGCCACATCGAGCCCGCGCTCGCCCTCGCGGACGCCCTGCGGAGGCAGGACCCGACCGTGGGCATCACGGCCCTGGGCACGGAGCGTGGACTCGAGACCCGGCTCGTACCCGAGCGGGGCTACGAACTCGCGCTGATCCCGGCCGTACCCCTGCCGCGCAAGCCCACCCCTGAGCTGATCACCGTGCCGGGACGGCTGCGCGGCACCATCAAGGCGGCCGAGCAGATCCTGGAGCGCACCAAGGCGGACTGCGTGGTCGGCTTCGGCGGCTACGTCGCGCTGCCCGGCTACCTCGCGGCCAAGCGGACCGGTACGCCGATCGTCGTGCACGAGGCCAACGCGCGCCCCGGCCTCGCCAACAAGATCGGTTCGCGGTACGCCTCCGGGGTGGCCGTCGCCACCCCCGACAGCAAGCTGCGCAACTCCCGCTACATCGGCATCCCGTTGCGGCACACCATCGCCACGCTCGACCGGGCCAGGGTCCGCCCGGAGGCGCGCGCCGCCTTCGGCCTCGACCCCAACCTGCCGACGCTGCTCGTCTCGGGCGGCTCGCAGGGCGCACGGCGGCTCAACGAGGTCGTCCAGCAGGTCGCGCCCGTGCTCCAGCGCGCGGGCATCCAGATCCTGCACGCGGTCGGTCCGAAGAACGAATTGCCGCAGGTACAGCAGATGCCGGGGATGCCCCCTTACATCCCGGTACCGTACGTGGACCGGATGGACCTCGCGTACGCCGCGGCCGACATGATGCTCTGCCGCGCGGGCGCGATGACCGTGGCCGAACTCTCCGCCGTCGGGCTCCCCGCCGCCTACGTCCCGCTGCCGATCGGCAACGGCGAACAGCGGCTCAACGCCCAGCCGGTGGTCAAGGCGGGCGGCGGACTGCTGGTCGACGACGCGGAACTGACGCCCGAATGGGTCCAGGGCAACGTGCTCCCCGTGCTCGCCGATCCGCATCGGCTGTACGAGATGTCCCGCGCCGCCTCGGAGTTCGGCCGCAGGGACGCCGACGAGCTGCTCGTCGGCATGGTGTACGAGGCGATTGCGTCACGCCGTAACGCGTGAGAAGGCAGGGGACCGTGGCCGGACCGACCACCGCCGAACGGCAGCAGAAGAAGTCCGGCCCGCCCCGCCCGCAGCGCGTCCGCAGGCCCCGCCTGCCGCGCTCGCGCACTCTGATCGTGGCCCTGGTGATCGCCGTGCTCCTCACCGGGGCCGGCGTCTGGGTGCTGTACGGCTCCCAGTGGCTGCGCCTGGAGCGCGTGACGGTCTCGGGCACCCGGGTGCTGACTCGGGAAGAGGTCCGCGAGGCGGCCCGAGCGCCCGTCGGGGCCCCACTGATTTCGGTCGATACGGATGCCCTTGAAGACCGGCTGCGCTCGAAATTGCCCCGAATTGACTCGGTTGACGTCGTGCGGTCCTGGCCGCACGGAATCGGTCTCAAAGTGACGGAACGTAAGCCCGTTCTCCTCATCGAAAAGGGCGGAAAGTTCGTCGAAGTGGACGCCAAGGGAGTGCGATTCGACACGGTCGGGCGCGCGCCGAAGGGCGTACCACATCTCGAATTGACGCCGGATCACGAACACGGGGCGGCCAGCCTGCGCAGGTTCGGCCCCGACCGGCTGCTGCGCGAGGCCGTGCGGGTCGCCGGTGACCTGCCCGAAGCGGTGGCCAGGGACACCCGGAACATCAAGGTCCGTTCGTACGACTCCATCTCGCTGGAGTTGCGCGGCGGGCGTGACGTCGCGTGGGGCAGCGGCGAGAAGGGGGACGCGAAAGCCTCCGCCCTGCTCGCGCTGATGAAAACCACGCCCAAGGCACGGCACTTCGATGTGAGCGTCCCCACCGCCCCTGCGTCATCGGGGAGTTGACGTGCATCACCGCAGGCCAGCACCCTGGTTCGGCATCGCTACGGCTGATCACATAGGGTGAAAAGAAAAACGGGAGGTTCGGCGTGTTCGTTGAACGTGCGCCACTTGTCGACTTAGTGTCCTGTTCGGAAGAGTCCAAGGAACAGACACACTGGTAACCCTAAACTTCAGCGTTAGGGTTCGGGTCGGCGTTCGGACCGTCCCATTCGGCATCAGTCGTCGTGTCGCGCCAGAGCGAAACGGCGACACGTAACTCGAGGCGAGAGGCCTTCGACGTGGCAGCACCGCAGAACTACCTCGCAGTCATCAAAGTCATCGGTGTCGGCGGCGGTGGTGTCAATGCCATCAACCGGATGATCGAGGTCGGTCTCAAGGGCGTCGAGTTCATCGCCATCAACACCGACGCGCAAGCCCTGTTGATGAGCGACGCCGACGTCAAGCTCGACGTCGGCCGTGAACTCACCCGCGGCCTCGGCGCCGGCGCCAACCCGGCCGTCGGCCGCAAGGCGGCGGAGGACCACCGCGAGGAGATCGAGGAGGTCCTCAAGGGGGCCGACATGGTCTTCGTCACCGCCGGCGAAGGCGGTGGCACCGGCACCGGCGGCGCACCCGTCGTCGCCAACATCGCGCGCTCGCTCGGCGCCCTCACCATCGGTGTGGTCACCCGGCCGTTCACCTTCGAGGGACGCCGTCGCGCCAACCAGGCCGAGGACGGCATCGCGGAGCTGCGCGAAGAGGTCGACACCCTCATCGTCATCCCCAACGACCGGCTCCTGTCCATCTCGGACCGCCAGGTCTCCGTCCTCGACGCCTTCAAGTCGGCGGACCAGGTCCTGCTCTCCGGTGTCCAGGGCATCACCGACCTCATCACCACGCCCGGCCTGATCAACCTCGACTTCGCCGACGTCAAGTCGGTCATGTCCGAGGCCGGTTCGGCACTCATGGGCATCGGCTCGGCCCGCGGCGACGACCGCGCGGTGGCCGCCGCGGAGATGGCGATCTCCTCGCCGCTCCTCGAGGCGTCCATCGACGGCGCGCGCGGCGTGCTGCTCTCCATCTCCGGCGGCTCCGACCTCGGTCTCTTCGAGATCAACGAGGCGGCTCAGCTGGTCAGCGAGGCCGCGCACCCCGAGGCCAACATCATCTTCGGCGCCGTCATCGACGACGCCCTGGGCGACGAGGTCAGGGTCACCGTGATCGCGGCCGGCTTCGACGGCGGACAGCCACCGTCCAAGCGGGACACCGTCCTTGGCTCGGCGTCCGCCAAGCGCGAGGAGCCGGCGCCGGCGTCCCGGCCCGCCGAATCGTCGCGCCCGGCCTTCGGCGGACTCGGCAGCGTCACGCCGCGCGAGGAGCCCTCGGCCCCGGAGCCCGCGGAGGCGGCCCCGGCGAACGAGGCACCGTCCGCGCCCGCGACGCCGCCGCAGGTTCCGCCGGCCCGTCCCTACCAGGACAGCCAGGCCGAAGAGCTGGACGTGCCGGACTTCTTGAAGTGATAAGCAAGCACAGCACCGTGAGCGGCGCGCACTTCGCCTTCACCGACAGGTGGGGCGGAGTGAGCGCCGTTCCGTACGAAGAGCTCAATCTCGGCGGAGCGGTGGGCGACGACGCCGAGGCCGTGCGCACCAACCGCGCACTGGCCGCCAAGTCCCTGGGCATCGACCCGGCCAGGGCGGTCTGGATGAACCAGGTGCACGGCCGGGACGTCGCCGTGGTGGACGGGCCCTGGGGGGCCGACGCCGAAATCCCCGCCGTCGACGCGGTGGTGACCGCCCGCAGGGGGCTCGCCCTCGCGGTCCTCACCGCCGACTGCACGCCCGTTCTGCTCGCCGATCCGGTCGCCAAGGTCGCGGCCGCGGCGCACGCCGGCCGCCCCGGCATGGTGGCGGGGGTCGTTCCGGCCGCCGTCGAGGCCATGGTGGAACTCGGCGCGGACCCGGCCCGCATCGTCGCCCGCACGGGACCCGCCGTCTGCGGGCGCTGTTACGAAGTGCCCGAGGCGATGCGCGCCGAGGTGGCCGCCGTCGAGCCGGCGGCGTACGCCGAGACGAGCTGGGGTACGCCCGCGGTCGACGTGACGGCGGGGGTGCACGCACAACTGGAGCGGCTCGGCGTGCGCGACCGGGAGCAGTCGCCGGTGTGCACGCTGGAATCCGGTGACCACTTCTCGTACCGCCGCGACCGCACCACCGGTCGTCTCGCGGGCTATGTCTGGCTGGACTGATAAGGCATGACGGACCGAAAGTCTGAACTCGCGGCGAATCTCGCGGCGGTCGAGGAGCGCATCGCCGCAGCGTGCGCGGCCGCCGGGCGCAAGCGGGAGGAAGTGACCCTGATCGTGGTCACGAAGACCTACCCCGCCAGCGATGTGCGGATCCTGTCGGAACTCGGTGTGCGCCACGTCGCGGAGAACCGTGACCAGGACGCGGCGCCGAAGGCGGCCGAGTGCGCCGACCTTCCCCTTACCTGGCACTTCGTCGGCCAGTTGCAGACCAACAAGGTCCGTTCCGTGGTCGGTTATGCCGGTGTGGTGCAGTCCGTGGATCGTCCCAAGCTCGTCACAGCTCTGTCGAAGGACGCGGTCCGCGCGGAGCGCGAGCTCGGCTGTCTCATCCAGGTCGCGCTCGACGCCGAGGAGAACGGCCGGGGCGAGCGCGGGGGCGTCGGGCCCGGCGGAATCGAAGAGTTGGCCGGCCTCGTGGCCGGGGCGCCGGGTCTGCGGCTCGACGGTCTGATGACCGTCGCACCGCTCACCGGACCGTACGCGGGACGGCAACAGGCGGCGTTCGAGCGGTTGATGGAATTCTCAACCCTCATGCGCGCGACTCATCCTGCTGCGAACATGGTGTCGGCAGGGATGAGTGCGGACCTCGAACAGGCCGTGGCGGCCGGGGCGACACATGTGCGCGTCGGTACGGCGGTACTCGGAGTCCGACCCGGGCTCGGGTAACGTCGCCAAGAAGTCGGACCACAGCAGAAAATATGGTCATTCTCGCTGTTGGGCGGGGATACCTCGTGGATCGCGGGCAGTTGGTGACGACAGCCGATCCACCACAGAGCGGAGGACTCAGAGCATGGCCGGCGCGATGCGCAAGATGGCGGTCTACCTCGGCCTCGTGGAGGACGATGGGTACGACGGTCCGGGGTTCGACCCCGACGACGAGTTCGAACCCGAGCCGGAGCCCGAGCGGGAGCGCAGGCGGCATGAGCCGCCGCATCAGGCGCACCAGCCCCACCAGTCACAAAGGGACGAATCGGTACGAGTGGTGCAGCCTCCCGCTCAGCGTGAACCGGCGGCCCATTCCGCTTCGCTGGCCGCGGAATCGGGACGTCCGGCACGAATCGCCCCCGTGGCATCTATCACACCTGAACGCCAGAGCCTGGAGAAGAACGCACCGGTGATCATGCCCAAGGTCGTGTCCGAGCGGGAGCCCTACCGCATCACCACGTTGCACCCGCGGACCTACAACGAGGCCCGTACCATCGGGGAACACTTCCGTGAGGGCACTCCGGTGATCATGAATCTGACCGAGATGGACGACACCGACGCGAAGCGACTTGTCGACTTTGCCGCCGGTTTGGTCTTCGGTCTGCATGGCAGCATTGAGCGAGTGACGCAGAAGGTGTTCCTGTTGTCGCCTGCTAACGTCGATGTAACGGCGGAGGACAAGGCTCGCATCGCAGAGGGCGGGTTCTTCAACCAGAGCTGAGACGCAGTAGAAGCAGTAGTTGCTCTAGACGCAATATCGGAACGACGAAGTACGAGTAAGCAGGGGAGAGGGAAACCCGAACATGGGCGTGGTCTTGCAGGTGCTCTACATCGCGCTGATGTGCTTCCTCATCGTGCTGATCTTCCGGTTGGTCATGGACTACGTCTTCCAGTTCGCCCGCTCATGGCAACCCGGCAAGGCGATGGTGGTCGTTCTGGAGGCCACCTACACTGTCACTGATCCACCGCTCAAGCTTCTGCGGCGGTTCATTCCGCCGCTGCGTCTCGGGGGCGTGGCGCTCGACCTGTCCTTCTTCGTACTGATGATCATCGTCTACATCCTGATCACCGTCGTCAGGTCGGTGTCTGTGTGAACGATACGGTCTTGCCGAATGCCGACGACTACGTTGAGGTGAAGAGATGCCGTTGACCCCCGAGGACGTGCGGAACAAGCAGTTCACGACCGTCCGCCTCCGAGAAGGCTATGACGAGGACGAGGTCGATGCCTTCCTCGATGAGGTCGAAGCCGAACTGACCCGTCTCCTACGTGAGAACGAGGACCTGCGCGCCAAGCTCGCCGCGGCCACCCGTGCCGCCGCGCAGAACCAGCAGCAGGGCGGAATGCGCAAGGGCCCCGACGGGCCTCAGGACCAGCGCGGTCCCGGCGCCCCCGTGCCTGCCGCAATATCGGGCCCGCAGCCGGTCCCGCCGCAGCAGCAGATGGGTGGCCCGATGGGCGGCCCGCCGCAGCTGCCGGGTGGCGCGCCGCAGCTGCCCGCAGGCCCCAGTGGCCACGGCCCGCAGGGCGGTCCGCAGGGTCCCGGTCCGATGGGGCAGGGTCCGATGGGCCAGGGCCCGATGGGTCAGGGTTCGATGGGCGGCCCGATGGGCGGTCCCATGGGCGGCCACGGTCCGCAGATGCCGCAGCCCGGTCAGGGCCCCGGTGGCGACAGCGCCGCCCGTGTCCTCTCCCTCGCGCAGCAGACCGCCGACCAGGCGATCGCGGAGGCCCGTTCCGAGGCCAACAAGATCGTCGGCGAGGCCCGTTCGCGCGCCGAGGGCCTCGAGCGTGACGCCCGTGCCAAGGCCGACGCCCTGGAGCGGGACGCGCAGGAGAAGCACCGCGTCGCGATGGGCTCCCTGGAGTCCGCCCGCGCCACGCTGGAGCGCAAGGTCGAGGACCTGCGCGGCTTCGAGCGCGAGTACCGCACGCGTCTGAAGTCCTACCTGGAGTCGCAGCTGCGTCAGCTGGAGACCCAGGCCGACGACTCGCTGGCCCCGCCGCGTACGCCGGCCACCGCCTCGCTGCCGCCGTCCCCGGCGCCGTCGATGGCTCCGGCCGGTGCGGGTGCCCCGTCCTACGGCGGCAACCAGTCGATGGGTGGCAACAACCAGCCCGCCGGCGGTCCGTCCTACGGCGGCCAGCAGCAGATGTCCCCGGCGATGACCCAGCCGATGGCACCGGTGCGGCCGCAGGGCCCGGCGCCGATGCAGCAGGCTCCGTCGCCGATGCGTGGCTTCCTCATCGACGAGGACGACAACTGACGGGCGCTATCACGCCTTAGGCGTCGGCAGCGTTCAGGGCGGGGCCCCCAGATTTTCTGGGGGCCCCGCCCTTTTGCGTGGCCCCGTGGCCCCGGTCGTCCTGGTCTGGTCGTGGGGTGCAGAAACGTTCATCTGTGCGTGGGTACGCAACGCCGAAGGCCCGGTCCCGCCAAGAATCTTGGCGGGACCGGGCCTTCGGCGTGCGGTCTTCGTGCGGGTGCCTACGGCCCCTGCCGGTGCTTACGCCTTGCGGAGGCGGAAGCTCAGCTTCAGGGAGTCGTCGGTGAACGGCTGCCCGAAGGTGTCGTCCGCCTCGCCCTGGGCGAAGTCCGTGGCGAGGACCTCGTCCGAGATCAGCTCGGCGTGGTCGGACAGGGCGGTGATGACCGCCGGGTCCGTGGCGGTCCAGCGCAGCGCGATCCGGTCCGCGACGTCCAGGCCGCTGTTCTTGCGGGCCTCCTGGATCAGGCGGATCGCGTCCCGGGCCAGACCGGCGAGCCGCAGCTCCTCGGTGATCTCCAGGTCGAGCGCGACCGTGGCACCCGAGTCGGACGCCACCGACCAGCCCTCGCGCGGGGTCTCCGTGATGATGACCTCGTCCGGGGCCAGCGTGACCTTCTCGCCGTCGACCTCGACGGACGCCGTGCCCTCGCGCAGGGCCAGGGACAGCGCGGCGGCGTCGGCCTCGGCGACGGCCTTGGCGACCGCCTGGACGCCCTTGCCGAAGCGCTTGCCCAGGGCCCGGAAGTTCGCCTTGGCGGTCGTGTCGACCAGCGAACCGCCGACCTCGGAGAGCGACGCCAGCGACGAGACGTTGAGCTCCTCGGTGATCTGGGCGTGCAGCTCCGGGTTGAGCGCGTCGAAGCCGGACGCCGCGACCAGCGCGCGCGACAGCGGCTGGCGCGTCTTGACGCCCGACTCCGCGCGCGTGGCCCGGCCGAGCTCGACGAGACGGCGTACGAGAACCATCTGCTGGGACAGCCGCGGGTCGATGGCGGAGAGGTCCGCCTCCGGCCACGAGGCGAGGTGCACGGATTCCGGGGCGTCCGGGGTGACCGGCACGATCAGGTCCTGCCAGACGCGCTCGGCGATGAACGGCGTCAGCGGGGCCAGCAGCTTCGTGATCGTCTCGACGACCTCGTGCAGGGTGCGCAGCGCCGCCTTGTCGCCCTGCCAGAAGCGGCGGCGGGAGCGGCGCACGTACCAGTTGGAGAGGTTGTCGACGAAGACCGAGAGGAGCTTGCCCGCGCGCTGGGTGTCGTAGCTGTCCAGGGCCTGGGTGACCTGGTCGGTGAGCGCGTGCAGCTCGCTGAGGAGCCAGCGGTCCAGGAGCGGGCGCTCCGCGGGCGCCGGGTCGGCGTCGCTGGGGGCCCACTTCGACGTACGGGCGTAGAGCGCCTGGAAGGCGACCGTGTTCCAGTACGTGAGGAGCGTCTTGCGGACGACTTCCTGGATCGTGCCGTGGCCCACGCGGCGGGCCGCCCACGGGGAGCCGCCCGCGGCCATGAACCAGCGCACCGCGTCGGCGCCGTGCTGGTCCATGAGCGGGATCGGGTCCAGGGTGTTGCCCAGGTGCTTGGACATCTTGCGGCCGTCCTCGGCGAGGATGTGGCCCAGGCAGACCACGTTCTCGTAGGAGGACTTGTCGAAGACCAGGGTGCCCACGGCCATGAGCGTGTAGAACCAGCCGCGGGTCTGGTCGATGGCCTCCGAGATGAACTGCGCCGGGTAGCGGCTCTCGAAGAGCTCCTTGTTCTTGTACGGGTATCCCCACTGCGCGAACGGCATCGAGCCCGAGTCGTACCAGGCGTCGATGACCTCGGGGACGCGCGTGGCGGTCTCCTGGCAGGTCGGGCAGGGGAAGGTGACCGCGTCGATGAACGGGCGGTGCGGGTCGAGCTCCGACTGGTCGGTGCCCGTCAGGTCGCTGAGCTCCGCGCGCGAGCCGACGCAGGTCAGGTGGTCGTTCTCGCAGCGCCACAGGGGCAGCGGGGTGCCCCAGTAGCGGTTGCGGGAGAGCGCCCAGTCCACGTTGTTGTTCAGCCAGTCGCCGAAGCGGCCGTTCTTGACCGAGTCCGGGAACCAGTTGGTCTTCTCGTTCTCCTGGAGGAGACGGTCCTTGATCTCCGTGGTGCGGATGTACCAGGAGGGCTGCGCGTAGTAGAGGAGCGCCGTGTGACAGCGCCAGCAGTGCGGGTAGCTGTGCTCGTACGGGATGTGCCGGAAGAGCAGACCGCGGTCCTTGAGGTCCTCGGTCAGCTTTTCGTCCGCCTTCTTAAAGAAGACACCGCCTACGAGCGGTACGTCCTCTTCGAAGGTGCCGTCCGGGCGGACCGGGTTCACCACGGGAAGGCCGTACGCACGGCAGACCTTGAGGTCGTCCTCACCGAAGGCGGGGGACTGGTGGACCAGACCCGTACCGTCCTCGGTCGTGACGTACTCCGCGTTGACAACGAAGTGCGCCGGAGCGGGGAACTCCACCAGGTCGAAGGGGCGTTGGTAGGTCCAGCGCTCCATCTCGGCACCGGTGAAGCTCTCGCCGGTGGTCTCCCACTCCTCGCCGAGGGCCTTCTCCACGAGGGGCTGGGCGACGACGACCTTCTCCTCGCCGTTCGTCGCGACGACGTACGTGACGTCGGGGTGCGCGGCGACGGCGGTGTTGGAGACCAGGGTCCAGGGGGTCGTCGTCCAGACCAGGAGGGTGGCCTCGCCCGCGAGGGGGCCCGAGGTGAGCGGGAAGCGGACGTAGACGGACGGGTCGACGACCGTCTCGTAGCCCTGCGCCAGCTCGTGGTCCGAGAGGCCCGTGCCGCAGCGGGGGCACCAGGGGGCGACGCGGTGGTCCTGGACGAGGAGGTCCTTGTTGAAGATCTCCTTCAGGGACCACCAGACCGAGTCGATGTACTCGGGGTTCATCGTGCGGTAGGCGCCGTCGAGGTCGGTCCAGTACCCCATGCGGGTCGTGAGCGCGGCGAAGGCGTCGGTGTGCCGGGTCACGGACTCGCGGCACTTGGCGTTGAACTCGGCGATGCCGTACGCCTCGATGTCCTTCTTGCCGTTGAACCCGAGCTCCTTCTCGACCGCGAGCTCCACCGGCAGGCCGTGGCAGTCCCAGCCGGCCTTGCGGGCCACGTGGTAGCCGCGCATGGTGCGGAAGCGGGGGAAGACGTCCTTGAAGACGCGGGCCTCGATGTGGTGGGCGCCCGGCATGCCGTTGGCGGTCGGCGGGCCTTCGTAGAACACCCACTCGGGGCGGCCCTCGGACTGCTCAAGGCTCTTGGCGAAGATCTGCTGCTCGCGCCAGAAGTCGAGCACGGCGTGCTCGAGGGCGGGCAGGTCGACCTGGGCGGGCACCTGGCGGTACTGCGTCATCGATCCTCCGGCGGATGTGCTGCCTTCCGTCGGAGGGACGAGAGCCGTCACGCCCTGTCAGGCGCGCTCCCGCGGTACCACCCTCCTTGGCTCTCCGGAACGGGGTCTGTGCCGGTGAGCCCCCTCATTGGGGTCGCGATACCGGGTCTACTCGCCTCCGCTGCGGGCGTCGGCTTTCCTCCGGCGGCTCCGGGGTGATCTTCACGTCGCGCTGGCCCCCGGGCTCACACCGTCCCCGGGTCGCTCATGGCTGCGTACGCCGCTACTCGTCCCCATCCACGCTTCTCGCTGTCGCCCAGTGTACGGCGCCCGGACGAGGGCGGCCGACCGGTTTTCCGGGAGCCCGCGGGGGCGCGGGTCCGCGCGGGCCGACTGACCCGAATGGCGAGACGCGGACCGAGCGGATCCGGGCACGCTCCGGCCAGCGGATTACCCGGCAGGGAGTTGGGCACAACGCATGCAGACTCGCCGCGCGGCACCCGCGGGGCGGGCGAATCGGGCGGCGTGCCCCGTTGCCGCGGGCCTGGAGTCGATTTATCGTCCCAGCACGATGCGCGAGCAAGATCACAATATGTGAAGGGGCCGCGGCCATGGTGGCGAAGAAGACCGCCGTACAGCAGTCGGCGTCCGGCAGATCCACAGGCGCGGCCGCTGCGACGGCCAAGGATGTGAGCGGCAAGAAGAGCGCGCACGGGGCCAACGGCGCGCACGCGACGAGCGGCGCGCACGGGACGCGCGCGGCGGCGGGCGAGAAGGCGTCCTCGGCGTCCTCGGCGTCCTCTCAGGCTTCGGAGTCCTCTGCGTCCTCTGCATCCTCTGGGGAGGGGGCGGAGCCGGCGGCGCCCAAGGCGGCGGCCAAGAAGACCGCAGCCAAGAAGACGGCCGCCAAGAAGGCCGTGTCCAAGGAGGCGGCCGGTAAGGACGCGGTGGGGAAGCAGGCTGCGGTGAAGAAGTCCGCAGCCAAGGAGACGCCCGCCAAGGAGGCGGCGTCCGCCGAGGAGCCTCCGGCCAAGGACGGTGCGGCTGACAAAGCCGTCGCCAAGAAGGCGGCTGCCAAGAAGACCGCCACGAAGAAGGCGGTGGCCAGGAAGGCCGTCGCCAAGAAGACGGCCGACAGCGGGGCGGTGGCTCCGGAGACGGCGGCCGACGACACTTCTGAGAGCGCTGCCAAGAAGACCGCTCCGGCCAAGAAGACGAGCGCCAAGAAGACGGCCGCCGAGATCGGCAGCACGAAGAAGAGCACGGCGAAGAAGAGCACCGCGAGCAAGAGCACGGCGACGAAGACGGCCGCGTCCGCGGCCGAAGGTGCGGCTGAGGCCGCGGAGACGACGGGAGCCACGACGGTGGTTGCGAAGAAGACTCCGGGCACGGCGACCGCAGCGAAGAAGCCGACGGCGGTGCCGAAGGCGCGTGCCGCCGCGGTGGAGCCCGGCGAGCTTGCGGTCCGCCCCGGTGAGGACCCCTGGACTCCGGAGGAGGTCGACGATGCCCGCGCCGAGCTCCAGAGCGAGGCGTTGCGGCTCGGCAGCGAGATCGCCTCGTCGGAGGAGTCGCTGGCCGGTCTGATGCGGGACTCCGGGGACGGCGCGGGCGACGACGACGCGGACACCGGCACGAAGAACATCACGCGCGAGCACGAGATGGCACTCGCCGCCAACGCGCGCGAGATGCTCGTCCAGACCGAGCGCGCCCTGGAGAGGCTCGACGCGGGGACGTACGGGCTCTGCGAGAACTGCGGCAATCCGATCGGCAAGGCCCGGATGCAGGCCTTCCCGAGGGCCACCCTGTGCGTGGAGTGCAAGCAGAAGGAGGAGCGCCGCTACTGAGTGCGGCCTGGGCGCCTGGGGCCGTAGGTGTGTGCCGTACCCTCGTCCCCAGTCAGGTACCTAGGTTGAGGGACTCACGTGGCAGAGGCGGAGCGCATCATCGGTACGCCGGACATCCCTGAGGCGGCTGGGGCCGAGCCGGAGCAGTCCGTCTCGGGCTCCGACGAGACCCCGAAGGGCACGTCCGGCGGGACCTCGGCGGACACGTCGGACGGCACGGCGGGCGGGCCCGCGGCGGACTCCGACGGCGCCAAGGGTGCCGATGGCGCCAAGGCGGCGTCCGGGGAGGCCGACGGCGCGGCGGCGGAGAAGTCCGGTGACGCGATGGCGGGGACGTCCGGCGATGAGGCGGACGGCGCGGACGGGCCGAACGGCAAGGGCAAGCGGAAGATCGCCGTGCTGTTCGTGGTGGCCGTCTTCGCGTACGCCCTCGACCTGATCAGCAAGATGATCGTGGTCGCCAAGCTCGAGCACCACGAGCCGATCGACGTCATCGGCGACTGGCTCCGCTTCAACGCGATCCGCAACGCGGGCGCCGCCTTCGGCTTCGGCGAGGCCTTCACGGTGATCTTCACCTGCATCGCCGCGGGCGTCATCGTGGTGATCGCCAGGCTCGCCCGCAAGCTCTACAGCCTGCCGTGGGCGATCGCGCTGGGCCTGCTGCTCGGCGGCGCGCTCGGCAACCTCACCGACCGTCTCTTCCGCTCGCCCGGCGTCTTCGAAGGCGCGGTCGTGGACTTCATCGCCCCCAAGGGCTTCGCGGTCTTCAACCTCGCGGACTCGGCGATCGTCTGCGGCGGCATCCTGATCGTGCTGCTGTCCTTCCGCGGCCTGGACCCGGACGGGACCGTCCACAAGGACTGAGGCTCCCGGTAGGGCCCCGTGCCACGGGTGCAGGGGCCCGTGTGACCGGGTGTGCGCGGGCCTGTGGTGCGGGAGTGTCGGTGGGCTCCTGCATACTCAATGGGTGAGCACGATTCCCGAGATCCGTACCCTGCCCGTGCCGGACGGCCTTGAGGGCGAGCGCGTCGACGCCGCCATCTCGCGCATGTTCGGGTTTTCCCGTACGAAGGCCGCCGAGCTCGCCGCGGCGGGGAAGGTCTCGGTCGACGGCTCGGTGGTCGGGAAGTCCGAGCGGGTGCACGGCGGCGCCTGGCTGGAAGTGGAGATGCCGCAGGCTCCCGCTCCGGTGCAGATCGTCGCCGAGCCCGTCGAGGGCATGGAGATCGTGCATGACGACGACGACATCGTCGTGATCGTCAAGCCGGTCGGCGTGGCCGCGCACCCGAGTCCGGGCTGGACGGGGACGACCGTGATCGGCGGCCTCGCGGCGGCCGGCTACCGGATCTCCACCTCCGGTGCGGCCGAGCGCCAGGGCATCGTGCACCGCCTCGACGTCGGCACGTCCGGCCTGATGGTGGTCGCCAAGTCCGAGCGCGCGTACACCTCCCTGAAGCGCCAGTTCAAGGAGCGCACGGTCGACAAGCGCTACAACGCGCTGGTCCAGGGCCACCCCGACCCGATGAGCGGCACCATCGACGCCCCCATCGGCCGGCACCCGAACCACGACTACAAGTGGGCGGTCACGGCCGAGGGCAAGCCCTCCGTGACGCACTACGACCTCATCGAGGCCTTCCGCGCGGCCTCCCTGCTCGACATCAAGCTGGAGACGGGGCGCACGCACCAGATCCGCGTCCACATGTCGGCACATCGACACCCGTGCGTCGGCGACCTGACGTACGGCGCGGACCCGACCCTCGCCAAGCGGCTCGGCCTCACCCGCCAGTGGCTGCACGCGGTCAGGCTCGGCTTCGAGCACCCGGGCGACGGCCAGTGGGTGGAGTACGAGAGCGGCTACCCAGAGGACCTGCAGACGGCGCTCGACCGCGTCCGGGCGGAGAGCTCGTGAGCGGCGTGGCCGTTCGCGTCGCGGAGAGCACGGAGGACCTGGAGTCCTGCTTCGCCGTCCGCAAGGAGGTCTTCGTGGCCGAACAGCAGGTGCCCGAAGACCTTGAGTACGACGAGTACGACGCCGGGGCGGTGCACGTCCTGGCCATCCGCGACGACGGTGTGCCGCTGGGCACCGGACGGCTCCTCACCGGTGCCGCGGCCGCCGCGAAGAACGGCGGGGACGCGGGCGTGGGCGCGCTCGGCAGGCTCGCGGTGACGCGGGCCGCGCGCGGGCTCGGCGTCGGCGCGGCCCTCGTGCGGGCCATCGAGGACGCGGCACGCGCGCGCGGTCTGACGGCGGTGGACCTGCACGCGCAGACGCACGCCCTGGGCTTCTACGAGCGCCTCGGCTACGAGGTGTACGGACCCGAGTTTCCCGACGCGGGCATTCCGCACCGTGCGATGCGGAAACCGCTGGCCTAGCTGGCCTAGCTGGTTTAGCGGCGCGCACCGCTCCGACGGTCGTCGGAGCGGCCACGGGATGCTTCCGGAGCGGGCACGCGGTCCCGCAGGGGCGGCCCTGGAGTGCTTCAGGAGGGCAGCCCCCAGCGCGTCCACGCGCCAGCGGCGGGGACGTCACGCGGCCCCGCCTGCGCCCGGCCACCGCGCGGGGTGACCACCGCGGTCGCGCCGCGCGGCAGGCGCACCGAGATCCTGCCCGGCGCCGTCTCACGCCAGAACAGCGGACGGCCACGCTGGTCGCGCACCGTGATCTCTCCCTTGATGCCGTGCTGAAGCGTCAGCGGGGCGCCGGCCTCGCTGTGGACCCGCACCCATCGGGTCGCGCCTCCGGAGCGGTCCGCGTCGACGAGGAAGGCGCCGGGCGTGCGCAGCGACGCGATCGAGGCGTCCGGCCAGCGCGAGGAGACCGAGGGGAAGACCTTCACCACTCCGTCGTGCCCCTGCACTGCCATGTCGAGCATCGACTGCGCGGCGCAGAGCGGGCTCTCCAGGGCGAAGTTCTTTCCCTCGCGGTACATGGTGTTGACCGTCATCGCGCAGTCCGCGACGACCTTCAGGTCGGTGAAGAACGTCAAGTGGTCGAGGGCCTTCTCCGGCTCGTCCATGACGGAGTACATGGAGGACACGGTCGCGTAGCTGTAGCCGTGCCAGAGCTGCCGCATCGAGACCCAGTGGGCCATGCTGCGCCGCATCACGTCCCGGTCGGCGGGCCGGTCCCAGGTGCGTTCGCGCAGCGGGTAGAGCCACAGCAGGTGCGAGTGGTGGCGGTGCGACTCGGCGAGGGGTACGCCCTTGCCGATCAGCACGCCGTCCGCCGGGTCCTCGGCGTAGGGGGTGAGGCGGGTGGCTATGTCCTGCCACAGGCGCGCGCGTGGGTGGTCGGTCCCGAGGATGCGTGCCACTTCGATGAGCGTGCGGGCGCCCCAGCGGATCAGCGACAGGTCGTAGGTGCAGTCGGCGGCGTTCGCGTACTCGGGGGAGCGGGTCTCCAGGAGGTGCAGCTTGCCGTCCGGGCCCTCGTGCAGGAAGTGCGCGTAGAAGTTGATCGCCTTGGTGAGGACGGGGAAGAGGACGTCGCGCAGGATCGCCTTGTCCATGGAGTGCCGGTAGGCCTGCCAGACGTTGTGCATGGCCCAGGTCAGATTGCCGAAGTTGTCGGAGACGTGGCTGCTGCCCGGCGCCCCCACGTCGTAGGTGTCGCCCGCGCGCAGCTGCCAGTCGGAGGGGTGGCCGAGCGCATAGCTCTCGCCGTCGCGGTACGCGGCGGGGACCGAGGTCGGCAGGTTCTTCTCGAAGCGCGCGAACGTGCTGGTGACCGAGTCGAGTTCGGGATGGTTGGAGCCGTGCAGGGGCGCCATGCCGATCTGGACGTTGAGGTTCCACCACACGGCGGTCCAGTTGTTGCCGACCTCGGGGAACCAGGGGCCCCACTCGGAGATCGTCGGGCCGCCGGACCGGGTCGAGGCGGCGAGCTTGTACAGCTGGGCGAGGTAGAAGGACTGCAGGCGCTTGTCCGGCACGGAGAGGAAGCTGCGCCGGTAGTAGCGGTGCCACCAGTCGCGGTGCCGGTCGAGTAGTTCGTCGAGGCCGGCGGAGAGAGTCCGTTCGACGGCGCGGCGGGCCTCGCGGGTCGCTTCCGACACATCGCCGGGGTGGCGGTAGACGAGGTGCGCGGCCAGCAACCTGCCCGTGCCGACGCGGCGTTCGCGCCACGCGGTGGTCCAGCCGCCGCCCACGAGCAGGGGCTGTTGCACGTATCGAACAGATCCCGAGCCGATCTCGGGGTCGGGGTTCGGGGTGTACTCAGGGGGCTTCCCCGATGTGCGGGTGGTCGCGGCGGGCAACCATTGGAATGTCCAGGCGGCGGCCTCCTCACCGGCACTCGGCCTGGTCGACACGAGCAGCGCGCTGCTGTCGTTCTGCACGAGCGCCGTGAACGCCACACTGCCGGCGGTGGTGGTCACGGTGCCGCGCAGCTCGGCATCCCACAGGTCCAGAGTCCAGTCGACGGAGGTGATGTCCCCACGCAGAGTCAACGTGAAGTACCCGATGGGCAGCCGCGAATAGCCGATGCCGCCGCGCCACTGGCCGCGCTGGTCCTGCACCTGGGTGTGGCTCAGCATCAGCTTGAGGGTGTTCGCCGTCCTGCCCGCGTACAGCTGGGCGCCGAGCAGGCCGTTGGCGAGGAAGGGCCCTTCCTGCCAGCCGGTCGGCAGCCGTCGCCACACCATGGCGGCGGCCCGCACCGTCGCCTCGTACGGGTCGGGCCCGTCTCCGGCATCCGTGTGCGCAGCGGAGGCCGGGCTCGGGCCCGCCCAAGCGGTGGCGGAGGAGGCGGTCCACAGGGTGGTGCCCGCCGCGGTGGTGGCGGTCGCGGCGGCCGCGGTCGACACGAAGCGTCTGCGGGAGAGGGGGCGGTGCTCGGGACGGCTCATGCGGTGAGCTCCTTGCGGGAGGTGGCGGCGGAGGAGCTCATGCCGTGATCGGAGTGGGAGAGTGCGGCGTGGGCCTGAGCCTGGGCGGCCTGGGTGCGGGCACGGGCACGGGCATGGTCACGGGCGCGGGGGCGGTCGGCGAGGCCCGGTGGGGCGGCTAAGGGGCCTGCCGGTCGGTCGGGGATGGCTCGGTGCGAGACGGGCATGCGGGCTCCAGACAGATATGTGTCGTGAGTTCTCGTCCCTGAATCCCTCCGCATCGTGCCCGTGGCGCGGCCGAACCGGAAGACCTCGGGGGCCACGTTCTTCCCTGATTCATCCGAGGACTGTTCAGGTCAGTGAACGGTGAGGTCATCGCCGCGAGAGGAGGAAGAAAGGGCATTGGTCCGGTTCACGGGGAATGCGTGGCAGGGTTGAGGTCTTGATCGTCCGAGTCTCGACCGCCGGAGGGCACTTCCGTGGATCAACTGGCGCTGCTGCTCATCTTGTTGCTCGGTGCCGTGGTGACCGTGCCGCTGGGAGATCGGCTCGGGCTGCCCGCGCCCGTGCTGATGACCCTGGCCGGCATCGGCATGGCCCTGCTGCCGTTCGTGCCCAATGTCGAGATCCCGCCCGACTACATCCTTCCGCTGGTGCTTCCGCCGCTGCTCTACGCGTCCGTGCAGCGCACCTCTTGGAGGCAGTTCGCGGCCAACAGACGCCCTATCTTTCTGCTCGCCGTGGCGCTGGTGTTCGTGACGACGGCGGCGGTCGCGGCGGTGGCCAACGCGGTCGTCCCCGGGGTGCCGATCGCCGCGGCCGTCGCGCTCGGGGCGCTCGTCGCGCCGCCCGACCCGGTCGCGGCGACCGCCGTCGCGGGCTCGCTCGGGCTGCCGCGCAGGCTCGTGTCGATCCTGGAGGGCGAGGGGCTCTTCAACGACGTCACGGCGATCGTGCTCTACCACGTGGCGATCGCTGCGGCGGTGAGCGGGACGTTCTCTTGGCCGTCCGCGGTGGGGCAGCTGGTGCTGTCCGCGGTGGTCGCGGTCATCGTCGGCCTCGTGCTCGGCTGGGTGACCACCAAGCTCATGGGGCTGCTCGGCGACGCCACCCTGCAGACCGGGCTCACGCTGCTCGTGCCCTTCGTCAGCTATGTGCTCGCCGAGGAGCTGCTGGGCTCCGGGGTGCTCGCGGTGCTGACCACCGCGCTGTACCTGGCCGAGCAGGCCGTCGACGCCGACGACGTGCTCGGGCGGATCACCGGGCAGACGTTCTGGCAGATCGTCGACACGCTGGTGACCGGGGCCGCGTTCGGGCTCATCGGCCTGGAGCTGCACAACGTCTTCGGGACGGCGGACGGCCGTGAGGCGGAGATGTTCGGCTGGGGCGCCGTGGTCGTCGTGGTGGTCGTCGGCGTACGGCTGTTGTGGCTGATGCCGGCCACCTGGCTGGCCAAGCGGCTGCACAAGCGCAGGGACTACGACGAGGACATTCCGACCACGTGGCGCGAGACCGTCGTCATGTGGTGGGCGGGGATGCGTGGTGTGGCGTCCGTCGCGCTGGCGCTCGCCATTCCGCTGAAGACGGACGACGGGGCGCCGTTCCCGGCCCGTGACGAGATCATCTTCATCGCGTTCTGCGTCATCATGGCGACCCTGGTCGCCCAGGGGCTCACGCTGCCCTGGCTGGTGCGCAAGCTCGGGGTGCGCGCCGACACCGACGCGGAGCGGATCCTGGAGCGCGAGCTCGCGCTGCGCGCCGCCAAGGCGGCCAAGCGCCGCCTCAAGGAGATCGAAGAGGTCGAGGAGCTCCCCGAGGAGGTCGCCGAGCGGTTGCAGCGCGGAGCGTTCGACATCGGCGCGAGGATCAGCCCGGACATGATCGACGACGAGCGGAGGGAACGGTTCACCAAGCGCGTCGACCGGATCAAGGCGGTCCAGCGGATCCAGCGCGAGATGATGTCGGCCGCCCGGCACGAGGTGCTCGCCGCGCGGAGCGAGCCGGGTGCGGACCCGGAGATCGTCGACCGGGTCCTGCACCACTTGGACGTACGCAGCCTGAGGTGAGCTCGTCGGCTAGCCCCGGCCGGTGCGCGGGACCTCGGGGGAGACGGGGTGCGGGCGGTCGCCGTTCGGGGTGGGCTCGGCCCAGGCGGTGTTCACCTTGGGCAGCGCGTACGGATGCTGCTCGGTGAGCCAGCGCACCAGCTGTTCGCGGACGGTGACGCGCACCGTCCAGATGTCGTCCGCGTCCTTGGCGGTGACCAGGGCGCGGACCTGGATCGTGTTCGGCGTGGTGTCGGTGACCGCCAGGCCCCAGTCCCTGCCGTCCCAGGCCCCGCAGTCGCGCAGGACGTCGTGCAGCTTCTCGCGCATCTGCGGGATCGGCGCCGTGTGGTCCAGCTGGAAGAAGACGGTGCCGGTCATCTCGGCGCCGCCGCGTGACCAGTTCTCGAAGGGCTTGGACGTGAAGTACGAGACCGGCATGGTGATCCGGCGCTCGTCCCACGTCCGTACGGTCAGGAAGGTCAGCGTGATCTCGTCCACGGTGCCCCACTCGCCGTCCACCACCACGGTGTCCCCGAGCCGCACCATGTCGCCGAAGGCGATCTGGAGCCCCGCGAAGAGGTTGCCGAGGGTGGACTGGGCCGCGACACCGGCGACGATGCCGAGGATGCCCGCGGAGGCGAGCAGCGAGGTGCCCGCCGCCTGCATCGCCGGGAACGTCAGGAGCATCGCGCCGACCGCGACCACCCCGACGATCGCGGTGACCACGCGCTGGATGAGCGCCACCTGCGTACGGACCCTGCGGACGCGGGCGGGATCGCGGTGGGCCGCGGCGTAGCGGGCGTACGAGGACTCGACGACGGCCGTCGCGATCCGCACCACCAGCCAGGCGGTGGAACCGATCAGGACGAGCGTGAGGACGCGGCCGATGACCGCCGAGTGCTCTTCTGCGATCTTGGTCTGCCGGTAGGAGCCTCTGAACATGGCCGTGCACAGGACTACTTGAAGGGGGACTCGGCAGCGGCGCAGCAGGCCCCACAGCGGGGTCTCACGATGCCGTTCGTCGGTCCGGCGCAACAGCACGTCGACCAGCCAGCCGACGACCACCGTGAGCACGACCGAGCCGCCGATCACGATCAACGGGCGCAGTACGTTCTCCATGCCTCCGAGGGTAGGGGGCGTGGGCGGATGGCACGATGGCCCCATGAACATCATGCTTTTCCACTCGACGTACGGGCTGCGGCCCGCGGTGCACGCGGCGGCGGACCGCCTGCGTGCCGCGGGGCACGAGGTGTGGACCCCGGACCTCTTCGAAGGGCGCACCTTCGACGACGTCGAGGAAGGCATGGCCTTCAAGGACGAGCTCGGCAAGGACGAGCTCCTGAAGCGCGCCATCCTGGCCGCCGCGCCCTACTCCGAGCGCGGTCTGGTCTACGCGGGCTTCTCGCTGGGCGCGGCGACCGCCCAGACGCTCGCGCTCGGCGACGACAAGGCCCGCGGCCTGCTGCTCCTGCACGGCACGTCCGACATCGCGGAGAGCGCGACGGTGGACGAGCTGCCGGTGCAGCTGCACGTGGCGGAGCCCGATCCGTTCGAGACGGACGACTGGCTCAGCGCCTGGTACCTGCAGATGCAGCGGGCCGGGGCCGACGTGGAGGTCTACCGCTACGCGGGCGCCGGGCACCTCTACACCGACCCCGACCTGGACGACTACGACGCCCAGGCCGCGGAGGCGACGTGGCGCACGGCGCTCGGCTTCCTCGAGACCCTCTGAGCGCACTCCGGGGCGCTCGCCGGGGACCCGCCGAGCGCCCGGCGGGTCAGCGCACGGGTGCGTCCGCCCGCTCGACCTTCTGCGTGCCGTTGAGCGTGCGGTACGAGCGGGCCCAGGACGAGGTGGCGCGCGGGTCCTTGCGGTCGGAGAGGACGTAGTAGTCCATCTGCGAGCGTTCGGCGGTGACGTCGAGGACGCCGTAGCCGTGCGAGTCCATGTCCAGCCACTTCACATGGCGGTTGGCCGCCTTGATGGCGCCGACCGCGACCAGCGAGACGGTGTGCGGGGCGACGTGCAGCATGTCGTCCACGTTGTCGGAGGTCACCGAGGTGACCACGAACTCCGTGGCGACCGAGCGCGACAGCGGGTAGGTGGCCGCCTTGGCCGGTACGTCGTTCGCCCAGGCCATGTGGATGTCACCGGTGAGGAAGACGGTGTTGCGGATGTTGTTGTCGCGCAGGTGGTTGAGGAGTTCCTTGCGGTCGTCCGTGTAGCCGTCCCACTGGTCGGCGTTGATGGCCAGGCCCTCCTTGGGCAGGCCGAGCAGCTCCGCGAGGGGCTCCAGGAAGTGCGCGGGTAGCGAACCGAAGGCCACCGGCGAGATCATCACCGAGGTGCCGACCAGCTTCCAGGCCGCGTCCGACGCGGTGAGCCCCGACTTCAGCCAGTCGAGCTGGGCGCGGCCCGTGATCGTACGGTCCGGATCGTCGACGTCACCGCTGCCGAAGCCGGCCTGCTCGGAGCGGAAGGACCGCAGGTCGAGCAGGTGCAGATCGGCCAGCTTGCCGTAGCGGATCCGGCGGTAGACGGTGCCCTCGGTGGAGGGGCGCACGGGCATCCACTCGAAGTAGGCCTGCTTGGCCGCCGCCATGCGGTGGTCCCAGCCGCCCTCGGTGTCGGGCGAGTGGTTCTCGGCGCCGCCCGACCAGGCGTTGTCGGCGAACTCGTGGTCGTCCCATATCGCGATGACCGGGTGCGTGGCGTGCATCGCCTGCGCGTCACTGTCCGTCTTGTGGACGCCGTGCCGGGTCCGGTAGTCCGAGAGCGTGAGGATCTCGTGCTTCGGCTCGTGCTGGCGTACGACGTTCTCGGCGGACGGGTACTCGCCGCTCTTGTACTCGTAGATGTAGTCGCCGATGTGCAGGACCGCGTCGAGTTCGGTGCGGGCCGCGAGGTGGCGGTAGGCGGAGAAGTATCCGGCCTCCCAGTTGGCGCACGACACCACGCCGAAGCGGACGCCCGGCGCGGCCGCGTCGTGCGCGGGAGTGGTGCGGGTGCGGCCCACGGGGGAGTGGACGTCTCCTACGGAGAAGCGGAAGTAATAGGCGGTCGCCTGGCGCAAGCCCCTTACGTCGGCCTTGACCGTGTGGTCCGACGCCGCCCGCGCGGTGGTGCTGCCGTGGCCGACGACCCGGGTGAAGCCCTTGTCCTCGGCGATCTCCCAACGCACCTCGGTGTCGGGCCCCTTGCCCGAGCCCGGTACGGCGTCCGGCGTGGGGGTCACGCGGGTCCACAGCAGGACGCCGTCGGGCAGCGGGTCGCCCGATGCGACTCCGTGGTGGAACGCGGGCCCTTCGGCGGCGTGCGCGGGCACGGCGGCGAGCGGGGCGAGTGCGGCGGTGGCGGCCGCGGCCTTCACGACGGTGCGGCGGCGCGGCGTCAGTGAGTTGGCAGGTGCTTCTGGGTTCAATCGACTGGTCACGGGCGATCACCTTACTGATCGGTAATCGCAAAGAGCGGGCGAACTCCATGAGTTCGCCCGCTCTTTTGCCACGCGCCTTCTCGGCGCGGGGGGTTGTGCGTCAATTCAACCGGTTACGTCCGGTTCAGCCCTTGAGGGCCTTGTCGATGGCGGTCTTGTAGTCCGCGACGGTGCTGGGGGCGGTCTTCGAGCCGGGCCCGGTCAGCTGCTTGCCGTCCATGACGAGGGACGGCGTGGCGTCGACGCCGTCCTTGTTGTCGTCGAACGTCTTCGACATCTCCAGGGCCCACCGGTCGAAGGTTCCGTCCTTGACGTCCTTCTCGAAGTCCTTGTTGTTCTTGAGCGCGGGCACCTCGGCGGCGGCGTCGAGGAGGTACGAGTCGTTCTTGAACTTGTCGTCCTGCTCGGAGGGGTGGATCTTCGCCGAGTAGAGCACCTTCTTGTACTCGAGGAAGGCGTCGTCGCTGACGTTCAGGGCCGCGCCGAGCGCGCTGAGCGCGTTGCGGGAGCCCTCACCGGGCAGGTTGCGGTCCAGGAAGGTCGCCCCGATGAACTGGATCTTGTACTTGCCGTCCTTGAGGTCCTTCTCCATGGTCGGGCCGACCGTCTGCTCCAAGCCCGCGCAGATCGGGCAGCGCGGGTCCTCGTAGACCTTGAGTGTCTTCTTCGCGGAGTCCTTGCCGAGGACGACGGTCGTGCCGTTCTTGCCCGAGGCGTTGGCCGGCTTCACCAGCTTGGCGTCCTTGGCCTCTTCCCAGTAGCCGGGCTTGTTGGACTGCATGACGGCGTAGCCGACGCCGCCGGCTATCGCGAGGACGGCGACGATCGAGACGCCGACGATGATGCCGCGCTTGCGCTTCTCCCGCCTGCGCTCGGCTTCCTGCTGGGCGCGGATCCGCTCACGGGCGGCGGACTTGGAGGCCTGGCTGTTGCGCTTGCTCATGATCTGTTTCTCCGTGTGGGTGTACTGCGTGGGGTGCTGTGCTCAGGCGATGGCGGCCGAGCACGGCGGTCCACGCCGCCCCACGAAGTGCACGAGAAGGCGCGTCCGCACGGCTCGCACCCGGCGCTCGGGGCGCGGCAGGCGGCGTACGGGAGCGGGGGACGAGGTCACCGAGGCGACCGCGATGAGCAGCGGCCGGAACGTGGCGGCGGCGACCGCGCGGAGCAGCTGGCCGAGCGCCCGCTCGCCGCGCCGCAGCCAGGCCGCCGCGAGGAGGCCCACGCCGACGTGCGCGCCGAGCAGCAGCCAGGCGGCACCGGGGTCGGCCTCGGAGAGCAGTGCGGACGCGGTGTCGTGCCCGTCCGCGGTGATCCGGGCCAGCGGGGTGCCGAGCGGAGTGCCGCCGCACAGCACGTCGAGGCCGACGGAGCGCAGGGGGCCCGCGACGGGACCGCCCGCCTCGCCGTAACAGACGTGCTGTCCCGCGGTGAAGACCGTGTCGGCGGCCAGCTCCAGCGGGATCAGCAGGGCGGCGATGCGCCCGTAGCCGCGCTCGCGCCCGGCCATCGCGTACGCGATGACGAAGACGGCGGCGGCGATCGCCGCGACGGTGGTCAGCGGCAGGGGGACCTGGGACAGCAGCACGTGCGACGCGGCGGAGAGCGTCACGACGAGCGCCGTGAAGAGCGCCGCGCGCACGGCTCTGAGCTGGGTCCCTGATATGTCCATCGCGGAGGAGTGTGCCATGTGTTCCTGTAGGACGTCCCTAAAGGGTCCCTATGAGTTCCACGATGGCCTGCGGATGCCCTACAGCCCCGGAATCCGGCCGTTGCGGAACAGGTCGACGAAGATCTGGTGATCGCTGCGCGCGCGTGCCCCGTAGGTGTGGGCGAAGTCCACGAGGAGGTCGCCGAGGCCGGACTCGTCGGCCGCGATGGCGGCGTCGATGGCCCGCTCCGTGGAGAACGGCACCAGGTCCGAGTGGCCGCTCTCGTCGTCCGCCGCCGCGTGCATCGTGGCGGTGGCGCGGCCCAGGTCGGCGACCACCTGGGAGATCTCGTCCAGGTCGTCGATGTCCGACCAGTCCAGGTCCACCGCGTACGGCGATACCTCGGCGACGAGCTGGCCCGCGCCGTCCAGCTCGGTCCAGCCGAGCCACGGGTCGGCGTGCGCCTGGAGGGCGCGCTGCGAGATGACCGTGCGGTGCCCCTCGTGCTGGAAGTAGCCGCGCACGGCCGGGTCCGTGATGTGCCGCGAGACCGCGGGGGTCTGCGCCTGCTTGAGGTAGATCACGACGTCGTTCTCCAGGGCGTCGCTGTTGCCCTCAAGCAGGATGTTGTACGACGGCAGGCCCGCGGAGCCGATGCCGATGCCGCGGCGGCCCACGACGTCCTTGACCCGGTAGGAGTCGGGGCGGGTCAGCGAGGACTCGGGCAGCGTCTCCAGATAGCCGTCGAACGCGGCGAGCACCTTGTAGCGGGTGGCCGCATCCAGCTCGATGGAGCCGCCGCCCGGCGCGAAGCGGCGCTCGAAGTCGCGGATCTCCGTCATCGAGTCGAGCAGCGAGAAGCGGGTCAGGGAGCGGGCGTCGCGCAGCGCGTCCAGGAGGGGGCCCTGGGCGGTGTCCAGGGTGAAGGGCGGCACCTCGTCGCTCTTGGCGCCCGTCGCCAGGTCGTGGATGCGCTCGCGGTACGCCGCGGCGTAGACCCGCACCAGGTCGGCGATCTGCTCGTCGCTGAGCGCCTTGGTGTAGCCGATAAGGGCCACGGAGGCGGCGAAGCGCTTCAGGTCCCAGGTGAAGGGGCCGACGTACGCCTCGTCGAAGTCGTTCACGTTGAAGATCAGGCGGCCCTGGGCGTCCATGTACGTGCCGAAGTTCTCGGCGTGCAGGTCGCCGTGGATCCACACCCGGCCGGTGCGGTCGTCCAGGTAAGGGCCGCCGTGCTGCTCGCGCTCCAGGTCGGCGTAGAAGAGGCAGGCGGTGCCCCGGTAGAACGCGAAGGCGGAGGAGGCCATCTTCCGGAACTTCACCCGGAACGCGGCGGGGTCCGCGGCCAGCAGCTCGCCGAACGCGGTGCCGAAGACGGCGAGGATCTGCTCGCCGCGCTGCTCGGCAGTGGGCTGCGGGACCGACATCGCTGGGTGCCTCCTGGTACAGGGTGGTGCGTGACATGGGGGACTGGTGTCTCGACCGGTCCAACGCTCGACGGTACCCCCGAGTGCCCGCCGACTGTCAGTGCTCCCGATTAGACTTCCACGCTGTCCCCCCAGACTGTCCGCAGCCTGTCGCCCAGCGTTCTCCGGAGGCCTTCCGCCGTGACCAAGCCGCCCTTCACGCACCTGCACGTGCACACGCAGTACTCACTGCTCGACGGTGCCGCGCGGCTCAAGGACATGTTCGACGCTGCCAATGAGATGGGCATGACGCATATCGCCATGTCCGACCACGGCAACCTGCACGGGGCGTACGACTTCTTCCACTCGGCGCAGAAGGCGGGCGTGACGCCGATCATCGGCATCGAGGCGTACGTCGCCCCGGAGTCGCGGCGGAACAAGCGGAAGATCCAGTGGGGCCAGCCGCACCAGAAGCGCGACGACGTGTCCGGTTCGGGTGGTTATACACACAAGACGATCTGGGCGGCGAACGAGACGGGCCTGCACAACCTCTTCAAGCTGTCCTCGGACGCCTACGCCGAGGGCTGGCTGCAGAAGTGGCCCCGCATGGACAAGGAGACCATCTCCCAGTGGTCCGAGGGCCTGATCGCGTCGACCGGCTGCCCTTCCGGTGAGCTGCAGACCCGGCTGCGCCTCGGCCAGTTCGACGAGGCCGTGAAGGCGGCCGCCGAGTACCAGGACATCTTCGGCAAGGACCGGTACTTCCTGGAGCTGATGGACCACGGCATCGAGATCGAGCGCCGGGTCCGTGACGGGCTCCTGGAGATCGGCAAGAAGCTCGGCATCCCGCCCCTGGTGACGAACGACTCGCACTACACGTACGCGCACGAGTCGGTCGCGCACGACGCCCTGCTGTGCATCCAGACCGGCAAGAACCTCTCGGACCCGGACCGCTTCCGGTTCGACGGGACGGGCTACTACCTGAAGTCCACGGACGAGATGTACGCCATCGACTCCTCGGACGCGTGGCAGGAGGGCTGCCGCAACACGCTCCTCGTGGCCGAGCAGATCGACACGACCGGCATGTTCGAGAAGCGCGACCTCATGCCGAAGTTCGAGATCCCGGACGGCTTCACCGAAGTCACCTGGTTCCAGGAGGAGGTCCGGGTCGGCATGAACCGCCGCTACCCGGGCGGTGTCCCCGACGACCGGCAGAAGCAGGCCGAGTACGAGATGGACATCATCATCCAGATGGGCTTCCCCGGGTACTTCCTGGTGGTCGCCGACTTCATCATGTGGGCCAAGAACAACGGCATCGCGGTCGGCCCCGGCCGAGGCTCCGCGGCCGGTTCGATCGTCGCGTACGCGATGGGCATCACCGACCTCGACCCGATCACCCACGGACTGATCTTCGAGCGGTTCCTCAACCCCGAGCGCGTCTCCATGCCCGATGTCGACATCGACTTCGACGAGCGCAGGCGCGTCGAAGTGATCAGGTACGTGACGGAGAAGTACGGCGCCGACAAGGTCGCCATGATCGGTACGTACGGAAAGATCAAGGCGAAGAACGCCATCAAGGACTCCGCGCGCGTGCTCGGATATCCGTACGCGATGGGTGACCGCCTCACCAAGGCGATGCCCGCCGACGTCCTCGGCAAGGGCATCGACCTCTCCGGCATCACCGACCCCAAGCACCCGCGCTACAGCGAGGCGGGCGAGATCCGGGGGATGTACGAGAACGAGCCGGACGTGAAGAAGGTCATCGACACCGCCAAGGGCGTGGAGGGCCTGGTCCGGCAGATGGGCGTGCACGCGGCCGGCGTGATCATGTCCAGCGAGCCGATCGTCGACCACGCGCCGCTCTGGACGCGGCACACCGACGGCGTGACCATCACGCAGTGGGACTACCCCCAGTGCGAGTCGCTCGGCCTGCTCAAGATGGACTTCCTGGGCCTGCGCAACCTGACCATCATGGACGACGCCGTCAAGATGGTGCGGGCGGGCAAGGGCATCGACCTGGAGATGCTCTCCCTCGAACTGGACGACCCGAAGACCTTCGAACTGCTCTGCCGCGGTGACACGCTCGGCGTCTTCCAGTTCGACGGCGGACCGATGCGCTCGCTGCTGCGCCAGATGCAGCCCGACAACTTCGAGGACATTTCCGCCGTCTCGGCCCTGTACCGGCCGGGCCCGATGGGCATGAACTCGCACACGAACTACGCGGAGCGCAAGAACGGCCGCCAGGAGATCACGCCGATCCACCCGGAGCTCGAAGAGCCCCTGAAGGAGACGCTGGGCCTCACCTACGGCCTCATCGTGTACCAGGAGCAGGTGCAGAAGGCCGCGCAGATCATCGCCGGCTACTCGCTCGGCGAAGCCGACATCCTGCGCCGCGTGATGGGCAAGAAGAAGCCCGAGGAGCTGGCGAAGAACTTCGTCCTCTTCCAGGAGGGCGCGAAGAAGAACGGGTACTCGGACGCCGCGATCCAGGCCCTGTGGGACGTCCTGGTCCCCTTCGCCGGCTACGCGTTCAACAAGGCGCACTCCTCGGCGTACGGCCTGGTCACCTACTGGACCGCCTACCTGAAGGCGAACTACCCGGCCGAGTACATGGCCGCGCTGCTCACCTCGGTGAAGGACGACAAGGACAAGTCGGCCGTCTACCTCAACGAGTGCCGGCGCATGGGCATCAAGGTCCTCCCGCCGAACGTGAACGAGTCGGTGCACAACTTCGCCGCGCAGGGCGACGACGTGATCCTCTTCGGCCTGGAGGCGGTCCGTAACGTCGGTACGAACGTGGTCGAGTCGATCATCCGCTCGCGCAAGGCGAAGGGGAAGTTCACCTCCTTCCCCGACTACCTGGACAAGGTCGAGGCCACCGCCTGCAACAAGCGCACCACCGAATCGCTCATCAAGGCGGGCGCGTTCGACACGATGAACCACACCCGCAAGGGCCTGACCGCGCAGTACGAACCGATGATCGACAACGTGGTCGCGGTCAAGCGCAAGGAGGCCGAGGGGCAGTTCGACCTCTTCGGCGGGATGGGCGAGGAGTCCGGCGGCGACGAGCCGGGCTTCGGGCTCGACGTGGAGTTCTCCGAGGACGAGTGGGAGAAGACGTATCTGCTCGCCCAGGAGCGGGAGATGCTCGGTCTGTACGTCTCCGACCACCCGCTCTTCGGTCTGGAGCACGTCCTGTCCGACAAGGCCGACGCGGGCATCGGGCAGCTCACCGGCGGTGACTTCTCGGACGGCTCGGTGGTCACCATCGGCGGCATCATCTCGGGCCTCCAGCGCAAGATGACCAAGCAGGGCAACGCCTGGGCCATCGCGACCGTGGAGGACCTCGCGGGCTCCATCGAGTGCATGTTCTTCCCGGCCACCTATCAGCTGGTGTCGACCCAACTGGTCGAGGACGCCGTGGTGTTCGTCAAGGGCCGCCTGGACAAGCGCGAGGACGTGCCCCGGCTCGTCGCGATGGAGATGCAGGTCCCCGACCTGTCGAACGCGGGCACCAACGCGCCCGTGATCATCACCATTCCGACGGTCAAGGTGAGCCCGCCGATGATCACCCGCCTCGGCGAGGTGCTCAGCCACCACCGGGGCAACAGCGAGGTGCGGATCAAGCTCCAGGGGGCGCAGAAGACCACCGTGCTGCGGCTCGACCGGCATCGCGTCAAGCCGGACCCGGCGCTCTTCGGCGATCTGAAGGTGCTGCTCGGCCCGTCCTGCCTGGCGGGCTGACCCGCCCCGGCGCTGAACCGCCCCTTACTTATCCGAACCGGACACATCGAGGAGTAAGATGCATAGTGCATCTAGTTCTTCTCGCGTGTGAGGGTTGAGTGCCGTGAATGGTGCCGCTGTCGACAAGGCCGTATTTCTGATGCGTGAGGCGCACCAGTCCCCGGAGGCGACCCGCCGGGCACTCAAGTCCTATTTCCCGCAGATGGAGTTCGTCGACCGGGTGTCCCACGTGCGGGTCGCCTACGAGGTCATCCAGGGCGGCCGCAAGGTCGCCAGGCCCGGCCTCTCCGAGCTCCAGAAGCCGAGCGCGTTCATGGTCGCCCACGAGCGGCACGGCTTCACCGACTGACCGCGCGCGCCGACCGCATGGGGCCGCCGCATCGGCCGCATCGGCCGCGTCACGTACGCCACGAGGGGCGCACCCGTTCCGGGTGCGCCCCTCGCGTGTGCCTGGCGACCGTCAGTTGTGGCCGAAGCGGCGCTGGTGCTTACGGGCGACGTCCGCGGGGCTGCCCTGAGCCTGCGACTGGACCGCCGACTGGGCGTCCGAAGCGGCCGACTTGGCCTGCTCCTGCGCCTGCTCGGCCTGAGAGGCGCGGTTCTGCTGGTCGCCCTGCTTGCGGTTCTTGTTCTTGGCCATGGTGATCTTCCTCCTGAGGGGGATCTGGGGGCCAGGACGCGACCAGATTCACATATGGCATCAAGGTGCGCATTTCGGAGAATTACCGTGCGTAATAAGGGCCGTCGGAGAGTGAACCTCGGTTGCGCCACGCCGAAGATCGAGTTCGGGCCGTTAACCTCTGCCCGGTCGGGCAGACTCGAAGGAAACCCGACGCGGACCCGCACCCCGATTCGTTGCCCTTACGGGGTGTCTTCGTGGGCCTTCGAGGGAACGTCCAGGAACCTCCGGGCACTTTTCGGGAACTTCCAGTTACACCAGGGAACCTCCAGGGAAAGAGGGTGGATCGCGTGGACCGCTGCATCGTCCTGGTGGACGCCGGGTATCTGCTGGGTGCCGCCGCGAGTCTCCTCGCGGGTGAGCCTTCCAGGTCCCGGATCACCGTCGATCACACCGCCCTGATCCAGGGCCTTCGCGAGCGCGCGGAATCCGATACCGAGCGCCCTCTGCTGCGTATCTACTGGTTCGACGGCGCGCCCGACCGGGTGCCGCAGCCCGAACACCGCCGGCTGCGCGTCATGCCCCGTGTCACGGTCCGGCTCGGCGCCCTGACCCGCAGCGACGGACGGTGGGCCCAGAAGGGCGTCGACGCCGCGATGCACGCCGAGCTGACCGAGCTCGCGCGCAACCGCGCCTGCTCCGACGTCGTGCTCGTCACCGGCGACGGCGATCTGCTGCCCGGCATGATGGCCGCCAAGGAGCACGGCGTCGCCGTCCACCTGTGGGCCGTGCAGGCCGCCGACGGGGACTACAACCAGTCCGAGGACCTGGTCGCCGAGGCCGACGAGCGGCGCGTCCTCGACCGGAACTGGATCACCAAGGCCGTCCGCCCCAAGGAGCTCACCGGCAGCTGCGCCCCGCCGCCCGCGCCGCGCCCCGAGATCGCCGCGATCCTCTCCGCGCCGCTGCCGGAGTCCGCGCTCGCGGCCGCCGCCCAGCGTGCCGAGGAGGTCGCCCCCGCCCGCCACCCGGAGACCTCGTCCAACGGCGACGGCGAGGAACACCGGATGCCCGCGGGCAAGGGCGTGCCCACCCCCAAGGACCTCGCGGCGCTGCGCGGCCCCGGCACTCAGCCCGCCCAGCACCCCACCAACGCGACCCTGCGCTGGTCCTCCGACAAGGGCTGGGTCGAGCGGCCCGGCGGGGCGCCCGAGGGCCCCGAGGCCGCCGCCCTGCCGACCCTGGCCCAGCTGACGACGGCCGAGCAGCGCTGGGCCGACCGCGAGGAGGACATCACCACGGTCGGCGGCGACCCGTACGAGGTGGGACAGGTGTTCGCCCGCCGGTGGATGGCGCGCCTTCCGGAGCAGCACAATCTGCAGAAGCTGTCGACGATGTACCCCCGCATCCCGCACCGCGTCGACGGCGAGCTGCTGCGCTACGCGGCCAGGTTCGGCCTGCTCGCGCACAAGGACGACCAGATCGACGAGCACGACCGGTACGCGATCAGGGCCGGTTTCTGGCGGGAGATCGACGTGCGCACGGCCGCGGAGCACGCGCCCGCGGGGGACCGCGCCGGTGACTGACGGGGGGCGTACGAGGCGCCCCGGGCGTCGTTCACGGCCGTGGACCCCGTAGGCTCGTCCTTCGTGAGTACGCGCCCGGCACCGGCAGTCCGACAGGGACTCCGTCAGGAACTCGGCATCGACGCCGTCTGCGCGGTGCGCGACCTGGTGAAGACCTACCCGGCCGTCCGCGCCCGGCGCGGCAGGCCCGCGACGCCCGAGGTCCGCGCGACCGACGGGATCGACCTGACGATCCGGCGCGGCGAGATCTTCGGCCTGCTCGGGCCCAACGGGGCGGGCAAGTCCACCCTCGTACGCCAGCTGACGGGTCTGATGCGGCCCGACAGCGGCGGCGTCGAGATCCTCGGCCACGACATCGTGCGCCACCCCGAGCGGGCCGCGCGGATCCTCGCCTATCTGGGGCAGGAGTCCACCGCGCTCGACGAGCTGACCGTGTCGCTCGCCGTCGAGACGACCGGGCGGCTGCGCGGACTCGACGTACGGCAGGCGCGCGGCGAGCGGGACGCGGTCCTGGCGGAGCTGGGGCTCACGGACCTGGCCGCGCGCCCGCTGAAGAAGCTTTCCGGGGGACAGCGGCGGCTCGCCTGCTTCGCCACCGTGCTGGTGGGGGAGCGGCCGCTGCTCGTCCTCGACGAACCGACCACCGGAATGGACCCCGTCGCGCGGCGGGCCGTCTGGGCGGCGATCGACCGGCGCAGGGCGGAGCAGGGCGCGACGGTGCTCCTGGTCACGCACAACGTCATCGAGGCGGAGACCGTCCTGGACCGCGTCGCCGTGCTCGACCAGGGCAAGGTCATCGCCTGTGACAGTCCGGCCGGGCTCAAGGAGCAGGTCGCCGACGAGGTCAGGGTGGAGCTCGTGTGGCGCGAGCGGGCGCCGCTCGACGTGCCCGAGGTGGCCGCGTTGCGATCCTCCGCGGTGGAGTCGGGGCGGCGGTGGTCCCTGCGGCTCGCCCCGGACGAGGCGCGGGCCGCGGTCGCCGCGGTGACCGGTGGCGCCGCGTTCGCCGCGCTGGACGACTTCTCCGTGGCCACGCCCAGTCTGGAGGACGTCTATCTTGCGTTGGGCGGGAGTGGACGGGGGCTGGTGAAGGCGTGAGTTCTTCGGCCGCGGGTTCGTCCGGGGCGCCCTGTGCCGCCGCTTCGCGGCGGACGGCTCCCACCCGCCCATCCGTTTACCCCGCACCGAACGGTGCGTTGAGGATCCATGACAGAGGGGTTGTCCGGTGAGTGCGGTTCCCTTGGAAGCCGTTGTGCGGGCCGACGGCGTCCGTGCGGCGCAGGAGGCCGAAGGGCCCGCCCCTCTCGGGCCGCCCGCCCGGCTCTTTCCCGCGCTGTCCGCCGTCTACCGCGCCCAGCTCTCCCGCGCGCGGGTCGCGCGGATACCGCTGCTCTTCGTGGCGACCTTCCAGTCCGTCGGGATCATGATCCTGATGCGCGGCGTCGTCGACGGGGGCGGGGAGGCGCGGGCGGTCGTCGCCGGTTCCTCCGTGCTCGTCGTCGCGTTCGTCGCGCTCAATCTGCTCGCGCAGTACTTCGGGCAGCTGCGGGCGGACGGCGGGCTCGACCACTACGCCACGCTGCCCGTGCCGCCCGCCGCCGTGGTGCTCGGCGCCGCGGCCGCGTACGCCTCCTTCACGGTGCCCGGCACGGTCGTCACGGCGATCGTCGGCTGCGGTCTCTTCGGGCTTCCGCTCACGCATCTGTGGGTGCTGGTCGCGGTGATCCCGCTCGCCGGTGCCGCCCTCGCGGGGCTCGGCGCCGCGCTCGGGCTGCTCGCGCCGCGACCCGAACTCGCCACGCTGCTCGGCCAGATGGGCATGTCGGCCGCACTGTTGCTCGGGGTGCTGCCGGCCGACAGGATGCCGGCGGTGCTGCAATTCGCGCGTGACCTGCTGCCTTCGACGTACGGCGTGGAAGCCTTCGCGCGCACGTTCGGGCCCGAGCCGGACTGGGCCGTCGTCGTGCTCGACCTGGCGGTCTGCGCGGGGGTCGGCGTCGCCTCGCTGGCCGTCGCCACCTGGGCGTACCGCCGGGCGGCCGTCCGGTGACGCGCCGCACAGGGAGTACTGGCACGATGTGTGGGTGACCGCACCGCTGACACCCTCCCAACCGCCGCACAACGAGCCATCGAACGACCCCTGGCAGGCACCCGCGCAGACGTCGGGGGCCACGGCTTCGCACGGATACCAGGAGGACGGGCCCGGCATGAAGACCGAAGTGCGGCAGGCCGCGGTGCTCGCGGTGGTGGTGGCCGTCAGCGGCCTCCTGCTCGGACTCCTGTGGACGTGGCTCACGCCGCGCGTGCCGCTCATCTCGGACGGCAAGGCGGTGTACCTCAAGGACACCGAGGGCGAGCAGGCGATCGCGATCGACGGAACGTTCACCCTGCTCGCGCTCGCCTTCGGACTGGTCTGCGGAGTGCTCGTCTTCCTGCTGCGCAGGCGCGGCGGTCTCCCGCTGGTCGTCGGCCTCGCGCTGGGCAGCCTCGCCGGGTCGCTGCTCGCCTGGAAGCTCGGCCACTGGATCGGCCCCGAGACGGACGTCGTCGCGCACGCCAAGGCGGTCGGCAAGGGCGTCGTCTTCGACGCGCCGCTCGACCTCAAGGCCAAGGGCGTCCTGCTCGCCTGGCCGGTGGCCGCGCTCGCCGTGCACCTCGGCCTGAACGCGCTGTTCGGCCCGCGCGACCCCGAGCCGTATCCGGCGCCCTACGGCGGGAGCGCGCCCTACGGAGGGCACGCGCCGTACGAAGGGCCCCGGAGCGACGGCCATCCCGGGGGGACGGGTTCCTAGACGGGCAGGTTCCCGGCAGTGCTCAGGTCCCTGGAGGGGTTCAGGCGGGGCGCTTGCCGTGATTGGCCTTGCGCTTCTTCGCCCGCCACTTGCGCATGCGCGTCTTCTTCGACATGCCCTGGGTTCTTAGTCCGGGCCCGGACGGGTGTCGAGGGCTCTTTCACGTCGTACGCGTACGGGGTGGGCGCAGCCGCCTCAGGCGCGGCCCACCGGTGCCAGGACCGCGTCCGTGAGCGCCGCCAAGTCGGCGGGTGCCAGCTCCACTTCGAGGCCGCGGCGGCCCGCGGAGACGCAGATCGTGGCGTGCGCGGACGCCGAGTCGTCCAGGACCGTGCGGAGCTTCTTGCGCTGGCCCAGCGGGGAGATGCCGCCCCTGACGTAGCCCGTGGTGCGCTCGGCGGCCGCCGGGTCGGCCATGACGGCGCGCTTGCCCGCGACCGCGGTGGCGAGCGCCTTCAGGTCCAGGCTGCCCGCGACGGGCACGACGGCGACGGTCAGCTCGCCGTCCACCTCGGCGACCAGCGTCTTGAAGACCCTGTCGGGGGAGACGCCCATGGCCTCGGCCGCCTCGTCGCCGTACGAGGGGTGGGCGGGGTCGTGCGCGTAGGAATGCACGGTGAAGGCGGTGCCCGCCGCGGTGAGCGCCACCGTCGCGGGCGTGCCGCCCGCGCCCGTCTGCTGCTTCTTCTGCTTCTTGCCCACGGTCGCTCCCCGCACGTCAGTTGAGGCTTGTGGTGCCCCGCGTCAGTTCCGTCGCGGGCAACGACGGCAGATTACGGATGATCGCGGTCTCGGCGCGCAGCAATTTCAGCTCCTCGCGCAGCCGCGCCGCGGTGTCCGTCGCCTCCAGGAGCCGCTGCTTGGTGGGGGTGTCCAGGACGGCCGCCGCGGCGACCAGGTACGACACCACAGACGGGTCGTCCGGCAGCTCGGCGCCCGTCGAGAGCGAGCGCTCGCGCGCCCCCGCGAGCCGCTTCTGGTAGGAGCGGAAGGCGCGCAGCACGCCCTCGGCGAGGGCTCCCGCCTCCTCGCCGGGCTCCTCGGGGACCTCCTCGACCTCGGCGGTCAGGAAGGCGCCTGAGGCGTCGACCGAATGGATCCGGACCCGGGTCGTGCCGGTGGCGAGCACCTCGAAGCCGCCGTCGTCCCGCTCCCTGATGGTCGCCGCGTCGGCCACGCAGCCCATCGTGTGGAACGCCTTGAGGGGGTCGTCGCCGAAGCCCGCGGCCGGGCCGTGCTCGGGCAGCGCCGTCTGGTCGGGGAGCCCTGGCGAGCTGGGCGCCACCTCGAGGCCGTCGCGGATCGCGACGACGGCGAACTGGCGCTGCTCCTCCTCAGGGGTCTTGAGCAGCTCGCGCATCATGGCGCGATATCGCTCCTCGAAGACGTTCAGCGGCAGGACGAGGCCGGGGAACAGCACCGAGTTGAGCGGAAAGAGCGGAAGCCGGGTGGTCACGACCGGCAAGCCTAATGCTCACCGGGGCGCGCGCGGTCGCGCGGAGTGCGCAGCGGGGTCATCGAGGCCACTTCGATGCGTACGCCGTCGCGCAGTTCCAGGAACTGGCCGAGCGGATCGTCCGCCATCCGGTCCCAGGGGAAGGACGTCGCGTACGGGCCGATCAGGCGCAGCTGTTCGAGGGCGTCGTCCCAGCGTTCCAGGCGCACCAGGACGTACGTGAGGAGGTTGCGGACCTCGGCGGGCCAGGGGTCGCCCTCGGCGTACTCCCTGGACAGGGCGATGGCGAGGTCGGCCGCCGCGTCCAGGCGCCGGCGCGGCACCTTGCCCGACGGGCTGGTGAGGTAGGCGAAGGCCGCGCGGGCCGGGAGGACCTGTATCAACGAGCCGGGCAGCGCGTCCTGGGCGGCGCGCTCGGCGAAGTCGAAGCACTCGCGGTGCGAGCCGTACCAGGCGGCCGACAGGTACTGGAGGGCCGAGGCATGGCAGCCGTAGTGGTACGAGGAGCGGCGCACCGCCTCCTCCCACAGCTGCTCGAAGACGGTGTGCGGGGCATGCGTGCCGCGCGCGTGGTCAAGGGCGATCCGCCAGGGCACCGGATCGCGCGGATCGGCGTCGGCGGCGGCGCTGAGCAGCGGGCTGGCGTCGCGGAGCAGCTCGGCGCGGGCCGGCGACTCCCAGCCGCGCACCACCGCGAGCTCGGCCTTGACGAGCAGGGCGTCCGGGTCGTGCGGGGAGGCGCCGAGCCAGTCGTCGAACCACTCGGGGCGGGAGCGGGCGAAGGCGGCGAGGCGCGTGGTGTAGCGGTCGCGGTTCTCCCACTCGGCGGCCTCGCGGGAGGTGGCCAGGAGCTTGGCGGCGGGGCCGTAGTCGCCCCGGCCAGCGGCGACGAGGGCGGGGGCCAGGCGCTCGTCGGGGACGTCGAGGAGCACCTCGTCGTCGGGCGGCAGTCCCGCGGCGAGCCGCGGGGTGTGCCGGACCATGCGGGCGGTACGGATGAAGGCACGCAGCACCGTGCCCTCCTTTACGCCTCAACCGGCCCCGCTCGCGCGGACTCTCCGGTCACCGTCGTGGTTGCTCCATTGTTGGTTGCGCTGGGATGACGGTCCAGGGGTGGGGAAGGTTGCCTCGGGGTGGATAACGGTTCGGCCGCCGAGGGCCCCGCAAGGGGCGCGGGGAACCGCGCGCCCGGCCACGACGCTCCCGCGGAGACCCCACGGCCGCGCCGGAGGAGGCCACACACCCGCACCGCTCCAGTCGAGCGCAGCGGCCTAGGGTCTTTCGTTTGGATCAGGCCGGATCAGGGAGCGGGGTCTGGTGCGTGCGATCGCAAGGCGGAGGAGGGCGGCAACGCGGAGCGTTGGCAACCGACGACAACGCCGCAGGGGGCACCTCCCTGCTCGAGCGAAGCCGAGAGCTTGGGGGAGGGCGTGCCAGACCCCGCGAGCCCGGCCTGATCCAAACGAAAGACCCTAGCTGCGGCGGAGCAGCCGCGTCGCGCCCGCCGCCACCGTCGTGGCGAGGATCCAGCCGAGCAGGATCAGGATCGCGGCGAACCACTGCCAGCCGCCGCGCAGCTGCCAGTAGCTGTCCTGGCCCAGGTCGATGACCGGCAGGAGCAGGTCGAGGGTGAACAGGGCGGGGTTCCAGTTGGGGTGCTCGCCCGGTTTGATCGCGGGGTGGTCGGCGCGCGCGAAGGCCACCGCGCTGACGGCCCACAGCACGGCCATCCAGACCGCGGCCCGCCCGGGGCGGTAGCCGTACGCGACCGTCCAGTCCTGCGCGTATCCCCACAGCTTCGCCGCCAGCGGCAGCGTCTCGCGGCGCCTGCGCTGCTTGGCGAGGAGGACCTCGCGGGCGTCGGCGTCCTCGCCGCCGTTGCGCAGGACGGTCGCGAGCCGCTCGTACGGCTCGGGGTTGTACTCGGCCGTCGCGGCCGCCACCCAGCTCAGCCGCAGGGAGAGCGGGAAGCTGCCCTGCGGGACGAGGTTCTCGTAGGTGAAGCCGCCCATCTGGAGACAGCCGGGTCCTGGCCAGCTCGCCGACTTGTCGATCAGGGTGACGATCCGGGCGCCGGACAGGACGACCCTGCCGCGCTGCGGCGCCTCGCCGAGGAAGCGCAGCTCGGGCGTCTGGACGCGGCGCAGCGACAGCTCCTGGTCGTTCTGGAGCGTGAAGCGGGCCTGTGTGAGGTCGATGGCGTCGCCGAACCTGCCGTCGTCGAGGCGGACCCCGCCCTGGCACTCGAAGCGCTGCACGCGCGTGCCGCGCGCCGGGGTGGTGCCGCTGGTCAGGGACGGGTTGCCGAGGCCCGCGGGGGTCAGGTAGAGCGAGCGCTCCACGGTCAGCTGCGGGGCGTTCAGGGCGCGCCTGCCGTAGGGGTTGGTGAGCAGGCTGCCGCGCAGGCTCAGTGAGACGCCGATCTTCGCGCCGCGCAGGCTGAGCACGCCGTGCGACTCCATCATCTCGGCCTGGAGGTCCTGCCCGACCGAGAGGCCGTCGCCCAGGATCGAGTTGCCGCGCCGGTCGCGGTAGACCACCGCCTGGTTGAGCAGCAGGTCGGTGCCGATGTGGGCGTCGGTGAGGCGCATGCCGTTGTGGATACGGCAGCGCGGCAGGTGCAGATCGCCCTCGGTGTGCAGCCGGGCGGCCTCGAAGCGGGGGACCGCGCAGTCGACGAGCCGGAGCGTGGTGAAGCGGGCCTCGGGAAGGAGCACCTCCTTCTCGAAGCGGCAGTGCTTCATCTCGGTGTACGGGACGACCGTGCCGCCCGCGAGGTCGAGCGCGTCGGTGATCTGCACGCCCGCGAGCTTCAGCGAGGAGACGCGGCCCGCGAGCGCGGGCGGTCCGTCCAGGAGGAGCCAGCACACGATGCGCGCCCGCACGCTCCGCTCAGGACCCCAGGGGTGGCCGCCGTGCGGGTCGTCCACGGTGGCGTCGCCCGATCTGAGGTCGTAGACGCTGCCGTTGCGGAAGGCCTGCCACATGCCGATCTCCGCGGCGGTCAGTCCGTCCGGCGGGTCCCCGATGCCGGTGCCGTCGGCCACTTGCTTCCGTCCTCCCCGTTCCCCGTGCGCTTGTGCCCTCGTACACCTGTTCATGCCCGTTCGGTGACGGGCTGAACGCTAGTGGTGAACGTGCTGTTCCGGGATCCATATCAGCCAGTGATACGGGCGTCCGGTGCCGAAAGAAGGTCTGAGAGAATTGGCCATGTGATCTCTCGAATCGATCTGCGCGGCGATGCCCTCACAGAGTTTCCGTCGGGGGCCGCCCTGCGCGCCCTGCTGCCCCGTGCCGACTTCGACGTCGCGGCCGCCCTGGAGAAGGTGCGGCCCATCTGCGAGGACGTGCATCATCGTGGCGACGCGGCGCTGATCGAGTACGCGGAGAAGTTCGACGGTGTCCGCATCGAGCAGGTCCGCGTGCCCGCGGCCGCGCTCGCCGAGGCCCTGGCCGGTCTCGACCCCGAGGTCCGCGCGGCCCTGGAGGAGTCGATCCGCCGCGCCCGCACCGTCCACCGCGCGCAGCGCCGCGCCCCGCACACCACCCAGGTCGTGCCGGGCGGCTCGGTCACCGAGAAGTGGGTACCGGTCGAGCGCGTCGGGCTCTACGCGCCCGGCGGCCGGTCGGTCTACCCCTCCTCGGTGATCATGAACGCGGTCCCCGCCCAGGAGGCGGGCGTCGCGTCGACGGCGCTCGCTTCGCCGCCCCAGAAGGAGTTCGGCGGCCTGCCGCACCCGACGATCCTCGCCGCCTGCGCGCTCCTCGGCATCGACGAGGTGTACGCGGTCGGCGGCGCCCAGGCCGTCGCGATGTTCGCGTACGGCACCGAGTCCTGCGCCCCCGCCAACATGGTCACGGGCCCCGGCAACATCTGGGTCGCGGCCGCCAAGCGCTACTTCACCGGCCGCATCGGCATCGACACCGAGGCGGGCCCGACCGAGATCGCGGTCCTCGCCGACGACACCGCGGACGCCGTGCACGTCGCCGCCGACCTGATCAGCCAGGCCGAGCACGACCCGCTCGCGGCCGCCGTGCTCGTCACGGACTCGGTGGCCCTCGCGGACGCCGTGGAGAGGGAGCTGGCGCCGCAGGTCGCCGCGACCAAGCACGTCGAGGACCGGATCGTGCCCGCCCTCAAGGGGCAGCAGTCCGCGATCGTCCTGGTCGACGGCCTGGAGGAGGGCCTCAGGGTCGTCGACGCGTACGGCGCCGAGCACCTGGAGATCCAGACCGCGGACGCCACCGCCGTCGCCGACCGCGTCAAGAACGCGGGCGCGGTCTTCGTGGGCCCCTGGGCGCCGGTCTCCCTCGGCGACTACTGCGCGGGCTCCAACCACGTCCTGCCGACCGGCGGCTGCGCCTGCCACTCCTCGGGCCTGTCCGTCCAGTCGTTCCTGCGCGGCATCCACATCGTCGACTACACGCGCGAGGCCCTGGCCGACGTCGCCCACCACGTGGTGACGCTGGCCGAGGCCGAGGACCTGCCGGCGCACGGCGCGGCGATCAAGGCCCGCTTCGGGTGGAAGGTGCCCACCAAGTGACCGCCCAGCACGGAACGACCCGGATCGACGACCTTCCCGTACGCGACGAACTGCGCGGCAAGTCCCCCTACGGCGCCCCCCAGCTCGACGTTCCCGTCCGCCTGAACACCAACGAGAACCCCTACCCGCTGCCGGACGCGCTGGTCGACCGCATCGCCGAGCGCGTGCGCGCGGCCGCCCGCGACCTCAACCGCTACCCCGACAGGGACGCGGTCGAGCTGCGCACCGAGCTCGCGCGCTACCTCACCCGCACCGGCGGCCACCCGGTCGCCCTCGCCAACGTCTGGGCGGCCAACGGCTCCAACGAGGTCATCCAGCAGCTGTTGCAGACCTTCGGCGGCCCCGGGCGCACGGCCATCGGCTTCGAGCCCTCGTACTCGATGCACGGCCTGATCGCCCGCGGCACCGGCACGAACTGGATCTCGGGCCCGCGTCACGACGACTTCACGATCGACGTCGAGGCGGCCACGAAGGCGATCACCGAGAACCAGCCGGACGTCGTCTTCATCACGACGCCCAACAACCCCACGGGCAACGCGGTCCGGGCCGAGACGGTCCTCGCGCTGTACGACGCCGCGCAGGCCGCGGGGCCGTCGATGGTGGTGATCGACGAGGCGTACGTCGAGTTCAGCCACGGCGACTCGCTGCTCCCGCTGATCGAAGGCCGGCCGAACCTCGTCGTCTCGCGGACCATGTCCAAGGCGTTCGGCGCAGCGGGCCTGCGCCTCGGCTATCTCGCCGCCGACCCCGCGGTCGTCGACGCGGTGCAGCTGGTCCGCCTGCCGTACCACCTCTCGGCCGTCACCCAGGCCACCGCGCTGGCCGCCCTTGAGCACACCGAAACGCTCCTCGGATACGTCGAGCAGCTCAAGGCCGAGCGCGACCGCCTGGTCACCGAGCTGCGCGCGCTGGGCTACGAGGTGACCGACTCCGACGCCAACTTCGTGCAGTTCGGGCGGTTCGACGACTCGCATGCCGTGTGGCAGCGGATCCTCGACCGGGGCGTCCTGGTCCGGGACAACGGAGTACCGGGGTGGCTGCGGGTCTCCGCGGGAACCCCCGCCGAAAACGACGCGTTCCTCGATGCGGTACGCGAACTGAAGAAGGAGCAGAGCGCATGAGCCGCGTTGGACGGGTCGAGAGAACCACCAAGGAGACGTCGGTCGTCGTCGAGATCGATCTCGACGGCACCGGAAAGGTCGACGTGTCGACCGGGGTCGGCTTCTACGACCACATGCTCGACCAGCTCGGCCGCCACGGCCTCTTCGACCTCACGGTCAAGACCGAGGGCGACCTGCACATCGACTCGCACCACACCATCGAGGACACCGCGCTCGCCCTCGGCGCCGCCTTCAAGCAGGCGCTCGGCGACAAGGTCGGCATCTACCGCTTCGGCAACTGCACGGTCCCGCTCGACGAGTCCCTCGCCCAGGTGACCGTCGACCTGAGCGGCCGTCCGTACCTGGTGCACACCGAGCCCGAGAACATGGCGCCCATGATCGGCGCGTACGACACGACGATGACCCGGCACATCCTGGAGTCCTTCGTCGCGCAGGCGCAGATCGCCCTGCACGTCCACGTGCCGTACGGGCGCAACGCCCACCACATCGTGGAGTGCCAGTTCAAGGCCCTCGCCCGCGCCCTGCGCTACGCCGCCGAGCACGACCCGCGCGCCGCCGGAATCCTCCCCTCCACGAAGGGCGCGCTGTAAACCCATGAACGGCCTCAACACCATCCTCATCGTCGTCGGTCTGTTCCTGATCGGCGGCGTCATCTCCTTCGTCAAGCAGGGGATGCCCAAGAGCCTCATCACGCTGCTCTCCATCGGCGCCGTGATGTGTCTGGCCGCGGGCATCATGCGGCTCGACTACTGGAACTGACGGGAGGCGTACGCGAGATGAGCACTCCCAAGAAGGTCGTCGTCTTCGACTACGGCTTCGGTAACGTCCGCTCCGCCGAGCGCGCCCTGGCGCGCGCGGGAGCCGACGTCGAGATCACCCGCGACTTCGACACGGCCATGAACGCCGAAGGGCTGCTCGTGCCCGGCGTCGGTGCCTTCGCCGCCTGCATGCGGGGCCTGAAGGAGGCGCGCGGCGACTGGATCGTCGGGCGCCGCCTGTCCGGCGGCCGCCCGGTGCTGGGCATCTGCGTGGGCATGCAGATCCTCTTCGCGCGCGGCATCGAGCACGGCGTGGAGACCGAGGGCCTGGACGAGTGGCCCGGCACCGTCGAGCCGCTGAAGGCCGACATCGTCCCGCACATGGGCTGGAACACGGTCCAGGCGTCGGCGGGGTCCCCGCTCTTCAAGGGGCTCGACGACGACGCGCGCTTCTACTTCGTGCACTCCTACGCCGTGCACACCTGGTCCCTCGAAGTCGTGAACCCGGTGATGCGCGCCCCGTACGTGCACTGGTCCACGCACGGCGAGCCCTTCGTGGCGGCCGTCGAGAACGGCGCCCTGACCGCCACCCAGTTCCACCCCGAGAAGTCCGGCGACGCCGGCGCCCAGCTCCTCACCAACTGGATCGGAACCCTGTGAGCACCCTCGAACTCCTTCCCGCCGTCGACGTCCGCGACGGCCAGGCCGTACGCCTCGTCCATGGTGAGTCCGGATCGGAGACCTCCTACGGCTCCCCGCTCGAGGCCGCCCTGGCCTGGCAGCGGTCGGGCGCGGAGTGGCTGCACCTGGTCGACCTGGACGCCGCGTTCGGCACCGGCGACAACCGCGCGCTGATCGCCGAGGTCGCGGGCGCCATGGACATCAAGGTCGAGCTGTCCGGCGGCATCCGCGACGACGACACGCTCGCCGCCGCCCTCGCCACCGGCTGCACCCGCGTGAACCTGGGCACGGCCGCCCTGGAGACCCCGGACTGGGTCGCCAAGGTCATCGCCGAGCACGGCGACAAGATCGCGGTGGGCCTCGACGTCCGCGGCACGACGCTGCGCGGCCGCGGCTGGACCCGTGACGGCGGCGACCTCTACGAGACCCTGGAGCGCCTCAACGCCGAGGGCTGCGCGCGCTACGTGGTCACCGACATCGCCAAGGACGGCACGCTGCAGGGCCCCAACCTGGAGCTCCTGAGGAACGTCTGCGCGGCAACGGACCGTCCCGTGGTGGCGTCGGGCGGCGTCTCCTCCCTCGACGACCTGCGCGCGATCTCCGAGCTCGTCCCGCTCGGCGTCGAGGGCTCGATCGTCGGCAAGGCGCTGTACGCGAAGGCGTTCACCCTCGAAGAGGCGCTCGCCGCGGTGGCGTCGTCATGAGCGACGTCGTGCGCCGGGTGAACTCGGGCGGCCCGTGGGAGGAGGCCATCGGCTACTCCCGCGCCGTCGAGCTTCCGGGCGGCCTCGTCCTGGTGTCCGGTTGCACGTCCGTGGTGAACGGCTCCATAGACGCGGGCACGCCCTACGAGCAGACGGTCACCGCCTTCCAGGTCGCCTTCGACGCGCTGAAGAAGCTGGGCCTGGGCCGCGAGCACGTGGTGCGCACCCGCATGTACCTCACGCACGCGCGCGACGTCGACGACGTGGGCCGCGCCCACAAGGAGCTCTTCGACGACGTGCGCCCCGCCGCCTCGATGCTCATCGTCTCCGGCTTCATCGACCCCAGCCTGGTGGTCGAGGTCGAGGTGGAGGCGTACCGGGGAGCTGAGGCGTCATGACCCTCGCCGTACGAGTCATCCCCTGCCTCGACGTGGACAACGGCCGCGTCGTCAAGGGCGTCAACTTCCAGAACCTGCGGGACGCGGGCGACCCCGTCGAGATGGCCAAGGTGTACGACGCCGAGGGCGCCGACGAGCTCACCTTCCTGGACATCACCGCGTCGTCGGGCAACCGCGAGACGACGTACGACGTGGTCCGCCGCACCGCCGAGCAGGTCTTCATCCCGCTCACGGTCGGCGGCGGCGTGCGCACCGCCGAGGACGTCGACAAGCTGCTGCGGGCGGGCGCGGACAAGGTCGGCGTCAACACCGCCGCCATCGCGCGGCCCGAGCTGATCCGCGAGATCGCGGAGCGGTTCGGACGTCAGGTGCTCGTCCTCTCCGTGGACGCGCGGCGCACCCCGTCCGGGTCCTTCGAGGTCACCACCCACGGCGGCCGGAAGTCCGCCGGGATCGACGCCGTCGAATGGGCGCACCAGGCGGCCGAGCTGGGCGCGGGCGAGATCCTGCTCAACTCCATGGACGCCGACGGCACCAAGGACGGCTACGACATCGAGATGATCGAGGCCGTTCGCAAGCACGTCACGGTGCCGGTGATCGCCTCGGGCGGCGCGGGCCGTCTGGAGCACTTCCCGCCGGCCGTCGCGGCGGGCGCGGACGCGGTGCTCGCGGCATCGGTCTTCCACTTCGGCGATCTGCGGATCGGCGAGGTCAAGGAGACGCTGCGGGAGGCGGGGCACCCCGTCCGCTGAGCCTTCAGGGCTTCGGGCCCCGGTCACCTGTTCGGTGGCCGGGGCCCTTTTGCGTACAGATGCCGTACAGACGTGAAAGAGAAGTTGCGCAATTTCTGTTGCGCAACTTTTCTTTCCTACCTACGGTGAAGGCATGGACGACAAGCGGCAGCCCCCGCCTCCCGAGACCCGCCGGATCACCGACGTCGGCACGCTGAAGGCCTTCGGGCACCCGCTGCGCCTGAAGCTCTACGGCACGCTGCGCGTCGCGGGCGTCGCCACCGCCTCCCAGCTGGCGACGCAGGTCGACGAGGCGGTCTCGCTGGTCAGCTACCACCTGCGCAAGCTCGCCGAGCACGGCCTCATCGAGGAGGCCGAGGCGCAGAGCGGCGACGCGCGGGAGCGGTGGTGGCGCGCCGCCCAGGAGTCCCTGAGCTTCCGCCACGAGGACTTCAAGGACTCGCCCGAGGGGGCCGCCGCCCACACGGCCACCATCCGCCGTCTGGTCGCCTACCACCAGGAGCAGTACGAGACCTACCTCGACCAGCAGGAGGCCTGGGGCGAGCAGTGGCGCAGGGCGGCCGACCAGTCGGACTTCCTCGCCCGCCTCAACCCCGCCGAACTCACCCGGCTCAACGCCGACATCCACGCCCTGATCAAGACGTACGAGGAGCAGGGCAAGGCCGCGGAGGCGGCCGGTGACACCGAGGGGCGCGAGAACGTCGCCGTCCACCTGGCCAGCTTCCCGTTCCGGATCTGAGGGGCACGTCATGACCGCCACCGGCATACCCCCGGCCCCCGCCGTCACCGAACGCCCCGCCCACCGCGACGGCAACGTCCTGCGCTGGCTCGGCGCCTACACCACGTCGATGATCGGCGACAGCGTCTACTTCGTGGCGCTGTCCTGGGCCGCCGCGCGCACCGGCAGCGCCGGGCAGGCGGGGCTCGTCCTCGCGGTGGGGGCCGTACCGCGCGCGATCCTGATGCTCGGCGGGGGAGTCGTCGCGGACCGGTTCGGGCCGCGCCGCGTCGTCATCGGCAGCGACGCCGTCCGGTGCGCCGTGATCCTCGCCGTCGCCGTCCTGCTCCTGGTGACCGCTCCCGCGATCTGGCTGCTCGCGGCGGTCGCGCTCGTCTTCGGCGCCGTGGACGCGCTCTTCCTGCCGAGCGTGGGCGCGCTGCCGCCGCGCATCACCGCGCCGGGGCAGCTCGGCCGGGTGCAGGGCATGCGCGGGCTCGCCCAGCGCGTGGCCACGGTGGTCGCCGCGCCGCTCGGCGGGCTCGCGGTGGCGCTCGGCGGTCCCGCCGCCGCGTTCGGCGCCGCCGGGGTGCTGTTCGCCGTCTCGCTGGCACTCCTGATGGCCGTACGCGTCCGCGAGCTGCCCGCCGACGGCGCGGCGGCCCGCGGCGGCACGGCCCGGCGTCAACTGGCCGACGGGCTGCGGTACATCAGGGGCCACCGGGTCCTCGGCCCGCTGACGCTCGTGGCCGCGGTGATGGAGCTGGGCTTCGCGGGGCCCGCCAACATCGGACTCGTGCTGCTCGCCGACGAGCGGGGCTGGGGCGCGGCGGGCATGGCCTGGATCGTCGCGGGCTTCGGCGTCGGCGCGGGCCTCGCGGCCCTGCTGCTCACCGTGCGCGGGCGGGTGTCGCGGGCCGGTGCCGTGCAGTCCTGGGGCGTCATCGCGGGATCGGTCGCCCTGGCGGGCATCGCCTTCGCGCCCTCCGTCGCCACCGCCGCGGCGGCCGGGCTCCTCGTGGGCCTGTGCACGGGCCTGGGCGGCGCCCTGATCGGCGCGCTGTGCCAGACCGTCGCGGACCCCGCCTACCTGGGGCGGGTCACGTCCGTGATGACGCTGTTCACGATGGGTGTCGCCCCGCTCAGCTATCCGGTCGTCGGCGCGGCGATCGGGGTCTGGGGGATGGCGCCGGTGTTCGTCGCGAGCGCGGCCCTGAGCGCCGCGGGCGGCGTGATCGGACTCTGTTCCCGCTCCCTTCGCCGCGCCGAACTCCCGCGCTGACCCGCCGACTTCAGCCGGTCGGCTGGGACAGCTGCACCAGATTGCCGACCGTGTCGTCGAGCACCGCGGTGAGCACCGGGCCCTGCACCGTCGGCGGCTGCGGGAAACTCACGCCGAGCGCGCCGAGCCGCTCGTACTCGGCGCGCAGGTCGTCCACCGAGAAGACGACGCACGGCAGGTCCGCCGCCCGCAGCGCCGCGCGGTAGGGCTCGGCGATCGGCCCCTGGCCCGGCTCCAGGAGCAGCTGGAGATCCTCCTGGGCCCCGGCCGCGCCCACCGTGACGAACGGGAACCCGCCGCCCACGTCCACGTGCATCCGCGTCTCGAAGCCCAGCACGCCGGTGTAGAAGGCGTGCGCCCTCTGGACGTCGTCCACGTAGACACTCACCATGGCCACTTTGATCATGGATCGGATCCTAGAGTCCGAGCTGCTTCGACTCGTGCAGCCTGGCGACCGCGTCCTTGTCGCCCGCCAGATCCACCTCGGCGACCTCCTGGCGCCCGTACACGAACATCAGCAGCTCGGCGGGCTCACCGGTCACCGTCACCACCGGCGTCCCCCGGTGCGCCACCGCCGTCTGGCCGTCCGGGCGGCGCAGCACCAGGCCGGTCGGCGCCTTGCGGCCCACCAGGCGCGCGGTGCGCTCCAGACGGGACCACAGGGTGTCGGAGAACACCGGGTCGAGCTCGCGCGGCGTCCAGCCGGGGCGCGCCCTGCGCACGTCCTCGGTGTGCACGTAGAACTCGACGGCGTTCGACGCCTCGTCGACCTGCTTGAGCGAGAACGGCGAGAAACGCGGCGGCCCGGTCCTGATCAGCTGGATCAGTTCCTCGTACGGCTTCGCGGCGAACTCGGCCTGCACCCGTTCGAGACGCGCGGCCAGCTGCTTGATCAGGAGCCCGCCCGCGGCGTCCGCGCGGCGCTCGCGCACCACCACGTGGGCCGCCAGGTCCCGGGTCCGCCACCCCTCGCACAGGGTGGGGGCCTCCGGGCCCTCCGCCTCCAACAGATCGGCGAGGAGAAGCCGTTCACGCTTGGCATGGGTCGACATACCGGCCAGCCTACGACCGCCCGCGCGGTCCGGACAGTGGACGCGGGCCTGGGGCGGCGGGCCGGCGCGGCACAATGGGCCCATGACCAGCGTTCCCCCGCCCAGCAGCCTCGCCCCCGAGATCGCCGCGCGCCTCAAGCGCAGCGCCGACGGGCTCCTGCCCGCCATCGCCCAGCAGTACGACACCGGTGAGGTGCTGATGCTCGGCTGGATGGACGACGAGGCGCTGCACCGCACCCTGACCACGGGCCGCTGCACCTACTGGTCGCGCAGCCGCCAGGAGTACTGGGTCAAGGGCGACACGTCCGGACACTTCCAGTACGTCAAGGAGGTCGCCCTGGACTGCGACGCGGACACCGTCCTCGTCCAGGTCGACCAGGTCGGCGCGGCCTGCCACACCGGCACCCGCACCTGCTTCGACACCGACGTGCTTCCCGTGTCCCACGCGTCCGCGCCCGGTCAGTAGGGTCTGCCCCCATGGACCTTGAGACCTTCCGCAAGCTGGCTGCCGACCGCCGCGTACTCCCCGTCAGCCGCAGACTCCTCGCGGACGGCGACACCCCCGTCGGCCTCTACCGCAAGCTCGCCGCCGAGCGTCCCGGCACCTTCCTCCTGGAATCCGCGGAGAACGGCAGGTCCTGGTCCCGCTACTCCTTCGTCGGCGTCCGCAGCGCCGCGACCCTCACCGTCCGCGACGGCGAGGCCCACTGGCTGGGCACGGCGCCCGTCGGCGTCCCCACGTCGGGCGACCCGCTGGCCGCGCTGCGCGCCACCATCGACCTGCTGCACACCCCGCGCGACCTGGTGTCCGGCATGCCGCCCTTCACCGGCGGCATGGTCGGCTACCTCGGCTACGACATCGTGCGCCGCCTGGAGAAGATCGGCCCGGGGGAGCGGGACGACCTCGCCCTGCCCGAGCTGACCATGCTGCTCACCAGCGACCTCGCCGTCCTCGACCACTGGGACGGCTCGGTCCTGCTGATCGCCAACGCGATCAACCACAACGACCTCGACACCGGCGTCGACGAGGCCTACGCCGACGCGGTCGCCCGCCTCGACGCCATGGAGGCCGACCTCTCCCGGCCCGTCTCGCAGCCGCCCGCCGCGCTGCCGCCCTCCGAACTGCCCCCGTACACCGCGCTGTGGGGCGGCGAGCAGTACCAGGAGGCCGTCGAGGACATCAAGGAGCGCATCCGCGCCGGTGAGGCCTTCCAGGTCGTGCCCTCGCAGCGGTTCGAGACCCCGTGCACGGCGAGCGCGTTGGACGTCTACCGGGTACTGCGGGCCACCAACCCCTCGCCGTACATGTACCTCTTCCGCTTCGACGGCTTCGACGTGGTCGGCTCAAGCCCCGAGGCCCTCGTCAAGGTCGAGGACGGGCGCGCCATGGTGCACCCCATCGCGGGGACCCGGCACCGCGGCGCCACGCCGCAGGAGGACCAGGCGCTCGCCGACGAGCTGCTCGCCGACCCCAAGGAGCGCGCCGAGCACCTCATGCTCGTCGACCTGGGCCGCAACGACCTGGGCCGGGTCTGCGAGCCGGGCTCCGTCGAGGTCGTCGACTTCATGTCCATCGAGAAGTACTCGCACGTCATGCACATCGTCTCGACCGTCACCGGACAGGTGGCCGACGGGCGTTCGGCCTTCGACGTGCTCACCGCCTGCTTCCCCGCGGGCACCCTCTCCGGCGCCCCCAAGCCCCGCGCGATGCAGATCATCGACGAGCTCGAACCGTCCAGGCGCGGCCTCTACGGCGGCTGCGTCGGCTATCTCGACTTCGCGGGCGACTCCGACACCGCGATCGCCATCCGCACCGCACTGCTCCGCGACGGCACGGCGTACGTGCAGGCGGGAGCGGGTGTGGTCGCCGACTCCGACCCCGTCGCCGAGGACACCGAGTGCCGCAACAAGGCCGCCGCGGTGCTGCGCGCCATCCACACGGCGAACCGGCTGCACGCGCGTTCGGACCGTGAGGGATAGTGGACAGGTGACTTCCGCAGTACCACCGCCCCGTACCGAGGCTCCCGCCGAGAGCCCAGAGCAGCGCAGCAGCAGGCGCAGCATCGCCGCCGCGCTGCTGCTCGGCGCCGTCGGCGCGGCCCTCGCCCTGCTCGCCTCGCGCCAGGAGTGGGCGCACGGCACCGCTTCGGTGGCCGGCGGCGCCCTGCCGCTCTCCGCCAAGGGCAGCGACGTCACGGGCGTCCCCGCGGCCCTCGCCATAGTGGGCCTTGCCGCTCTCGTCGCCGTCTTCGCGGTCCGCCGCACCGGACGCGTCCTGGTCTCCCTGCTGCTCGCGCTCAGCGGCGCGGGCACCATCGCCGCGGCCCTGCTCGGCGCGGACGACCGGGGCGCCCTCGACGAGAAGGCCGCGACCGCGTCCGGCGACGCCGCGGCCACCATCGGGGAGCTCAGCCACACCGGCTGGCCGTACGCCGCGGCCGCCGCGGGCGCGCTCCTCCTGCTCTCCGGCCTGCTCGCCCTCACCTACGGCAGGGGCTGGCCCGCGATGTCGGGGCGCTACGAGCGCGACGGCACGCCCAGCCCCCGCAAGGCCCGCCGCGCCCCCGACCCGGAGCGGCCCGAGGAGATGTGGAAGGCCCTCGACCGGGGCGAGGACCCGACGCGCGAGACCTGACGGGACCGACGCGTCAAGCCCGACCCCGCGCTCAAGGCATACGCGCGAGTACGGGACAATGGTGACGAGCGTCCGACTCGCGGTGGGCCTCCCACCCACCACCACGTACACACACGTACACAGCAACGAGGAGCAATCAATGGCGGGCAGCAGCCACGGACACACCCCGGCCGCCTGGACCGGTGTCATCATCGCCTTCATCGGCTTCTGCGTCGCCGGCGCCTTCATGGTGATGGCGAACGTGCCCGGGTTCTGGGCCGGCATGGCCATCATCGTGATCGGCGGCCTCGTGGGCGGTGCCATGCGCGCCGCGGGCCTGGGGCAGGCCAAGCGCCCGCAGCGCCAGGTCGCGGGCTCCGAGAGCTGATCCCGCGGAGCTGATCTCCGTCGTACGCCAGGAGGCGGCCGGGCACCTGCCCGGCCGCCTCCTCGCGTACGTGCCCGCCGTTCGGCCCCGCGGCCGTCCCGTCGCCGGTACGGCCACCGGGCGCCGGACCCCGCGGCGAGGCAGAATGCACGGGTGACCGCCGAAACCGAGAGCGCCGCGCCCGCCGTCCTGACCCGTCTGCTCGTGCCGGCCGGTGTGCTCGCCTCCGTCGTCGGGGCCTTCGCCTACGTCGGAGCGGTCGACCCGAACGAACCGGGCCACTACCCCGCCTGCCCGCTGCTGCGCCTCACCGGCATCTACTGCCCCGGCTGCGGCGGTCTGCGCAGCGCCCACGCGTTCATCCACGGCGACTTCGGCGCGGCCCTCGGCGCCAACGCGATGGCCGTCGCCGGCTATGTCCTCTTCGCCGTCGTGTGGACCCTCTGGGCGGTCAGGGCGGCGCGCGGGAAACCGCTGCGGATCGAGTTGGGCCCGGTGCCGCTCTGGAGCCTCGGCGTGCTGGTCACCGTCTTCACCGTCGTCCGCAATCTGCCGTTCGGATCGTGGCTGCACCCCTGACCGACAGGCCGTGACAGCGGCGGACCCCCAGCTCGCGGAGCCGGTGAACGGCCAGGTCACGGGCGCGGCCGGTGTCCAGGTCGTGGGACGCCCGTCAACCGGATGCGGGGGCTTCGCCCTCCTGCGGATACCATCGCAGTGACCAGCTTGAACGTCAGCTCAACCGTCAGGGAAGGGGGCCGCTCGGTGAGTGTGCTCGACGAGATCATCGACGGAGTCCGTGCCGACCTCGCGGAGCGGCAGGCGCGCGTCAGCCTCGACGAGATCAAGGAGCGCGCTGCTCGGGCCCCCGCGGCCAGGGACGGAGCGGCCGCCCTGCGCGGTGACGGCGTCAAGGTCATCTGTGAGGTCAAGCGCTCCAGCCCCTCCAAGGGCGCGCTCGCCGCGATCGCCGACCCCGCGGGGCTCGCCGCCGACTACGAGGCGGGCGGCGCCGCCGTCATCTCCGTGCTCACCGAGGAGCGCCGCTTCGGCGGTTCGCTCGCCGACCTGGAGGCCGTCCGCGCCAAGGTCGACATCCCGGTGCTCCGCAAGGACTTCATCGTCACCTCGTACCAGCTGTGGGAGGCCAGGGCGTACGGCGCCGACCTCGCGCTGCTCATCGTGGCAGCCCTGGAGCAGCCCGCCCTGGAGTCCCTCATCGAGCGTGCCGAATCGATCGGCCTCACGCCGATCGTCGAGGTGCACGACGAGGACGAGGCCGAGCGCGCCGTGGACGCGGGAGCCCGCGTCATCGGCGTCAACAACCGCGACCTCAAGACCCTCAAGGTCGACCGCTCCACCTTCGAGCGGATCGCGCCCGAGCTGCCGGACGGCGTCGTCAAGATCGCCGAGTCCGGTGTACGGGGCCCGCACGACCTGATCGCCTTCGCCAACGCGGGCGCCGACGCGGTGCTCGTGGGCGAGTCCCTGGTCACCGGGCGCGACCCGAAGGCCGCGGTCTCCGACCTGGTCGCCGCGGGCGCCCACCCCGCGCTGCGCCACGGACGGAGCTGACCCTCCCGATGTCCATCGCCGCCCGCCTCGCACCCGGCTGCCGCCCGCGCGGCTGCCGGGCGCCCGCGCGGCGCGTGCGGGGCAGGCGGGTGCGGTACCACATCGGAGCGGAACCGGGCCAGATCCCCGGGATGCGATGGCAGGGCGGCGCCTTGATCGCCGCCGGAGCTGAGTAGCGCCCCGGAAGGGGCGCGGGGAACTGCGCGCGCGGGCCACGACGGGCCGCGGTCGCGCACGGGCCCCGACCAGCAACGGCGCCAAGGCGAACACCGTCCAAGCCAATACGACGCCAACGCGAGGTTTCCGCATGCCCAGCGAGTACTTCATCCCCGACCCGGAGGGTCAAGTCCCCAGCGCCGAAGGGTACTTCGGCGCGTTCGGCGGCAAGTTCATCCCGGAGGCCCTCGTCGCCGCCGTGGACGAGGTCGCCGTCGAGTACGAGAAGGCCAAGAACGACCCCGAGTTCGCCCGCGAGCTCGACGACCTGCTCGTCCACTACACCGGCCGCCCCAGCAGCCTCACCGAGGTGCCCCGCTTCGCGGAGCACGCGGGCGGCGCCCGTGTCTTCCTCAAGCGCGAGGACCTGAACCACACCGGCTCGCACAAGATCAACAACGTGCTCGGCCAGGCCCTGCTCACCAAGCGCATGGGCAAGACCCGCGTGATCGCCGAGACCGGCGCGGGCCAGCACGGCGTCGCCACGGCCACCGCCTGCGCGCTCTTCGGCCTCGAATGCACCATCTACATGGGCGAGATCGACACCCAGCGCCAGGCCCTGAACGTGGCCCGCATGCGCATGCTGGGCGCCGAGGTCATCGCCGTGAAGTCCGGCAGCCGCACCCTGAAGGACGCCATCAACGAGGCGTTCCGCGACTGGGTCGCCAACGTGGACCGCACGCACTACCTCTTCGGCACCGTCGCGGGCCCGCACCCCTTCCCCGCCATGGTCCGCGACTTCCACCGCGTCATCGGCGTCGAGGCCAGGCGGCAGATCCTGGAGCGCGCCGGACGGCTGCCCGACGCCGCCGTCGCCTGCGTCGGCGGCGGCTCGAACGCCATCGGCCTCTTCCACGCCTTCATCCCGGACGCGGACGTACGCCTCATCGGCTGCGAGCCCGCCGGACACGGCGTGGAGACCGGCGAGCACGCGGCCACGCTGACCGCGGGCGAGCCCGGCATCCTGCACGGTTCGCGGTCCTACGTCCTCCAGGACGAGGAGGGCCAGATCACCGAGCCCTACTCGATCTCCGCCGGACTCGACTACCCCGGCATCGGCCCCGAGCACGCCTACCTCAAGGACAGCGGCCGCGGCGAGTACCGGGCGGTCACCGACGACGCCGCGATGCAGGCGCTGCGGCTCCTGTCCAGGACCGAGGGCATCATCCCCGCCATCGAGAGCGCCCACGCGCTCGCGGGCGCTCTCGAGGTCGGCAAGGAGCTGGGCAAGGACGGCCTGATCGTCGTCAACCTCTCCGGGCGCGGCGACAAGGACATGGACACGGCCGCGCGCTACTTCGGCCTGTACGACACGGACGCCGCCGTCGAGGCGGACGCGGCGGCCACCGCGGAGATCGAGGGGGACGCCAAGTGAGCGGCAACATCAGGCTGTTGGAGGACACCCTCGCGGCGGCGAAGGCCGAGGGCCGGTCCGCACTGATCGCCTACCTGCCGGCGGGCTTCCCCACCGTCGACGGCGGCATCGCGGCGATCAAGGCCGTCTTCGAGGGCGGCGCCGACGTGGTCGAGGTCGGCCTGCCGCACTCCGACCCGGTGCTCGACGGCCCCGTCATCCAGACCGCCGACGACATCGCGCTGCGCGGCGGCCTCAAGATCCGCGACGTACTGCGCACGGTCCGCGAGGCGCACGAGGCGACCGGCAAGCCGGTGCTCGTCATGACGTACTGGAACCCCATCGACCGCTACGGCGTGGAGCGCTTCACCGCCGAACTCGCGGAGGCGGGCGGCGCGGGCTGCATCCTGCCCGACCTGCCCGTCCAGGAGTCGGCGCTGTGGCGTGAGCACGCCGCGAAGCACGGCCTCGCGACGGTCTTCGTCGTCGCGCCGAGCAGCAAGGACGAGCGGCTCGCCACCATCACGGCGGCCGGTTCCGGATTCGTCTACGCGGCCTCCCTGATGGGCGTCACCGGCACCCGCGCCTCGGTGGGCGAGCAGGCGCAGGAGCTGGTGCGGCGCACCAAGGCCACCACCGAACTGCCGGTCTGCGTCGGGCTCGGCGTCTCCGACGCCCGCCAGGCGGCCGAGGTCGCGGGCTTCGCCGACGGCGTGATCGTCGGCTCGGCCTTCGTCCAGCGGATGCTGGACGCCGAGGACGAGCAGGCGGGCCTCGCGGCCGTCCGTGCGCTCGCGGGCGAACTCGCGGACGGTGTCCGCGGCAAGGCATAACCCGTACGGGTGGAATAGGACCGGGGAGGCACGCTCGTGCCTCCCCGGTTCGTTGGCGGGGTGTGAGTGAGAAGAACAGTGAGGGAAAGCGGTCGGCCCGCGAACGGCTGGCGGAAGAGCGAGAGCGGCAGAAGGCCCGCGACAAGAAGCGCAGAGGGCTGATCGTCGGGGCCGCGGTGGTCGGTGTGCTCGGCCTCGCCGCGGTGGTGGGCGTGCTCGCCGCCAGCTCCGGTGACGACAAGAGCGACTCGTCCGCGGGCCCCGTCGTCGTGCCGAAGGGGGCCAACGGCAAGGACCAGCTGTCGCTCCCGCTCGGCAAGGACAGCGCCAAGTCCACCCTCACCATCTGGGAGGACTTCCGCTGCCCGGCCTGCAAGCAGTTCGAGGACGGCTATCGCTCGACCATCCACGAGCTCGCCGACAAGGGCCAGCTCAAGGTCGAGTATCACCTGGCCACGCTCATCGACAAGAACCTCGGCGGCAGCGGCTCGCTGCGCGCGGCCAACGCGGCGGGCTGCGCCCAGGACGCGGGCAAGTTCCCGGCGTACCACGACGTCCTCTACAAGAACCAGCCCCCGGAGACGGACGACGCGTACAGCAAGAACGCCAAGCTGATCGAGCTGGCGGGCGAGGTGGACGGGCTCGTCACGGACTCCTTCAAGAAGTGCGTCGAGGACGGCACGCACGACAGCTGGGCCACCAAGTCGAACAAGGCCTTCCAGGACGCCAAGTTGCAGGGCACGCCCACGGTGGAGCTCGACGGCAAGAGCATCTTCGGGGACCAGCAGAACCCGCTGACGCCCGCGAAGCTGAAGAAGATGGTCGAAGAGGCGAACAAGGGCTAGGGCCTTTCGTTTGGATCAGGCCGGGCTCGCGGGGTCTGGCACGCCCTCCCCCAAGCTCTCGGCTTCGCTCGAGCAGGGAGGTGCCCCCTC